>NZ_JOCF01000233.1 GCF_000720635.1 Streptomyces sp. NRRL WC-3742 | reverse complement strand
GCTACGAGGCTTAGCTTCCGGGTTCGGAATGTAACCGGGCGTTTCCCTCACGCTATGACCACCGAAACACTATGAAACTGTCAACCGCACCCAACCCGTGGTTCTTCGGGGTTGGGGGTCGTTGTTTCAGAACAACACAGTGGACGCGAGCAACTGAGGACAAGCCCTCGGCCTATTAGTACCGGTCAACTCCACCCCTC
>NZ_JOCF01000232.1 GCF_000720635.1 Streptomyces sp. NRRL WC-3742 | reverse complement strand
GAGGGGTGGAGTTGACCGGTACTAATAGGCCGAGGGCTTGTCCTCAGTTGCTCGCGTCCACTGTGTTGTTCTGAAACAACGACCCCCAACCCCGAAGAATCATGGGTTGGGTGCGGTTGACAGTTTCATAGTGTTTCGGTGGTCATAGCGTGAGGGAAACGCCCGGTTACATTCCGAACCCGGAAGCTAAGCCTCGTAGC
>NZ_JOCF01000231.1 GCF_000720635.1 Streptomyces sp. NRRL WC-3742 | reverse complement strand
GGTTCGGCGTAGCCTTCGTGCATGGCAGAGAGCAAGGTCCGGAAGGCGGCGGCGTCGAAGCCGGTCGTGAAGAAGGCGGCGGTGAAGCCGGGGAAGCCGGAGTCGCGTCTGGCGATGGTGCGGCGGGCGCGGAAGATCAACCGTGAGCTGGCGGAGCTGTATCCGTACGCGCATCCGGAGCTGGACTTCGAGACGCCGTTCGAG
>NZ_JOCF01000230.1 GCF_000720635.1 Streptomyces sp. NRRL WC-3742 | reverse complement strand
CTCGTGAGGGGTGGAGTTGACCGGTACTAATAGGCCGAGGGCTTGTCCTCAGTTGCTCGCGTCCACTGTGTTGTTCTGAAACAACGACCCCCAACCCCGGTAACAGGGGGTTGGGTGCGGTTGACAGTTTCATAGTGTTTCGGTGGTCATAGCGTGAGGGAAACGCCCGGTTACATTCCGAACCCGGAAGCTAAGCCTCGTAGCGC
>NZ_JOCF01000229.1 GCF_000720635.1 Streptomyces sp. NRRL WC-3742 | reverse complement strand
CTACGAGGCTTAGCTTCCGGGTTCGGAATGTAACCGGGCGTTTCCCTCACGCTATGACCACCGAAACACTATGAAACTGTCAACCGCACCCAACCCGTCTATATGGGCTGGGGGTCGTTGTTTCAGAACAACACAGTGGACGCGAGCAACTGAGGACAAGCCCTCGGCCTATTAGTACCGGTCAACTCCACCCCTCACGAGGCTTCC
>NZ_JOCF01000228.1 GCF_000720635.1 Streptomyces sp. NRRL WC-3742 | reverse complement strand
CGCCGTGGGAATCACGCTCACCAGCTGGGGAACGGGAACGTAGGTGAACGCGACACCGTTGCTGGTGCCGCCGGGGGTGGTCACGGTCACCTGCACCGTACCCGACCCCGCCGGCACGGTCGCGGTGATCTGCGTCGCCGACACCACCGTGAACGACGAGGCGTTGACGGCACCGAACCGCACCGCCGTCACCCCCACGAACCCGCTG
>NZ_JOCF01000227.1 GCF_000720635.1 Streptomyces sp. NRRL WC-3742 | reverse complement strand
GGAGGGCCCGCTGGAAGGCGGCTCGAAGGAAGCGTCCGTTCCTTGAGAACTCAACAGCGTGCCAAAAGTCAACGCCAGATATGTTGACATCCCCGGCCTCAGATTTTCTGGGGTTGGAGATTCCTTTTGAAACAAACACTAGCGAGGACGCAGTGCGCGGGACCGCCCTATTCCGGTGGTTGCCGTGCCGCTCAACGCGGGTGTCGAC
>NZ_JOCF01000226.1 GCF_000720635.1 Streptomyces sp. NRRL WC-3742 | reverse complement strand
GCGGGAGAGTCGGATGGCGTCGGCGGCGGTGCGCAGGTCGCCGCGGACGAGGGTGAGGTCGCCGGCCTCGATGGCGGCGTCGGTGCCGGTGCCCATGGCCAGGCCCAGGTCGGCCTGGGCGAGGGCGGCCGCGTCGTTGACGCCGTCGCCGACCATGGCGACGACCTTGCCCTCGGCCTGGAGGCGCTTGACGGTGTCGACCTTGTCCTG
>NZ_JOCF01000225.1 GCF_000720635.1 Streptomyces sp. NRRL WC-3742 | reverse complement strand
CGTCTGGCGATGGTGCGGCGGGCGCGGAAGATCAACCGTGAGCTGGCGGAGCTGTATCCGTACGCGCATCCGGAGCTGGACTTCGAGACGCCGTTCGAGCTGCTGGTGACCACCGTGCTGTCGGCGCAGACGACGGACTTGCGGGTGAACCAGACGACGCCGGCGTTGTTCGCGAAGTATCCGGAGCCGGAGGACATGGCTGCGGCGAACCCG
>NZ_JOCF01000224.1 GCF_000720635.1 Streptomyces sp. NRRL WC-3742 | reverse complement strand
CGGGTTCGCCGCAGCCATGTCCTCCGGCTCCGGATACTTCGCGAACAACGCCGGCGTCGTCTGGTTCACCCGCAAGTCCGTCGTCTGCGCCGACAGCACCGTCGCCACCAGCAACTCGAACGGCGTCTCGAAGTCCAGCTCCGGATGCGCGTACGGATACAGCTCCGCCAGCTCACGGTTGATCTTCCGCGCCCGCCGCACCATCGCCAGACG
>NZ_JOCF01000223.1 GCF_000720635.1 Streptomyces sp. NRRL WC-3742 | reverse complement strand
ATCACCGCGGTAGGTCATGACGGCGGGGCGGGGGCGGTCGGTGGGCAGGGTGATCTGGTCGGGCAAGCCCGTCAAAGTCCGGGTCCAGTAGGCGACTTGGGTGGCGAAGAGGCTTTCGGGGTCGTTCTGGTCGCCGAGCAGCTCGTTCTGCCAGAGGGTGTAGTCGGCGTACTGGACGGGCAGCGGCGCCCACTGCGGTGCGTGGCCCTCAGCA
>NZ_JOCF01000222.1 GCF_000720635.1 Streptomyces sp. NRRL WC-3742 | reverse complement strand
GATCGCGGCAGCGGCCGTGTCGGGGGCGTTGAGCCTGGACGACGCGGCGGCGGTGGTGGCCCTGCGCAGTAGGGCGATCCGGCTGATCGCGGGCGACGGTGGTATGGCCTCCGTGCCGCTTCCGGTGGCCGAGGTGGAGCGGCTGATCGCCCGGTGGGACGGCGAGTTGGAGGTCGCCGCCGTCAACGGCCCGTCCTCGACGGTGGTTTCGGGCACCGCC
>NZ_JOCF01000221.1 GCF_000720635.1 Streptomyces sp. NRRL WC-3742 | reverse complement strand
GATCGCGGCAGCGGCCGTGTCGGGGGCGTTGAGCCTGGACGACGCGGCGGCGGTGGTGGCCCTGCGCAGTAGGGCGATCCGGCTGATCGCGGGCGACGGCGGCATGGCCTCCGTGCCGGTCCCGGTGGCCGAGGTGGAGCGGCTGATCGCCCGGTGGGACGGCGAGTTGGAGGTCGCCGCCGTCAACGGCCCGTCCTCGACGGTGGTTTCGGGCACCGCC
>NZ_JOCF01000220.1 GCF_000720635.1 Streptomyces sp. NRRL WC-3742 | reverse complement strand
GCGCGGACGGTCCCGGGGCGGCCAATCCTTCGAAACACCACTTCCCAGTTCGGGCTGGGTCGCGTCTTCGTTTTTTCGGGTCGCGGCTTGGGCCTTATTCGGCGTGTTCGTTTTATCGGGTTGCGGCTGGATTCGCTTTTCGGAGCGGGGATCGGTTAGAGTTTGAAACGTCGGACGGGGCGTCAAACCCCGGAAGACACCGGCGAGTTGGATGACGAAGCCC
>NZ_JOCF01000219.1 GCF_000720635.1 Streptomyces sp. NRRL WC-3742 | reverse complement strand
CTTTTGGCACGCTGTTGAGTTCTCAAGGAACGGACGCTTCCTTCGAGCCGCCTTCCAGCGGGCCCTCCGGGCGCTTCGTTCTTTCGTGTTTCCAGCTTATCAGATGTTTTCCGCTCCGTTTTCCGGGGCTTCGTCATCCAACTCGCCGGTGTCTTCCGGGGTTTGACGCCCCGTCCGACGTTTCAAACTCTAACCGATCCCCGCTCCGAAAAGCGAATCCAGCC
>NZ_JOCF01000218.1 GCF_000720635.1 Streptomyces sp. NRRL WC-3742 | reverse complement strand
TCCGTTCCTTGAGAACTCAACAGCGTGCCAAAAGTCAACGCCAGATATGTTGACATCCCCGGCCTCAGATTGTTCTGGGGTTGGAGATTCCTTTTGAAACAAACACTAGCGAGGACGCAGTGCGCGGGGCCGCCCTATTCCGGTGGTTGCCGTGCCGCTCAACGCGGGTGTCGACCCGATTACGGGTAAACATTCACGGAGAGTTTGATCCTGGCTCAGGACGAACGC
>NZ_JOCF01000217.1 GCF_000720635.1 Streptomyces sp. NRRL WC-3742 | reverse complement strand
CCAGCGTTCGTCCTGAGCCAGGATCAAACTCTCCGTGAATGTTTACCGGCTATCCGGTCCACACCCGCGTTGAGCGGCACGGCAACCACCGGAATAGGGCGGCCCCGCGCACTGCGTCCTCGCTAGTGTTTATTTCAAAAGGAATCTCCAACCCCGATCCGAAGATCAAGGCCGGGGATGTCAACATATCTGGCGTTGACTTTTGGCACGCTGTTGAGTTCTCAAGGAACG
>NZ_JOCF01000216.1 GCF_000720635.1 Streptomyces sp. NRRL WC-3742 | reverse complement strand
CCGTTCCTTGAGAACTCAACAGCGTGCCAAAAGTCAACGCCAGATATGTTGACATCCCCGGCCTTGATCTTCGGATCGGGGTTGGAGATTCCTTTTGAAGTAAACACTAGCGAGGACGCAGTGCGCGGGATCACCCTATTCCGGTGGTTGCCGTGCCGCTCAACGCGGGTGTCGACCCGATTACGGGTAAACATTCACGGAGAGTTTGATCCTGGCTCAGGACGAACGCTGG
>NZ_JOCF01000215.1 GCF_000720635.1 Streptomyces sp. NRRL WC-3742 | reverse complement strand
CCGCTACGGCGACCAGGGCGGCGCCTACTTCGGAGCCCAGAAGGCCAACGAGCCGCTCCACATCCAGTACTCCTACGACAACCGCTCCGTCGTCGTCGTGAACCAGCGAACCGGATCGGCCCAGGGACTGACCGCGCACGTCGACCTCTACAACACCGACGGCACCCCCCGGTTCCACAAGGACGCCACCGTCTCATCCGTCCCCGGCGACGGCGGCAAGGCGGAAGCCCTCACC
>NZ_JOCF01000214.1 GCF_000720635.1 Streptomyces sp. NRRL WC-3742 | reverse complement strand
GGTGAGGGCTTCCGCCTTGCCGCCGTCGCCGGGGACGGATGAGACGGTGGCGTCCTTGTGGAACCGGGGGGTGCCGTCGGTGTTGTAGAGGTCGACGTGGGCGGTCAGTCCCTGGGCCGGTGCGGTTCGCTGGTTGACGACGACGACGGAGCGGTTGTCGTAGGAGTACTGGATGTGGAGCGGCTCGTTGGCCTTCTGGGCTCCGAAGTAGGCGCCGCCCTGGTCGCCGTAGCGG
>NZ_JOCF01000213.1 GCF_000720635.1 Streptomyces sp. NRRL WC-3742 | reverse complement strand
GCCAAGGTCACCTCGCGCACCCCGCGCGTCTCCTCCGGCCGCCCCGAGCTGACCGAGGCCGCGATCGTGGTCTCCGGCGGCCGCGGCGTCGGCGAGGCCGCCGGCTTCGGCGTCGTCGAGGAGCTCGCGGACGCCCTCGGCGCGGCCGTCGGTGCCTCGCGCGCGGCCGTCGACGCCGGCTGGTACCCGCACACCAGCCAGGTCGGCCAGACCGGCAAGCAGGTCTCCCCGCAGCT
>NZ_JOCF01000212.1 GCF_000720635.1 Streptomyces sp. NRRL WC-3742 | reverse complement strand
CTTCTTCGGGGGATTCCAGCCTCGGGGTTTGGCCCACATGATCACCACACGCTCAGGAGTGATCCGTTCGCCGACCCTTGCCGCCTTCCTGAGGAAGACGGCGTCTATCGCCAGACGGAGCAGTTGGCCTCTGTATGTATCACTCGACGTCTCCCACAACTTGTCGAGACGCTCCGGGTCAGTGAGAACGGAGATGTCGCCGAGTGGTTGAGCGATCCTCTCCCATGATTCCTGAGC
>NZ_JOCF01000211.1 GCF_000720635.1 Streptomyces sp. NRRL WC-3742 | reverse complement strand
CTTCTTCGGGGGATTCCAGCCTCGGGGTTTGGCCCACATGATCACCACACGCTCAGGAGTGATCCGTTCGCCGACCCTTGCCGCCTTCCTGAGGAAGACAGCGTCTATCGCCAGACGGAGCAGTTGGCCTCTGTATGAATCACTCGACGTCTCCCACAACTTGTCGAGACGCTCCGGGTCAGTGAGAACGGAGATGTCGCCGAGTGGTTGAGCGATCCTCTCCCATGATTCCTGAGC
>NZ_JOCF01000210.1 GCF_000720635.1 Streptomyces sp. NRRL WC-3742 | reverse complement strand
CGGATCTGCTCGTGGTTGCCGGCGTAGTTCATCTCGTACAGCTCCCAGCGGCCGCCGAACTCGGTGCCCACCGCGTCCCATGCCAGCTTCATCAGCTTCACCCGGTCGATCGCCTCCACGCCGAGGCCCCGCACGTACTGGTCGAGGTAGGGGCGGATCTCCGGGTTGGCCCAGTCCTTGGCGTGCGAGTTGTTGTAGATCAGCGCACTGCCGAGGTCCCGCAGGAAGATCTCCCGGA
>NZ_JOCF01000209.1 GCF_000720635.1 Streptomyces sp. NRRL WC-3742 | reverse complement strand
AGGTCCTCGGCCCGGTAGGGGGCCTTGAAGTACGGGTGGGTGAAGCCGCCGCTGCCGGTGTCGGTCGGGACGATCAACTCGCTGTTGCGCGCCGGGTCGTGGAGCGCGTCGTAGAGGCGGGCCACCATGCGGGCGTTGTTGCGGAACGCCGGATGGGCCGTCACATCGGTCACGCGCTCGCCGTAGATCCACACGTCCCGGCCGTCACGGACGCTCTCCAGGTACTCCTCCCCGGTCTGGGGACGGGA
>NZ_JOCF01000208.1 GCF_000720635.1 Streptomyces sp. NRRL WC-3742 | reverse complement strand
GGACGGCGAGGCCCGGGCCGTCCTCGAGGTCGCCGACGCGGTGAAGCCCACCAGCGCCGAGGCCATCGCCGAACTGCGCCGCCTGGGCCTGACCCCGGTGCTGCTCACCGGCGACAACCGGGCGGTGGCCCAGGCCGTCGCCGCCGAGGTCGGCATCGAGCCGCACCACGTGATCGCCGAGGTCATGCCGCAGGACAAGGTCGACACCGTCAAGCGCCTCCAGGCCGAGGGCAAGGTCGTCGCCATGGTCGGCGACGGCGTCAACGACGCGGCCGCCCTCGCCCAGGCC
>NZ_JOCF01000207.1 GCF_000720635.1 Streptomyces sp. NRRL WC-3742 | reverse complement strand
GAGGCTGGCGCCGGAGCCCCGGGCCAACTCCGTGAGCCGTCGGTGAAGTTCCGGGTCGATCTCCACCGTGACGTAATCACCGCGGTAGGTCATGACGGCCGGCCGGGGACGGTCGGTGGGCAGGGTGATCTGGTCGGGCAAGCCCGTCAAAGTCCGGGTCCAGTAGGCGACTTGGGTGGCGAAGAGGCTGTCGGGGTCGTTCTGGTCGCCGAGCAGCTCGTTCTGCCAGAGGGTGTAGTCGGCGTACTGGACGGGCAGCGGCGCCCACTGCGGTGCGTGGCCCTCAGCA
>NZ_JOCF01000206.1 GCF_000720635.1 Streptomyces sp. NRRL WC-3742 | reverse complement strand
GGACGGCGAGGCCCGGGCCGTCCTCGAGGTCGCCGACGCGGTGAAGCCCACCAGCGCCGAGGCCATCGCCGAACTGCGCCGCCTGGGCCTGACCCCGGTACTGCTCACCGGCGACAACCGGGCGGTGGCCCAGGCCGTCGCCGCCGAGGTCGGCATCGAGCCGCACCACGTGATCGCCGAGGTCATGCCCCAGGACAAGGTCGACACCGTCAAGCGCCTCCAGGCCGAGGGCAAGGTCGTCGCCATGGTCGGCGACGGCGTCAACGACGCGGCCGCCCTCGCCCAGGCC
>NZ_JOCF01000205.1 GCF_000720635.1 Streptomyces sp. NRRL WC-3742 | reverse complement strand
GGTGAGGGCCACCTGCCGCTCGAACAGTTCCGCCAACGAGGCGTCGGGCAGCGCTAGTTCGGTGCGGTTGACCTCGACGAGCGTCCGGTGCCGTTCCTGCGGGGTGAGGATCTCGATGTGGCTGAGCGGCTGCTCGGGTTGGGCGGTCACCTCATCCAGGAGGCGGATCCAGCGGTCGAAGAGGGCTTGGACGGTGGAGGCGTCGTAGATGTCGCTGGAGTATTCGACGGCGCCGGTGATGCCCTGGGGTTCGCCGTCGGTGCCGCGGCGTTCGGCGAGGCTGAAGAAGAGGTCGAA
>NZ_JOCF01000204.1 GCF_000720635.1 Streptomyces sp. NRRL WC-3742 | reverse complement strand
TTTGACGGGCTTGCCCGACCAGATCACCCTGCCCACCGACCGCCCCCGCCCCGCCGTCTGATTACGTCACGGTGGAGATCGACCCGGAACTTCACCGACGGCTCACGGAGTTGGCCCGGGGCTCCGGCGCCAGCCTCTTCATGGTCCTGCAAGCCGGACTCGCCGCCCTGCTCAAGCGCCTCGGCGCCGACGACGACATCCCCCTCGGCAGCCCCATCGCCGGCCGCACCGACCAGGCCCCGCGAAACCTCCCTCGCCGCCTACGCCCACCAGGACGTCCCCTTCGAATACCTCGTCGAAGTCCTCAACCCCACCCGCACCCTCGCCCACCACCCCCTCTTCCAAATCATGCTCGCCCTCCAGAACGCCCCCGAAGGCACCTTCCAACTCCCCGGCCTCAACGTCGACGTGGCCCCCGGACGCACCGGCACCGCCAAATTCGACCTCTTCTTCAGCCTCGCCGAACGCCGCGGCACCGACGGCGAACCCCAGGGCATCACCGGCGCCGTCGAATACTCCAGCGACATCTACGACGCC
>NZ_JOCF01000203.1 GCF_000720635.1 Streptomyces sp. NRRL WC-3742 | reverse complement strand
TCTACCGCTTCCACCCGCTGTTCGCCGAGACCGCCCCGCCGCTGCTGGACGGCACCGCCACGGCACCGGGGCTGAGCCTGGAGGGAGGGGACGTCCACGCCATCGCCCCGGGCGTGGTCATGGTCGGCATGGGGGAGCGCACCACCGCCCAGGCGGTCGAGGCCCTCGCCCAGCAGCTGTTCCTCACCGGAACCGCCCACCCGCCTGATCGCCGTCCGACTGCCCGAGACCCGGGCGTTCATGCACCTCGACACGGTCATGACGATGATCGACCGGGACACCTTCGCCGTCTACCCGGG
>NZ_JOCF01000202.1 GCF_000720635.1 Streptomyces sp. NRRL WC-3742 | reverse complement strand
TTGCGCTCGTAGCCGACGACGACGCCGGGGGCGAGGGCGAGGAAGTTGCTGCCGTCGTCCCACTGCTCGCGCTCCGCGGCCCGGACGTCCTGCTCGGCGGACAGGAAGCGCACCTTGTCCAGGCCGAGGGCCTCGGCGAGGGAAACGGCGAGGTCGGCGTCGGGGCTGACGTCGAAGCCGGCGCCCGGGTAGACGGCGAAGGTGTCCCGGTCGATCATCGTCATGACCGTGTCGAGGTGCATGAACGCCCGGGTCTCGGGCAGTCGGACGGCGATCAGGCGGTGGGCGGTTCCGGTGACGAACAGCTGCTGGGCGAGGGCCTCGACCGCCTGGGCGGTGGTGCGCTCCCCCATGCCGACCATGACCACGCCCGGGGCGATGACGTGGACGTCCCCTCCCTCCAGGCTCAGCCCCGGTGCCGTGGCGGTGCCGTCCAGCAGCGGCGGGGCGGTCTCGGCGAACAGCGGGTGGAAGCGGTAGA
>NZ_JOCF01000201.1 GCF_000720635.1 Streptomyces sp. NRRL WC-3742 | reverse complement strand
CACCAAGATGCGCCGCGCCGGCTCCTGCTACCTCTGCGAGGGCTGCGGCTCCACCAGCGGCTGCAGCTGATATCGGCTTGAACCACCGCTGAGGCGGGGGGGGGGGGTGCGTGCCCCCCCCCCCCCCTCCTTTTTTTTTTCCAAGGTTTTGGCACACCCTCCCCGCTGACCGCCAACAGAGAAAAAAAAAGGGGGGGGGGGGGCGGCCCCCCCCCCCCCCCCCCCCCGCCTCAGCGGTGTTTAAAGCCGATATCAGCTGCAGCCGCTGGTGGAGCCGCAGCCCTCGCAGAGGTAGCAGGAGCCGGCGCGGCGCATCTTGGTG
>NZ_JOCF01000200.1 GCF_000720635.1 Streptomyces sp. NRRL WC-3742 | reverse complement strand
CACCGCGTCCGTGGTGATCTCCATCGCCGCGTCCGACGCGTAGCACTTGGCCGCCGCACCGAAGAACGTCAGGTCACCGTCACCGCGCTGGGACCTCGCCGCGGCGGCGTAGGTGAGCTGGCGGGCCGCCTCCAGCTTCATCGCCATGTCCGCCAGCATGAACTGCACACCCTGGAACTCCGCGATGGCCTTGCCGAACTGGCGGCGCTCCTTCACATACCCCTTCGGCGTAGTCCAGCGCGCCCTGCGCGATACCCACCGCCTGCGCGGCGATCGTCACCCGCGTGTGGTCCAGCGTCTTCATCGCCGTGGCGAAGCCCGTGCCC
>NZ_JOCF01000199.1 GCF_000720635.1 Streptomyces sp. NRRL WC-3742 | reverse complement strand
GCCGAGGGCGGCCTCCTCCAGGTCGAGGTCGCGCTGGAGGACGCGCAGGGTGGTGTCGCTGATGCGGTGCTCCTCGTAGAGGCGGCGCAGTTCGGTGTTCTGTACGGCGATGACCTCGCGGCGGAGCTGGCGGTGGGCGGCGTCGGCGGTCGTGCCGTCCGGGGCCTCGGCGGTGCGGTCGAGGCGGGCGGTGAGGCTGCGGCGGACGCGGTCGACGGAGGTCTCGGGGACGGCCTCCAGTTCGGAGAGGTGCTCGACGTGGTCGAGGGCGGCGCGGTTGAGCGCGTCGCGGGCGTCGTCCTCCTCGCGGGCGGTGTGCTCGGGTTCGAGGGCGAG
>NZ_JOCF01000198.1 GCF_000720635.1 Streptomyces sp. NRRL WC-3742 | reverse complement strand
GGGTGTTGCGGGGTGGGGTGGCTGGTTCGGGTTCCTGCGCGGGTGTGGAGGTGGAGCAGATTCACCCGTCCAGCTTCCTGCGCTGGCGAGGGGCCATGGTTGGTGTGGCCGGGTGGGAGGGGGTTGCGTAGGAAGTCGGTGGGGTCGACTTCCTGTGCTGGTGGCGGTGTGGGTTGGGGTTGTGGCGCGGCCGCGCGTGGCTTCGCCCCGCGCGGCCGCAAAGCCCTGCCCGGGGTGGGGGTGTTGCGGGGTGGGGTGGCTGGTTCGGGTTCCTGCGCGGGTGTGGAGGTGGAGCAGATTCACCCGTCCAGCTTCCTGCGCTGGCGAGGGGCCATGG
>NZ_JOCF01000197.1 GCF_000720635.1 Streptomyces sp. NRRL WC-3742 | reverse complement strand
TCTCGAACACCGCGGCCCAGGGAGTCTGGCGGGCGAGGCTGTAGGACTTGTGCCGCACGATCCGCCGTTCCTCCGGAGACCGGCCGTGGCGGTGCGGGCAGTGCTCGTGGCCCGCCGCGTCGGGCCCGGTCGGCTGGGTGGCCGGGCGGCGGTGGAGGTCCCGTTGGTGGCGTACCCGGGCGAGCCGGGCGGTCAGCCGGTCCTTGAGCAGGCGGCCGGCGACACCCCGCCCCGGGGTCGCGCCGGACGGGGCAGCTCATGCAGCGCGGCCCGCCGCGGCCGCGGCCGAGTTCGGAGCCGGCGATGGTGACGATCTCGATGCCCTGCCCGCGCAGGTAGGTGTTGGT
>NZ_JOCF01000196.1 GCF_000720635.1 Streptomyces sp. NRRL WC-3742 | reverse complement strand
TCAGTGCAGGAGACTGCCCTGGAGTTCTGCGCGGAGTGCGGGGGTGAGGACGGCTCCTGCGCGGTCGACGAGCAGGGCCATCTCGTAGCCGACGAGGCCGATGTCGGAGTCGGGGGCTGCGAGGACGGCGAGGGCGGAGCCGTCGCTGACGGCCATGAGGAAGAGGAAGCCCCGTTCCATCTCGACGACGGTCTGGTTGACCTCGCCTCCTTCGAAGATCCGGCTGGCGCCGGAGGTGAGGGAGGTGAGGCCGGAGGCCACGGCGGCGAGCTGGTCGGCGCGGTCGCGGGGGAAGCCCTCGGACATGCACAGCAGGAGGCCGTCCGCGGAGACCACCACGGTGTGGGACACCCCGGGGGTGTTGTCCACGAAATTGGTGATCAGCCAGTTCAGGTTCTGTGCGGCCTGGCTCATCTGA
>NZ_JOCF01000195.1 GCF_000720635.1 Streptomyces sp. NRRL WC-3742 | reverse complement strand
GCGTCAGCCGGGGGGTGCCGCCTACGGCGTCACCGTGCGTGGTGTGGCCTCGGCTGCGCCTCGGCGGGCGGTGGGTGGCTGGGGAATTCGCCGATGGCGAATTCGTGGGCGCGGCACGCGCCGTCGGGGCGGGCGTCGGCGTCGCTGCGCTCCGCCATTCCCGGGGCATCACCCCGGGCCTACGGCCCGTCAATCGGTCGGCTTCCCAAGTCAATTGGCAGGTGTTTTTCACAGCCCTACGGGCCAGCTTTCTGGCGGGGCTTCCCGGGCTGCGCCCTGGGTGAGCGTTGACGATGTGACGCGGAATTCGGGTAGCGGCCCATCCCTCCGATCGGGCGGGGGTGCCGGCCGGGGCCTGCGGCCCTCGGCGTTGACGATGTGTCGCGGACTTCGGGTACTAGCCACAACCCCACCCCCTGGGCCCTCCCCCGGTC
>NZ_JOCF01000194.1 GCF_000720635.1 Streptomyces sp. NRRL WC-3742 | reverse complement strand
GGTCGGTGGGTTGGTTTTCCTGTGCGGGGGGGGGGGGGGGCGGTGTGGGTGGGGTTGGGGTTGTGGCGCGGCCGCGCGTGGCTTCGCCCCGCGCGGCCGCAAAGCCCTGCCCGGGGGTGCTGCGGGCCGGGTGGCTGGTTCGGCTTCCTGCGCTGGTGAGGTGGCCACAGGGCGCTGGCTGGGGTGGGAGTTTGGGTGGGAGGAGGTTGCGTAGGAAGTCGGCGGGTTCGACTTCCTGTGCTGGTGGCGGTGTGGGTCGGGGTTGTGGCGCGGCCGCAAAGCCCTGCCCTGCCCGGGGTGTTGCAGGGTGGGGTGGGTGGTTCGGGTTCCTGTGTGGGTGTGGAGGTGGAGCAGAGTCGCCCGTCCGGCTTCCTGCGCTGGTGAGGGGGTCATGGTTGGTGTGGCCGCGCGTGGCTTCGCCCGCGCGGCCACGGGGCGCTGGCTGGGGTGGGGG
>NZ_JOCF01000193.1 GCF_000720635.1 Streptomyces sp. NRRL WC-3742 | reverse complement strand
GCCCGCACCGCCACGGCCGGTCTCCGGAGGAACGGCGGATCGTGCGGCACAAGTCCTACAGCCTCGCCCGCCAGACTCCCTGGGCCGCGGTGTTCGAGATGGAGGCGATGGACTACGACTTCCACCTGTTCACCGACGCCGCGACCGCCTACGACAGCGTCGTCTACCGCGACGAGCACACCGGCGGCCACCGGCTGGCTTCCGCCGGCCCTGCTCCCGAGCGCGCCGAAGGGCTGAGCGTGAGCACGACCCGGGCGCCGGAGCTCCACGTGGCCGAGGCGGTGTCGCGCCTCGACCTCACCGGATGGCCGTTCGTCTTCTTCACCGACGCGGCCACCGGACGCGGCAACGTCCTCTACCACCGCTACGACGGCCACCACGGCCTCATCACTCCCGCGCAAAAGCCGGCGCGGGTACGGTCCGGCGGGCTGTGGGGGCCCGGCCGGGCCAGGGCAGGGGC
>NZ_JOCF01000192.1 GCF_000720635.1 Streptomyces sp. NRRL WC-3742 | reverse complement strand
GGTGAGGGCCACCTGCCGCTCGAACAGTTCCGCCAACGAGGCGTCGGGCAGCGCTAGTTCGGTGCGGTTGACCTCGACGAGCGTCCGGTGCCGTTCCTGGGGGGTGAGGATCTCGATGTGGCTGAGCGGCTGCTCGGGTTGGGCGGTCACCTCATCCAGGAGGCGGATCCAGCGGTCGAAGATCTCCCGTACGGTGGCCGCCTCGTAGAGGTCGCTGGAGTACTCGACCTCGCCGGTCAGCCCCTGGGGTTCGCCGTCCGGTCCCCGCCGCTCGGTGAGGCTGAAGAAGAGGTCGAACTTCGCCGTTCCCGTCCAGGGGGTGGTGGGCGAGGGTGCGGGTGGGGTTGAGGACTTCGACGAGGTATTCGAAGGGGACGTCCTGGTGGGCGTAGGCGGCGAGGGAGGTTTCGCGGACGCGGGTGAGGAGTTGGGTGAAGGTGGGGTCGCCGGTGGTGTCGGTGCGTAGGACGAGGGTGTTGACGAAGAAGCCGATGAGGTCGTCGAGGGCCTGGTCGGTGCGGCCGGCGATGGGGCT
>NZ_JOCF01000191.1 GCF_000720635.1 Streptomyces sp. NRRL WC-3742 | reverse complement strand
CGTGGACGTCCCCTCCCTCCAGGCTCAGCCCCGGTGCCGTGGCGGTGCCGTCCAGCAGCGGCGGGGCGGTCTCGGCGAACAGCGGGTGGAAGCGGTAGATCGCGGCGGTGTGCAGGGTCTCGCGGCGGCGCGCGGCCCTCGCCATCGGGTTGAGGCTGTAACGGGCTCCGATCCAGCAGGAGTTGTCGCGCGGGAAGAGGTGGTTGGGCAGCGGCGCGAGGGCGAAGTCCTGCTCTCCGACGGTGTGCCAGACCAGGCTGTGCGGGTGGCGCAGCGGCAGGTCGTCCTTGAGGACGCCGCCGATCAGATACGAGGCCAGCGTCTCGCCGTCCAGGTCCTCGCACAGGGCGCGCACCGGGTCGACCAGGGCGGGACCGACAGTGGCGGGGTTGACCACCTGCCCCAGTAGCCAGGCGCGCGCGGCCGGCATCGCGAGGGTCTCGGCGAGCAGGCCGGCGTAGTGGTGGACGCGCACGCCGTGGTCACGCAGGACCTGGGCGAAGGCGTCGTGCTCCTCGCGGGCGCGCTTGGCCCACAGGATGTCGTCGAA
>NZ_JOCF01000190.1 GCF_000720635.1 Streptomyces sp. NRRL WC-3742 | reverse complement strand
GGCCTCGCCGACGCCGCGGCCGCCGGAGACCACGATCGCGGCCTCGGTCAGCTCGGGGCGGCCGGAGGAGACGCGCGGGGTGCGCGAGGTGACCTTGGCCGCGTTGCCGGTGAACTCCACCGACACGTTCTCCACCGCGCCGGCGGCCGCGGCCGCCTCGGGGGCGACGGCGTTCGGCTTGACCGTGATGACCGGCGCGCCCTTGGTGACCTTGGACTTCACCTGGAACGAGGCGGCGAACACCGACTGGGTGGCGACCGGACCGCCGTCGCCGGCCTCCAGGTCGATGGCGTCGGTGATGATGCCGGAGCCGATCCGCAGGGCGACACGGGCGGCGACCTCCTTGCCCTCGCCGGAGGAGGTGACCCGCGCCGAGGACGACGGCGGACGGCTCGCCGATGCGGCGGGCCAGGGTCAGCAGCTCCAGGGCCGGCTTACGGACCACACCGTCGGCGTGGTCCACCAGAACCAGGATTTCAGCCATGATTCGTTGCTCCTGATCGATCGTTGGATGCGCGAACGGGTGGGACTAGATGAACTTCTGGTCGGCGAGGTAGGCCGCGAGCTGCTTGCCGCCCTCACCCTCGTCCTTGACGACCGTGCCCGCGGTACGCGCCGGACGCGC
>NZ_JOCF01000189.1 GCF_000720635.1 Streptomyces sp. NRRL WC-3742 | reverse complement strand
GGCCTCGCCGACGCCGCGGCCGCCGGAGACCACGATCGCGGCCTCGGTCAGCTCGGGGCGGCCGGAGGAGACGCGCGGGGTGCGCGAGGTGACCTTGGCGGCGTTGCCGGTGAACTCCACCGACACGTTCTCCACCGCGCCGGCGGCCGCGGCCGCCTCGGGGGCGACGGCGTTCGGCTTGACCGTGATGACCGGCACGCCGTTGCTGACGCGCGAGTCGACGGTGTAGGAGGCGGCGAAGACGGACTGGGTGGCCACCGGGCCCTGGTCGCCGGCGCGCAGGTCCACGGCGTCGGTGATGATGCCGGAGCCGAGGCGCAGCGCCACGCGGGCGGCGACCTCCTTGCCCTCGCCGGCGCGCCGAGGACGACGGCGGACGGCTCGCCGATGCGGCGGGCCAGGGTCAGCAGCTCCAGGGCCGGCTTACGGACCACACCGTCGGCGTGGTCCACCAGGACGAGAATCTCAGCCATTGTCAGAAGTCTCCGTGTTTCGCGTTTCTCGGGATCGCAGGTTCGAGGGGGGAGTCGGACTAGATGAACTTCTGGTCGGCGAGGTAGGCCGCGAGCTGCTTGCCGCCCTCACCCTCGTCCTTGACGACCGTGCCCGCGGTACGCGCCGGACGCGC
>NZ_JOCF01000188.1 GCF_000720635.1 Streptomyces sp. NRRL WC-3742 | reverse complement strand
CGACCCGGCGCGCAACAGCGAGTTGATCGTCCCGACCGACACCGGCAGCGGCGGCTTCACCCACCCGTACTTCAAGGCCCCCTACCGGGCCGAGGACCTGCGCACCTCCGCCCGCGCGATAGCTGAGTGGGCGCGGATCGGCTTCGGCTGGATGGGCCGCACCCCCGACTTCAAGGCCGCGTTCCTCTCCACCCTGGGCTCCAACAAGAAGCACTACCAGCCCTTCGAGGAGAACGCCGCCACCTGGTACCGCGAGGCCCAGGAGAACGTCCTGTTCATCGGCCACGGCATCGTGAACCCGCCGATCGACCGCAACCGGGGGCTCACCGAGCTCAAGGACGTGATGCTGACGGTGGACCGCGAGACCGACGCCGGCCTGGTCGTCTCGGGCGCCAAGGTCGTCGGCACCGGGGCCGCCCTCGATCCTCTCCCGCCCGTCGTACGAGTTCGCGGCGGCGACCGTCAGCAGCCCCTTCGACCAGCCGCTCAGCAGCCGGCTGGACGAGAACGACGGCATCCTCGTGTTCGACCAGGTGCTGATCCCCTGGGAGAACGTGTTCTGCTACGACGTCGACAAGGCCAACGACTTCTTCTACGGCTCCGGATTCTTCTACCGTGCCATGTTCCACGCCTGCGTGCGCTTCGCCGTGAAGATGGACTTCCTGACCGGCCTGCTCGCCAAGTGCCTGGAGACGACCGGCACTTCGGAGTTCCGCGGGGTGCAGAGCCGCCTGGGCGAGGTGCTCGCCTACCGGAACATGTTCTGGGCCCTGGTCGACTCGATGTCCCACAACCCCACCACCTGGCCGGACGGCACCGTCACCCCGAACGGGGAGACCGCCATGGCGTTCCGGGTGCTCTCCTCCTCCGTCCTACCGAAGGTCCGGGAGATCTTCCTGCGGGACCTCGGCAGTGCGCTGATCTACAACAACTCGCACGCCAAGGACTGGGCCAACCCGGAGATCCGCCCCTACCTCGACC
>NZ_JOCF01000187.1 GCF_000720635.1 Streptomyces sp. NRRL WC-3742 | reverse complement strand
CGACCCGGCGCGCAACAGCGAGTTGATCGTCCCGACCGACACCGGCAGCGGCGGCTTCACCCACCCGTACTTCAAGGCCCCCTACCGGGCCGAGGACCTCCAGGCGTCCGCCCGGGCGATCGCCGCCTGGGCCCGGATGGGGTACGGGTGGCTGGGGCGGACGCCGGACTTCAAGGCGTCCTTCCTGTCGACGCTCGGGTCCAACAAGGACCACTACCAGCCCTTCGAGGGCAACGCCGCGACCTGGTACCGCCGGGCCCAGGAGAACGTCGACTTCGTCGGGCACGCCATCGTGAACCCGCCGATCGACCGGAACCGGGGGATCACGGAGCTCAAGGACGTGATGCTGACGGTGGACCGCGAGACCGACGCCGGCCTGGTCGTCTCGGGGGCGAAGGTCGTCGGCACCGGCGTGGCCCTCACCCAGTCGGTGTTCGGATCCTCTCCCGCCCGTCGTACGAGTTCGCGGCGGCGACCGTCAGCAGCCCCTTCGACCAGCCGCTCAGCAGCCGGCTGGACGAGAACGACGGCATCCTGGTCTTCGACAAGGTCCTCGTGCCGTGGGAGAACGTGTTCTGCTACGACGTCGACAAGGCCAACCGGTTCTTCTTCGGCTCGGGCTTCCTCGACCGCGCGAAGTTCCACGCCTGCGTGCGCTTCGCGGTGAAGATGGACTTCCTGACCGGCCTGCTCGCCAAGTGCCTGGAGACGACCGGCACTTCGGAGTTCCGGGGGGTGCAGAGCCGCCTGGGCGAGGTGCTCGCCTACCGGAACATGTTCTGGGCCCTGGTCGACTCGATGTCCCACAACCCCACCCCCTGGGCGGACGGCACGGTGATGCCGAACGCCGAGACGGCGGCCGCCTTCCGGGTGCTCTCCTCGGCGGTGTTCCCCAAGATCCGGGAGATCTTCCTGCGGGACCTCGGCAGTGCGCTGATCTACAACAACTCGCACGCCAAGGACTGGGCCAACCCGGAGATCCGCCCCTACCTCGACC
>NZ_JOCF01000186.1 GCF_000720635.1 Streptomyces sp. NRRL WC-3742 | reverse complement strand
GCATCGAGGGATAGCCACCAGCCCCTCCCGCACACCAACCAGGGCAGCCTGACGGGCGGCCTCCACGGCGGCCTGACAGCCACCGACCTCGGGGGCGGGACGGGCCTGGACGGCGGCCACCCGACGACGACCAGCAACCCGAGACGGCCGCGCAGCAGCAGGCACGGCCTGGACGACCGGATAGCCCGGACGGCGGGACGGCGCGGCCGAACCCCGGCGCAGCGGGACGGTCCGACGGCCGACCAGGACGACGACCAGGCCCAGCAGGGCGGGCAGGCGGGCGCCGGGACCGCGACGGAGAGCGGCCAGCACACGGCACCAGGACGGCGGCACGCCCCGGACGGCGGCAGGAGGGCACGCCCCCGACCGGCAGCACCCGGACGGCGACGGAGGAGCAGCGGCAGCGAGGTAGAGGCGGGACGGCCCGGCCGAGCCCCGGCAGAAACCGAACACCGACCCCGCCAACACCCCACACCCGGCCATTCCAACCGAATTCAGAACACCACCAGAAACCAATCCACCAAAACAACCGGCCGGAATAACCAGCGGAATTCACCCCCGAAAACAACCCACACCACCCCACCGGCCCCCGACCAGCCCCACCC
>NZ_JOCF01000185.1 GCF_000720635.1 Streptomyces sp. NRRL WC-3742 | reverse complement strand
GTCACGCTGCTCGAAAGGGTCCTCAGTGGACTTCGCAAGCTCTAACGCGGCCGCCTCCACCCGCGCCACCACCTCCGCGAAGATCGTCGTCGCGGGCGGCTTCGGCGTCGGCAAGACCACACTCGTCGGCGCCGTCTCCGAGATCAACCCCCTGCGCACCGAAGCCGTCATGACCTCGGCCTCCGCCGGAATCGACGACCTCAGCCACGTCTCCGGCAAGACCACCACCACCGTCGCCATGGACTTCGGCCGCATCACCCTCGACGAAGACCTCATCCTCTACCTCTTCGGCACCCCCGGACAGGACCGCTTCTGGTTCATGTGGGACGACCTCGTCCGAGGAGCCATCGGAGCCGTCGTCCTCGTCGACACCCGACGCCTCGCCGACTGCTTCCCCGCCCTCGACTACTTCGAGAACAGCGGACTCCCCTTCGTCGTCGCCCTCAACGGCTTCGACGGACACCAGCCCCACACCCCCGACGAAGTCCGCGAAGCACTCCAACTCGGCGCCGACACCCCCATCATCACCCTCGACGCCCGCCGCCGCGACAGCGCCAAAAGCGCCCTCATCACCCTCGTCGAACACGCCCTCCTCGCCCGACTGCG
>NZ_JOCF01000184.1 GCF_000720635.1 Streptomyces sp. NRRL WC-3742 | reverse complement strand
GTCGAGGAGGTTGGCTCCGGTCCAGGTGCCGTCGGTGTTGCGCTGGTCCTCGTAGACCTTTCCGGCGACCAGGGTCTGGAGGTGCAGGGTGCCGTCCGTCAGGGCCTCGCCCGCTATCGCGGTGATGTGGCCGTTGTTGTCGAGGAGGTTGGCTCCGGTCCAGGTGCCGTTGGTGTTGCGCTGGTTCTCGAACACGCTGCCGGCGACCAGGGTCTGGAGGTGCAGGGTGCCGTCCGTCAATGCCTCGGCCACCAGGTCGGTCACATGGCCGTTGGCGTCCAGCAGGTTCGCGCCGGTCCAGGTGCCGTCAGGGTTGCGCTGGTTCTCGTAGACGTTGCCGCCGGCCACGGTCTGGACGTGCATCGTGCCGTCGGCCATGCCGGTGGCGGCCAGTGCCGTGATCGAACCACTGCCGTCGATCACGTTCGCGCCGGTCCAGCGACCGTCGGGGTTGCGCTGGTTCTCGTACACCTTCCCGCCTGCCAGCATCAGCACGTGGAACGTGCCGTCCGTCAGTGCCGCCGTCGCGGTCCTCGTCACGGTCGCCCCGCCGGCATCGATCATGCCCGCACCGGTCCAGGTGCCGTCCGTGTTCCGCTGGTTGTCCCACACATTGCCCGCCACCACCGTGTCAAGCCGCATCAG
>NZ_JOCF01000183.1 GCF_000720635.1 Streptomyces sp. NRRL WC-3742 | reverse complement strand
CTCCTCACCCACTTCACCCCCCGCACCCGCGCCACCCTCACCCTCCCCGCCCCCACCTCCCGCCGCGCCCGCCCCACCTACCTCGAAGCCGCCGCCCTCATCGGCGACGCCATGGCGGACCGCCGGCAGACGGAAGCCGTCTGAGGGGTCCGGCAACGCATACGGGGCTTCGCCCCGAGCGGGCTGAGCGAGCACGGCACAGGAAGTCGGACCCCGCCGACTTCCTGCGTCGCGGTGCCTCCACCGAACCGCCCACCCCGCAGTAGCGCACCGGAAGGTACGGGCAGCTGACGGACGGATCGGCGGCCTCCCGCGCGGCGGGGTCAAGAGGCGAGGCGAGGTGGCCCAGCAGCAGTGCGCAGGAAGTCGGGTGGGCCGACTTCCTGCGCCGCCCGCCCGGTGGTCGGGTGGGCGGCCTCCTGCGCGACGGGGGCAGGAGGGGACGCGGCCCTGGGCAAAGGTGATGCGCAGGAAGTCGGGTGGGCCGACTTCCTGTGTCGTGGTGTCTCGGCCGGGGCGGGGTCAGGGGTCGGTGGGGAGGCGGCCGGGGTGCCAGGAGCGGGTGCGGGCGCGGGGGGTGAGGGTGGCGGCGGCGGCGGTGAGGAGGATGACGGCGAGGGAGGTGAGGGCGATGAGGGTGGCGTGGGTG
>NZ_JOCF01000182.1 GCF_000720635.1 Streptomyces sp. NRRL WC-3742 | reverse complement strand
GCCGGGCTGGCCGAAGGAGACCGAGGTCGTACCGCCGGAGGCGTTGCGCAGCCCCCAGTTCCCGTTGCGGAACACCCCCACCTTCGTCGAATTGGCCGACGGCGTGGGCGTGGTGGGGTAGGGGTTGGCGTGGTCCGTGGAGAGTCCGGTGCCCGGCGCACAGCTCCAGGCGCCGGCGCCCTGGTCGGCAAGGATCTTCTCGGCTATGAGGATCTGTTGCTGCTTGCTGGCAAGGTCCGGCCGGGCCGCGTAGGCGGTGCCGCCGTAGTACTTCCAGTTGGCCATGGTGATCTGAAGGCCGCCGTAGTACAGCCTGTTGGCACTGACGATGCTCCAGTCGCCGCCGCTCTCGCACTGGGCGACCTTGTCCCAGGTCGCGACCGACGCGGCGCCGGCCTGTCCGGTGCTCAGCGTGCCCGCGATCGCGGCGGCGGCCAGCAGGGTGACGGCGGTGCGGGTCTTCGACTGCTTCGAGCGGCTGGTCATCCTGGTTCCTTCGGTGGTGGTGGCGAGGTTCGTGAGCGCGGTGCGGGGCCGCCTTCGTGGCGGCCCCGCATGGTGTGCGATCAGTTCCAGTTGCCGGTGACGGGGGTGTCGCCGGGGTTGCCGAACTGGAAGGTCAGGTCGGGGGTGTTGTTGTAGGCGTTGGCGAGGGCGAAGTCGC
>NZ_JOCF01000181.1 GCF_000720635.1 Streptomyces sp. NRRL WC-3742 | reverse complement strand
GGTGTTGCCGTTGAGGAGGGGGACCCAGATTTCGTAGGTGGAGGCGTCGAAGGCGGTGGGGGAGTGGAGGAGGACGCGGTGGTGGGCGGTGGGGTGGAAGCGGGGGTCGAGGGCGAGGGCGGTGATGTTGCGGTGGGTGGCGATGACGCCTTTGGGTCGGCCGGTGGAGCCGCTGGTGTACATGATGTAGGCGGCGTCGTCGGGGTGGACGGTGTGGTGGGGGTTGCCGGGGTCCTCGCCTTGTGGGGTGTGTTCGGGGTTGAACTCGGGTGTGGTGGTGTCGAGTTCGGTGGTGGTGTCGGTGATGAGGAGTTTGGTGCGGGTTTCGTCGAGGACGAGGCGGATGCGGTCGGCGGGGTAGCGGTTGTCGAGGGGGATGTAGGTCGCGCCGGTTTTGGCGAGGGCGAGGACGGTGGTGACGGTGTCGGGGGAGCGTTGCAGGAGGACGGCGACGGTGTCGCCGGGGCGGATGCCTCGGGTGGTGAGGTGGTGGGCGAGGTGGTTGGCGCGGGTGTTGAGCTCGGCGTAGCTGAGGGTGGTGTTCTCGCAGGCCAGGGCGGGGGCGTCGGGGGTGAGGGCCACCTGCCGCTCGAACAGTTCCGCCAACGAGGCGTCGGGCAGCGCTAGTTCGGTGCGGTTGACCTCGACGAGCGTCCGGTGCCGTTCCTG
>NZ_JOCF01000180.1 GCF_000720635.1 Streptomyces sp. NRRL WC-3742 | reverse complement strand
ATCAGTTCCAGTTGCCGGTGACGGGGGTGTCGCCGGGGTTGCCGAACTGGAAGGTCAGGTCGGGGGTGTTGTTGTAGGCGTTGGCGAGGGCGAAGTCGCTGGTGTTGGGGCGGTAGATGCCGTAGGTGGTGCGGCCTCGGCCGGCCCAGTCGCCGACGACGGGCAGGTCGCCCTTGTTGCCGTAGGTGACGGTGGAGAGGGTGCCGTCGTCGTGGCGCAGGGCGAAGGTGTTCTGTTCGTTGTCGTTGGTGGAGGGGCGGAAGACGCCCATCTGGGTGTGGCCGACGCCGTCCCAGTCGCCGACGACGGGGATGTCGCCGGGGTTGCCGACGGTGGCGGAGTCGGTGGTGCCGTTGTCGTGGCGGATGACGAAGGTGTTGGTGCTGGGGCGGAAGATGGCCATCTGGGCGTGGCCGTTGTGGTCCCACATGCCGGGGACGGGGATGTCGCCGGGGTCGCCGAAGACGAGGGAGTTGCTGGTGCCGTCGTCGTGGCGCAGGGCGAACTCGCGGGTGGAGGGGCGGTAGACGCCGATCTGGGTGTGGCCGGTGCCGTCCCAGTCGCCGGTGATAGGGACGTCGCCGGGCTGGCCGAAGGAGACCGAGGTCGTACCGCCGGAGGCGTTGCGCAGCCCCCAGTTCCCGTTGCGGAACACCCCCACCTTCGTCGAATTGGCCGA
>NZ_JOCF01000179.1 GCF_000720635.1 Streptomyces sp. NRRL WC-3742 | reverse complement strand
GTGTTGTTCGTGGTGGTATTTCGGTTCGGGTGTTTTTCCGAATTGGGCGGCGTGGTTTTCTTGGTTCGGATTAGAGCGGTCTGGTGGGGGGTTTGTTATGGGGGTTGGTGTTCGGTTTCTTCCGGGGCTGGGTCGTCCGGCGCTGCCTCGCCGCTGCTGGCGGGTTGTTGTTGGGGCGGCCTTGTCCTGGCTATAGCTCGTACGGGCGGGCTTTCGGTGAACGGGAGGTCCTGCTGGGGCGGCTCTGCCAGCGTGAGGCCATGGCGAACATCGGCTTCATCCATGACGTGATGATCTGTGCTCAGGCTGACCGGCTGCCGGGCGTCGAGGGCGACTTGGTGGTGCCTGGGATGTGGACGCTGGCCCACCGGGGCGACCGGGGTGTTCAAGCGCTCTGCGTGTGGGGGTTCCGCACTCGGGAGGAGGCGTTGGAGGCCGGTGCGGAGCTGGCCTGTCTCGCCACTGCGGGTTCCCCGGCCGGGGAACAGGTGCGGGCCTTCTTCGCGGCCGGTCTCTTCGAGGAGGCCATTGCGTTGTACGAGCGGCACCGGCCAGCGGAGCACGTGCTGAGCGTCCAGCCCGCGCTCTTGCAGAGCGCCTGACCCGCCCCCGAGGTCGGTGGCTGTCAGGCCGCCGTGGAGGCCGCCCGTCAGGCTGCCCTGGTTGGTGTGCGGGAGGGGCTGGTGGCTATCCCTCGATGC
>NZ_JOCF01000178.1 GCF_000720635.1 Streptomyces sp. NRRL WC-3742 | reverse complement strand
CCGCCCGCGACGACGATCTTCGCGGAGGTGGTGGCGCGGGTGGAGGCGGCCGCGTTAGAGCTTGCGAAGTCCACTGAGGACCCTTTCGAGCAGCGTGACATCGGGCGTTCCGCCCGACTCGCCCGCGGCGGCGGGCTGGTGGATGGCGACGAGACCGGCCTCGGCCAGGTCGGCGACGAGGATGCGCGCCACACCGAGCGGCACGCCGGCCAGAGCGGAGATCTCCGCGATGGATTTGACCTCACGGCAGAGGTTCACGATCCGGGCGTGCTCGGGCAGCAGCCCGCCCGTCCGGTCGGCCGAACCGACGGTCGAGATCAGAGCCTCGATGGCGAGCTGGTACCGCGGACGGGTGCGGCCACCGGTCATCGCGTACGGGCGGACCAGCGGCTGCTGCTCGTAGCCGTCGGACTGCTGCCCACCGTAGCCGCTGCCGTACCCGTTGCCGTACGGGCCGCCGGGTGTCGAGGGCGGGGTCATGGGTCCTCCTTGCGCTGCAGCCTGGGGCAGCCGGTTCCAGCTGGGGCGATGCCAGCTGAGGCGGGATCAGCTGCCTGAGGGTAGCTGAGGGTGAGGCGCCGGGCTCGGTCGGGTCGGGCCCGGCATCGGGTGGAGCGAGGGTGGTACGGCCGCGCGGAGCCGGATCAGTGCAGGAGACTGCCCTGGAGTTCTGCGCGGAGTGCGGGGGTGAGGACGGCTCCTGCGCGGTCGACGAGCAGGGCCATCTCGTAGCCGACGAGGCC
>NZ_JOCF01000177.1 GCF_000720635.1 Streptomyces sp. NRRL WC-3742 | reverse complement strand
CGCATGCGGTCCAGGACGGTGTCGGCGGTGGGCCGGTGGAGTTCGTCGACGATGCGGCCGTCGGCGAGGAAGACGACGCGGTCGGCGTAGGAGGCGGCGACGGGGTCGTGGGTGACCATGACGACGGTCTGGCCGAGTTCGCGTACGGAGTTGCGCAGGAAGGAGAGGATCTCGGCGCCGGAGCGGGAGTCGAGGTTGCCGGTGGGCTCGTCGGCGAAGATGATGTCGGGCTTGCTGGCGAGGGCGCGGGCGCAGGCGACGCGCTGCTGCTGGCCGCCGGAGAGCTGGGAGGGGCGGTGGCTGAGGCGTCCGGAGAGGCCGACGGTGTCGACGACGCGGTCGAGCCATGCCTTGTCGGCCTTGCGGCCGGCGATGTCCATGGGGAGGGTGATGTTCTCCAGGGCGGTGAGGGTGGGGAGGAGGTTGAACGCCTGGAAGATGAAGCCGATGTGGTCGCGGCGCAGCTGGGTGAGCTGCTTGTCCTTGAGGCCGACGAGTTCGGTGTCGCCGATGGTGGTGGAGCCGGAGGAGACGGTGTCGAGGCCGGCCATGCAGTGCATGAGGGTGGACTTGCCGGAGCCGGAGGGGCCCATGATGGCGGTGTACTCGCCCTGGGGGAAGGTGACGCTGACGTCGTCGAGCGCGACCACGCGGGTCTCGCCCTCCCCGTAGACCTTGTTCAGGCCGGTCGCGCGGGCGGCCGCCCGACCGGTACGGACGGCGGTTGCGGTCGACGTGGTCACGG
>NZ_JOCF01000176.1 GCF_000720635.1 Streptomyces sp. NRRL WC-3742 | reverse complement strand
GGACTAGATGAACTTCTGGTCGGCGAGGTAGGCCGCGAGCTGCTTGCCGCCCTCACCCTCGTCCTTGACGACCGTGCCCGCGGTACGCGCCGGACGCGCCGCCACCGACTCCACCGCCGTCCAGGCCCCCGCCAGACCGACCTCGTCCGCCTCGATGCCCAGATCGTCCAGGTCCAGCTCCTGCACCGGCTTCTTCTTCGCCGCCATGATCCCCTTGAACGACGGGTAGCGGGCCTCGCCCGACTGGTCCGTCACCGAGACCACCGCCGGCAGCGACGCCTCGACCAGCTCCGTCGCCGCGTCCCCGTCACGACGGCCCTTCACCACGCCGCCCTCGACCGACACCTCCGACAGCAGCGTCAGCTGCGGCACACCCAGACGCTCCGCCAGCAGCGCCGGCAGCACACCCATCGTGCCGTCCGTCGACGCCATACCACCGATCACCAGGTCGAACCCGGTCTTCTCCAGCGCCTTCGCCAGCACCGCCGACGTCCCGATCACGTCGGTGCCGTGGATGTCCTCGTCGTTGACGTGCACGGCCTTGTCCGCACCCATCGACAGCGCCTTGCGCAGCGCGTCCTTCGCGTCGTCCGGCCCGACCGTCAGGACCGTCACCTCCGCGCCCTCGTTCGCCTCCGCGATCCGCAGCGCCTGCTCCACGCCGTACTCGTCCAGCTCCGACAGGAGGCCGTCCACGCCCTCCCGGTCGGTGGTGTGATCGTCCGAGAAACGACGGTCACCCGTCGCGTCCGGCACGTACTTCAC
>NZ_JOCF01000175.1 GCF_000720635.1 Streptomyces sp. NRRL WC-3742 | reverse complement strand
CCCGCCGGCATCGATCATGCCCGCACCGGTCCAGGTGCCGTCCGTGTTCCGCTGGTTGTCCCACACATTGCCCGCCACCACCGTGTCAAGCCGCATCAGAAACGGGTCCGCCTTGTCAGCGCCCAGCCCGGACTTGGGGCCGCAGTCCCTCCAGGCGTTCTGTCCTTGGGCGGCCAGCACCTTCTGCGCGATGATGATCTGCTGCACCTTGGTGGCCTGGTTGGCGTAGGGCGCGTACCGCTGCCCGCCGAACGCGTTCCAGGTGGAGGCGGCGAACTGGAGGCCGCCGTAGTAGGAGTTGCCGGTGTTGGCGCTCCAGTTGCCACCGCTCTCGCACTGGGCGACCTTGTCCCAGGTGCTGAGAGAGGCTGCGTGCGCCGTCCCCCCGGAGGGGTTCGACCAGATACCCAGGGCAGCTGCGAGGACCAGCGGGACGGCGAGACGATGCTTTCGGAAAATGGTCGACATGACGGACGCTCCACTGATGGTCGGGGTCACTTGAGGAAGCCGGCGGCGGAGATGGCGGTGATGTGGCCGTTGTTGTCGAGGAGGTTGGCTCCGGTCCAGGTGCCGTCGGTGTTGCGCTGGTTCTCGTAGACGTTGCCCCAGAGCACGGTTTCCAGGTGGAGTGTTCCGTCGGCCAGGCCGGTGCCGCAGATGGCGGTGATGCTTCCGTTGCCGTCGAGGAGGTTGGCTCCGGTCCAGGTGCCGTCGGTGTTGCGCTGGTCCTCGTAGACCTTTCCGGCGACCAGGGTCTGGAGGTGCAGGGTGCCGTCCGT
>NZ_JOCF01000174.1 GCF_000720635.1 Streptomyces sp. NRRL WC-3742 | reverse complement strand
CACCGCGTCCGTGGTGATCTCCATCGCCGCGTCCGACGCGTAGCACTTGGCCGCCGCACCGAAGAACGTCAGGTCACCGTCACCGCGCTGGGACCTCGCGGCGGCGGCGTAGGTGAGCTGGCGGGCCGCCTCCAGCTTCATCGCCATGTCCGCCAGCATGAACTGCACGCCCTGGAACTCCGCGATGGCGTAGTCCAGCGCGCCCTGCGCGATACCCACCGCCTGCGCGGCGATCGTCACCCGCGTGTGGTCCAGCGTCTTCATCGCCGTGGCGAAGCCCGTGCCCTCCGCACCGATCATCCGGTCCGCCGGGATACGCACGTTGTCGAAGTACACCTCACGCGTCGGCGAGCCCTTGATGCCCAGCTTCCTCTCCGGCGCGCCGAAGGACACGCCCTCGTCGCCCTTCTCCACCACGAACGCCGAGATGCCCTTCGAGCGCAGCTCCGGGTCCGTGACCGCCATGACGGTGTAGAACTCCGAGACCCCGGCGTTGGTGATCCAGCGCTTCACACCGTTCAGCACCCAGAAGTCGCCGTCGCGCACCGCACGCGTCCTCATCCCCGCCGCGTCCGAACCCGCCTCCGGCTCCGACAGGCAGTACGAGAACATCCCCTCGCCCCGGGCCAGCGCCCCCAGGTACTTCGCCTTCAGCTCCTGCGAGCCCGACAGCTGCACCGGCAGCGAACCCAGCTTGTTCACCGCCGGGATCAGCGAGGACGACGCGCACACCCGCGCGACCTCCTCGATCACGATCACCGTCGCCAGCGCGTCCGCCCCCGCACCACCGAACTCCTCCGGCACGTGCACCGCATGCAGGTCACTGCCCTGCAACGCGTCCAGCGCCTCCTGCGGGAACCGCCCCTGCTCGTCCACCTCCGCCGCGAACGGAGCGATCTTCGCCTCGGCCAGCGAACGCACCGCCTCACGGAGCATCTCGTGCTCCTCGGAGATACGGAAGAGATCGAAGTC
>NZ_JOCF01000173.1 GCF_000720635.1 Streptomyces sp. NRRL WC-3742 | reverse complement strand
ACGAGGAGGCGTCGCAGGGGAAATCGCAGCGGAAGATCACGCTGGGACTGACCGCTGACGGATGGACGGGCGCACGCGGGGGCCCCGTGCGAGTCAGCACCGTCGGCAAGATCCTCAGGAACCCTGTCTACCTCGGATGGCAGACCGTGAGCGTGAGGGGAAGGCCGCAGACCTACCTCAACGGCAAGGGGAAGCCGGTAGACGTCTTCGCCAAGGGGTTCCAGGGAATCTCGCAGGCCACGTGGGACAAGCAGCGGCGCGTCGCCGCAGGCCACGAGACGCCAGAGAAGTTCGGTGTCAAACACGACGAGTACGTTCCGCCGGAGCCGTTTCCCGTTGCCGGCATGACCTGGTGCGCCGGTGGCGGTATCGACATGGAGAAGGGGCACCGCGCCAACTCGACGTCCCACTCCTTCCGCTGCGGCCACAACCTCTCGGGCATCGAATGCCCAGAGCCGGTCGCCATCCAACGCCCTGGGGTTCTCCGAGTTGTCCTGGGCGAGTGGAAGAAGAGGCTGACCGAGAACGATCCGACCGACCCGACGATGGTCGCGGTGGCCAAGCGCTGGGTTGTGTTGCAGCAGCCTAGAGAGAGTGGGGCGGAGGCCGCCGCGAGGGCGCAAATCAAGATCGCCGAGGAGGCAGTGGCGCGGCTCGACCGCTTGAACGCAGGCGGCGCGTACCCAGGACCTGCGGGGGAGTCTTCCTCAGGAAGGCGGCAAGGGTCGGCGAACGGATCACTCCTGAGCGTGTGGTGATCATGTGGGCCAAACCCCGAGGCTGGAATCCCCCGAAGAAGGGCACGTAGCGCAAGGCGGAGGAATCCTGACCAACACAAACAAGGCCCCCGGTCAGCACTGTGCAGGCAGTGCCGGCCGAGGGCCTTCATACGCACTGGGGTC
>NZ_JOCF01000172.1 GCF_000720635.1 Streptomyces sp. NRRL WC-3742 | reverse complement strand
GCCGCCGGGGGGGGGGGGTCCGGGGGGCGTTGGGGGGGGGGGGGGAGGGGGGCGGAGGTGAGGCGCAGCCCGTAGACCTCGTAGGACTCGGCGGGGTGGGGGAGGGGGCCGAGGTAGGTGTGGCCGGTGAGGTGGCACCAGGCGGGCAGGTCGAGCGGGGCGGCCGGGTCGGTGGTGCGGATGTGGACGACGGCGCCGGCGGGCAGGTGGGCGATCCGGGCGCGCAGGCGCAGCAGGAGTTGGACGCAGAGCAGGCCCGTGCCGTCGACGGTGAGGTCGGGGGTGTCGGTCATGCTGTGGCCCTTCGTGGTGGTGCGGGTGCGTCGAAGGATCAGCCTAGGAGGCGCCTGGGATGCGGCGGGTGTCGGGGGCGGTGCCGCCGGTGCGGGTGAGGAGGGTGGTGAGGCGGTCGAGGTCCTCGGGGCTCCAGGTGGTGGCGGCGAAGTGGTCGGCGGCGACCTGGCGGGCGGTGCGGAGCATCTCGGCGAGGCGTTCGCGGCCGGTGGGGGTGAGGGCGGCGTAGGCGACGCGGGCGTCGCGGGCGGCGGCCTCGCGGGAGACCAGGCCGATGCGTTCGAGGGGGGCGAGGCCCCGGGTGACGCCGGAGGCGGTGAGGCCGAGGGCTTCGGCGAGGTCGACGCGGCGCATCCGGCCGCCGGGGGCCTGGCCGAGGTGGAGCAGCATCGTGAAGTCGGAGAGGCTGACGCCGTGCAGGCCGCCGAGGGTGGCGTCGAAGCGCTTGACCAGGGCGGCCTGGGCGCGGACGAGCCGGAGGGCGGTGTCGAGCGGGTCGGGGGTCTCGCCGGGGGCAGGGGTCGGGATTGTCATTGCCACCTCCTTGACTGCTCAAGTATAGGCCAGGGCTGAGCCGTCAAGGAGG
>NZ_JOCF01000171.1 GCF_000720635.1 Streptomyces sp. NRRL WC-3742 | reverse complement strand
GGGTGGGGGGTGTGGCGGTTCGTGTTCCGTTGGAGGATCTGGTGCGGTTGCGTCGGGCGCGTGACCGGATGGATCGGGAGTACGCGCAGGCGTTGGATGTGGCGGCGTTGGCGGGGACGGCGTTGATGTCGGCGGGGCATTTCGCGCGTAGTTTCCGTGCGGTGTACGGGGAGACGCCGTACGGGTATCTGATGACGCGGCGTGTCGAGCGGGCGAAGGCGTTGCTGCGGCGTGGGGATCTGTCGGTGACGCAGGTGTGTGTGGCGGTGGGTTGTACGTCGCTGGGGTCGTTCAGTGCGCGGTTCACGCGGTTGGTGGGGTGCAGTCCGAGTGTGTACCGGGCGGCGGACCACGGGGCGGGGGCGGTGATCCCGGCGTGTGCGGCGATGGTGGGTACCCGGCCCGGGCGCGGGCCCGGGCCCGGGCCGGGGCGCGGTGTCGGCGCGTAGCGTGGGGGTATGGGTATTCAGCTGGCGCAGTGTTTCATCGCTGTCGACGACCATGACCGGGCTCTGGTGTTCTACCGTGACGTTCTGGGGTTCGAGGTGCGCAGTGATGTGGGGTTCGAGGGGATGCGGTGGGTGAGTGTGGGCTCGCCGGAGCAGCCGGGGGTGGAGATCGTGCTGGAGCCGCCGGTGGCGGATCCGCACGCGAGTGCGGAGGACCGGCTGGCGGCGGCGGAGTTGCTGGCGAAGGGGCTGCTGCGGGGGGTGATCTTCCGTACCGACGACTGCGATGCGACGTATGAGCGGTTGCGGGCGGCGGGGGCGGAGGTGCTGCAGGAGCCGATGGACCAGCCGTACGGGGTGCGGGACTGTGCTTTTCGTGATCCGGCGGGCAACATGCTGCGGTTCAACCAGGCGCGTGCGGGCGCCGGTGCGGCGGGGGCGGGGGGCCGGTGAGGGGTGTGGGGG
>NZ_JOCF01000170.1 GCF_000720635.1 Streptomyces sp. NRRL WC-3742 | reverse complement strand
CCGCCCGCGACGACGATCTTCGCGGAGGTGGTGGCGCGGGTGGAGGCGGCCGCGTTAGAGCTTGCGAAGTCCACTGAGGACCCTTTCGAGCAGCGTGACGTCGGGCTGGTTTCCGGATTCGCCGCCGGAAGCGGGCTGGTGGATGGCGACCAGGCCGGCTTCGGCCAGGTCGGCGACGAGGATGCGGGCCACTCCCAGCGGGAGGGAGAGCAGGGCCGACACCTCCGCGACGGACTTGACCTCGGTGCACAGCGTGCAGATGCGCTGGTGCTCGGGGAGCAGGGTGGCCAGGCGCTGCGGGTCGACGTCGGCGGAGACCAGGGCCTCCAGCGCGAGTTCGTAACGCGGGCGGGTGCGGCCGCCGGTCATCGCGAACGGTCTGATCAGCGGGCCGGAGTCCTGTTCGTCGTCTAACTCCTCGATGTGCCCGGGCTCCTGCGCCGGCCGGAAGCCGGGGTCCGGGGCGGGCATCGGGGAGGACGCCGGGTTCGGGTACCCGGGGGCCTGGGCGCCGTACGGGGGCTGCTGCCGGGCGTACGGGTCGTGCTGGCCGTACTGCTGGGCGGGCTGGCCGTACTGGCCGTGCCGGCCGTACTGCTCCTGCCGGGCGTACGGATTCTGCTGCTGTCCGTACTGCTGCCGGTCGTATGTCTGACCGTGGCCGACGCCGGGAGTTCCGAAGGCGTCATGGCCTGTGCCAGGGTACGGAACGCCGTACTGGCCGCTGCGGTCGTCGGGCGGTGTCACGGTTCCTCTCCTCACAAGGTGCGGCGGTGCGGTGCAGGCCCCGGGTGTGGTCCGGGACCGGTGGTGCGAAGGCCGTACTACGTCCGAACCCGGACCCGCCGAAGCGGGCCCGGGAAGGACGCGGAGGTGCTTCGAATACCTGGACGGTATCCGACGAACCGTCAGTGCAGGAGACTGCCCTGGAGTTCTGCGCGGAGTGCGGGGGTGAGGACGGCTCCTGCGCGGTCGACGAGCAGGGCCATCTCGTAGCCGACGAGGCC
>NZ_JOCF01000169.1 GCF_000720635.1 Streptomyces sp. NRRL WC-3742 | reverse complement strand
GGCCTTGACGTCCCGGATGCCGAAGCTCTTGTGTGCGGTGTCGGTGAGGGTGCCGTCGGTTTTGGCGGTGAGTTGGAGGTCGTAGAGGGCTTGGTCGCCCATGCGGGCGGGCCACCAGATGCGGGGGTTGGTGAGGGTGAGTTGGGGGGTGTCGTCGGGGGTGAAGACGACGGGTTTGGTCTCGCCGGGGGCGAGGGTGAGGTCCTTGGTGAAGGTGATGTCGCCGATGGTGCCGGTGACGGTGGTGGTGGCGGTATTCGTGGAGTTGTTGCGGGCGGTGGCTTTGACGGTGAGCTTGGCGGAGTCGAGGGAGGGCATGGTCACGTCGGTGATGACGTGGGCGTCGCCGAGGGAGACGGCGCCGGCGCGTCGGAGGGTGATGTCGTAGACGATGCCCATGTTGTTGTCGGGCGGGGAGGGGTTCCAGTCGATCCAGCCGGAGGTGAAGTCCTTCTTGGGGTCGTTGGGCTTGATACGGAGGGCGACGGTGTTGGTGCCCTGCTGGACGTAGTCGGTGACGTCGAGTTCGTGGGCGGTGTACATGCCCGCGATGTCGGTCTGGGTGGCGACCCGGGTGCCGTTGACGTAGACGTCGGCGGCGGAGACGATGCCGGTGACGTTGAGGTAGGTGCGGGTGGTGGTGTCGTTGACGGTGAAGTCGGAGCGGTACCACCAGGGGACCTGGAACTGGTCGGTGGGGACCGTCTTCATGTTCTCGGAGTAGAACGGGTCCGGGTACGTCTTGTCGGCGACGAGTGCGGCGTAGACGGTGGAGCGGGCGCCGGCCGGGTGCCAGCCGGTGGGCTGGTAGCCGGGGGTGGAGATGGCTTCCGCGCTGTCGGTGACCTTGGCGGAGGACTGGATGGCGTAGCCGGTCAGGGCGGTGGTCGAGCCGGTCGCGTCGGGGACGGTGGTGGCGGCGACGGCGGGTACGGTCGGGGCGGCGGCCCGTGCGCGTTCGGGCATGCCTGTCACGGCTGCTGCGGCGACCATGATTCCCGCGACGAGCACGGCGCTGCCGCGTCTCGTGAGCACACTGTTCAGGGACA
>NZ_JOCF01000168.1 GCF_000720635.1 Streptomyces sp. NRRL WC-3742 | reverse complement strand
GTGTAGGGGTGGGCGGGATGATGCAGCAGGGGCCTGGGTATTGGCGGGGGGGGGATGGTGGGCCGGGGGGGGGGGGTCAGGGGCAGAACGTGGGGGCGGGGTAGTTTTGGCTGCGGTGGTGTGTGGTCGAGTCGATGGGGTGTAGGGGTGGGCGGGATGATGCAGCAGGGGCCTGGGTATTGGCGGGGGGGGGATGGTGCGCCGGTGAGTGGGACTCAGGCGCAGATCGTGTGGACGAGGGCGGCGTATCCGGCGTTGGTGGAGGTGGCGGGGCGTTATCACGCGGTGATCACGTACGGGGATCTGGCGGCGCTGGTGCAGGAGGTGTCGGGGGTGCGGACGCGTTTCGATCAGCGGCAGTGGTTGGGGAAGGTTTTGGCGTTGGTGGTGCGGGAGGCGCATCGGCGTGGGGATCCGCCGTTGACGTCTTTGGTGGTGCATGCGCAGGACGGCCGGGTGGGGGTGGGGTATCAGGAGGTGTTGGCGGTGGCGGGACATGCGCCGCTGGCGTCGGAGTTGGACCGTGAGGAGCATGCGGCTGCGGCGCGGTTGGCGTGTTACCGGCATTTCGGGGCGGTGTTGCCGGCGGACGGTGGTACGCCGGCGTTGGCGCCGCGGTTGCGGGAGTCGTTGTCGCGGCGGGCGTCGGGCCGGGCGGCGTCGGGTTCGGGCCGGGGTGGGGCGCAGGGTGTTTCGGCGGCGCCGGTGCGGGTGGCGGCGGTGTGTCCGGGGTGTTTCATCGAGTTCCCGGCGACCGGGGTGTGCGATTCGTGCGGGGCCTCGGCGCGCTGACCCCCCCGGGTGTTCGGGGCGGGAAGGGTCTAGCGGGCGGGCTGTTCGGGCGGGGCTGTTGCGCGGGTGGGGTGTTGCGCGGGTTGCGGTGCGGGCGTTCGTCGGGGGCCGGGTTTGTGCGGGCGTGTTGCGGTGCGGTCGTTCCCGTGGGTGTCGGGGTGGCGCCTGGGGGTGTGTCGCTGCTTTCGGGCTCCGGGGGGCGCAAGTTGCCCCCCGGAGGGTGTGCGGGTGGGGGCGCTGTGTCTGGAGGCGCGGGCGGGGCT
>NZ_JOCF01000167.1 GCF_000720635.1 Streptomyces sp. NRRL WC-3742 | reverse complement strand
GGCGACCAAGCCCTCTACGACCTCCAACTCACCGCCAAAACCGACGGCACCCTCACCGACACCGCACACAAGAGCTTCGGCATCCGGGACGTCAAGGCCGAGCTCAACAAGGACGGCGCCCGCAGCTACGAGATCAACGGCCACCCCATCCACATCCGGGCCGGGAACGAGTCACCGGACCTGCTCTGGCGTTGGAACGCGAAGGAGGCCGCCGATCGGATCAACTACACGGTCAACCTGGGCATCAACACCGTCCGCCTGGAAGGCCACCTGGAGCCGGACGAGTACTACGACATGGCCGACAGAGCCGGTGTCCTGTTACTGCCGGGCTGGGAGTGCTGCAACAAGTGGGAGGACAGCGGCGACTACACCCCGCAGGAACACGAGATCAACCGGGGCTCGATGGCCGCCGTCTCCACCCTGCTGCGCAACCACCCCAGCGTGATCTCCTTCCTCATCGGCAGTGACAAGACGCCCTCGCAGGCATCGGCCCAGGACTACAAGCAGGCGCTGACCGCGACGGACTGGCCGAACCCGGTGGTCAGCGGCCTGAGTGGTGCGAACGTCCTCGACTACGAGAGCGGCATCAAGATGACCGGCCCCTACGAGTGGGTGCCGCCGATCTACTGGTACCGGAAGGAACAGGGCGGCGCCGAGGGCTTCAACTCCGAGTCCAGCGCCGGTCCGAGCATCCCCACCATGGACACCCTCAAGCGGATGATGTCGGACGACGAACTCAAGTCCCTGTGGACCGACCCCGACTACGTGCCCTACCACCGGGCGCCGGGCACGAAGTTCGAAACCCTGGCCGACTTCGACAAGGCACTGACCGAGCGCTACGGCAAGCCGACCAGCCTCACCGACTACGTCCGCAAGACCCAGCTCGCCCAGTACGAGGCGGTGCGGGCCCAGTTCGAGGCGTACGGCCGCAACTTCACCGACGCGGACAAGCCGGCCACCGGGAACGTCTACTTCATGTACAACTCCCCCTGGACCTCCCTGCACTGGCAGCTCTTCGACCGCTACGGCGACCAGGGCGGCGCCTACTTCGGAGCCCAGAAGGCCAACGAGCCGCTCCACATCCAGTAC
>NZ_JOCF01000166.1 GCF_000720635.1 Streptomyces sp. NRRL WC-3742 | reverse complement strand
CACCTCCGCCGCGAACGGAGCGATCTTCGCCTCGGCCAGCGAACGCACCGCCTCACGGAGCATCTCGTGCTCCTCGGAGATACGGAAGAGATCGAAGTCCTGGCTCATGGTCGCCACTCCTGTTTCACGACGGTACTCAGTACCCTTCATTATGCATGCGCGCAGCAAAAAGGGAACTCAGTGCCTTCACATGACGGCACTGAGTTCCCTATCCTTTTTTCTGCCGAACTTCTGCCGAACGCTCCGGTCCGAACGCAGGGAGATGACAGCGTGGTCCACCCCACCATCGACGCCGACAGCCCGATCGCCACGCTGTACTTCCAGCGCTGCGCCTGGTGCGGCAACCCGACCTTCCAGCGCTTGCTGTGCCCCACCTGCGGCTCCACCGAGCTGGAGCTGGAGCCGAGCGAGGGAACGGGCGTCGTACGCCGCTGCGAGGTCGAGCAGGCCCGCACCCCGCTGGTCCGTCAGAAGTCGCTGATCCGGATGGCGGAGGGCTTCGACGTCTGGTGCATCGTGGACGGGCTGCGCAGCACCGTGCCGGTCGGCACCCGGGTGCGGCTGCTCCCCTCCCCCGAGGGCGACCAGCCGGAGCTGCGGCTGCTGCCGATGGAGGAGCCGCAGCACCCGCTGGACGCCGAGCCGCGCCCGCTGCCGCCGTCCCGGGGCGGGTTCACCCAGCACCTGGCGGCCTTCGCCGAGTAGGGGTGCGCGCCGTATCCGGATTCGGCGCTGATCCGGATACGGATACGGAAGGAGGGCGTGGCCCCCGGGGTACCGGGTGCCACGCCCTCCTTCGGTGTGCTGCAGGGTCAGCCCTTGCGGGAGTTGACCTCGGCGGTCAGCTGCGGCAGGACCTCGAAGAGGTCGCCGACGACGCCGTAGTCGGCGAGCTCGAAGATCGGGGCCTCGGGGTCCTTGTTGACGGCCACGATGGTCTTCGAGGTCTGCATGCCGGCGCGGTGCTGGATGGCGCCGGAGATGCCGTTGGCCACGTACAGCTGCGGGGAGACCTGCTTGCCGGTCTGGCCGACCTGGCTGGTGTGCGGGTACCAGCCGGCGTCGACGGCCGCGCGCGAGGCACCGACGGCCGCGCCG
>NZ_JOCF01000165.1 GCF_000720635.1 Streptomyces sp. NRRL WC-3742 | reverse complement strand
GTACTGGATGTGGAGCGGCTCGTTGGCCTTCTGGGCTCCGAAGTAGGCGCCGCCCTGGTCGCCGTAGCGGTCGAAGAGCTGCCAGTGCAGGGAGGTCCACGGGTTGTTGAGCAGGAAGTAGATGTGGCCGGTGGACGGGTTTTCGTCGTCGGTGAAGTTGCGGCCGTACGCCTCGAACTCGGCCCGCACCGCCTCGTACTGGGCGAGCTGGGCCTTGCGGACGTAGTCGGCGAGGTCGTCGGGCTTGCCGTAGCGCTGCTTCATCGCCTCGTTGAAGTCCTTCAGAGTCGCGAAGGACGTGTTCGGCGCCCGGTGGTAGAGGACCGCCTCGGGGTTGGTCCACATGGTCTTGAGTTCGTCGTCCGTCATCATCCGCTTGAGGGTGTCCATGGTGGGGATGCTCGGGCCGGCGCTCGTCTCGGAGTTGAAGCCCTCGGCGCCTCCGGCCTCCTTGCGGTACCAGTAGTTGGGCGGCACCCACTCGTAGGGGCCGGTCATCTTCATGCCGCTCTCGTAGCCGGCGACGTCCTTCCCGTTCTGGTTCCCGTTGATGTCGCTGACGACCGGAAGCGTCCAGTCCGCCGCCTCCAGGGCCTTCTTGTAGTCGGCCGCCGACCCCGGCGACGGGGCGAGGTCACTGCCGATGAGGAACGAGATCACGCTGGGGTTGTTGCGCAGCCGGGCCGCGACGGCGGCCATGGAGTCGTGGTTGATCTTGTGCTCGGCCTCGGTGAAGGGGTTGGGGATTCCTCCCGAGTCGTTCATGTCCTGCCACCTGTTGCAGCACTCCCAGCCCGGCAGCAGGAGCATGCCCGCCCTGTCGGCCATGTCGTAGAACTCGTCCGGCTCCAGGTGGCCTTCCAACCGGATCGCGTTGATGCCCATGTTGAGGGCGTAGTCGAACCGGGAGGACACCTCCTTCGCGTTCCAGCGCCAGAGCAGGTCGGTCGAGTCGTTGCCACCCCGGATGTGGATCGGGTGGCCGTTGATGATGTACTCGCGCGCGCCGTTCTCGTTCAACGGGGCCTTGACGTCCCGGATGCCGAAGCTCTTGTGTGCGGTGTCGGTGAGGGTGCCGTCGGTTTTGGCGGTGAGTTGGAGGTCGTAGAGGGCTTGGTCGCC
>NZ_JOCF01000164.1 GCF_000720635.1 Streptomyces sp. NRRL WC-3742 | reverse complement strand
GTCGTCGTGTGGCCTCGGGAGGGTGGGGCGGGGCTGTGTCCGCTGCGGTGGGCGCGGTGTTCGCGCTGGTTCCGGGAGTCGTTAGAACGCCCCCGCCCGAGGGTGTGTTTTTGGGGGCGGGGGTGTGGTGTGCTCGCCGTCACGCGGGGGTCGGCCCGGTTGTCGGCGGGAGGGTTGTCGGCGGCCCGGTGGTTGGCGGGTGGGGTATTGGCGGTCGGCGGGTTTCGTCGGTGGGTGTTTTCCGTGGGTCTTCGGTGTCTGGTTCTCGGGTGCGTAGTGCGGTGTCGAGGTCGCGGATGAGCTTTCCTGTGCGTGTGCCTGAGGGGGTGCGGGGGGCAGGCGGGTGAGCACGGCGGTGACCGCCGGTGGGGCGTGGTGGTGTGCCCAGGTGAGGGTGCCCGTGTCGGCGCGGGGGTCTTCCCCGGATGCCAGTTCTTGCGCCCGTGCCGCGTGTGCTGCGGCGCCGAGGAGGTGTTTCACCTGGTGGGCGCTGGCCAGGGGGTGGAGGTAGGCGGCGGCGGCCGCGTGGCTTGCCGCTCGTGCCGCGTCGGCCGCGGCGGGTGAGGTGGCTTCCTGTGCGGCTTTGAGCGCGGCCCATGCGCTTCGGCGCAGGGCGGCGGTGCGCCGGCCGCCTGTGGCGAAGGTGTGTGCTGCTTCGATGGCGTCGCGGGGGCGGGTGTCGGTGGGAAGGTCCCGTTCGAAGATCGGCAGTGCCCTGCGGGCGCATTCGGCCGCGTAGCCGGTGATCGCACGCAGTTCGTGTTCGCTGAGCTCGATCGTGTCTGGTGTGGTCGGCATGGTTCGATCCTGCCGCAGGTCGCTGATCGGCACGGGGGCTTCGCGCGCGCTCGCCTGGGTCGCCGTGGGCCGTCGGCGGTCACCGGCGGCTTTGTGGTCATCGGCCGGGCGGTGAGTGCGTGGGCCTGCCGGTCTGGGCCGGGGCGGGGGCGTTCGTGTGCGCGGGCGGCGGGGAAGGGCCGGAGGTGGTCGAGGCCGCTGCGGGGGACGGCGGTGTGTGGTCGAAAGGACGGTTTGGGCTCCGTGCGGGCCCCGGCGCCCGTGCGGGCGGGTGGGGGTGTCGTGTGGGCCTGCGCGTTCGTGGGTTCGTGGTGGCCGGGCCCGGGGCGGCCGGGGGTGGCCGGGCCCGGGT
>NZ_JOCF01000163.1 GCF_000720635.1 Streptomyces sp. NRRL WC-3742 | reverse complement strand
GTACCTGTTTCCGATGGCATGCGAATCGTCTTCCTGGCCCTGGAATCGAACAGAGCCCGTGTGAAGGTGTGCTCTGAGCTGGGGAGAAGGCTGTTTCGGGGGTAGGTATGGGGTGTGGACGAGACCGAGAACGAGGGCCTGGGCGAGCAGGTGCCCGAGCCGGAGCTGTGTGACCTGTGCGGGGCGGTGATCGCGGACGGCAGCGAGGTCTACTTCGTCGTGCGGGACTCCTCGGTGGTGCACCGCACCAACCAGGAGTTCGACGGCCGCAGGCTGCTCGTGGCCTGCGGCCGTGAGCACGGGCGGCAGCTGGTCGAGCAGTACCGAGACCGGCCCTTCGTCGAGCCCGAGCAGTGGGCGGCCAAGATCGGCAGGGCCCTTGACCAGCACCCGAACGGGCTGAGCGGAGCCGAACTGGCGGAGGCGACCGGGCTCACGCCTGCCCAGATCGAGATCGGCGTGCGGTGGCAGGCGATGGCCGCCACGGACTGGCGCTCGCGGGTTGGCCTGGACGGCGGACCGGACGGCGAGCGGAGCTGACGCGGGCGGCTTCAACGGCCTGACGGGCGGCCGACGGCCGTGGGAGAGTGGTCGCCGGACGGCGCCGCGGGCAGGACCGGGCCAGGGCCACCGTGGTGACCGTGAGAACGATCAGTCCCGCTGGGCCTCGCGGGAGGCCGGCTGTCCCGACCGCTTGGACTGCCGCTGAGTGATGCGCCTGGTCATCAGGGTGATCGCGGCCCAGGTGATCAGCGACTCGGAGTGCTGGACGAGGCGTTCGTAGTCCCGGGCGTGACGGCGCGCGTGCATCACCCAGGCGTGCGAGCGTTCGACCACCCAGCGACGGGGCAGGACCACGAACCCCTTCGCGTCCTTGGGCCGGCTGACCGTCTTGATGGTGAGGTTCAGGTACTTCTTCGCCCAGCCGACGAGCTGCCCGGCGTAGGCGGAGTCGGCCCAGACGATCGTGATCTCCGGGTGCATCAGCCTGAGTCGGAACAGCACCTCCTTCGCGGCGTCGCGGTCGGTCATGTCGGCGGGGGTGACCATGACGAACAGCGGCAGGCCCTTCGTGTCCACCACCAGGTGCCGCTTCCTGCCGTTGATCTTCTTCGCCGCGTCGTAGCCGCGCGAGTCCTTCCCGACCGTCTCGGCGGCCTTCACCG
>NZ_JOCF01000162.1 GCF_000720635.1 Streptomyces sp. NRRL WC-3742 | reverse complement strand
GTGTGGTGGGGTCCGTTTCGGTGGGGGCGGGGGTGGAGGGCGTGGTCGAGCGGGTGGACGGGGTGGTGCCGGAAGGGGACGAGGTGCGCGAGTACCGGCGGCTGAAGGGGCTGTTGGCGGACTACGGGCACACGATGCCGGTGGGGAGCCGGGAGCGGCTGGAGGCCGAGGTCGCGGGGTTGGAGCCGGCGTGGGCCGCGCACCGGGAGCGGGTGACGGTGCGGGTGCGGCTGGACAACGGGCTGGTGCTGGACGGGGTGGATGAGGGGGTGTTCGTCACGGCGGGTGCGTCATGACGGGTGGATGAGGCGGCTTTCGCGGGTGAGGACGACGGCTTGGATGCGGTCGCGGAGTTCGGGCTGCGGGGCGGGGGCTGAGGGCACTACGGAAGTAGTGGCACTACTTCCGTAGTGCCCGCCGGCCCTGGCAGGGGTGGTCAGGTGGGGGTGCGGCGGGGGCCGAGGTGGATGTCGTCGCCGGTGAGGTGGACGGGGTAGGTGGCGAGGGGGTCGACGGCGGGCATGTCGAGGGCCCGGCCGGTGCGCAGGCAGAAGCGGCTGTGGTGCCAGGGGCAGGTGATGGTGGCGTCCTCGAGTTCGCCCTCCTCCAGGGGGGCGTACTCGTGGCTGCGCCCACACCGACGGCGTGGATCTCGCCGTCGGTGTGGGCGAGCACGGCCCGGTCGCAGGCCAGGGCCGGCAGCGGGCGCCAGCGGGCGGGGACGCCGCGCATGACCAGGGCGCAGTCCAGGACCGCGCTGCCCGGCGGGAAGCGGACCGGGTCCTCGAAGAAGGAGGACGCGGCGGAGCGCACCCGGCCCGCCTCCACGTGCCAGGCGTCGGTGCTCAGTTCCATGCCGTCCAGGCGGCCGCCGGAGCCGGCGGGCGAGAAGCCCTTCGCGCCGGCCCGGAAGAAGTCGGACGCCTCGGCGAGGCCCGTGAACAGCTCGCTGCCGCGCAGTTCGTCGGCGACCTCGACGGTGACGTCGACGCGGACGGCGCCGTCGCGGGTCGCCAGGGCGACGCGCAGCCGCTCGGGCGTCTCGCCGGGCGCCCAGGCGGGCCGCACGCCCGCGAGGCGCAGCAGGCAGACGTCGGCGACCGCGTGGCCGCGCACGAGGTGGGGGCGCGGCGGCGCCGGGAGCAGGCGGGCGGCGGTGTCGGGGGCGACGCGGTAGTTCACCAGGAGGCGTCGTTCGACGGTGCTGGACAGGTTCGGCTGCCTCGTTGCTCCTCGTTCCACGCGGCGGTCGGGTGGGCCGCTTCGAGGCTGGCAAGGGGGTCGGGCGGCGGGGCGGGGCCGGTCGGTGGCGGCGGCGGGGCG
>NZ_JOCF01000161.1 GCF_000720635.1 Streptomyces sp. NRRL WC-3742 | reverse complement strand
TCGATGGGGTGGATGTCGGGGTTGGCCTTGTCGGCGTAGCCGTACACGGTGAGCCAGCCGATGGCGGCGATGATGCTGGGGAGGGGGTAGAGGAACATCTTGTAGGGGCGGGCCAGGTTCGGCTGGCGTTTGCGCAGGACGGTGACGGCGGCGATCTGGGCGAGGGCCTGGATGATCACCATGACGGTGGTGAGCAGGGCGATCAGGATCGTGAGCGGGGGGTGTTCGGCGGTGTTGCCGATGTGCCGGGCGAGGAGGTAGCCGGCGAGGGTCATGGCGCCCATGGCGACGAGGCCGGCGGTGGGGAAGTTGTGCTTGGGGTGGAGTTTGGCGAAGGAGCGGAAGAAGAGGCGGTCGCGGGCGGCGTCGTAGGGGACGCGGGAGCCGCCGAGCAGTCCGGTGAAGACGGAGGCGAAGGCGGTGACGAGGATGAGGACGGTGACGATGTTCGCCGCGGTCTTGCCGAAGGTCTGCTCGAGGACGGCGGAGGCGACGGACTGGGAGGCGACGTTGTCGGCGTTGAGCATGTCCTGCCAGGGGATGACGCCGAGGACGCCGATCTGCAGGAGCAGGTAGATGGACATGACGGCGATGACGGAGAAGACGATGGAGCGGGGCAGGACGCGGCCGGGGTTCTTGACCTCGGCGCCCATGTAGGCGGCGGTGTTGTAGCCGAGGTAGTCGTAGACGCCGATGGTCAGGCCGGAGGCGAAGCCGAGCCAGAAGGTGCCGCTGGTGAGTTCGATGGCGTGGGCGGGCCAGGTGAAGGCCAGCGACGGGTCGAAGTGGGTGAAGGAGGAGAGGATGACGGCGGCGACGGAGATGATCATTACGGCCCACATGACGACGGTGACCTTGCCGATGTTCTCGACCTTGCGCCACAGCAGGAGGATGACGAGGGCGACGACGGCGACGCCGACGATGTCGCCCTGTCCGGGGCTCATGTCGGGCCACAGGAAGGCGAGGTACTGGACCAGGCCCTGCACGCCGGTCGACATGATCAGCGGGATGAACAGCATCGCGGTCCAGACGAACAGGAACGGCATCAGGCGCCCGGTGCGGTACTGGAAGGCTTCGCGCAGGTAGACGTACGTGCCGCCGGAGCCCGGCATGGAGGCGCCCAGTTCCGCCCAGACCAGCCCGTCGACCAGCGCGAGCAGCGCACCGGCGATCCAGCCGATGATCGCCTGGGGGCCGCCGAACGCGGCGACCATGAGGGGAATGGTCACGAACGGACCGCAACCGACCATCTGGCTCATGTTGATGGCCGTGGCCTGGAACAGCCCGACTCGTCTGACGAGGCCGGGGCCGTGCTCAGTGGACAAAGGGTGCCTCC
>NZ_JOCF01000160.1 GCF_000720635.1 Streptomyces sp. NRRL WC-3742 | reverse complement strand
CCCGCCCCCGAGGTCGGTGGCTGTCAGGCCGCCGTGGAGGCCGCCCGTCAGGCTGCCCTGGTTGGTGTGCGGGAGGGGCTGGTGGCTATCCCTCGATGCTGTCGCACCCCCTTGTCGCGTCTGCTGTCGCGTTGGGGTGGTGTCGTGTGGTGTGACGTGGGCGGATACCCCTTATCCCCTGTGTGTGGTGGGGGCGCGACAGCTCCCGCGACAGCCGCGGGGCGGGGGCGGCCGGACGGCCGGGCGTCGGCGGGTGCCGGGTCGCCGACCGCCAGGCGCTGGTGGTCCTGGCCGCCGTCCGGGGCGGCCGGGTACGGCGAGGACGTCGGCCGTCGGGAAGGCCGGCTTTCTCGGCGGCCTGGTGGTGGTGCTCGGCGGCTGGGTGGCGGGTGTGGGGTGGAGCGAGTTAGTGCTCAGTGTGGTGTTGGGGGTGCAGCGCGGGGTGTGACGGGGTGTTGCGCCTGGGTGCAACGTGGGGCTGTGTTGCGGGTCTGACCAGGTGTTTTGCGGCTGGGAGGGCCGGGGGCGGGTGTGTTGCGGTGCCGTGTTGCACCGGTCGCGCTGGTTCGCCGGCCTCGGTGGATTCCCCTGCTCGCCCGCGCCGTCCGGCCCGTGCCGTGCTCCGTTCCGCCGCTGTGCCCTGGTTGCCGTCCTGGTCGGCCGCCAGGCCGTCCGGCTGCGCCGGGCTGGGCCCTGCCGTCCGATCCCGTGCCCTGGCCGCCGTCCCGGCCGTCCCGGTTCCCAGGGGTGCCCGGCTGTCTCGGGGCCAGTCCTGGCTGTCGCGCGGCCGTTCCCTGCCCGTCCGTCCTGGTCCGGTGTTCGGTTTGGTGGTGCTGCTCCGGGAATTTCTCGGTTGGCTTTCGGCGGGATTTCTTGGACGGGCCGGAATGGCGGTCGCCGTGTCGGCGTGGAGGGCCGTAGGCTCCTTTCTGGTGTGCCTGAATTCGATTCCTTGCCGCTGCGCCTCGAAAAGGCTTCGGATTGCCGCATGAAAAGGGTCGGGAGGGAATTCGAATTACCCTCGGGAGGGCGGCCGAATAGAGCCGGGATGGACGGTTGCCGCGAGGTTGCCTGTTCGCGCCCTGCGCCCGTCCAGGAATCGGTACTATAGAGTCGTTGGGAAGCCGGGGAAACGCCGCCGGATACGCTTCGGATGCCCGCCGTGGATTCCCGGTTGAGGGCCCGTCAGGGACAGCCGTCCGGGGCGCCTGTGAGGGCCCGCCACGGAGCCGAGCACGACCGAGCCGGACCGGAGGCCCACCGACGCCTCCCGAGGGCCGCCGCCCCCCGCTCCGGGGGCGGCGGATGGGCCGACAGCCCAGCAACCGCAAGGCGGTCCCGGCCATCGGCCGGGACCGGGGGAGGGCCCAGGGGGTGGGGTTGTGGCT
>NZ_JOCF01000159.1 GCF_000720635.1 Streptomyces sp. NRRL WC-3742 | reverse complement strand
GGGTGGGGGCGGTGGGTGGCCGCTGGGGGTGGGGACGGGGTCAGGGGTGGGTGGTGAGGAAGGCGTGGGCCTGGGCGCGGAGGTGGTCGACCGGGGGGTTCTCGCAGATGACCTCCAGGCCGAGGCCCGTGGCCTGGCCGACGTGGTAGTAGGACTGGTAGGCGAGGTAGGGGCGGTGGTCGTCGTCGGGGTCGAGGCCGACGGCGAAGGTGGCGAAGTGGGTGCGCTCGCGGTCGGTGCGGGTGAGCTGCCACTCGCACTCGTAGGGCTCGGGTTCGGCGGGGAGGTCCAGGAGGGCCTGGGCGAGGCGGCGGACGTCGTCGGGGTCGGAGAAGGGCAGGGACTCGGACCAGCGGGGCGCTGAGGCCATCAGCTCCCAGCCGGTGGCGTTGTGGGCGACGGTCAGGGCCCACTCGCCTTCGCGGTCGTGCCAGTGGCAGCTGAGGATCGGGTTCATGGTGCTCAACCTCCCTGGGGCACGGGGGTGTTCGGCTGTCCTCATGGTGGCACAGCGGGCTCTCGGTCAGGTGGATCGTGGCCAGAGGGATTGCAGGGGGCGGTAGTCGAGGACGGTGATGCCGTGTTCGGCGAGGAGGCGGGGCGCCTCGGGGGAGAGCAGGAACTCGTAGTCGCTGCGGCGGACCCGCCAACCGTCGTCGAGGGCGCGGTAGTTCGGGCGGGCGAGAGCGGGGTGGAGGGCCCATTCGGTCAGGCCCGGGGGGAGTTCGGCGAGCAGGCGGGCGTAGTGGGCGGGCTTGTCGTCGAGGGGGACGGAGAAGCTGTCGAGGAAGCCGTGGTCGACGACGGGCAGTCCGCGTTCGCGCATCCGGTCGAGGGCGGGCGGCAGCCAGACGCGTACCGCGAGGCCGTACTCGGCGCCGAGGGCGAGGGTGAGGTCGAGGACGTCGGGGTGGCCGCCGTCGGCGAGGCAGTGGAAGTCGAGGTGGGTGGGGGCGCGCCCGGTGGCCGTGGTGGCGTCGATCTGGGCGCGGAACTCCCGTTCGACGTGGTCGAGTCGGGGCGGGTGGGGGCGGGCGCGCCAGGCGTCGGGGGTGGGGAGGCGGCCGTCGGTGGCGAGGGGGTCGGCGCTGACGAGGGGCCCCCAGGGGTGGCGGGGGCGTTCGCAGACCAGGGTGAGGTGGACGCCGTAGGGGATCTCGGGGTGGCGGCGCAGGAGCCGCATCGCGTGGGCGGCGGCCGGGCAGGCGGTCATCAGGCTGGTGGAGGCGGCGATGCCGTCGCGTACGGCTTCGACGACGGCGAGGTTGACGTCCTCGTCGAGGCCGAGGTCGTCGCAGTTGAGGAGCAGGAGCTTGGCCTCGGGGGGACGGCCGAGGGCGGTGTTGGCCAGGGGCATCCCGGCAGTCTGACCCGGTGGGGCCGGTGGGCGCGCGGGGTTTACGCCTCGGGGGCGGGGTGCCAGGGGC
>NZ_JOCF01000158.1 GCF_000720635.1 Streptomyces sp. NRRL WC-3742 | reverse complement strand
CTAGATGATCGATTCCAAGGGGTGGGAGTTCTGAGCCGACCGCTACGATCAGGCATGGGATGCGGGAGCTCTGGGGAGGGCAGTCTGTGGGTGACACGGCGGGTCTCGGGCGCCGGGGGATGCTCGCGCTCGGCGCGATGACGGTCCTTGCGGCGTGTACGTCAACCGCGAAAAGCACCGACGGCGGCAAGGTCCGCACAGACCTGGCGCCGCTGGAGCGGCGGTTCACTGCTCTTGGCCCGCTGTCCGGCGCACACTGGCTCGGCGCCGCGCTCGGCACCGACTCGAGGATGTCCGTTCCGGGCCCCACCGATGTCCGAGTGGTGGGAATCGCCCAGCTGAGAGCAGGTGCCGTCGCTGCCCTCATGGGGGCACCGCAGCGGAGGTTTCAGCCTGGGACGCCAAGCCAACTTCCAGCAGAGCTAGCTGAGTTCATGCCCAAGGGCGCCAGGTGGGTCCGGAGCGACTCCTTCGACCGCGAAATGACGGGTGGGACGTACTCCGGCGCGTTCTACCTCGGTCCAGGCACGGACACGGTCTACTTCGACACCACCAATCCGAGTGTCGCCGCCAGCTCCGGACCGTGATCGAAGTCCTGCGGTTTCCCTGCGGAGACGAGGCGAGGGTGTCCAAAGTCAGTGTGTGACGACCGAATTGGACACCCTCGCTACGGCACTGTACGTGAGAACCGACGACATGCTGAAAGCTTCTCCGCAGTTCGCTCCATGGCGACCGAAGATCGGCATCGCACCGCGGCTGAGTGACGCCGAGCTGGTGACCCTCGCGGTGATGCAGGCCCTGCTCGGGTTCACCTCCGAGGCGAGGTGGCTTCGCCACGCACGCGCGCACCTGCGGCACCTGTTCCCGTATCTGCCCCAGCAGAGCCGTTGGAACAAGCGGCTGCGGCGATCGGCCGACCTGGTCCGGCGAGTGCTGTACGAGCTGGCCACCGACACCGCCCTGTGGAGCGACGACGTGTGGGTGGTGGACTCCACCCCCGTTGAGTGCGGCCGCTCCCGGGAGACCGCGAGGCGCTCAGACCTGGCCGGCTGGGCGGAGTACGGCTACTGCGCCAGCCACTCGCGCTACTTCCGGGGCCTGCGACTGCACCTGGTGTGCACCCTGCACGGCCTGCCCATCGCCTTCGCCCTGACCGGCGCCAAGGCCCCCGAGCGCGAGGTTCTGCTGGACATCCTCACCGCCGACCCGGCTCTGATCGCTGAACGGCCCGGGCAGACTGTTCTCGCCGACAAGAACTACTACGGCCGCGAGTTCGAGCAACAGCTCGCCTACCTGGGCGTGCGACTGCTGCGGCCGGCCCGCAAGGGCGAACCGGAGCGGGCCGGATCACAGCTGTTCAGGCCATTGCGACAGCTGATCGAATCGGTCAACCAAACCCTCAAGGCTCAGCTGGACCTCGAACGCCACGGCGGGCGCACTGTCAGCGGGGTCACCGTTCGGGTCCTCCAACGGCTTCTCGCCCTGACTGCGGCCGTCTGGCACAACGCCCAGACTGGCCGCCCCGTCATGCGCTCGCTGATCGCCTTCGATCACTGACCTTGGACTCATTCATCTAG
>NZ_JOCF01000157.1 GCF_000720635.1 Streptomyces sp. NRRL WC-3742 | reverse complement strand
CGTAGCGCAAGGCGGAGGAATCCTGACCAACACAAACAAGGCCCCCGGTCAGCACTGTGCAGGCAGTGCCGGCCGAGGGCCTTCATACGCACTGGGGTCAAATACAGTGCGTTCCATGGGGTGCTCCGGGTGTGCTGGAGGAGGCCGGCGGGGCGAACGTGCTTCGGGTAGAGGATCAGGTTCGCCTCGCCGAAGCCGAACTCGTCCACGTGGCAGTCGAGGAACTGCTCCTCCGTGTAAGCGATGTGGCCGCCTGTGTGGGGCTGCTCGACCTCCAAGCCGGTGGACCGCGATAACGGCGGCCAGTACGAATTCCCCACGTACGGCCAGTTGGCGTGTCACTCTCCGTGTCGTTGACGCTGTCGGGCAGGGACAGGGGCATTGCGTTTGTCACTCGCATGGCTGTGCTTGTCGGTGCAGCTGCACCATCTGACAGACTTCGATCATGAACATGAACAGTGTGTTGCTCTATGGGTGCGCGGTGGTCGTCATCGTGTCGGGCATCCAACTCCTGGCGACGCTCGCCACGAAGGACTGCGAGGAGATGTCTCCTCCCCTGGCCTTGCTGCGGGCGTGGCGGCAGCCTCTCCCGAGAGCCGCCACGGGGCTGGTGGCCACCATGGCGGTGCTCGGCGTGGCCCAGACGGCTGCCCCCGCCGTGATCGATGCGCTCGAGCGACACCCTCATGGTGCGTGGTGGCGAGCCGTGACCGCCTTGATGGTGCAGTCATCGGGCTGGTTCCAACTCCTGTTCAACCTGGCCGCGCTCGCGGTTGTCGCTCCGCTCGCCGAGCGGCAGTTCGGCTCCTGGCGGACGTTGCTGGTCTTTACGGCAAGCGGCGTGACGGCGCAGGCGGTGAGCATGGCCGGCTGGAGCCCCCAAGGAGGCGGGGACTCCGTGGCGATCTGCGGCCTCGTCGGCGCACTCGCCACTTGGTACACGGCGCGCGGCAGCGTCGTCGCCCTGCGGCGGGTGGCTCTCGTCATCCCCGCCGCGGGTCTTGTCCTTTGCCTCCTCACCAACAACCACGGCATGGGCCTTCTTGTCGGCAGCGCGCTGGGAGTCGGACTGGCAACTCCTGCCCGCCCGCCCCTGGCGGTCTGACTCAGCGTGACGGCGGGCGGCCAGATAGTTCCCCAGGAACTGGCCGCCTGTGGGGAGTTACAACTGGCCACTGACACCGCGAGACGACGGCGGCGAGATCGGCCTGTCCGGCGAAGCGGTCGACCGAGTCGCTAACAGCCGCGTTCCACTTGCCGCTGTGAAGCTACCCGTCAGCGGCGACGACCTTCTCGGCCTCCTCCGCCATGGCGGCGAGCAGGTCGGCCGGAAATGACTGGTCGCGCGTGGCGAGCGTGCACGCATTGGCGATCGGCGATTCCGCGCACGCAGGCCCGGTGGGCGGACCGTGGTGCGGGACTGGAGCCAGAAGGCCCACTGCTCCACTGGCTCGGGCCGACAGACGCTCAGTGTCATCGAGACCGAACATTTCTGGCCCGGGTAGGTCACCCGGCCGGTCGTCCCTCTCCTACAGGACGTCGCGGCTCGATTTCGCTACCACCAGCGACAACCTCCGCTGGCGACCCCAGTGCGTATGAAGGCCCTCGGCCGGCACTGCCTGCACAGTGCTGACCGGGGGCCTTGTTTGTGTTGGTCAGGATTCCTCCGCCTTGCGCTACG
>NZ_JOCF01000156.1 GCF_000720635.1 Streptomyces sp. NRRL WC-3742 | reverse complement strand
CGAGGAGGTGGGTGCGGTGGGGGAGGGAGGTGAGGATGGCCAGGGCGGCGATGGTGGCGCAGATGAGGGCGGTGGTCAGGTAGGCGGTGCGGTGGGTGCCTCCGGTGGTGGTTTGGCGGAGGTAGATGCCGGAGAGGGCGGAGACGGTGACGGCGGCGGCGATGCGTTGGGACATCTGGAGGATGGCGCCGCTGACGCCGGCGGCTTCGGCGGGGGCGTGGCGCAGGACGTATGCCTGGTTGGTGGACATCATCACGCCGGTGGAGGCGCCGCCGAGGAGTTGGAGGAGGGCGAGGAGCCAGGGCAGGTAGGCGGCGGGGGCCCAGTGGGCGAGGAGGCCGCTGGTGAGGACGGCGAGGGCGGAGCCGGCCATGCCGTAGGTGACGGTGCGTCGGCCGAAGCGCTGGACGACGCGCCAGGCGAGGGCGGAGGCGGTGCCCATGGCGACGGCGGAGGGCAGGGCGACGAGGGCGGCGCCCATCGGGGAGAGGCCGAGGCCGTCCTGGAGGAACATCGTGAGGACGAGGGAGGCGGCGAGCGAGGAGCCGAACTGGGCCATGGCGGTGGCCGTGCCGAGGGCGTAGGGCGCGGAGCGGGTGAGGGCGGGGTGGATCAGGGGGTGGCCGCCGGTGCGGGCGTAGTGGCGCTGCCACCGGGCGAGGGCGGCGAGGAGGACCAGGGCGGCCGCGGCGAAGCCCAGCCAGCCGGCCCAGCCGGGCGGTTGGACGAAGGGCAGCATCAGGGCGAGGGTGAGCGCGGCGACGAGCAGCAGGCCGAGGATGTCCAGGTCGGCGTGCCGGGCGGCCGGCTTGGGCCGGGGCAGGTGGCGGACGGCGAGGGCGAGGGTGGCCAGGCCGAAGGGCAGGTTGAGCAGGAAGGTGAGCCGCCAGCCGAGTTCGGGCCCGGCGGCGGCGATGACCGCGCCGCCGATGGGCGGGCCGAGAGCGAAGGCGAGGCCGCCGGTGACGGCGTACATGCCGAGGGCCCGGGCGCGCTGCTGGCCGTCGAAGACGTCCTGGAGGGTGCCGATCATCTGGGAGTTGACGAGGCCGGCGCCGGCGCCCTGGAGCAGTCGGGCGGCGATGAGCACGGCGGGGTCGGTGGCGGTCGCGGAGACCAGGCTGACGAGGGTGAACAGGGCGAGCCCGGAGACGAAGAACCACTTGCGGCCCTTGACGTCGCCCAGGCGCCCGCCGGGTATCAGGGCGAGGCCGAAGGCGAGGGAGTACCCGGCGACGATCCACTGGAGGTGGGCGGGCTGGGCGTGGAGGCTCTCGCGCAGGGCGGGGATGGAGGTGTTGAGGACGGACTGGTCGAGCAGGGTGGTGAACCCGCCCGCGACGCAGACCAGCAGCACCCGGCGTCCGGCGGGGTCGAAGCGCTGCTTCTCGCCGGCGGCCTCGCTCGCGGCCGCCGTGCTCACGGCCGCGCTCACGGTTCGACCACCACGAGCGCGTAGCGGGCCTCGCCGGGGCCGAGGCTGCGGAATCGGCAGGTGGTGGAGGTGTAGCGAAGGCAGTCGCCGGGGGCGAGCCGGTGCGCCTGGCCGTCCAGGGTGAGTTCCAACTCCCCCTCGAAGAGCCACAGGTGGTGTTCCAGGCCGGGCAGGACGGGGCGGTCGTAGGCGATGTCGGCGCCGGCGGGCAGCCGGCCTTCGATGATCTCGGCGTGCAGCGAGCCGTGCGGCGGCGAGACGGAGCGCCGGACGAAGCCGGTCGCCTCGTCCCGCCACACCTGCTGCTCCTCGGCCCGGAGGAGCGGCACGGGCCCGGACTCGACCTCGGCGAGCAGCCGGGACATGGTCCGCCCGTACGCCCCGCACAGCCGCCCGAGCAGGGCGGCGGTCGGGCTGACCTCGGCGCGCTCGACGCGCGAGAGGGTGGAGCGGCTGACGTCCGCCCGGCGTGCCAACTCGTCGAGCGTCCAGCCACGTTCGAGCCGCAGCTCGGCGAGGCGTTGCGCCAGCCGCTCGTCGGCGACCGTCTCTGTTCCCATATTCGCGATGCTATCCCGAATACGGGAGGAGCCACAGAGACCGGAGGCCGGGGTCAGGGGTCAGGGGTCTGGGGTCAGGGGTCTGGGGTCAGGGGTCTGGGG
>NZ_JOCF01000155.1 GCF_000720635.1 Streptomyces sp. NRRL WC-3742 | reverse complement strand
CGGATGGGCCGTCACATCGGTCACGCGCTCGCCGTAGATCCACACGTCCCGGCCGTCACGGACGCTCTCCAGGTACTCCTCCCCGGTCTGGGGACGGGAGACCGGACGCGAACCGCTGGTGCTGCTACTCATCTGGGAGATCCACCTCTCAAGACCGGCGACGGACGGAGGCACAGCGCTCCGGCCGGGCACCCTGGCGGATGCCCGGCCGGGCGGTCCCTGCGCCCTTCGAATCTCTCAGGAGCCCAGCGGACTTCGACAGTCCGCCGCTGGGGCTAGAACGGGGGTACTAGAGGGCGGCTCCTACCCTCGGCCACCTAGCCCCAAGGGGGCACAGCGGTCCATCGAGGCGCCGTGTGATGCTGCGGAGGCGGGTGCGTCCGCGCTGCCCGCGTCCGCAGCCGATGTCGATGTCGAAGTCGTTGAGGTCTTCTGGTACCGGGCCGAGGGCCGCCTCGGCCTGCCCGCGCTCGCCGACCCGGCCCCCTTGCCGGCCTGAACCGTCCCCTGGAGGAGATTCACCGTGCTGAGTTTCGAGGACTTCCACCCCGACCGCCGTGACGAGTTGGGCTCCACCGAGCTGACCGAGGAGGACATCATCGGCTACGCCCGCCAGTTCGACCCCATGCCCTTCCACCTGGACCCGGTGGCCGCCGCGGACTCCCCGTTCGGCGGCCTGGTGGCCAGCGGCTGGCACACCGGCGCCGTGGTCATGCGCCAGTTCGTCACCGCGCTGCTCGCCGACTCCGCCTGCCGGGGCTCGTACGGCATGGAGGAGGTCCGCTTCCTCGCCCCGGTGCGCCCCGGGGACGAACTCCGGGGCCGGGTGACCGTCGTGGCGGCCGAGCCCCACCCGAAGCGCCCCGCGCTGGGCGTCGTCCACTTCCTGGTCGAGGCCGCGAACCAGTCCGACGTCCCCGTCTACCGGATGCGCACCCGCCTGCTCTTCGCGCGTCGCGTCCCCGCCGGGGGCGGCCGGGGCTGAGCGGGGGCGCGCGAGGGGGAGGGACGCGCTCCTGACGGGCGGCGGATGGCGGGCGGCGGGCCGGCCTCGACCGTGCACGCGTCAGCCGAACGTGCAGACCCTCGTGAAGGAGCCCCCGTGGAGCGCCCGCGTCGGATCAGTCGGGGTCGCGGGCCAGCCAGGCGCCGACGGCCGGTAGTGCTTCGGGGCCGCTGGTCGTGGTCACGGAGGCGGCGAGGTCGGCGATCGTGACGGCGGCCAGGGAGGCGCGCCAGGCGGCGTCGGCGGCGCCCATCACCCGGGCGATGGGGCACGGTCCGGTGCACTGCTCGGGCGGGGTGCCCAGTGGACCGCGTTGGCGGATCTCGGTGCAGGTGAAGGCGGGGTTCGCCCCGTCGACGGCCTGTACCACGTCCAGCACGGATATCTCGGCGGGCGCCCTGGTGAGGAGGTAGCCGCCGGTCTTGCCCTGCACCGAATGCACCAGGCCCGCGCGGGACAGCGCCTGCAACTGCTTGGCCAGGTAGCTGGGCGACACGTCGTGCAGGGTGGCCAGCCGGGCGGCCGGGACCGGGTCGGCACCTGCGGTCAGCACCACACAGCAGTGCAGCGCCCACTCCACGCCACCCGACAGTTTCATTCCGCCTCCAGTTGACTCGGACAAAGGATATCCGAGTAGTATCTCGGATAGAACTTGTCCGAGTTTGGGTCGAGCGTCCGTGCCCGGCCCGCGAAGGAAGGCACCCCATGAAGATCACCGTCATCGGCACCGGCCTGATCGGATCCCAGCTCGCCGCCGAGCTCACCGCCCGCGGCCACGAGGTGACGACCGCCTCGCTCTCCTCCGGCGTCGACCTGCTGACCGGAGCCGGCCTCGACCGGGCGCTCGCCGGCGCGGAGGCGGCCGTCAACGTCACCAACTCGCCCACCTTCGACGAGCAGTCGATCGCGTTCTTCCGCACCACGGTCGGCAACCTGCTGGCCGCGGGCGAGCGGGCGGGCGTGCGCCACCAGGTCGCGCTCTCCATCGTCGGCGTCGACCAGGTGCCCCAGCTGGACTACTACCGCGCCAAGACGCTCCAGGAGGAACTGCTGCGCGGCGGCCCGACGCCCTACTCGATCGTGCGCGCCACCCAGTTCTTCGAGTTCATGGAACCGACCATGTCCTGGACCTCGGACGAGAACGCCGTGCGCCTGCCCGCGACCCCGATCCAGCCGATCGCCAGCGCCGACGTCGTCGCCGCCCTCGCCGACGTGGCCACCGGCGCGCCGCTCGACGGGACCCTGGACGTCGCCGGCCCCGACCGGTTCACGCTCGACGAGATCGGCCGCCTCACGCTGGCCGCCCGCGGCGACCGGCGCCCTGTCCTCGTCGACGACGGGGCCGGCCTGTTCGCCGCCGTCCCCGGCGACGTCCTCACCCCCGGCCCCGGCGCCCGCCTGGCCCCCACCCGCTACCGGGACTGGCTCGCGACGGCCCGCTGACCGCCGACCACCCCCCCCCCCCCCCCCCGGGGGGGGGGGGGGGGGGGGGGGGG
>NZ_JOCF01000154.1 GCF_000720635.1 Streptomyces sp. NRRL WC-3742 | reverse complement strand
GGCGGCGGGCGGGGGAGGGGGAGGGGGAGGGGGAGAAGGACCCCCACGCGCGCGTTCGCGCGCTTGTGAACGAAGGGTCAAGCACACGTTCCCCCCACCACCACCCCTCAGAGTGAGCCGCCATAACACGTCAACATGGCGCCCAGAAATTTGCCCGCTCCGACGCATAGTTGATATAGAAGCACGCCCCCGACCAGCAACTCCACAAGCAATTGCGACTGCTTGTGACCATTTGACTTCTTTGCGTTGACATTTATGGGCATGCTCACATTCGCACCCACCCACACAGTGTCGTAGATCACAAAGATGGCGACGAACTGCGTGTCGCAGATCACAAGCCAACAGGCATAGGATGCGCTCACTCCGGGCCTTGTGAACTGCCTCACATGAGGCGGATCGCGGGAACCGGGGCGCGGGTTCACCTCTGTGTGACCCGTCGGTTCCGATCTGCAGTCAAGGACGACTGGACGGAGGGAGCGGGGGCTATGAATGCCTACGCGCCGATCCTCGTACTCGGTGCCATCGCGGCGGCGTTCGCGGTCGGCTCCGTCGTGATGGCCTCTCTCACCGGCCCGAAGCGCTACAACCGGGCCAAGTTGGAGGCGTACGAGTGCGGCATCGAGCCGACCCCGCAGCCCGTGGGCGGCGGTCGGTTCCCGATCAAGTACTACCTGACGGCGATGCTCTTCATCGTCTTCGACATCGAGATCGTCTTCCTCTACCCCTGGGCGGTGACCTTCGACGCCCTGGGGATCTTCGGGCTGGTCGAGATGCTCCTGTTCATCGCCACCGTCTTCGTCGCGTACGCCTACGTCTGGCGTCGCGGCGGCCTGGAGTGGGACTGAGCGCGGGGCGGCAGCCCACCCGTCGGTCGGCTGTGCGCCCCGCACCCGAACGCCCCCTTGTGAACGCACGGACAAGCGGGCGGCGGGCGGGGCGGGCGAGCGGAGGAGCGGAAGAGCGGACAAGCCGCAACCGGCCGATGTATCCGAGGACTTGAGGGCATCTTGAGGGCATTGAGAGGGATCTGATGGGAATCGAGGAGAAGCTGCCGAGCGGCTTTCTGCTCACGACCGTGGAGACGGCCGCCGGCTGGGTGCGCAAGGCGTCACTCTTCCCTGCGACCTTCGGTCTGGCCTGCTGCGCGATCGAGATGATGACCACCGGCGCCGGCCGCTACGACCTGGCCCGGTTCGGGATGGAGGTTTTCCGGGGTTCCCCCCGCCAGGCCGATCTGATGATCGTCGCGGGCCGGGTGAGCCAGAAGATGGCCCCGGTGCTGCGCCAGGTGTACGACCAGATGGCCAACCCCAAGTGGGTCATCTCGATGGGCGTCTGTGCCTCCTCCGGCGGGATGTTCAACAACTACGCGATCGTGCAGGGCGTCGACCACATCGTCCCGGTGGACATCTACCTGCCCGGCTGTCCGCCCCGCCCGGAGATGCTGATGGACGCCATCCTGAAGCTGCACGACAAGATCCAGCACGAGCCGCTGGGCGTGAACAGGCGCCGGGCCGAGGAGTTGGGCGAAGCCCTGGCCCTGAAGGCCACCCCGATCAGCGAGATGCGGGGGCAGCTGCGATGAACGACCAGGTACCCGAGACCCGCCGCGAGCAGCCGGTGCGCGAGATCCCCGTGGAGGTGGTGGGCCGCCGCCAGGGCATGTTCGGCGCGAAGGGCAGCGGCGACACCTCCGGATTCGGCGGCCTGGCCGTCCCGGTGGTGCTGCCCGGCCCGAGCGACCGCCCGTACGGCGGTTGGTTCGACGAGGTGGCCGACGAGCTGGAGGGCGCTCTGGAGGAGCAGGGCCTGGATCCGGTCGACGTGATCGAGAAGACCGTCGTCGACCGCGGCGAGCTCACCTTCCACATCGACCGCGCCCACCTGCTGGAGACGGCGCGCCTCCTGCGCGACGACCCGGCGCTGCGCTTCGAGCTGTGCCTGGGCGTCAGCGGCGTGCACTACCCGGGGGACAAGGGCCGCGAGCTGCACGCGGTCTACCACCTGCGCTCGATCACCCACGGCCGGCTGATCCGCCTGGAGGTCACCGCGCCGGACGCCGACCCGCGCATCCCGTCCGTGGTCAACGTCTATCCGACCAACGACTGGCACGAGCGCCGACGACGAGCGCATCATCGTCAACATGGGCCCCCAGCACCCGTCCACGCACGGCGTGCTGAGGCTGATCCTGGAGATCGACGGCGAGACGGTGACGGAGGCCCGCTGCGGCATCGGCTACCTGCACACCGGTATCGAGAAGAACATGGAGTTCCGCAGCTGGGTCCAGGGCACCACCTTCGTGACCCGCATGGACTACCTGACCCCGTTGTTCAACGAGACCGCCTACTGCCTGGCCGTCGAGAAGCTGCTCGGCATCACCGACGACGTCCCGGACCGCGCCAGCGTGATCCGCGTGATGATGATGGAGCTCAACCGGATCTCCTCCCACCTGGTCTGCCTGGCCACCGGAGGCATGGAGATCGGCTCCACCACCCTGATGATCTACGGCTTCCGGGACCGCGAACTCATCCTGGACGCCTTCGAGTTGGTCACGGGCCTGCGGATGAACCACGCGTACGTCCGCCCCGGCGGCCTCGCCCAGGACCTGCCGCCCGGCGCGGTGGACCAGATCCGCGAGGCCGTGCGCACCATCCGCTCCCGGATGCACGAGTACGACAAACTCGCCACCGGCAACCCGGTGTTCAAGGCCCGCCTGGTCGACGTCGGCCACCTCGACCTGGCCGGCTGCCTGGCCCTGGGCGCGACGGGCCCGATCCTGCGCGCCACGGGCCTGCCGCAGGACCTGCGCAAGTCCGACCCGTACTGCGGCTACGAGGACTACGACTTCGAGGTCGCCACCGCCGACACCGCCGACTCCTACGGGCGCTTCCTGATCCGCCTGGAGGAGAT
>NZ_JOCF01000153.1 GCF_000720635.1 Streptomyces sp. NRRL WC-3742 | reverse complement strand
AGTACCTGTGTCTGAACCCCCGGTTTGGGTAGCCTGGAGCCCTAGCCTGGGCTGGTGTCCGAGGACAGCGGGCCGGTTGGTGAGCGGTGGTGCGAGGACTGCGGCGTACGGCTGAGGCCGGAGTCGCGGCCCGGTACGCGGTTCTGCTCAACGGCGTGTCGTGCCAGGCAGTGGCGGGTGGACCAGCGGCTGCGGAAGCGGGTGGCGGCCGAGCTGAGCGGGGCCGGCCGGGTCGAGTGCCCGGAGTGCGACGCGTGGTGGGTGGGCGGGGTGGACCGGCGTTCGAACGCCCGGTACTGCTCGCGGCGGTGCGTGATGAGGGCCTGGAGGGCCCGGAACGAACCGTTCGCTCAACGGTCACAGTGACCGTTGAGCGAACGCCGAAGCGGTCGAGATTCGCTCAACTTCGTTCATTCGCAAGCTAGTTGTTGTGATCACCACATTCCGGGCCGGACCCTGCTGCGCGGAAGCGGACCGGTCCTGTCACGGCCAACTGCCGTGCCCGGTACGCGAGTTGGTGGTGAGATTCCACATGGCTCAGGAGACCGAGAAGGTCGGAAGTGTCAGCGTCAGCCGCTACGAGGAGATCGTGGCCAGGCTGCGCGAGGTGGTGGAGAACCAGACCAGGGGCCAGTTCGAGATCGGCGACTACGCGCTGGAGATCGAGCCGATGCGGGAGGTGGGCGGCTCGGCGCCGGCGGACGAGATGTTCTCGGTGAAGCGCTCGCTGGTGAGGCTGGCGGAGGACATCGGCCTGGCCTACTCGTCGGTCAAGGGCGCCAGGTGGGCGGCCTCGCGCTGGCCGAAGGAGCACCGTCAGCCGAAGGTGTCGTTCACGGTCCACCGCATCCTGGCGGGCATCCCCGACGAGGAGGAGCGGTTCAAGGCGATCCTCACCCCGCCGGAGGGCAAGGCCCGCTGGACGCCGGACGGCGCGAGCCGGCGGGTCGGCTGGCAGGTCGAGATCCCGGTGACGCCGCAGGAGAAGGTCAGCGCGATCCACACCCTCGCCCAGGACGAGGAGGTCGCCGCGGTGGTGGCGGGGGACCTGCTGCGGCGGCCCGAGGTGATGGCGCAGGTCGAGCCGGAGGACAAGGTGCGGGCGGTCGAGGAGCTGACCCGCGAGGACGACGTCGCGGCCGCGGTCGCCCCCTCCTTCCTGCGGCGCCCTGCGGTGGTCGCCCGGGTCGCCCCGGCGGAGAAGGTGAAGGTGGTCGAGGAGCTGACCCGCGACGACCACGTCGCGGCGGAGGTGACCACAGGGCTGCTGCGGCGCCCGGACGTCGCGGCCCGGGCGATGGCCGACGACACCGCCCGCCACCAGGTCAACCACGCCCAGGTCGAGCGGGGCAGGCAGGCCCGCGCGCACTTCGAGGACAACCACCCCCTCGCGCCGGCGGTTCGCGGCCTCGACCGGACGGTGGAGTTCCTGGACCTGGTCGCCGCCTGCCACGCGTTCGTCGCCGCCGCCGGCCGGGTCGTCCCCGGCCTGCGCGACCGCCAGCTCGGTGACGACGAGCAGGCGGTGATCCGGGAGAACTGCGCGCGGGTGAAGGCGACGCTCGACTGGATCGAGACCGCGGTCGACACCGGGAAGGTCGACATGGACGGCGAGCTGGCCCGCCTGCTCCAGGGTGAGTAGGCGATGCCCCGCGCCTCCGAGCGCAGGTCGGCGGCGGCCGAGCGGCACGCCGACACCGTCCGCAAGGTCCTGTTCGAGGCCCGCCCCGCCGGGCTGGCCTTCGACCAGCTCACCCGGGCCTCGGCGCTCAGCAAGAGCCAGGTCAGAGCGGGTCTTGCCTGCCTGCGCGACACCATCGCCGAACGCGGCTGGCCGCCGCTGATCTGGAACCGGGCGGACGGCTACAAGTTCTGCTCCGACACCGCCGAGCTCCAGGCATACGAGGTCGCGGTGATCCGCGAGAAGCTCACCGAGATCCGCCGGTTCATCACCGGCGTCGTCGCCCCGCACGCCGTCCTGCAGCCCAAGGGCCGCTGGATCAAGCACCTGAACACCCAGCTCAGCTCGGTGGAGTCGACGCTCGACGTGATCGCCGACTACAGCGACGCCTGACCCCCACCCATCCCCGCGGGCCCGGCCGCCTTCGGCGGCCGGGCCCGCCAACTACCTGCCCCAAGACCCGAAGGGGGAGTTCGTGACGCGCCGGCGCTGCTACCCCTCGGACACCTTCGACGACGAGTGGGCGCTCATCGAGCCGCTGCTGCCGACACCGGCCTGCGAGACGAAGGCCGGCGGGCGCCCGGAGAAGCACCCGCGCCGGGAGATCGTCGATGCGATCCGATACGTCGTCGACACGGGCTGCAAGTGGCGCGCGCTGCCGAAGGACTTCCCGCCCTGGCGCACCGTGTTCGGCTTCATGGCGCGCTGGGCGGCGGCCGGGGTGATCGGCCAGATCCGTGACCAGCTCCGCGCCCGGGTCCGCCGCGACATGGGCCGGGCCCCCGGCGCGGTCGCCACCATCATCGACTCGCAGTCGGTGAAGGCCGCCGAGACGGTCGGGAAGGACTCGCGCGGCTACGACGCGGCGAAGAAGATCAACGGCAGGAAGCGGCACCTGGTGGTGGACACGAAGG
>NZ_JOCF01000152.1 GCF_000720635.1 Streptomyces sp. NRRL WC-3742 | reverse complement strand
TCTCGAACACCGCGGCCCAGGGAGTCTGGCGGGCGAGGCTGTAGGACTTGTGCCGCACGATCCGCCGTTCCTCCGGAGACCGGCCGTGGCGGTGCGGGCGGTGCTCGTGGCCCGCCGCGTCGCTCCAGGCGTCGGGCCCGGTCGGCTGGGTGGCCGCGCGGCGGTGGAGGTCCCGGTGCTGGCGCACCCGGGCGAGCCGGGCGGTCAGCCGGTCCTGGAGCAGGTCGATGGCCTCGGGCATGGTCGCGGCGGCCACGTGGGCCCGGACGGGCCTTCCGTCCAGGTCCACCACGGCCTGGGCCAGGGACGGCTTGACGACGGCGTGGTTGGCCTCCTGCGTGAGCTTCACCCGGGCGGCGAGCACCGGTTCGTGCAGCCGCTCGACCACGGCCGCCAGTTTCGCCTTCGCGTAGTCGGGCGCGGCCGGCGACACCTCGCCCCGGGTCTCCACCTGGATGTGGACTGCGGGAGGAGTCTGCAGTGGGTTCATCAGGTCCTTCTTCCGGTCGGGTTTCAGACTGTCGCGTGCCCGGGCAGCGCGCCGAGGGCCGAAGGTCCCGCAGGCAGGGCCTGAGGGCCCGGCTTTCCGCGCTCCACGGCCGCGCGGACCGTGGTGCCGGTGGTGCCGAGGATCGTGCCGAGCGCGTCGTCCAGCGGGCCGATGGCGGCGAGATGGCCGGTGCGTTCGGCGAACGAGGCGGCCGCCTCGGCCTTGGGCCGCATCGAGCCCTCCGGGAGGTCCAGCGCCCGCAGGTGCTCGGGAGTCGTGGCGGCCAGCGGACCGGGGTGGGCGGCGCCGAACCGGGTGAACACGTGGGTGACGTCGGTGAGGATCAACAGGGCGTCGGCGTCCAGCTGTTCGGCCAGAAGGGCGGCGGTGAGGTCCTTGTCGACGACCGCTTCCACACCGGTCAGCCGACCGGTGTCGGGGTTGCGGGTGACGGGTACGCCTCCCCCGCCCGCGCAGATCACCACCGCTCCACCGGCCAGGAGGACGCGAACGGCGGGCGCTTCGAGCACCTCGCGCGGCCGGGGCGACGGGACGACGCGGCGGTGGTGGGCGCCGTCCTGCGCGGTGGTCCAGCCGCGTTCGCGCTCCATCCGCCGGGCCTGCTCGGCGGTGAGCTGCTGGCCGATGAACTTGGTCGGATGCTTGAACGCCGCATCGTGTGGGTCGACTTCGGTGTGGGTGACCAGCGCGGTCACCGCCCGCCCGGGCAGGCGGTTCAGCAGCTCGCGAGTAAGCAGGGTGCCGACCATGCCCTGGGTCTGGGCACCGAGTACGTCCAGCGGATAGGGCGCGGTCAGGGCCGGATCGCACTCGCTCTCCGAGGCGAGCAGGCCGATCTGCGGGCCGTTGCCGTGGGTGATCACCAGCTCGTGCCCGGCGAGGACGAGTTCGGCGAGCGAGGCGGCGGCCTGGTGGACGTGGTGCAACTGGACAGCGGCGTCGGGGTGTTCGCCTCGCTGGAGCAGGGCGTTCCCACCGAGGGCGGCGACGATGCGCATGGTCAGTCCCTCCCGAGGGTGGCGACGAGGATCGCCTTGATGGTGTGCATGCGGTTCTCGGCCTGGTCGAAGACCAGCGCGGCCGGCGATTCGAAGACCTCGTCGGTGACCTCCAACCCGTCCAGGCCGTACTGCTGGGCGATCTCGGCGCCCAGGTCGGTTCGGCGGTCGTGCAGGGCGGGCAGGCAGTGCAGGAAGGCCACATCCGGGTTGCCGGTGGCCGCCAGGGCCTTGGCGTTGACCTGGTAGGGCAGCAGCAGGTCGATGCGCTCCTGCCACTTCTCCGGGCTCTCGCCCATGGAGACCCAGACGTCGGTGTAGAGGTAGTCCGCGCCGGCGACCGCCTCCTCGACCTGCTCGGTGAGGGTGAACCGGGCACCGGTCTCCTGGCCGAGCAGCAGGCATTCGGAGACCAGCAGCGGATCGGGCCACAGCGCGCGGGGCGCGGCAATCCGCACGTCCATGCCGAGCAGGCTGCCCATGACCATCAGCGAGCCGGCGGTGTTGTTCCGGGCGTCGCCCAGATAGCAGAAGGAGATCTCCTCCAGCGGCCTGCGGCTGTGCTCACGCATGGTGAACACGTCGCACAGGCTCTGGGTGGGGTGGCAGGTGTCGGTGAGGCCGTTGTAGACCGGGACGCCCGCGTGGCGGGCGAGTTCGGTGACGGTGTCCTGGTCGAACCCGCGGTACTCGATGCCGTCGTACATCCGGCCCAGCACTCGGGCGGTGTCGGCGACGGACTCCTTGTGGCCGAGGTGCGAGCTGTCCGGGCCGAGGTAGGTGGTGGTGGCGCCCTGGTCGGCGGCGGCCACCTCGAAGGCGCAGCGGGTGCGGGTGGAGCTCTTCTCGAAGATCAGGGCGAGGCGGCGGCCGGTGAGCTCGGGCTGCTCGGTGCCGGAGCGCCGGGCGGCCTTCAGTTCGGCGGCGAGGTCGAGCAGGTGGTGGATCTCGGCGGCGGTGAAGTCGAGTTCGCGCAGGTAGTGGCGGCCGTGCAGGTTGGCGGTCATGTCGGGGTCTCCTCGGTGGGGCAGCTCATGCAGCGCGGCCCGCCGCGGCCGCGGCCGAGTTCGGAGCCGGCGATGGTGACGATCTCGATGCCCTGCCCGCGCAGGTAGGTGTTGGTGGTGGTGTTGCGCTCGTAGCCGACGACGACGCCGGGGGCGAGGGCGAGGAAGTTGCTGCCGTCGTCCCACTGCTCGCGCTCCGCGGCCCGGACGTCCTGCTCGGCG
>NZ_JOCF01000151.1 GCF_000720635.1 Streptomyces sp. NRRL WC-3742 | reverse complement strand
GGCACCCCCCGGTTCCACAAGGACGCCACCGTCTCATCCGTCCCCGGCGACGGCGGCAAGGCGGAAGCCCTCACCATCCCCGAGGACGTCCCGGACCTGAGCACCACCTACCTCGCCAAGCTCACCCTCACCGACCCCACCGGCAAGGAGGTCAGCCGCAACGTCTACTGGCTCTCCACCAAGCCGGACGTGATCGGTGAGAACAAGTGGCCGCGCCCGGACATGACCTCCTACGGGTCCCTGGTCGACCTGAAGAAGCTGGCCCAGGCCCAGGTCTCCGCCACAGCCACCAGCACGAGCTCCGGCGACACCACCAAGGTCACCGTCACACTCACCAACACCGGCACCGGAAACACCCCCGCCCTCCTCACCGACGTCCACCTGGTGAACGCCGATGACAAGCCAGTGCTGCCCGTCACCTGGACCGACAACCAGGTCAGCCTCTGGCCCGGCGAAACCACCACCATCACCGCCACCGTCCGCACCACCGACCTCACCGGCACCACCCCCCACCTGCGCATCACAGGCTGGAACACCCCCACCAGCAACATCACGGCCAACACCACCAGCTGACAACAGGAACCCGACACGCTCCACCCACGCGGCCGGCCCGGGTGCCCGGGCCGGCCATTTGCCGATCGCCTTGACGAATCCTTGACAGGCGTACGGACGGCGCAGATTATGGAAATCTCTTTTATGAAATCTCCTTTACCTAGAGGGTCGACACACAACCCGGACTACGGGCACCACGCCGGCCCGATGTGGAGGACGCACATGTTCCTCAACTCGCTGGTACCTCGAACGGCTCCACCCCTGGCCACGGCCCAGCCCTGGCTCCCGGACGATCCGCGCGGACTCCGGTTGGTAGCCCTCGGTGTCGAGTTCGACGCCGTGAAGATCCCTCAGCCACTGGCCCGCTCCGTGTGCGCCGCCCTCGAAGAACACGACACCAGCTTCATCGAGGACCTCGCCGACGGCTCCCACCTGTGGCTCGTCGCCCCCGGCAGCTGCACCTCGCCGGGCTCCCGCCGGCTCGTCCTCTCGACGGGCTGGCACAGCACCATTCCCGGCCCCCACTGCACGGGCCGGCGCCGGTGGAACCGCCCGTGGCCGAGCATCACCTCCGGCCACCTTCTGGAGAGCGCCATCGAGGCCGCGGCCGGTCCCCCGAAGAGGCGATGAGGTACCGCCACGGCCGTAGCGATCCGTCTCACCGCCGCGACGCCTCGCGCCTCACCAGGCGGCCCATCGCGAACTCCCGCGGACCGTGACGACATCGTCACGGTCCGTTCTCGGTGCTGCGGCCGGAGCCCTGACCGACCGTACGATGCCCCGGAACAGCAGATCATCGTGGCTCAGGACCGTATAGGCTCAGCTGACGGGCGAAACCCTCCGCAGCCGAACCGCCGTACCGAAAGGAAGCGCCGACCACCGTGGAAGCCGCATGGAACCGCAGCGTCTTGCGAACCAACAACGAGCGGCTCCTCCTCGATCGGCTCCGCGCCGACGGCGCCACCTCACGTGCCGAACTCGCCCGGATCACCGGGCTGTCCAAGCCGACCGTCTCCACCGCGCTGAGCCGCCTGGAGTCCGCGGGCCTGGTCCGCGAGCTGGGGAAGGTCGTCGTACCCGGCCGCGGCCGCTCGCCGGTGCTCTACGAGGCCGACCCGAGCGCCGGACACGGGCTGGGCGTGCACGTCGGCCGCAGATGGGTCCGTGTGGCACTGACCGACCTGGACGGGCTGATCCTGGCCCGCCATGACGAGCCGAACGCCTCCGGAGACGCGGACGGCGCGGCCTCCAAGGTGATCGAACTGGCTCGCAGGGTCACCGCCGAGGCGGGCGTCCTTCCCGAGAGCATCCTCCACACGGTCATCGGCGGGCCCGGCGCCGTCGACGAGAACGAGGTCGTCCGTTACGCGGTGGGCCTCCCGGGCTGGGGAGTACCGGACATCGTCAACCGCCTGCAGGCGGAACTCGGCACCGGCCTGACCCTGGTGAACGACGCCAACCTCGCGGCCCTCGGCGAATACGCGGCCGGCGTCGGACAGGGGCGCCGGATGTTCATGTACCTCCTGGTCGGCGCCGGCGTGGGCGGCGGCATCGTGGTCGACGGAAAGCTCTTCCCCGGCGCCCACGGCGCCGCCGGCGAACTCGGCTACCTGCCGTGCTGCAGCGCGACGGGACAGGGCCTGGTCGGCGGGAACCGTCACGCGCTCCTGGAGGAGTCCGCCGCCGGCGACGCCGTGGTCGCCATGGCCCACGCCAAGGGCCTGCTGGACGTCACCACCGCGAAGCAGGTGTTCGACGCGGCCCGTGCGGGCGACGAACTCGCCCGCACCGTCGTCGCCGAGGAGGCGCAACGCCTCGCCCACGGCATCGCCTCGGTGGCCGCGGTCATCGACCCGGAGCTGGTGGTCCTCGGCGGCGGTATCGGCAGCAGTGCGGACCTGCTGATCCCGCTGATCCGCGCGGCCCTCCCCCGCATCACGCCGCTCCGGCTGAGCCTGGCGGCCTCGGAGCTCGGCGACGGGGCGGTGCTGCACGGAGCGGTGGCCATGGGGGTGGAGATCACCCGGGAGCTGGTGTTCGAGAAGTGGCAGCGCGCCCAGGAGCCGACCGAGGCGTAGCGGCGGCCGGCGGTGCCCGGTCACGGAAAGCCGGTGAACAAAATCTAGCCAGTACGGCGGACCCGCGCTAAGGTCCGCCGTACACCGGTTTCCCCAGGTCGGCTGCCCGACCCCGCGAGGACCGGAGCACACCTGAATCGCGCGAGCGGTAATGCCGCGTCCGGCCACGAGGCCCTCCGCGCCATCGCTCCCGCTCCCGTCGTGCCGATGCCGCACGCTGGAGCAATCAGTCGACCCAGCCTCCGACGGGGGAATCCGAAGTGAGCCCCATCCGTAACCGGGGTCACTCTTGACGCACATCCTGTTAAGGAATTTTACTTTTCCCACATCGCCACCTCCAGTCCCAGGGAGGCACCCTTTGTCCACTGAGCACGGCCCCGGCCTCGTCAGACGAGTCGGGCTGTTCCAGGCCACGGCCATCAACATGAGCCAGATGGTCGGTTGCG
>NZ_JOCF01000150.1 GCF_000720635.1 Streptomyces sp. NRRL WC-3742 | reverse complement strand
GGCCTCGGCGCTGGTGGGCTTCACCGCGTCGGCGACCTCGAGGACGGCCCGGGCCTCGCCGTCCCAGCCGACCGCGATCGCCGTACGCCCTGCGGCCTCCGCGGCGGCCTTCGCCTCCACGAGGGCCGGCGGCAGGTGCTGCGACCACTCGGTGAGCAGGGCCTCGCGGCCGGCGACCACCGCGTGGCCGTCCACGACGCCCTGGACGCCCAGGCCCGGGACGTTCTCGAAGCCCTCGACGGCGGGCAGTTCGCCGGCCTTGGCGGCGGCGGTGGCGATGGCCCGGGCGATCGGGTGCTCGGAGGCGTGCTCCAGGGCGCCGGCCAGGCGCAGGGCTTCGGCCTCGGTGACGCCCTCGGCGGTGTGGACGGCGAGCAGGGTCATCTGGCCGGTGGTGACGGTGCCGGTCTTGTCCAGGACGATGGTGTCGACCCTGCGGGTGGACTCGAGGACCTCGGGGCCCTTGATGAGGATGCCGAGCTGGGCTCCGCGTCCGGTGCCGACCATCAGCGCGGTCGGGGTGGCCAGGCCCAGGGCACAGGGGCAGGCGATGATCAGCACGGCCACGGCGGCGGTGAAGGCGGCCGTCCAGCCCTCGCCCGTACCGAGCCAGTAGCCGAGGGTGGCGACGGCGAGGGTGATCACGACCGGGACGAAGACGGCGGAGATCCGGTCGGCGAGGCGCTGGGCCGCCGCCTTGCCGTTCTGGGCGTCCTCGACGAGCCGGGCCATCCGGGCCAGCTGGGTGTCGGCGCCGACCCGGGTGGCCTCGACGACCAGGCGGCCGCCGGCGTTGACGGTGGCGCCGGTGACGGAGTCGCCGACCCCGACCTCGACGGGGACGGACTCGCCGGTCAGCATCGAGGCGTCCACGGCCGAGGCGCCCTCGACCACCGTGCCGTCGGTGGCGATCTTCTCCCCGGGGCGGACCACGAAGCGGTCCCCTACGGCGAGTTCGGTGATCGGCACGAGCACCTCGGTGCCGCCGCGCAGCACCGTCACGTCCTTGGCGCCCAGCTCCAGCAGCGCCTTGAGGGCGGCCCCGGCGGTGCGCTTGGACTTCGCCTCGAAGTAGCGGCCGGCCAGGATGAAGGCGGTGACGCCGGCCGCCGCCTCCAGGTAGATGTTGGACGAGCCGTCGCTGCGGGCGATGGTGAACTCGAAGCCGTGCCGCATGCCGGGCATCCCGGCGTCGCCGAGGAACAGCGCCCACAGGGACCAGAGGAACGCGGCGCCGGTGCCGAGGGAGACCAGGGTGTCCATGGTCGCGGCGCCGTGCCTGGCGTTGGTCCAGGCGGCGCGGTGGAACGGCCAGGCGGCGTAGGTGACGACGGGGGCGGCGAGGGTCAGCGAGAGCCACTGCCAGTTGTCGAACTGCAGGGCCGGGACCATCGCCATGGCGATGACCGGGACGGCGAGGGCGAGGGCGGTGAACAGCCGCTGGCGCAGCGGGGCCAGCTCGTCCGCCGGTTCGGCCTGCTCGGCTCCGGGGGCCTGGGCGGCGGCCGGGGGCTTGGGGAGGGCGGCGGTGTAGCCGGTGGCCTCGACGGTGGCGATCAGGTCGGCGACCTCGACCTCCCCGTCGAAGCTGACCTTCGCCTTCTCGGTGGCGTAGTTGACGGTCGCGGAGACCCCGTCCATGCGGTTCAGCTTCTTCTCGATGCGGGCCGCGCACGAGGCGCACGTCATTCCGCCGATCGAGAGCTCCACCTCCGTGGAGGCGGGTGCCTGCGTGGTCATCGTCGCTCCTCGTTCTCGTCGTCGTTCCCCGATACCTGGAAGGGGTATCGGCGTCGTCGAGGTCATTTATACCCCTGAGGGGTATCGGGCGCAAGGGTTCGCCGATACCCCCTGGTGGTATTTTTCCTGCCCCGGAACCGCTTGACTTGATACCCCCAAGGGGTATTCACTCGAGACATCGAACGAGACATCGAACCGCACCGCACCGGGGCCGCAGCGCCCCACGGGAACACCCGGACCACCGAGGAGGACCCCATGGCCGGCTACCACGACGACAAGGACCAGCTCCTCCGCAGGCTGCGCCGCGTGGAGGGCCAGATCCGCGGCCTCCAGCGCATGGTCGACACCGACACCTACTGCATCGACATCCTCACGCAGGTGTCGGCCGCCACGAAGGCCCTCCAGTCCGTGGCCCTCAACCTGCTCGACGCCCACCTCTCCCACTGCGTCCAGGACGCCATCGCCAACGGCGGCGGTGAGGCCGACGAGAAGGTCGCCGAAGCCTCCCAGGCCATCGCCCGCCTGATGCGCGCCTGATCCGCGCCTGATCCGCGCCAGATCCGCGCCAGATCCGCGCCAGATCCGCGCACCCGCATACCCCTCCCCCGTACGCCGTTCTCATCGAGGAGCTCACGCCATGAAGACCGCCCTGCGCGTCACCGCCTTCACCCTCGGTCTCACCGCCGCCTTCGGCCTCGCCCTCGGCGTCGGCCACGCGGTCGGTCCCGGCGGCAAGCCCGCCCCGGCCGGCCACGGCGGCGGGCACGACGGCGGCCACGAGGAGCACGCCGGCCACGGCGCCGCCGCAGGCCAGGTCCCCGGCGGCCTCCAGATCTCCGAGCGCGGCTACACCCTCAGCCTCGACAACGCCTTCGTCACCGCCGGCGCGAGCACCGACCTGCGGTTCCGCATCCTCGGCCCCGACGGGCAGGCGCTCACCGCCTACCAGCCGCAGCACGAGAAGGAGCTGCACCTGATCGTCGCCCCGCGCGACCTCTCCACCTTCCAGCACCTCCACCCCACCCGCGCCGCCGACGGCACCTGGAGCGCCTCCACCGCCCTGCCGGCCGCCGGCGAGTACCGGGTCTTCGCCGACTTCCTCCCCGCCGGCGAGGCCGAGGGCCTCACCCTCGGCGCCGACCTCCACGCCGCCGGCGACCTGCGCCCCGCCCCGCTGCCCGAGACCGGACGCACCGTCACCGTCGACGGCTACACCGTCACCCTCGACGGCGACCTCACCCCCGGCGGCTCCGAACTCACCCTCAGCGTCAGCAGGGACGGCCACCCGGTCACCGACCTCCAGCCGTACCTCGGCGCCTACGGCCACCTCGTCGCCCTGCGCGCCGGCGACCTCGCCTACCTCCACGTCCACCCGGAGAGCACCACCCCCGGCCCCGCCATCACCTTCCACGCCACCGCCCCCAGCGCGGGCACCTACCGGCTCTTCCTCGACTTCAAGCACGGCGACACCGTCCGCACGGCCGCCTTCACCCTGGCCACCCCGAGCACCGCCGTTCCCGCCGCCACCC
>NZ_JOCF01000149.1 GCF_000720635.1 Streptomyces sp. NRRL WC-3742 | reverse complement strand
CCGGAAGCTAAGCCTCGTAGCGCCGATGGTACTGCAGGGGGGACCCTGTGGGAGAGTAGGACGCCGCCGAACAATCATTGTGAAGAACCCCCATCCGGATTCCGGATGGGGGTTCTTTGCGTTTCGGGAATGCGATCAGTTTTCCTCGGCGGGCTGCCCCTGCGGCTGAGCCGCGGCCTGCGCCGCAGCTGCCGAAGGCGAAGGCGACGGAGACGGCGAGGCCGAGGCCGAGGGCTGTGCGGCGGCCTGGGCGTCGGCGACCGGGGCGGTGCCCCAGGCGGGGCGGCTGAGCCACTTCTCCCCGATGTTGGTGAGCCGGGCGATGGCCGTCCCGTCGGGGTGCATGGTGTAGAGGTCGGCGCCGGCGCCGGTGGGGGCCTGCACGAAGACGACGGACTTGCCGTCCGGCGCGTAGGCGGCCGTCCCGTAGTAGGTGTCGGACGGGGCCGGGGTGAGGGCGGTGATGGCGGTTCCGTCGGGGTGGACGCTGTAGATGCCGCCGCCCGGGGCGTAGTCGACGTCGGTGGGGTAGGTGGTGAAGAGGATCTGGCTGCCGTCGGGGGACCAGCTGGTGCGGTCGCCGGCGCGCAGGCCCCAGGGGGTGAGCTGGCGCAAGCCCGTGCCGTTGGCGTCGACGACGTAGACGGCGCGGCTGTTGGCCGGCTGTCCGCTGGCGCTGGTGCGGTACTCGAAGGTGAGGTGCTTGCCGTCCGGGGACCAGCTGGGGTTGCTGACGGTGCCGGAGTACGGCTTGTCGTTGGTGAGGAAGGTGAGCCGCTGGACGTCGGTGCCGTCGGGGCGCATCAGGTAGAGGTCGGAGTACTGGATCTGGTTGTTGGCGGCCTGGTCGAGCGCGCCCCAGGAGCGGCTGAAGGCGAGCTGCTTGCCGTCGGGTGAGTACGCGGGGGAGCGCTCGTCCTCGTTGGCGCAGTCGGCGGCGCCGCCGTCGCAGATGCGGCCGAGCTCGTGGGGGTTCTCGCCGGTGGCGGCGACGGTCCACAGGCGGGCGGCGCCGGTCTGGGAGTCGGTGCGGTCGAAGGCGATGGTGGCGCCGTCGGGGGACCAGTCGGGACGGTCGTCGAGGAAGTGTTCGGGCGGCAGGGTGACCTGGCGCCCGGCGGTGCCGTCCGGGGCGAGGGTGACGATGGCGCTGGTGCTGCGGGTGGTGTCCACGAAGGCGCGGCTGACGATCTGTCCGTTGTGCACGGTGTTCGCGGGGGCGGCGGTGGCGGCGTTGACGGGGTCCGCCGCGGCGGCGCCGATCATGCCGGGGAAGGTGGGGGTGGCGGTGGGGGACTCCGGCCGGATCTCGGAGAGCGGGATGTCGCCGGGCTCGGCTCCGCAGCCGGTGAGGAGGGCGCCGAGAAGCAGGAGGCCCGCACCGGCGCTCGCGCGGGTGCGGGCCCTGCTGGTGAGGGGCTGCCTTGGGCGGTTGTTCCGCGTCATCTCCGTCTCCGACCTTTCCCGAGCGATCCGACATGTGCTCCGGCACCGGTTTCAGGACGAAACGGCCGGGCCCCTGGGAGGAGCTGTCACTGTGTCAGACGGGTGGGGTCGGAGGCCGGGCGACACGCGACGGAACGATTCCGCTCGGTCACTCGGAGTAGGAACGCGGAGGAGGGGAGGGGGCGGGTCAGCTCCGGGCGGCGCGGCGCTCGGCCTTGGCGACGGCCTCCGCCTCGTCCTCGGCCTCGGCGACCTCGAGGGTCGGCGCGGTGCCGCCGAGCTGGGAGGGCAGCCACCAGCTGTCGTCCGGGCCGGAAGGCTTGGCGGGGTACTCGCGCTGGGCCCGGTCGAGCATCTCGCTCATGGCGGCGCGGAGTCTGCGGGTGACCATCACGGGCTTGTCGCCCGGGGCCAGGCGGATCGGCTCGCCGATCATGATCGTCACCGGGACGTGCCGCTTGGTGAGGGTCTTCGGACGGCCCTTGGTCCACAGCTGCTGGGTGCCCCAGAGGACGACGGGCAGCAGCGGGGCGCCGGAGTCGGCGGCCATCCTGGCGGCGCCGGTCTTGAACTTCTTGAGCATGAACGAGCGGCTGATGGTCGCCTCGGGGAACACTCCGACGACCTCGCCGGCCTTGAGGGCGCGCACGGCGGCCTCGTACGCGGGCTGGCCGTCCGTCCGGTCGACCGGGATGTGCTTCATGCCGCGCATCAGCGGGCCCGAGATGCGGTGCTTGAAGACGTCGTCCTTGGCCATGAAGCGCGTCTTGCGCTTTCCGCCGCGGTAGGCGCCGAGGCCGGCGAAGAGGAAGTCGAGGTAGCTGATGTGGTTGCTCACCAGGACCGCCCCGCCGGTGGCGGGGATGTGCTCGGCGCCCACGATCTTGAGCCGCACGTCGAGTGCGCGGAAGGCGGTGAGGGCGGCGCCGATCACCGGCGGGTAGACGAACTCTGCCACGGTCAATCCTGACTTCCACGGGTCGGGGCCCGGTACGGCGGGATGCCCGCGCCTGGCGCGGCAGCCGACCGGAGCACGGCACGCCGCGGGCGGTCACGGGTGATACACGGAGATGATCCCCCGAACGAGTGCCTGCTGTCACCTGAGCCGTGCGGTCAAGCGGATATTCACGGTGTGATCTCCGTGATGGGTGCGGACGGGAACTCTTCGGGGCCAGGACCGGGGCCGGGGGCGGGCGTGGCGAGGCGGGGCCTGTACCGCAGACTGGGGGGATGACGAGGGTGCCCATCGGGGACGGGGAAGTGCGGCTGTCGGCGGCGGAGCTGGGCGGGGCGCTCGGCGAGCGGGCGACGCTGGTGCAGTTCTCCACGGCCTTCTGCCAGCCCTGCCGGGCCACCCGCCGGGTGCTCGCCGAGGTCGCCGGGATGGTCGACGGGGTCGCGCACGTCGAGCTGGACGCCGAGGACCGCCTGGAGCTGGTCCGTCGGCTGGAGGTCCTGCGGACCCCGACGGTGCTGGTGCTCGACGCCGGGGGCCGGGTGGTGCGCCGCGCCGCCGGGATGCCCCGCAAGGCGGACGTGATCGCGGCGCTCGGCCGGGCGCTCTGAGGCGACCCGTGCGGTGGGCCGGCCGTTCGCTGGGGCAGGATGGGCGCGGGCGGTGACGAGGGTCTCGCGGCGTAAGCTACTGGCCAGTAGTGACCGTGGGGATACCGCCGAGTATGCTGCTGGACAAGTTCCGGACCGGCACGGGAACCACGCTGCCCCGGAGCGGGCGCGTGACGAGTTCGCGCCCGCTTGCCCAGCCGCAGCCGCCGGACGAGACCAGTACAGGAGACAGGCCGTGAGCTTGAGGATCGTTGTCTGTGTGAAGTACGTGCCGGACGCGACGGGTGACCGTCGTTTCTCGGACGATCACACCACCGACCGGGAGGGCGTGGACGGCCTCCTGTCGGAGCTGGACGAG
>NZ_JOCF01000148.1 GCF_000720635.1 Streptomyces sp. NRRL WC-3742 | reverse complement strand
CGAAACAGCCTTCTCCCCAGCTCAGAGCACACCTTCACACGGGCTCTGTTCGATTCCAGGGCCAGGAAGACGATTCGCATGCCATCGGAAACAGGTACTTAGGCGTTGGGGGGCGTGTCCGAGGGGCCGGCGGGCCGGCGGGTCGCGGGCGGGGGCGCCGGGGGGCGGGGCGGTCGCTGCCGGCGCGGTGTGGCGTCGTCGCAGGGCCGAAAGTGGCCGAGGCTGCGTCAGAGTTGGGTGGCGCCGCCGTCGACGAAGAGTTCGGCACCGGTGGTGAACGAGCTCTGGTCGGCCGCGAGGTAGAGGGCGGTGGCGGCGACCTCCTCGGGTCGGCCGACGCGACCGAGGGGGGTCGGTGCGCCGTGCCCGGCCGCCGCGGACTGCCCGCCTTGCGGCAGGGCGGCCCGCAGCTCGTCGGCCCCGGGGGTCTCGACGGGACCGGGAGTCAGGGCGTTGACCCGGATCCCGCGGTCGGCCAGCTCGGCAGCCCAGGTACGGGCCAGGCTCCGGATCGCGGCCTTTGTGGCGGCGTAGACACCGAGGCCCGGAGCCGCTCGTAGCGCGGCGCTGGAGGAGAGCAGGATCACCGAGGCTCCGGCCGGCAGCAGCGGCAGGGCCTTTTGGACGGTGAAGACGGTGCCCTTGAGGTTGACGGAGGTGGTGCGCTCGTACTCCTCTTCGGTGATCTCCCCCAGTGGGCCGTAGCCCCCGACGCCGGCGTTGGCCAGGACGATGTCCAGCCGGCCGCTGCGCTCGGCGATCTCGGCGAACAGCCGGTCGAGGTCGTCCAGGTTCGACGCGTCGCCCTGGATGCCGATGCCGCGCGGGCCGACCAGTGCGACGGCGGCGTCCAGTTCGGCCTTGCGACGGCCGGTGAGGTAGACGCTCGCCCCCTCTGCGGCGAAGCGGCGGGCGGTGGCGAGGCCGATGCCGGTCGATGCACCGGTCACCAGGGCGCTCTTGTGCTCCAGCAGTCCCATTGTCGTTCTCCAGTCCTTGAGGTAACCATCTTTGTTACGTTTGTGGGCGGGAAAAACATCCCCGCGAAGGGGGGCGGTCGAATCAGGTTGCTCTGAGGACGTCCCGCAGGACGGCTTCCAGTGTCGTTCTCGCCAGCTCCTTGCGAAGGGCCGCCTCGATCTCGTCGTAGACGGCGGTCATCGCCGGCCCGATGCCGTGGCCCACGACGCACTCCGGGTCGGGGGTCGAGCGGTGCAGGGCGAAGAGCGGCCCCGCCTCGACCGCCTCGTAGACATCGAGAAGGGTGATGTCCGCCAGGTCTCGCGAGAGCGTCCAGCCGGCCCCCGCGCCTCGCCGCGAGTGGACCAGTGCGGCCTTGCGCAGTTCGGCCAGCAAGCGGCGGATCACCACCGGATTGGTGTTGACGCTCGTCGCGACCTGCTCGGAGGTGGCGACCTCATGGCCACGGCGCTGGTAGAGCCCGATCCAGGTCAGGGCGTGTGCCGCGATCGTCAGTCTGCTGTTGGCGCTCACGCCGCACCTCCCTCGCCTTGAAGCAACAGTAATAGTTACAACCAAGCCCGGCAAGCCCCTCCGGGACGTCCCGTCCACACCGCGCCCGCAACCGTTCCCGGGCGTGGTGGAGCGCGGTCGTCGGGCAGCGCTGCCCATGGACGGAGCCGGTGGCGACCTGGCCGACGGCGGCAGGAGAGGGGACCGTGGTTTCGTCGAACGTGGGAGCAGTGACGGTCTCGGCGATTGCCCGCAAGCGCGAACGAGGATCCTCCGGGCCGGCCCGGAGACCCGAGGGGAGGGGCGCTCGCGGCCCTGGCTCCGGGACAGGGCGGGCGGGGCCCATCGCGCAGCGGCGACGCCGCAGGCGCCCTTGGCCGACCGGGCCGGCCCTGACCCTGCGGAGACGGGCGGCTCCGGCCCTCGATACACGCGCAACCGAGTGGGGAACCGGGAGCGGGCCCGGCCGTTTTCGCGGCCCTGGCCGCAGTTCCGTGAATCCACAGGCCAGGGCGTCGGCGCAGAGATGCTCGTCCTGCGCGGCCCTCGTTCGGAATCCCGACCTGGCATCACCACTGATCCACCATCATCTGGGCGTCCTCGGCGCTGTTCCAGAACGGGCGACCCACGACATCCGCGAGCGCCCGCGCCAGCGCAGGGCTGTAGACGCCTCGGACCCGGAGGTTCTCCAGGAAGTCCCTACGCATCACGACCGCGATGTACCGGTTGAAGCGGCCGCGGTGACGCCCCACCACGTACAGCCGGTCACTCCAGTCCCAGTGCGGGGGCACCACCCACACCTTGGCGCCGGGGGCGAAGTGCTTCGTCCCACGGCGGACTTCCAACCCGCCGCGGCCCTGTACGGTCACCTGAACGATATTGGCCACAAGGCCGATGCCCAGAAGTGCCGGGTCGGATTCCGCTGCGAGTTCCTCGGCCATCCGAGCATGGTGACCCGATCACCGCGCCGCCCGCACCCGGTTTCCGGCGGCGGCCGGCGCGCGGCAGCTCAAGCCCGGAACGAGATCCTTCACGGAACTGTGGCCAGAGCCGTTTTCGCAGATCCTCGTCAGGGCGTCGTCCCCGCCGGTGACGGTGCGTCCGGGCGGCAGGGGGAGGGCGAGGGCGGCCGGGGCGCCGGCCAGGGGTGTGCTCCTGCGGGCCGGGCCAGGGGCGGGGGGCGACAGGCCCTCGCCGCGCGGTTCGCTCCCGCCACGGGCTGCGGGGGCGGCCGTTGGCCGGGCTGCGGGCCGGGGCGGTGAGGGATTCGGCCCGCCGGAGGAGGCGGGCCGGGGCGCGGGGCGGCGGCCTGCGCCGCCGGCGCCAGGGCCCGCTGCGGCGGGGCGGGCGGGCGGTGCTCACGTCCGGCGTGTCGAAGCCGGCTTCGGCGAGGACGGCTGCGGCGAGGACGGCTTCGGCGAGGACGGCGGCGATGCCCGCGGTGGTGTCGTGGCCGGCCGCCGCGCTCCAGCCGCGGGCCCCCGGCGCGCAGGCGCCGCAGTGGCCGCTGTCGCCGCTGTGGCCGCTGTGGCCGCGGCCGGGCCCGGACGCCCCGGGGGCCTGACGCCTGTTCCGGTTCGGCCGCCGGGTCGCGGGCGGGCGCATCCGCCCCGGCGGCGTCCGGCAGCGCGGGGACGGGGCCCGGCCCGCAAAGGGGCGAGGACTTCGGCGGCGGCGCCGCCGTGCTCCCCGCCCCGCCGCGGGCGCTGCCACCAGCCGTGCGGCAGCGCCCGCGGGTCGCGGGCACCCGCCTGCGTGCCCTCGCCGGGGCGCGGCTGTCCGGTGCACCGGGGGCGGCGCCCTTCGTCGGCGGCGTCGTGGGGGGGGCGGCATCCGCAGGCGGTTTCGGGGTGGGCGCGGTGCGGGCGTTGCCACCGCCCCGCCGGGGCGGGGCGGGGCGGGTGACGGTGTGCCCGGGCGGCCCTGGGGCCGCGTCGGGCCGGGGTGTGTCCGTGCGGGTG
>NZ_JOCF01000147.1 GCF_000720635.1 Streptomyces sp. NRRL WC-3742 | reverse complement strand
GGGTGGGGGCGGGGCCCGGCGCGGGGGTCGGGGTCGGGGGCGCGGGCTTCTGCGACGGGACGTTCCGGGGGGTGTTCCGGGGGTCGGTGCATGCCCTCTGACCTGGTCTTTCGGTGGATCACTTCCTAGGATCGGGGCAGTCGGAAGGGGGCCGGATGAGCCGGACGGTACGCACTGTCGAGGATGTCCTCTCGTTGCTGGACGGGTTCTTCACGCCGGAGGGCGCCGGGGGCGGTCGGGGGTTCTGGGACGGCTTCTACGCGGACCGGGGGAAGCCGGTGCCGTTCTTCGTGGCGAAGCCGGACGAGAGCCTGGTCGGGTACGTCGAGCGGGGGCCGGTCGCTCCGGGCCGTGCGCTGGACCTGGGGTGCGGGCCGGGGCGCAACGCCCTGTACCTGGCGTCGCGCGGGTTCGCGGTGGACGCGGTGGACCTGTCGCCCGTCGCGGTGGACTGGGCGCGGGAGCGGGCGCGGGAGGCCCGTGCGGATGTGCGGTTCCTGTGCGGGGACGCGTTCGCCCTGCCTGCGGGGGAGTTGGACGGGCCGTACGACCTGGTCGTGGACTCGGGGTGCTTCCACCACCTGGCGCCGCACCGGCGGATCGGCTACCTGGCGCTGCTGGAGCGGGTGTTGGCGCCCGGCGGCCACTTCGTGCTGACCTGCTTCGCGGCGGGGGAGGGCGGGACGGGTTCGGAGCGGGCGGACGCGGAGCTGTACCGGGTGGGTGCTCTGGAGGGCGGGCTCGCGTACACGCCGGGCGAGTTGCGGCGGATCTTCTCGGACCTGGAGGAGGTCGAACTGCGCCGGATGCGGGAGGAGTCGCCGGAGGCGGAGTGCTTCGGGGTGCCGTTCCTGTGGACGGGGCTGTTCCGGCGTGAGCCGAAAGACACGGCCTAAGGCCGCCGTAGCGCGTCGCACAGGAAGTCGGGCGGGCCGACTTCCTGTGCGACGGGCGTTCAGAGGCGACGGGTGCGGAGGACGCCGGTCGCCATCGGGAGGGTGAACTCGCCCTCGGCCGTCTCGGGTTGGGCGACGAGGAAGGCGCGGATGCGGTCCTGGGCGGCGTACCGCTCCTGGTCCGGCATGACGATCATCCCGGCGCGGGTGGAGAGGGTGGCGACCAGCGAGTCGGCGGTGCGGCGCTGGCCGTGGGGGAACTCGGCCTGTTCGGGCGAGCCGAAGCGGGCCGGGTGGCCGGCCGGGGGCAGGTGGAGGCCGGCGCTGGTGGCGCGCCAGGCGGCCGGGGTGTCGCGCGGGCCGACGGCGGCGCGGCCGGCGATCCGGGCGAGGCCCGCGACCCAGGCGACCTGGTCGTCCAGGAGGTTCCACAGGCCCGCGAGGACGCCGCCGGGGGCGAGGACGCGGGCGATCTCGGGGCCCGCGACGGCCATGTCGAACCAGTGCATGGCGTTGCCGGAGAGGACGGCGTCGACCGAGGCGTCCGGGAGCGGAATCGTTTCTGCAGAGCCCGCCAGGGCCCGTACGTCCGGCGCCGCGCGGTGCAGTTCGGCCCGCATCGCCGGGTCGGGCTCGACGGCGACGACGTCGAATCCGAGGGCGACCAGGGTGGCGCTGAGCTTGCCCGTACCGGCACCGAGGTCGAGGACGCGCGGGCCGGGCGCCGGTTCGAGCGCCCAGCGCACCGCGGCCTGCGCGTAGTCGGGGCGGTGCTCGGCGTACGCGGCGGCGGCTGCGCCGAACGAGGAGGCATGGAGCGGGTGTCGGTCCTTGTCCATTCGATCAAGGTAGCCGCACCGGGCTGGCGGTGACGGCTCGGGGTGGGTAGGGTATTACTTCATTATGAAGGACGTACATAAATCTCAGAGGCTGGCGGCGGACCCCGAGGGGTTCCTCTACGACAGCGGGGTCCGAGTGAGCATGGAGGCGTTCATGGCGGGGGAGGGCGTGCCGGCGCTGGAGGCGGCCGCGGCCGTGCGGTCGGCTTCGCAGGCGGTGGACCGGCTGCGGTCGCAGGGCGCGGGCGGGCGGGGGCTCAGCGCGGGGGCGCTCGACGTGCTGGCGCGGCTGAGCGCGGCGGGCGGGGAAGGCGGAGACGGGCTCAGCATCGGGGAGTTGGCGCGGGCGGCCGGGGTGAGCTCGCGCAACGTCACCGGGCTGGTGGACACCCTGGAGCGGGACGGACTGGTGCGGCGCCTCCAGGACCCGGAGGACCGCCGGTCGGTCCGGGTGCTGATCACCGGGGCCGGGCAGGAGTGGCTGGAGGCGTTCCGCGAGCCGACGCGGCGGGCGATGTCCGCTGTCTTCCACGGGTTCACCGAGGAGGACCTCGCGCGGTTCCGGCACCTGTGCCTGCGGCTGGTCGAGAACCAGCGGCGGATCGAGGAGGCGACGCGGCCGGTGCGTTAGGTGCGGCCGGTGCGCTGGACGCGGGGTGCGTCAGGGGTGCGTCCGGGGCTGCGTCCGGGCGGCTCTACGCCGACCGGACGCGGCGGACGAGGTCGGCGGCGGCTTCGGGCCAGCGGGGGTGCTCGAAGGCGAAGCCGGCCTCCAGGAGCCGGCCGGGGACGACGCGGCGGCTCTTGAGCAGCAGCTCGGTGTCCGAGCGGAGGGCGAAGGCGCCGAGTTCGGCCATCCAGCGGGTGGCCGGGAGGCCCACCGGGACGCCCCAGGCCCTGCGGACTCCCCGCATGAAGTCGCCGTAGGGCAGGGGGTTGGGCGCGGCGAGGTTCACCGGGCCGCTGAGGTCCTCGCGGGCGGTGAGGAAGTCGAGGGAGCGGACGAGGTCCTGGCCGTGGATCCACGACATGTACTGGCCGCCGCCCGCGACCGGGCCGCCGAGCCCCAGCCGGGCCATGCGCAGGAGCAGGTCGAAGGCGCCGCCCCGCCCGGGGCTCATCACCATCGAGGTGCGCAGCGCGACCTTGCGGGTGTGCGGCGTGTCGGCCTGTTCCTGCGCCCGCTCCCAGGCTTTGGCGATCTCGACGCTGTAGGACCAGTAGCGGGGGACGCCCGGTTCGGTGCCGCCGATCAGGCCGGTGGCCTCGTCGTTGGGGGCGTCGAAGCGGTGGGCGTAGATGGTGGCGGTGCTCATCTGGAGCCAGAGCCGGGGCGGGCGGGCGGCCCCGGCGATGGCCTCGCCCACGGCCTGGGCGGAGTGGACGCGGGAGTCCATCATGGCCCGGAGGTTGTCCGGGGTGTAGCGGCAGTCGACGCTGCGGCCGGCGAGGTTGACCACGAGGTCGCTGCCGTCGACCGCCTCGGCCCAGGGGCCGAGGGTGCGGCCGTCCCAGTGGATCTCCCGGCCGTCGGGGCTGCCGGGCCGCCTGGTCAGGACGACGACCTCGTGGCCGGCGGCGGTCCACTCGTGTCGCAGGAGCCTGCCCACGTGCCCGGTGCCTCCGGGCAGCACGATCTTCATGAGGTTCCCCCTTCGGTGGTGCTCAGGGAGAGCCTAGGGCACATATGAACGTGTTCAAAAGTGGGGGTCCGGGGTTCGAGGGGCC
>NZ_JOCF01000146.1 GCF_000720635.1 Streptomyces sp. NRRL WC-3742 | reverse complement strand
TAAGGAGTCGTCGGCAGCGTCAGATGTGTATAAGAGACAGCCCCCCGCCACCGCGCCACCACCCTCGCTCTGGCCGCCTGCCTCACCCTCACCACCGCCGCCACCCTCGAGGCCACCGTCGACCTCCACCACACGGTCGAAGCCGCCCAGTACACCCCCCGGCACCACCACTGACGGGCGCGCGGACGGGCCCCGGCCCGCGCGCCCGCGCCACCCCCACCCGGCGACCACCCCGACTTGCCGGACCCCATCCCCACGACCCCACCTCCCCCGTACTCTTTCGTCAGCGCGCCACTTCGGCGCGCCCTCGACCCCCGCGAGGAGCGATGCGCGTGCGGCAGACCGGACGCCAGTCCCGACGGCCCGAGCGCCGCACCCCACCTGCCACGGCAACCACCGCAGAGCTCGCCAAGGTCCACGAGCACACCCTCACCGAACCCCTCGCCGACCTCGCGGGGCCCGCCGAGCCGCTCCTCCAGCCCCGCCCCGAGATCGGCGACTCCTGGGCACGGCTGCGCCGCCTCGGCCTCGACCCCGAGACCGGCGCCGCCGCCGTCCAGCTCGGCCCCGCCGAGATCGAGCAGCGCCGACGCACCAGCGGCCTGACCACCGTCCTGCCCGTTCTTCGCGACACCCTCCTCGCCCCCGTCGCCCAGGCCCCGCTCCTGCTCGCCATCGCCGACGCCGAGGGCCACGTCCTGTGGCAGGAGGGCGAACGCGGCCTGCGCCGCAGCGCCGAGCGGATCGGCTTCCTGACGGGCGCCCGCTGGACGGAGGAGAGCGTCGGCACCAACGGCATCGCCGTCACCCTGCGCGCCCGCCGCCCCATGCAGGTCCACTCCGCCGAGCACTACCTGCGCAGCCACCACGCCTGGACCTGCGTCGCCGCCCCCGTCCACGACCCGGGCACCGGCCGCCTCGTCGGCGCGATCAACCTGAGCGGCCCGGCCCACAACGTCCGCCCGTACCTGCTGCAGCTCACCGCCACCGCCGCCCGCCTCGCCGAGACGGAACTGCGCGCCCACCGCTTGGAGGCCCTGCACCAGCTGCGCACCCTCGCCGCGCCCCTGCTCGCCCGGGTCGGCGGCCCGGCCCTCGTGGTGGACGCGGCCGGCTGGACGGCGGCGGCCTCCGGCATGCCCGCACCCGATCGGCTCCGCATCCCCGCCAACGGCTGGGCCCCCGCCGCGCTGCACTGGGTGCCGGGCCTCGGCGAGTGCGTCCTGGAGCCCATCGCGGACGGCTGGCTGGTGCGTCCGGTCGGCGTCCCCGGGGAGGACGGCCACGGCGAACTGAGCGCCGAACGGGCCGAGGGCGCCCGGCTGCGGCTGGACCTGCGCCGCCCGGAGCGCCCCGAACTCTTCGTCCAGGGCACCGCCGACAGCTGGTCCCACCCGCTCAGCCCCCGCCACGCCGAGCTGCTGCTCCTGCTGGCCACCGCCCGCGAGGGCAGTACGGCCGCGCAGCTCGCCGAGGCCCTGTTCGGCGACCGCGCCCGCACGGTGACGGTGCGCGCCGAGCTGTCCCGGCTGCGCCGCTACCTGGGCGGGCTGCTGGCCCACCGTCCGTACCGGTTCGCCGAGTCGGTGCTGGTCACGGTGGACGGACCGGAGGACCCGTACGACCTCCTGCCCGCGTCCACCGCTCCGGCGGTGCGGCATCTGCGAGCCGCCCTCGCCGCGGGCACGGCCCGGCTGCCGGGCGCGGTCCCGGCAGCCGTCCCACAGCCGCGCCCGCCCGGGGACGGCCCGACTCAGCAGCCTCCCGCGAGCAGTTCGGCGAGCTGGGCGTCGGTGGGCCCGCAGTCGTGCTCCTGGTCGGCGGAGACGAGCGCGTAGGTGCGGTCCAGCCACGCCTGGACCCGGGGTTTGGAGGCTTCCAACAGGGCGCTGCCGTGCGGGGATTCGAGTGCCAGGTGCAGCGTCGAGCCGTGGCAGGGGCAGTAGGCGGGCCACAGTTTGACGTCGCCCTGGCCGCTCAGGGTGCGCAGGCCCTCGCGCAGCAGGTCGCGGGAGAACACCCAGTCGGCCTCGTCCGGGCGGCCGAGGTGGAAGGTCAGCAGCACCTCGTACGGGCGGGCGGCTTCGAAGCGGAACCGGGTGCGCACCTCGCCGATGACCTCCTCGCCGAGCGAGATCCTCAGCATCAGCACCTCCTCCACCGCCGCCGGAGCGGCGGTGGAGCCGTCCCCATCGCCGCCCGTGGGGGTAGCGGCGAGGGGCGCACTGGAGGCTGCGGACAGCGGGTCGGGCGGCATGACGATCTCTCCGGGACGGCTCGGGATGCCTCCCAGCGTGCGTCACCCGCCGCCCGGCGGCAAGGGTTGCAAGGAGGTTGCAATAACCCCCTTTCGAGCCCCGCGCCCCTTACCGGATTCACCGGACCAACCGTCAACTCCCGCCTGTCGAACGAGTGTCCACGAAGTGGATCAGAAACGTCCACAGGCCGATCGCCCGCTGGTAGGCTCGCCACCCTCCCCGCGCGGGCCCGGGTGCCTCGAGGTGCGCGCTCGAGGTGCGTGGGAGAATACTGCGACGCGACGGCGGCTTCGGGAGGGATGGGTCCGGTGGCGGTACGCGAGGACACCGCGCGGGACGTACGGCACGAGCCCGAACGGCATGGCAGGCACGGCCGCCCGCGCCCGTTCGGCGGCCGGTTCCGTCTGCCCACGCTCCGCTTCTCCGGCGCCGCGATGGCGATGTCCACCGTGGTCGGCATCAGCATCGCCACGACCCTGCTCCTGAACGAGCAACAGGGCGTCGGCCGCCGCGCCGGAGTCGCCCGCGTCGGCACCACGCCGCCGCCCACACCCACGGCCGACGACCGCACGGAGGCGGCCGCCGGGCAGGGCCCGGACACCGACCACGCCTCCGCCCGCCCCTCCCACCAGCACGAACGCGGGCCCAGGCGGGGCAACGACAGCACCACCGCCGGCCGCCGCGGCCCCGAGGCCCCATCCCCGAGCGTGCCCCCGCACGGCGGCGAGACCGCCGACCACGACGCCTCCCCCTCCGCGCCCGCCGGACCGTCCGGCACCCCCTCGCCCACCGCCTCCGGCACCGCGGGCGCCGCGGGGACCCCGAGCCCCAGCGCGAGCGCCGATCCGTCCCCCCACATCACCGGCCCGCGCCCGATCTCCCCCAACCTCCCGGTGCCGGCCCCTGCTCCCGCCCCCGCCCCCGCCCCCGGCTCCGGCTCCGGCTCCGGCGATGACGGCTACGGCGACGGCGACGTGACGGCCGCGAAAGCCGCGCCGGAGGCCCCGAAGGCCCCCGACACCGCCGCCGACGGCACCACCGAAGACAACGCCGCCGAGGCGCCGCTCCTCGTCGGCACCGCCCAGCGCACTCCGCTCGGCCCGGACGGCCTGCGCCACCGCCTCGACCTCACCGTCGCCGAGCCCGTCACCGCCCTGCAGGTCGAGTTCCGCCTCGCCCCCGGTGCCTCCGCCCCCGGCACCGACTCCGCCTGGACGGACCTGCCCGGCGCCGAGGTCACCGTCCTGCAGGAACGCGGCACCCTGGTCTACCGCTTCACCACCCCGCCCGGCACGGACGTCAGGCCCGGCCGCTACGGCTTCGGCGTCGCCGGTGCCCGCCCGGCCGGCGCCGCCACCCCCGCCGAGAGCTGGAGCGCCGCCGCCTTCGGCATCCGCCGGCCCCACGCGGTCGCCGCCCTCGGCGCCTTCCCCGCGCCCTCGCCCGTGCTCTCGCCGGTGCCCGCGGCCTCGCCCGCACCCTCCCCGGCGCCCCCGCCAGGACCCCGGCCCGCCCCGACG
>NZ_JOCF01000145.1 GCF_000720635.1 Streptomyces sp. NRRL WC-3742 | reverse complement strand
CTGGTCGCCGAGCAGCTCGTTCTGCCAGAGGGTGTAGTCGGCGTACTGGACGGGCAGCGGCGCCCACTGCGGTGCGTGGCCCTCAGCACGGGCGGCGTAGGCGCGGGCGAGGTCGGCGGCCAGCGGGCCGAGGGACCAGCCGTCGCCCGCGATGTGGTGAACCACCAGCAGCAGGACGTGTTCCCGCGCGGACAGCTCGAACAGTTCCGCGCGCAGCGGCGGCTGGTCCGCGAGGTCGAAGGCGTAGCGGGCGGCCGCTTCCAGGGCCTCCGGCAGGTCGGCCTCACCGGTCGGGGTGACGGTCAGCCGGGGCGCCGCCGCTTCGGGCGGCAGCAGGCGCTGGTACGGCGTGCCGTCGATCTCGGGGAAGACCGTGCGCAGGCTCTCGTGCCGACCGACCAGGTCCGTCAGCGCGCCGCGCAGCGCGTCGCGGTCCAGTTCACCGCTGAGCCGCAGTGCCAGCGGGATGTTGTAGGTGGCGCTCGGCCCCTCCATCTTGTGGATGAACCAGAGCCGTCGCTGGGCGAAGGACAGCGGCATGGTCGTGGGCCGCTCCTGCACCGTGAGCGCCAGTCGGCCTGGCCCGGCGGTGTCCAGCCGGGCGGCCACCGCGGCCGGGGTCGGGCCCTCGAACAGCGAGCGCAGCTCCAGCTCGACGCCGAAGAGTGCCCGGATCTGCGCGATCAGCCGGGTGGCGAGCAGGGAGTGGCCGCCGAGTTCGAAGAAGTCGTCGTCGATGCCGACCCTGGGCAGGCCCAGGACCTGGGTGAACAGGTCGCAGACGATCTGCTCCTGCGGGGTGCGCGGCTCCCGGCCGGTCCCGGCGAGGGTGAAGTCCGGTGCGGGCAGGGCTGCCCGGTCCAGCTTGCCGTTCGCCGTCAGCGGCAGCCGGTCGAGCGGGACGACGGCGCTGGGCTGCATGTAGTCGGGCAGGTAGGTGCGGGCGTGCTCGCGCAGTGTGGTGAGGAGGGCGCTGGTGCCGCGCCCGGCTGTGGGGTTGGTGGTCAGGCTGGACAGCGGGGTGGCGGGCGTGCTGGTTCCGGCCGAGGCGTAGGTGCCGGTGGGCGTGGCTCCGTCGAGGTCGCTCAGCGCGACGAGGACGAGGTCGACGGCGTCGGGCCGGTGGGTGTTCCAGGTCGCGGCGGTCCAGTAGCCGTGCTCCCGGCCGAGCCGGTGCAGGGCGTCCAGGTCGGGCTGCGGCCCGGGGGCGTCAGCGGTCGGCGCGGCGGTGGTCTGTGCGGTGATGGTCTGTGCGGCGGTGGTCTGTGCGGTGGTGGTCGGTGCAGCGGCGGCGTCGAGGGCGTGCTGGAGGGCGAGTTCGCAGACGAGGCGCGGGTTGGGGATGCCGGTGACGCGCAGCCGGGTGGGGCGCTCGGAGTCGAGTTGCCGGGCCAGCGCGGCCAGTTCGGCGTCCGGGTCCGCGTGCCCGGACCAGGGCCGCTCAGGGGTGCCGGTGAGCGGGTGGGTGTGGGCGCCGGCCTTGTGGAGGGTGGCGTCGTAGCGGTAGCGGGTGAGTTCGTTCTCGACGGTGCCGGGCTTGAGCCGGATGTCGACGCCGGCGAGGTCGGGGACGTGGTGGCCGAGCGCGGTGAAGTACTCGGGATCGATCAGCAGTTCCTTCTCCAGCACCAGCGCGTGCTCGACGGCGCGCCGAACGGCCGCGTGGTCCGCCGGGTCGGTGGCACGGGCGGTGTGGACGGCGGTGGTGAAGGTGCGCAGCAGCCGGGGGTTGCGGATGTCGCCGATGAAGACGGTGCCGCCGGGCGCGAGGATGCGCAGGGCGTGGTCGAGGACCTGCTCCAGGTATCCGGCGTTCGGGAAGTACTGGACCACCGAGTTGAGGACGACGGTGTCGAAGTGGCCACGCGGGAGCCGGTCGAAGTCGTGCGCGGGCCGGGTGTGCAGGCGCACCCGGGCGGCGAGTTCGGGGTCGGCCTCCACGTGGCCGCGCAGGTCGGCGATGACGGTGGGTGAGAAGTCCGTGCCCCAGTACTCCTCGCAGTGCGGGGCGAGCCGGGACAGCAGCAGGCCCGTGCCGACGCCGATCTCCAGCACCCGGCGGGGGTTGAGGTCGCGGATGCGTTCGACGGTGGTGTCCCGCCATTCCCGCATCTGGTCGAGCGGGATCGGCCGGCCGTCGTAACTGCTGTTCCAGCTGGCGAAGTTCTCGCCGAAGGCGGTCTCCGAGGCGGCCGTGTAGACCGAGTCGTAGAGGTCCTGCCACTCGTTCAACTGGTCCTGTTCGACCTGCTCGTCGCGGGCGTCCGCCGGGCCGCCGGTGACGACGTAGGCGACCAGTCGGGCGTCGCCGGGCTGGTCCTCGCGGACGACGACGGCGGCCTGGGCGACGTCGGGGTGGTCGGTGAGGACCTTCTCGATCTCGCCGGGCTCGATCCGGAAGCCACGGACCTTGACCTGGTGGTCGGCGCGGCCGACGAACTCCAGCTCGCCCTTCGGGCTCCAGCGGACCAGGTCGCCGGTGCGGTACATCCGGCCGCCCGGTTCGAGTCCGTACGGGTCGGCCGGGAAGCGTTCGGCGGTGAGGGCGGGGCGGTCCAGGTAGCCGCGGGCCAGGCCGGCGCCCGCGATGTACAGCTCGCCGACCACGCCGGGGGCGACCGGCTGGAGGCCGTCGTCCAGAACGTAGACCCTGGTGTTGGCGATCGGCCGCCCGATCGGCGGGGCGCCGGTGCCGCCGGCCAGCTCGGCCGCGGTGGACCAGATGGTGGTCTCGGTCGGGCCGTACAGGTTGACCAGGTCGTCGCTGAGCACCCGCAGGGTCTCGGCCAGGGAAGTCGGAAGGGCCTCGCCGCCGACCAGCATCCGCAGCCCGCGCAGGGCCTCCGCGTCGTGCCCGACCAGGAGTTGCCAGAGCGACGGGGTGCCCTGGACGGTGGTGACGCCGTGCCGGGCGATCAGGTCCAGCACGGCGGACGGCTGGGGAACGGCCTCCTTGGGCACCAGGACGACCGCGGCACCGGAGAGCAGCGGGTGGTACAGCTCCAGCGCGGCGATGTCGAAGGCGACCGTGGTGACCGCGAGCAGTCGCTCCTCGGCCCGCAGCGGGGCCTGCCGGCCCATCGCGGCGAGGAAGTTGACCAGCGCGGAGTGCGGGACGACCACCCCCTTGGGCCGGCCGGTGGAGCCGGAGGTGTAGATCACGTAGGCGGCGGAGCCCGGGGCGGGGGTCACGCCCTCGTCCGCCGGGTCGGTGTCGGGGCAGTCCGCCAGCAGGGCCCGGACCTCGGCGGAGTCCAGCGCCAGTCGGCGGGTGTCCGCGTCGGCGGGCAGGTGCTGCTCGGTGCGGGTGTCGGTGAGCAGCAGGGCGGGCCGGGCGTCACCGAGCACATGGGTGAGCCGCGCCGCCGGGTGGTCGGGGTCCAGAGGGAGGTAGGCGGCGCCGGTCTTGAGGACGGCCAGCAGGGCGATCACCAGCTCGGCGGTCCGGGGCAGGGCGAGCGCGACCAGTCGGTCCGGTCCGGCGCCTTCGCGCAGCAGCGCGTGGGCGAGCCGGTTGGCGCGGGCGTCCAGCTCCGCGTAGGTCAGGGAGTCGTCCCCGGCGATCAGGGCGACGGCCTGCGGCGTCGCGGCGGCCTGACGGGCGAAGCGGGCCGGCAGCAGGTCCGGGCCGACCTCGACGGCGGTGTCCAGCCAGGTGTCCAGCAGCCGGTGGTGCTCCTCCGCGGTGAGCAGGTTGATGCGGCTGAGGGGCTGGTCGGGTTGGGCGGTGGCGGTGTCGAGCAGGTGGATCCAGCGGTTGAAGAGGGCTTGGACGGTGGGGGCGTCGTAGATGTCGCTGGAGTATTCGACGGCGCCGGTGATGCCCTGGGGTTCGCCGTCGGTGCCGCGGCGTTCGGCGAGGCTGAAGAAGAGGTCGAA
>NZ_JOCF01000144.1 GCF_000720635.1 Streptomyces sp. NRRL WC-3742 | reverse complement strand
CGCCGACACCCCCATCATCACCCTCGACGCCCGCCGCCGCGACAGCGCCAAAAGCGCCCTCATCACCCTCGTCGAACACGCCCTCCTCGCCCGACTGCGATGACCCGGGCCACGACGGTCCCGGTGTCCCGCTCACGGCGGGGCGCCGGGGCCGTCATGCTTTCGGCGAGGTGTCCTCCACGGGCCCGGCGCAAGTCCCGTGTATAAGCGGCGGATAACAGTTCGGTAGGCATTTGGTGATCAACAATGACTGAGTGTGGCCGATCAGCGCCGTTCAGCGCCGGATGACCACGGTTTTGCTCCGTCATGTCGATGTATGTCCGTATTGTTCCTACGAACGCCCCCACCAGCGGCTGTTTGTCCCCTCCCCCCGCACGTGCTGAAATTCCAGCTACCCCTGTCGTATCCCGTGTCGGCCCACCAGGCGACGCCCCGGGGCCCGGGGGTAGCGCTGGATTGATCCATGGCCGGCAGTCGGCCGAGAGGTAGTTGTCGAGTGAGGCGTAAGCAGCAACCCGCCCCGCAGCGGCGCTCCGAGCCCCGCCAGAGCGAGCCGAACGGCGACGCCGCGGCCCAGGCCGGATTCTCCGCGTTCGCCCCCGCAGAGGAACGCGGCCAGAACGCGCCCGCGCCGAAGCAGGCGGTCAAGCCCAGGGAGTCCAAGCCCGCCGGCCCGGCCGAGGAGGACTCCTCCCGGTACGACTTCCTCCGCCCGCGCAACTGGCGCGTGCCGACCCGTCTGATCGCGATCCTCCTGATCCCCGTGATCATCTCGATCGTCTTCGGCGGCCTGCGCGTCAACACCTCCGTCGACGGCTACATCAAGGCGTCCCGCGCCGAGAAGACCGCCGAGCTGGCCAAGGCGGCGACGGAACTCGCCGAAGCGCTCGAGAACGAGCGCGACATGACCCTGATACCTCTGCTCACCAAGCAGGACCCGAACAACGAGGTCGCCAAGCGCCGCGGCGCCACCGACGCCGCCATCAAGGCGTACGAGGCCGCGTACTCGGCCTCCGACAAGTCCGGTGAGCTGCCGCGCCGCCACGAGGCGTTCATGTTCCTCGTGCAGGACCTGCCGCACCTGCGGGCCAACGCCTACGGCAAGGACCTGTTCGCCAGCGCCACCGCGAACGCCTACTCGGTGATGTTCGCCCCGCTGCTGGCCTACGACAACTCCGTCGGCATGGGCTCCGCCAACGCCACCAGCAAGGGCCGCGCGATCTACGCGATGTCCCTGGCCAAGGCGTCCGCCTCGACCCAGCGCGCGCTGATGCTGCACATCCTCGTCGGCATCTCGCAGAACACCACCACGCGTTACGAGAACGTCGACGCGACCCAGCAGATCCTGGTGGCCCAGAAGCTGGAGCAGGTCTCCCTCAACGAGTTCAACACCGGCAGCGCCCCCGAGGACGCCCGCAAGTTCTCCGACGCGCAGGTCGCCCTGGCGACCGCGCAGGAGCGCTCGGCGTACAAGATGCCCAACGGCACCGCGCCGACCATGCAGGGCCTGCTCACCATCGCCTCCGCCTACAGCGAGGCCGCCGCCGAGGGCCAGAGCAGGGGCCGCGGCGTCGCCGACGCCGCGTTCGCCGAGGCCAAGAACGCCGGTCTGACCCCGGACAACTGGAACCAGGCCGCGAACACCCACATCCAGGCCCTGCGCAACACCGAAGTCGCGCTGCTGGACGACGTCCTCAAGGACTCCCGCGCCCTCAAGGACAACGCGCTCTACGACGCCATCCTGAACTCCGGCATCGTCCTCGTCGCGCTCGTCCTCGCCGGTGTGATGACCGGCTACGTCGCCCGCTCGATGGTCCTCGGCATGCGCACCCTGCGCAGCGCCGCCCTCGAGATCGCCGACCACCGCCTCCCCGACCTCGTCGAGAAGCTCTCCAAGACCGACCCGGACCGGGTGGACACCTCCGTCACCCCGATCCCGCTGTACGGCAAGGACGAGATCGGCGAAGTCGCCCGCGCCTTCGACCAGGTCCACCGCCAGGCCGTCGAGCTCGCCGCCGAGCAGGCGCTGCTGCGAGGCAACGTCAACGCGATCTTCACCAACCTCTCGCGCCGCAGCCAGAGCCTGATCCAGCGCCAGCTGGCGCTGATCACGGACCTGGAGAACAACGAGGCCGACCCGGACCAGCTGGAGAACCTCTTCAAGCTGGACCACCTCGCCACCCGTATGCGCCGCAACGGTGAGAACCTGCTCGTCCTCGCGGGCGAGGAGGCCGGCCGCCGCTGGACCACCCCGGTGCCGCTGGTCGACGTGCTGCGCGCCGCCGCCTCCGAGGTGGAGCAGTACGAGCGCGTCGAGCTCTCCGGCATCCCGGAGGTCGAGGTCGTCGGCGCCGCCGTGACCGACCTCGTCCACCTGCTCGCCGAGCTCCTGGAGAACGCCACCTCGTTCTCCAGCCCGCAGACCCGGGTGCTGGTCAACGCCACCCGCCTGCCCGACGGCCGCGTGCTGGTCGAGATCCACGACAAGGGCATCGGCCTCACCGCCGACGACTTCGCCGAGATCAACGAGAAGCTCGCCGAACCGCCCACCGTCGACGCGACCATCTCCCGCCGCATGGGCCTGTTCGTGGTCGGCCGCCTCTCGCAGCGCCACGACATCCGCGTCCAGCTCCGCCCGTCCGGCGAGTCGGCCGGCACCACCTCGCTGGTCATGCTCCCGCCGTTCGTCACCCAGTCCGGCCCCGCCCCGGAGCCGGAGGAGCAGTTCACCGTCTCCCGGATCTTCGCCGACCAGGAGCCGACCGCCGAGTGGACCCAGGACGGCCGCCCCCGCAGCGCCGCCGAACTGGGCTTCGACGACCATCTGACCGGCATCGGCAACGCCGGCTCCAGCGGGTTCAGCCCCGCCCTCGAAGCCGTCCAGCGCTCCCAGCGCCTCGACCAGGTCCGCCGCGCGGCCCTGGAGAGCGCGCCGCACGAGCCCGTGCTCGAGGCCGAGGTCGAGGAGGACCCGCAGGGCTACGACGGCTACGCCCCGCAGGGCTACCAGCAGGGCGGCTACGCCGACGAGTTCGCCTACGAGCAGAACGGCTACGACCAGCCCGGCTACCAGCAGGGCGGCGCCTCCCAGGATCAGTACGGCCAGGACCAGTACGGCCAGTACGCGCAGGACGGCTACGCCGACGAGCAGTACGGGTACGACCAGGGCGGGTACGAGCAGAACGGCTACGACCAGGGCGGCTACAACCAGCCCGGCTACCAGCAGGGCGGCGCCTCCCAGGATCAGTACGGCCAGGACCAGTACGGCCAGTACGACCAGCGGGCCGAGGAGGCCCCGGCCGGCCACCCGTACGCCCCTGAGCCGCCCGCCCTGCCCGCCGCCGGGCCCGCCGCCACCCTGCCGTCCGGCCTGCCGCAGCGCCGCCCCGGCCAGCAGCTGGCGAGCGGGGGCCCCGGCACCCCGCCGCCCGGCGCCGTCCCCTCCGGTGACAGCCCCAACTGGTTCGCCGGCGCCAAGGACACCACCTCCATGCAGCAGCGCGACGGGCACGACGTGTCGGCCCTCGGCGGATACGGCCCGACCGGCCCGACCGCCTCCCCCTGGCAGTCGCCCAACGACGGCGACTGGCAGCGGGCCGAGCAGCTGCGCGAACCCGCCTCCAGCGGCACCACCGGCTCCGGACTGCCGCGGCGCACGCCCAAGCAGAACCTGGTGCCGGGCAATGCCAAGCCGACTCCGACGGACGGCCCCCAGGTCTCCCGCAACCCGGAGGAGGTCCGCGGCCGCCTGACCAACCTGCGCCGCGGCGTGGAGCAGGGCCGCACCGCCGGTAACACCGGAAGCTTCCGGATCGACCCCGATCAGGCAGACCAGTCCGGCAACGGACAGAACCGCAGCACCGATCTCTTCGGCGGCTCGAACCACCAGGAGCGTTGAGTTGACTCAGATGAGCCAGGCCGCACAGAACCTGAACTGGCTGATCACCAATTTCGTGGACAACACCCCCGGGGTGTCCCACACCGTGGTGGTCTCCGCGGACGG
>NZ_JOCF01000143.1 GCF_000720635.1 Streptomyces sp. NRRL WC-3742 | reverse complement strand
AGACGGGTCATGGCCTCGTCTCGCGTGCCGAGGAACAGCTCGCGCATGGTCTCCGGGTCGCCGTCCGGCACGGCGAAGGTGGCGACGGCGCCCAGCGCGGCGGTGGTGAGGTTTCGGGTGTGCTTGATGTCCGACCCGGCGCTGGCGCCCCAGACCAGGAAGGTGTTCGTCGCCACCGTGAGCATGGCGGTGAGGGCCCCCTCGCCGAACTCCGCCACTGCGGCCTGCTGCTCGTCCTTGGGCAGGTCGGTGATCCCCGTGACCGCCAGTGCGATCCCCCGGAGAGCCTGATCCATACTCAGCATGGCCGCGCTCGCTGTACCAGCTGAACCCGTTCCTCACCTTCGCCGGGTCCTCCGCCGACCAGGAGCGGGCCCAGGAGGAGTGGGTGGCGGCGGTGCCCGAGTTCCTGATGCCTGGCCCCGAGTACGCGACGGCCTGGCGCAAAGAGCGGCGCGAGGAGCAGCGTGCCGTGGTGAAGGCCGCGAACGTCGTGGCGCTCGGCGGGACCAAGCCGGAGAAGGCCGACCCGAAGCTGCCGACCCCATGTGCGCCGCGTGCAACGAGAATCCGCCTCATGCAAACCTCATCTCTCCTCATGCAAACTGACCCGGCATCAGCGTGCCGCGGGATGGGGGCCATGCCCGCCGTTGAATCAGCGCGGTGTCGGATCCGTGCATCGCAGACCCGGACGCGGGCGGCGCCCGCCCCGCCGGAGATTTGATGACATGTACCGGTTAATGCATGAGAAGGAGTTCACATGTTCAGGATTCAGCGCTTGGCGTGCACCGCGCTGACGGTTGCACTGGCAAGCTCGCTCACAGTGTGCGCGGCCCCGGCCGCACTCGCGGACAACGGACCCGCCGGAGCGGAACAGGCCGCCGCGATCGTGGAGAAGGCCACAGGCGTGGCCGACCTCGCGCGGGCCGTCGACGCGCCCGGGGCGGTCGGCGTGACGGCGACCGAGACTGCGTCGGGATCCGTCACGGTGACGGCGCCGACGAACGCGTCCGGGTCGGTGGACCTGGCGGTGGACGGCGTCGCCGCGATCTCGTTCGCACTGCCGCAGACCGCGAACGTCTCGGGCGTAGCGGCCGGCGCCGGCACCGTCGTGTACCCGGGCGCCGCACCGTCGGCGGATCTGGCGGTACAACCCACCGGAAGCGGAGGTGTATGAGCCCTGGTGACGATGAAGGACGCATCGGCACCCCGTGAGTGGCGCTTCCCGCTCACCTTGCCGGAAGGAGCGGTGGCCGTCCTCCAGGAGGACGGCGGTGTGGAACTCACCGTGCCGTCCGACGGGGCCGAGATAGTCGTGGGCACCATCGCCCCGCCATGGGCCAAGGACGCCAACGGAAATGCCGTGCCGACCTCGTACCGCCTGGAGGGCTCCGCCCTCGTGCAGACCGTCGGATTCACCACCGGAACGGCGTTCCCCGTCGTCGCCGACCCCCAGGTCCGGGGCGGAACCGTCTTCGGCACCATCCGCTTCAACAAGAACGAGACCAACCGGATCGCCGCAGGCGGAGCCGTCGGTGCCTTTCTCACCGGAAGGTGGGCCCGACTGGCCGGGAAGCTGCTGCCGGTCAACAACGGGATCGCGGCGTTCGCCGGCGTCGCGATAGCGATGGACAAGTGCGTGGCCGTGAAGTATCCGGAGTGGGTGGGACCCGTCGTTCCGTACTACTACTCCGGCGGGTACTGCAAGTGATGAGCCCGGAATCCATCATGGCAATCGGAGGCGTCCTTGCGGGCGCGGCTCTGGAGTTCTCCGTCTTCGGCAGGCGACCGGCCACCACCACGGCGTCCCGTTGGCGTTCATCCTGCCGGACGGTGCTGGTACTCGTGGCGGCGGTGCTGTTGCTCGCACCCGGTGCCTCGACATCCCTCTGGGGCCGCAGCGCCGCCGGACTTCTGGCAGGCATTTTCCTCGTGGCGACCGCCGACCGCTTCAGGCCCCGCCCGGAATCCCGCCGATAGCTGTTCGCGTCATCCACGGTCAGGCCACTGTTCACGCCGAAACGGCTCAGGGGACCGCTCCAGGCAGCCGTCACGGTTACCAGTCCGGGACAGCGCGAGGTAGCGGCCAGCACCCTGATGACCTCGCTCGCCGTGCTGAGCAGCTTCTCCATCGGCCCGAGCTCGTTGCGGCGACGGGTGCGGATCCGCACCCGTCGCCGCAACGAGCTCGGTGATCACGACGCAGCCGTCGCCCAGGCCGCCGTTGCCTGCGATGCTGGCCCAAGAGCTCGGGCTCGAACGGGCCGCGCGCTTCGATGTCTCCAACGCCTGCGCGGGCATGCTGACCGGGGTGATCGTCCTGGACCGTCTGATCCGGTCAGGGCGGGCCCGTCGCGGCATGGTCGTCAGCGGTGAGCAGCTGAGCACGATCACCGCCACCCCGGTGGCGGAGATCAGCGACGCCCTGGACCCACAGTTCGCTTCGCTCACCGTCGGTGACGCGGGCGCGGCGGTAATCCTCGCCGGAGACGGCGCTGACGGCTGTGCGGCTCAGGCGCGGCCTCCCGCGCCTGAGCCGCACAGCGCTCCTCGCTACAGGGCGAGGGCGGCGCGCAGGCCGGCGGCAACCTTGACCATGGTGGTGGTGCTGAGGGCTCCGAGGTTTTCGCGGAGTTCGTTGCGGTAGAGCACGACGATGTCGTCGCACAGGACGGAGCCGACCAGGGCGCCATCGGCCGGACCGAGCTTGACGATGCTCGGGAGGTCCGGTTTGGGGGTGGTGGTGAGTCGGACGGCGAGGCAGTCTTCGAGCTTCTGGTTACGGGCGTTGTTCGAGACGACGAGGAACGGCTTGAGGCCGTAGCCGACGTCTGCCCGGTAGACGACGCCGCGCACTGGCACGATCTCGGTCACGGTGTTCCTCAGTCCTCGCTGGAGCCGCGGCGGCGCCCTCGCATGGCGCGGGCGTGTTCGCGGTCCTCGTCGTCGCGTGCGGCGGCCAGGGCGGCGTAGCCGGTGGCCATGACCTTCTGCTCGACGGCGATGCGGCCGGCTTCGAGGAGGGCCTGAAGGACTTCGGCCTCGGAGGGGTTCGCGGAGAGTTCGACTCCGAGAAGTTCGGCGATGGCGGCACGGTAGGCGCCGGCGGGCTCCCGGAGACGCTCGACTGTCTGGGTGTCCTCGGCCGTCACCGGTACGGACTTCCGCGCCACGGCCTTTCCAGTGAGACTACTCATGCCTCACATCGTGCAGCAGAATATGCAGCATTTCAAGCGGAAATGCCTGGCCGGGCAGATGACAGGTCCGCTGGCGACGACGTTGTCCTCGTCCGGGTGGAGAGCGCCGACCCCGAACACCAGGTGGTCGTGGTAGCCGGCGGATGCCGGTTCGAGTTGTGCCTGACCCAGGAGATGGTTCAGGAGCTCTGCCGCGAGCCGTACTGCGGAAGGGGCCCATTCAGCGAGGACATCCCCTGGTGCGCCACCCACCTTGGCGAGCGCAGCATGCTCGAGCCGATCGAAACGGCCAAGAACCTGGGCTACGCCACCCGGGACCGGGCCGACTACGAGCCCGACCGCTGCGGCGGGGGAGCCGGTGCCGACCTTCTGGTGAAGGCCGCAGTCGCCCAGGCCAGCGCGCCCGAGATGGTCAAGGTCCTCATCGACATCTGCTTCGACGATCCGGACGAGGAAGGCCCGTGGACCTTCGACGACCACCTCGAAATGCAGCTGCGCCATGTCATCGACCGTGAACGCCTGCGGCTGAACAACGTGGCCTGCGACGAAGCGCGTCGCATCCGCCGTGCTGCCGCGACCTGTTCAGTCTGCTCGCGTGCGCTGCCCCCCTGGACGTGATCTCCATCGGATTCCGCCCCCAGTTCTGCTCGCCGCTCTGCGATCCCGAGCACCCCCTGTTGGACGAGGCCGAATCCGCGCGGTGGCGTCGGATTACGGCGCAGTAGCCGCGGCGGGCACCGGAGGCATACCGGGAGTTCGTCACCGGCCCGGTGAAGGCCGCCGAGACGGTCGGGAAGGACTCGCGCGGCTACGACGCGGCGAAGAAGATCAACGGCAGGAAGCGGCACCTGGTGGTGGACACGAAGG
>NZ_JOCF01000142.1 GCF_000720635.1 Streptomyces sp. NRRL WC-3742 | reverse complement strand
CCGTGTCACCCACAGACTGCCCTCCCCAGAGCTCCCGCATCCCATGCCTGATCGTAGCGGTCGGCTCAGAACTCCCACCCCTTGGAATCGATCATCTAGAGCTGTCCGGGGGCCGAGGTCAGCCAGCGACCGTCCTCGAACTCGGCCGGGACGCCGTCTTCCCACGGGTCGATGCCCCGGCGTTCGAGCTCATCGAACCAGCGATCGCGCTGGGACTCGGGTAGCCGGTGACCGCACCACGGGCAGAACTCGATGCGGCACTTCGCGCTGCCGCCGTCGTGGATGACGATCCCGTACTCCTGGAACCTAGGGGAGAAGCGGACCAGGACGTCGACGCAGTCGGACGTGTCGGGGTGTCGGTCGCACTGCCGGTTCAGCTGCGTGGTCATCTGCTCGCAGCAGTGTTCGGTCGTGGGCGAGATCAAGGCTTCGGGGCTCCTGGGATCGATCGGATGCGGTCGATTGAAGCACGATGTGCGGTGGCCCGCTGCAAATTTTCCTTCTGTGGGCGGCAGTTGGGGGCCACCTACTCCGGGGTGGGGTTGAGGCCAGCTGTCAGGGCTGCCTCGCGCAGGGCGGTGCGGAGCATGGGTGGGGTGAGGCGGCCGGTGTTCGTGTTGCGGGGGCTGACGTGGTAGCAGCCGTAGAGGGTCAGTGGGGGGCCGCCGTCCGTGGCGGGGAAGGTGGCTTCGGTGGCGTGGCCGAAGGTGGGGCGGGGGCGGGGGATCTGCCAGCCGGCGTCGGCGATGACGGGGAGCATGGCCTGCCAGGCGAAGCCGCCGAGGGCGAGGACCGTGCGGACGGTGGGGCGTAGGAGTTGCAGTTCGCGGGTGATCCAGGGGCGGCAGGTGTCGCGTTCGGTGGTGGTGGGCTTGTTCTCGGGCGGGGCGCAGCGGACGGGGTCCGTGATGCGGACGCCGTACAGTTCCAGGCCGTCGCCGTGGCGGACGGATTCGGGGCGATTGGCGAGGCCGAGGTCGTAGAGGGCGGCGTACAGGAGGTCGCCGGAGGGGTCGCCGGTGAAGATGCGGCCGGTGCGGTTGGCGCCGTGGGCGGCGGGGGCGAGGCCGACGAGGACGAGAGGGGCGTCGGGTGGGCCGAAGCCGGGGATGGGGCGGGCCCAGTAGTCCCAGTCGAGGTAGGCGCGGCGTTTGGTGCGGGCCGTCTCCTCGCGCCACTCGACGAGGCGGGGGCAGGCCCGGCAGTGGGTGACCACGCGGTCCAGTTCGGTGAGTCCGGCGGCGCGGGCGGATGCCTCGGCGGGGTGTGCGGGGTGGCCGGGGTCGTCGGCGGGGCACGGCGGCATGGTCGTGATCCTAGGGTCTGGTGGGACGGGCGTCCCGGCGGTGGCGGGGCAGGCGTAGCGTGGGATTTGCGCTGGTTTGCGCTGGTTTGCGCCGGTTCGCGCGGAAGGCCGAGGAGGCCGTGATGATCGTTGATGCGGTGCTGGGGGCGATCGGGGGGCTGGTGGGGCTGGGGGCACTGTGGGCGGGGATGAGCATCCGTGTCGTCCAGCAGTTCCAGAAGGGTGTGGTGTTCCGCTTCGGGCGGGTGCGCGAGGAGGTGCGGGAGCCGGGGCTGGTGGCGCTGATGCCGATCGCCGACCGGCTGCGCAGGGTGAACGTGCAGATCGTGACGATGCCGATCCCGGCGCAGGAGGGCATCACCCGGGACAACGTCACCGTACGGGTGGACGCGGTGGTGTACTTCCGGGTGCTCGATCCGGTGAAGGCCACGGTCAACGTGCAGGACTACACCTTCGCGATGTCGCAGGTCGCGCAGACCTCCCTGCGGTCGATCATCGGCAAGAGCGAGCTGGACGATCTGCTGGCGAACCGCGAACCGATCAACCAGGGCCTGGAGCTGATGATCGACAGCCCGGCGCTGGGCTGGGGCATTCAGATCGACCGGGTGGAGATCAAGGACGTCGCCCTGCCGGAGTCGATGAAGCGTTCGATCGCCCGGCAGGCGGAGGCCGAGCGTGAGCGGCGGGCGAGGATCATCACGGCGGACGGCGAGTACCAGGCGTCGGAGCGGCTGTCGGAGGCGGCCCGGGTGATGAGCGCGACACCGTCGGCGCTCCAACTGCGGCTGTTGCAGACGGTGGTGGAGGTGGCGGCGGAGAAGAACTCCACGCTGGTGCTGCCGTTCCCGGTGGAGCTGCTGCGGTTCCTGGACAGTGCGACGGAGAACCAGCAGCGGGAGGTGCTCGCGGCTGCGGCGGCTGCGGCGGCGGTCAAGGTGGCGCAGCAGTCCGGGGTGGACGTCGAGGTGGAGCGGGAGGCGCCCCCGCGGCCGGTCGAGGGCGGGGAGGCGCGGGAACTCCCGGAGCTGGACGAGGTGTTGCGGCAGTCGCCGCTGGTGGAGGGGGAGGGCGTGGGGGAGCGCACGGGGGATGGCGCGGGGGATGGGACGGGAGAGGGCGAGGCGCCGGGGCGGGCGGCCTGACGGGCTTCCCCGGTGGCGTCGGTCACCCGTGCGGACCACGATGGACGAGGGAGTGGAAGCCAGGCCAGGAGGCGGATCATGACCAGAGCGATCGACATCATGCACCCGGGCGCCGAGTGTGTCCGCGAGGGCCAGACGCTGGCGGAGGCCGCCCGGATCATGCGGGACCGGCACGTCGGCGCGCTGCCCATCTGCGGGGACGACGACCGGTTGCTCGGCATCGTGACCGACCGTGACATCGTGCTGCGCTGCGTCGCCGAGGGTCGGGACCCGGCGGAGGTGACGGCGGGAGAGCTGGCACTGGGCCGGCCGATGACGGTGGAGGCGGACGAGGACTGCGAGCAGGTGCTGCGGGTGATGGAGCAGTACCAGGTGCGCCGGCTGCCGGTGATCAACCACCCGGAGCACAAGCTGGTCGGGATGATCAGCGAGGCCGACATCGCCCGCGGGCTGCCGCAGGCGCGGCTGGCGGAGTTCGTGTCGGCCGTCTGCGCGGAGGAGGCGCCGAAGGCGACGGCGGGCAGTTAGCGCGGAGCGCGCCGGGGCCGTGGCGTTCCCCCGAACGGCGTACGGCACTACGCAAGTAGTGGCACTACTTGCGTAGTGCCGTACGCCGTTCGGGGGTGTCGGGGGTCAGCCGCCGAGGGCGTAGACGGCGGTGGCGTGGGCGGCCGGGTCGTCGGTGCCCTCCGGGGTGAGGGTGATGTCCAGGAAGGCGATCCGGCGGCCCAGTTTGGTGACGCGGGCGTGTACCAGGACGTCCCGGTCGGTGACGGCGCGCTGGAAGTTGGTGGACTGCTGGACGGTGGTCATCGGGCCGAAGCCGCCGCGGGCGGCGGAGACGGCGATCACGCTCGCGGTGTCGGCGGCGGCCATCAGGGCCTGCCCGGACAGGGCGCCGCCCTCGCGCGCCAGCTGGTCGGACCAGGGCAGGCGCAGGACGGCGTGGTGCTCGCCCGTCTCGACGGTGGAGAGGCCGAGGGCCTGCACCCAGGGGGCGAAGTGGGCGGCGAGGAGGCCGTCGGCCTCGGCGGGGGTGAGGGTCACGGGGGCATTGTGGCAAGGAGGCGGGCCGGGCGTCAGGGGTTGCGGCCCGCGAGGCTGTCGAGGTGGCGGCGCAGGACGGCGCGCAGTTCGTCCGGGCCGAGGAGGTCGGCGCGCTGGTCGGTGTCGGGGGCGGGCTCGAGGAGCACGCGGGCGCGGGTGTGGACGCGGGCTGCTCGCCTCGCGCCACGGCCTGGCGGCGGATGCCCGGCCCGTCCAACTCTCCATCGGTGTCGGGTTCCTGGGGGAGGCGCTGGTGGTCGGCTGTCGCGGACTCGTGTCCGGGACTCCGTTCGCGCCCGAGCGGCGGGGCTCGAGCCCGTTGTCGAGGTTCGATCGGTAACAATGGTTGTCGAGACGAGTATCGGCAACTATGGTTGTCGGCATGACGACCGTGGAGATCACCCCTGAGGAGAGCGCCGAGCTGGGCCGGGCGCTCGTGGACGCGCTGAACCCGCTCGCCGCCGCCGTGCGTTCGCGCGGGACCGGGCTGCCGGAGGAGCGGAGCTGGCACGGGGAGCCGGTCGAGATCGCGCTCTCCGTGCTGTCCGCCTGGAAGCTGGTGGACGTCGAGGTGAAGCGGCTCACGGCGCTCGCGGCCGCCACCGCCGGTTCCTACGGGGCGAGTTACGAGCAGCTGGGTGCGGCCTGGGGCATCACCCGGCAGGGTGCCCGGAAGAAGTGGCCGGAGGCGGTCGCGCGGCCGGCGCGGCCGGGGGTGCTCGAACTGTTCGGCGGGACGGCGGAGTTGACGGAGGCGGAGGACGGCTGGCGGTGGTCCGCGGTGGCCGCGGACGGCACGGCCGGGGAGGCGGCCGCCGGGTACCCGAGCCGGGAGGAGGCCGCGGCGCACGCCGGGGCCTTCCTGGCGGCGGGGGGTGTCGGCGAGGGTTCCTCCCGGCTCGGATAGTCGATCGGGGTGGGGAGCGGACGGCGCGGGTGGAACGGCACCAGGTGCGGGGCGGACCGGTCGCGGAGGCGCTGGAGGAGTTCGGGGACAGGCTGTCCACGGCGACCCGTGTCATGCGGCGGGAGCCGAGCGAGGGCCGCGACGGGGCTTCGGCTGCACCCGCGCCGAGCACCGTACGCGATCGCGCGGGTGGTCGGCCCGGGCGGTCAGCCGTGTCGGGGTGGGGTGTCGCCGGGGGGTGGTGGGGGGAGGGCGCCGGCGATGAGTTCGGCGA
>NZ_JOCF01000141.1 GCF_000720635.1 Streptomyces sp. NRRL WC-3742 | reverse complement strand
CCGCGTACACCCCCACCGCCAACCCGCCCGCACCCCCGCAGACCAGCACCTCCCGCCGCCACCCGACCCCGTTGCGCACCATCCCGCCACCCTAGACGCGCCCCGGGCGCGGGTCCGGCTGCACGCGCCCCGGTGGAGGCCGAGTCGAGGACGCGTCCGGATGGTGGACGAGGGATGTCAGGGGGTGGGACACCGGAGTAGGGTCCGGGGCATGTCTCGCACGATTCGTCTCGCAGTTGTCCCGGGTGACGGTATCGGCCAGGAAGTGGTGGCCGAGGGGCTCAAGGTCCTGGGTGCCGTGCTTCCCGCCGATGTGAAGCTGGAGACCACCGAGTACGACCTCGGGGCCCGGCGTTACCACCGCAGTGGGGAGACGCTGCCGGACGACGTGCTGGCGGAGTTGAAGACCCACGACGCCATCCTGCTGGGGGCGATCGGGGACCCGAGTGTGCCGTCGGGGGTGCTGGAGCGGGGGCTGCTGCTGAAGCTGCGGTTCGCGTTCGACCACCACATCAACCTGCGGCCGGGGCGGCTGTTCCCCGGAGTGAAGTCCCCCCTGGCCGGGCAGCCGGAGATCGACTTCGTCGTCGTCCGTGAGGGCACCGAGGGCCCGTACGTCGGCAACGGCGGCACGCTGCGCACCGGGACGCCGCAGGAGGTGGCGACCGAGGTCAGCCTGAACACGGCGTTCGGCATCGAGCGCGTGGTGCGCGACGCGTACCGGCGGGCCCAGGCGCGGCCGCGCAAGAAGCTGACCCTGGTGCACAAGAACAACGTGCTGGTGCACGCCGGGCACCTGTGGTCGCGGATCTTCGCCGAGGTTGGCCGGGAGTTCCCCGAGGTCACCACCGACTACCTGCACGTCGACGCGGCGACGATCTTCTTCGTCACCCAGCCCGAGCGCTTCGACGTCATCGTCACCGACAACCTGTTCGGCGACATCCTGACCGACCTGGCCGCCGCCGTGACCGGCGGGATCGGCCTGGCCGCGAGCGGCAACATCAACCCGAGCGGCGAGTTCCCGTCCATGTTCGAGCCGGTGCACGGCTCGGCCCCGGACATCGCCGGCCAGGGCAAGGCCGACCCGACCGCCACCGTGCTGTCCGTCGCCATGCTGCTGGAGCACCTCGGCTTCGCCGCCGAGGCCGCGAAGGTGGAGGCGGCCGTCGCGGCGGACCTCGCCGAGCGGTCGGGCACCCGTAGCACCTCCGAGGTCGGTGACGCGCTCGCCGGCCGAGTATCCGGCTAGCCAGCCGGAACCGACAACAAGGTTCCGGCCCCCGGGCCGGACCGTATAACCGCAGCTTGCAGCGCTCCAAGGAGCCGGCAACTGTTCGGCACGGCCCTCTGGATGCGAGTATCGACAGTGGGCCGTGCCGCTGTGCGTTCGTTCCGGCTTTCTCGCGCCGTGACGTTCCGGCGGTGGTGGCGGCCCGAACCAACCCCACGGTGAAGGAAGCAGTCATGAGCACGCCCACCCCGGCGCCCATCACGTTCGATCTCAAGCCCTCCGCCCACCCGCTGCCCGTCGCGGAGCGCGAGGCCCGGATGATCAACCCTGGTTTCGGCCGGGTCTTCACCGACCACATGGTCACCATCCGCTGGACCGAGGGCCGCGGCTGGCACGACGCCCAGCTCGTCCCGTACGCGCCGGTCGAGATGGACCCGGCGAACATGACCCTCCACTACGGCCAGGCGATCTTCGAGGGCCTCAAGGCGTACCGCCAGGCCGACGGCTCCATCGCCACCTTCCGCCCGGAGGCCAACGCCGCCCGCCTCCAGGCTTCGGCCCGCCGCCTGGCGATGCCCGAGCTGCCCGTGGAGACCTTCGTCGAGGCCGTCGAGCTGCTCGTCCAGCAGGACCAGGCGTGGGTGCCGAACGAGCCGGAGCAGAGCCTGTACCTGCGTCCGTTCATGTTCGCCACCGAGGTGGGCCTGGGTGTGCGCCCGTCCAACTCCTACCTGTTCATGATCATCGCCTCCCCGGCCGGCGCCTACTTCCAGGGCGGCGTCAAGCCGGTCTCGGTGTGGCTGTCCAAGGAGTACGTCCGGGCCGCGCCCGGCGGCACCGGCGCCGCGAAGTGCGCGGGCAACTACGCCGCCTCGCTGATCGCCCAGGCCCAGGCCGCCGAGAAGGGCTGCGACCAGGTGGTCTGGCTCGACTCCGCCGAGCACAAGTGGGTCGAGGAGATGGGCGGGATGAACCTGTACTTCGTCTTCGGCGAGGGCAAGGACGCGAAGATCGTCACCCCGGAGCTGTCCGGCGCGCTGCTGCCCGGCATCACCCGTGACTCGCTGCTGCGCCTGGCCTCGGACCTCGGCTACGCCGTCGAGGAGCGGAAGGTCTCCACCGACGAGTGGCAGCAGGCCAACGCGGACGGCACCCTCACCGAGGTCTTCGCCTGCGGCACCGCCGCCGTCATCACCCCGGTCGGCTCGGTGAAGTCCGCCGCCGCCGACTGGACGGTGGGCACCGGCGAGCCCGGCCCGATCACCATGGAACTGCGCGAGGCGCTGCTGGCGATCCAGGGCGGGCAGAAGGCGGACACCCACGGCTGGCTGCACAAGATCGTCTGATCCGAGAAACGCCGAAACCGGCTCCGGCCTGCGACGTTTCGCATCGCGAGACGCGCGGGCCGGATCCCGGGCGGTGTGCCAGACTGCCAGCGTGTCCTCGCTTTCGCTGATTATTAGCAGCAGGCGCGCCGGTCCGCAGTGACCGCTCCGCAGGACCCGATGCGGAGCGACCACCAGCGTCCAGACCCGCGCGCAGACCTCTCGCACCCGCGAGGGGTTTTTTGCTTTTTGGGCGACGCCCCATCGAGCACAGCCCCGGACCGGCCGAGAGCCCCCACGAAGGGCTCGGGGACACCGGGGCCGCGCGCGGGATGCTGGACAGTGGAGCCGGGACGAAGTCCCGTAGAGCAGTACGAACCTCCCCGAAACGGAGAACCAGGGGTCATGACCGAGGCCAGCCGCACCGACGACAGTTTCCACGTGTTCGACACCACGCTGCGCGACGGCGCCCAGCGCGAGGGCATCAACCTGACGGTGGCGGACAAGCTGGCCATCGCCCGGCACCTGGACGAGTTCGGGGTCGGCTTCATCGAGGGCGGCTGGCCCGGCGCCAACCCCCGCGACACCGAGTTCTTCGCCCGCGCCGCCGCCGAACTGGAGCTGAGGAACGCCCGGTTGGTCGCCTTCGGCGCCACCCGCCGCGCCGGCGGCAAGGCGGCCGAGGACCCGCAACTGGCCGCGCTGGTCGCCTCCGGCGCGCCCGTGGTCACCCTGGTCGCCAAGGCGCACGACCGGCACGTCGAACTGGCGCTGCGCACCACGCTGGACGAGAACCTGGAGATGATCCGCGACAGTGTCGAGTTCCTGCGCTCCCAGGACCGGCGGGTCTTCATCGACTGCGAGCACTTCTTCGACGGCTTCAAGGCCAACCGCGAGTACGCCCTCGCGGTGGTCCGCACCGCCCATCAGGCGGGCGCGGACGTCGTGGTGCTCTGCGACACCAACGGCGGGATGCTCCCGGCCGGGGTGCGGGAGATCGTCGCGGAGGTGCTGACGGCCACCGGCGCCCGGCTCGGCATGCACGCCCAGGACGACACCGGCTGCGCCGTCGCCAACACCCTGGCCGCGGTGGACGCCGGCGCCACCCACGTGCAGTGCACGGCGAACGGCTACGGCGAGCGGGTCGGCAACGCCAACCTGTTCCCGGTGGTCGGCGCGCTGGAGCTCAAGTACGACCGCCGGGTGCTGCCCGAGGGCCGGCTGGCCGAGATGACCCGGATCTCGCACGCCATCGCCGAGCTGGTCAACCTCACCCCCTCCACCCACCAGCCGTACGTCGGCTTCTCGGCCTTCGCCCACAAGGCGGGCCTGCACGCCTCCGCGATCAAGGTCGACCCGAACCTGTACCAGCACACCGACCCCGAACTGGTCGGCAACACCATGCGGATGCTGGTCTCGGACATGGCCGGCCGCGCCTCCGTCGAGCTCAAGGGCAAGGAGCTGGGCTACGACCTCTCCACCGACCGGGACCTCGCCGGGCGGGTGGTGGCCAGGGTCAAGGAGCAGGAGAACCTCGGCTACACCTACGAGTCCGCCGACGCCTCCTTCGAGCTGCTGCTGCGCGACGAGGTGCGCGGCAGCCGGGAGCGCTTCTACAGCCTGGAGTCCTGGCGGACCATCAGCGAGCAGGGCCCGCACGGGGTTTCGGGCAACGAGGCGACGGTGAAGCTCTGGGCCAAGGGCGAGCGCCGGATCGCCACCGGCGAGGGCAACGGCCCGGTCAACGCGCTGGACCAGGCCCTGCGCACGGCCCTGGAGGGCATCTACCCGCCGCTGGCCGGCTTCGAGTTGGTGGACTACAAGGTCCGCATCCTGGAGGGCCAGCACGGCACCGGCTCGAAGACCCGGGTGCTGATCGAGTCCACCGACGGCACCACCACCTGGTCCACCGTGGGCGTGGCGGACAACGTGATCGCCGCCTCCTGGCTGGCACTTGAGGACGCCTACACCTACGGCCTGATCCGCGCGGGCCTGGAACCGACCGAATAATCGACCGGAAAACGCCTGTGGCCTACCGGAGTTGAACAACTCCCGTAGGCCACAGTTACTCGCACGCTCGCCTCCGGGGCGCTCCTGACCCGGCGCCGACGGTCGGCGGGCGCTGCGCCACCTCCTTCGTCGGCGGCTTGGCCCTTCTCCCTTTCGGCGCCGGCGCGCCCCTTCGGCTCGGGGCGCCGACATTGATCACCGCAGTCGGGCGAGGAGGGCGTGTTCGACGAGGGTGATGAGGGCGCTTTTGGCGCTGTCGCGGCGGCGGGCGTCGAGGGTGATGATGGGGGTGTCGGCG
>NZ_JOCF01000140.1 GCF_000720635.1 Streptomyces sp. NRRL WC-3742 | reverse complement strand
GAACGGACGCTTCCTTCGGACCGCCTTCCAGCGGGCCCTCCGGGCGCTTCGTTCTTTCGTGTTTCCAGCTTACCAGATGCTTTCCGCTCCGTTTACCGGCGCTATTCGCATCTGAAATCTGGTGTTAACCGCGAAGTCGCGGCGACTCGACCAACCATAGCGGGTCGTCGGCCCGAGCGCGAATCGAGGCGCACCGGGTGTCACCCGGGCGGCGGCATGATTTGTTGCCCTCGCGAGCATATACAGCAATGGCCCCGATTCGCCAAGATGCCTGTAGAGTGCGGCGCATCGGCCAAGAGGACTAGACCACTAGCGGCCGGTGGGACGCCGACCGACAGAGCGGGCGGGGCGTGGGGCTTCGCCCGGGAATGTCAGCAGTTGTACGAAGTTGACATCAATTAGGCTTCTGTTGATCGTCACGCCGCTGCTCTGCGGCTGCTCGTTCGTACTTGCGCACTTGGGAGGCACAACCATGACCACTGTGACGTCGCCGCTGACCGGACAGGTCGTCGGGCTCGCGAACGTTCCTGACCCGGTCTTCTCCGGTGCGATGGTCGGGCCGGGCACTGCGGTCGACCCGGTGCGCGAGCCGACCGAGGCGGTGGCTCCGGTGGACGGTGTCGTCGTCTCCATGCACCCGCACGCGTTCGTGGTCGTCGACGGCGAGGGCCACGGTGTGCTGACCCACCTCGGCATCGACACGGTGCAGCTGAACGGCGAAGGCTTCGAGCTCCTCGTGAACAAGGGTGACACCGTGACCCGTGGTCAGGCCGTCATCAAGTGGAACCCGGCCGCGGTCGAGGCCGCCGGCAAGTCGCCGATCTCCCCGATCGTGGCGCTGGAGGCGACCCCCGACGCCCTCACCGACGTGCGCGAGAGCGGCGCGGCCGCGGCCGGCGACAAGCTGTTCGGCTGGAACTGAGCTCAACCCCTCCCCCACATCCCCCACACCCGCCCCGCAGGAGAGCCGGGGCGGCCCGGCACTGCGGAGACAGTTAGATGGAGAAGACACTGCGCGGCGTGGGTGTCAGCCACGGGGTCGCGATCGGCCAGGTGCGGCACATGGGCACGGCGGTCCTGGAGCCCCCGGCCACCCAGATCCCGACCGAGGACGCCCCGCGTGAGCAGGCTCGAGCCCAGGCCGCCGTGGAGGCCGTCGCCGCGGACCTGATCGCGCGCGGCAACCTCGCCGGCGGCGAGGCGCAGGCGGTGCTCGAGGCCCAGGCGCTGATGGCGCAGGACCCGGAGCTGATGGCCGACGTGGCCCGCCGGATCGCCGTGGGCAGCAGCGCCGAGCGCGGTGTGTACGACGCCTTCGCCGCGTACCGGGCGCTGCTCGCCTCCGCCGGGGAGTACCTGGCCGGGCGGGTCGCGGACCTGGACGACGTGCGCAACCGGATCGTGGCGCGGCTGCTGGGCGTGCCGATGCCGGGTGTGCCGGACAGCGACGAGCCGTACGTGCTGTTCGCGCGGGACCTCGCGCCGGCCGACACCGCTCTGCTGGACCCGACGCTGGTGCTCGGCTTCGTGACCGAGGAGGGCGGGCCGACCAGCCACAGCGCCATCCTGGCGCGGGCGATGGGCGTTCCGGCCGTGGTCGCGCTGCCGGGGGCGACGGACGTCGCCGAGGGCACCGTCGTTGCGGTGGACGGCAGTTCGGGCGACGTGCTGCTGGAGCCGTCCCAGGAGAAGCAGGACGAGGTGCGGGCGGCCGCCGCCGAGCGTAAGGCGGCGCTGGCCGCCTCCTCCGGCCCGGGGCAGACCTCGGACGGTCACCTGGTGCCGCTGCTGGCCAACGTGGGCGGTCCGGCGGACGTGCCGGCGGCGCTGGAGAACGGCGCGGAGGGCGTGGGCCTGTTCCGTACCGAGTTCCTGTTCCTGGACGACTCTGCGAAGGCTCCCGGTGAGGAGAAGCAGGTCGAGGCGTACCGCAAGGTGCTGGAGGCGTTCCCGGAGGGCCGGGTCGTCGTGCGGGTGCTGGACGCGGGCGCCGACAAGCCGCTGGACTTCCTGACGCCGGCGGACGAGCCGAACCCGGCGCTGGGTGTGCGCGGTCTGCGCACGCTGCTCGAGCACCCGGAGGTGCTGCGCACGCAGCTGCGGGCGCTGGCGACGGCGGCCGAGGGCCTGCCGGTGCACCTCGAGGTGATGGCCCCGATGGTGGCCGACCGCAAGGACGCCAAGGACTTCGCGGACGCGTGTCGTGAGGCCGGGCTGGCCGCCAAGTTCGGTGCGATGGTGGAGATCCCGTCGGCCGCGCTGCGGGCGCGCTCGATCCTCGAGGAGGTCGAGTTCCTCTCGCTGGGGACCAACGACCTCGCCCAGTACACCTTCGCGGCCGACCGCCAGGTCGGTGCCCTGGCGCGGCTGCAGGACCCCTGGCAGCCGGCGCTGCTGGACCTGATCGCCTCGGCCGCCGACGCGGCGCAGGCGGCGGGCAAGAGCTGCGGCGTCTGCGGCGAGGCGGCCTCCGACCCGCTGCTGGCGGTCGTGCTGACGGGTCTGGGCGTCACCAGCCTGTCGATGGGCTCGGCGTCGATCCCGTACGTGCGCAGCGCGCTCGCCAAGTACAGCCTGGCGCAGTGCCGTCGGGCCGCCGAGGCCGCGCGGGCGGCGGACAGTGCCGAGGAGGCGCGGGCCGCGGCTCAGCAGGTGCTCTCCGGCGAGTGAGGTAACAGCGGAAGGAAGGGGCGCTCCCACCACGGCGGTGGGGGCGCCCCTTCGGCGTCGGCTCAGGAGGACCGGCGGTCCCGGCTCAGCTGCTCGAAGAAGCGCAGGTGGTCGAGGTGGTCGACGGAGCCGGGGTTGACGGCCTGCTCCAGGGGGGTGCCGGAGAGGATGCGCTTGACGGGGACCTCGATGCGCTTGCCGGTGAGGGTGTGCGGCAGGCCCCGGACGGCGATGACCTCGTCGGGGACGTGGCGCGGGGAGAGTTCGGTGCGCAGCGAGGTGCGGATGCGGCCGATGAGGTCGTCGTTCAGTTCGGCGCCGGGGGCGAGGACGACGAAGAGCGGCATCCAGTAGCCGCCGTCGGGCTCCTCGAGGCCGATGACCAGGGATTCGGCGATCTCGGGGAGGCGTTCGACGACCTCGTAGATGTCCGAGGAGCCCATGCGGACGCCCTGGCGGTTGAGGGTGGAGTCGGAGCGGCCGTGGATGACGACGGTGCCTCGGGAGGTGACGGTGATCCAGTCGCCGTGGCGCCAGACGCCGGGGTACACGTCGAAGTAGCTGTCGTGGTAGCGGGTGCCCTCGGGGTCGTTCCAGAAGCCGGTGGGCATGGACGGGAGGGGTTCGGTGACGACGAGTTCGCCGACCTCGTCGGTGTGGGGGCGGCCCTGGACGTCCCAGGACTCGACGGCGGCGCCGAGGCAGGGGGCCTGGATCTCGCCGAGGTAGACGGGGAGGGTGGGGACGCCGCCGACGAAGCAGGAGCAGACGTCGGTGCCGCCGCTGACGGAGGCGAGCCAGACGTCCTGCTTGACCTCGTCGTAGATCCAGCGGAAGCCGTCGGGCGGGAGCGGGGAGCCGGTGGTGCCGATGCAGCGGACGGCGGAGAGGTCGAGGTCGGTGCCGGGGTGGAGGTCGGCCTTGCGGCTGGCGATGACGTAGGCCGCGGAGGTGCCGAGGACGGTGGCGCCGGTGCGGGCGGCGACGGACCAGAGGGCGCCGGTGTCGGGATGGCCGGGGCTGCCGTCGTAGGTGACGATCGTGGACCCGACGAGCAGGCCCGCCAGCAGGAAGTTCCACATCATCCAGCCGGTGGAGGTGTACCAGAGGAAGCGGTCCTGGGGGCCGAGGTCGAGGTGGAGGCCGACCTGCTTGAGGTGTTCGAGCAGGATGCCGCCCTGGCTCTGGACGATGGCCTTGGGCAGGCCCGTGGTCCCGGAGGAGTAGAGGACCCAGAGCGGGTGGTCGAAGGGGACGGGCTCGAAGACGGGTTCGGCGTCGCCTGCGACCAGGTCGTCCCAGGCGAGGGCGCCCTCGGGGGCGGGGGCGCCGAGCAGGGGGACGTGGACGACGGTGTGGAGGGTGGGGAGTTCGCGGCGCAGTTCGGCGACGACGTCGGTGCGGTCGTGGTCCTTGCCGCCGTAGTGGTAGCCGTCGACGGCGAAGAGGACGGCGGGCTCGATCTGCTGGAGGCGGTCGAGGACGCTGCGGGCGCCGAAGTCGGGGGCGCAGCTGGTCCAGACGGCGCCGACGGCGGCGGTGGCGAGGAGGGCGACGGCGGCCTGCGGGATGTTGGGCAGGTAGGCGCTGACGCGGTCGCCGGGGCGTACGCCGCGCTCGCGCAGGGCGGCGGAGAGGGAGGCGACCTGGCGGCGCAGCTCGGCCCAGGTGAGGACGGCGGGCTGCTCGGTGGTCTCGTCGAGGTGGAGGATGGCCGGGCGGTCGGCGTTGGCTGCGTCCTCGGCGGCGCGCAGGGCGTGCTCGGCGTAGTTGAGGCGGGCGCCGGGGAACCAGCGGGCGCCGGGCATGGTGGCGTCGGCGAGGACGGCCTCGGGGGCGTCGGTGAAGCGGACGTCGAACCACTGCGTGACCGCTGTCCAGAAGCGGTCGAGGTCGGCGGTGGACCAGGCGTGCAGGTCGGCGTAGCGGCGGGCGGCCTGGTCGTCGTCCTCGGCGGGGGCGAGCGGGGCGGCCGGGGCGCCGTGGTGTTCGGCGGCCCAGGCTTGGAAGGCCACCAGGGTGGTGTCTGCGGCGCGAGCGGGGTTGGGGCGCCAGAGGGGCTGGTCCTGGGGTGGGGTGCTCACGGTGGTGGTCTCCCGGCCGGTGGTGGGGACGGGATTGCTGGTCGCGTCCCGTCCGGTTGGGGTGTCGGTGCAGACCATGCCATGTGATCGCCCGGTGCGCCAGGGTCGGCCGGTCGGCCTGCGGGGTCGGTGGGCGGGGGCTCAGCGGGGGGTGAACTCGCCGTCGAACCAGGCGCGCTTGATGTGGTTGTGGAAGTCCCAGACGAGGGCGGTTTCGGGGGTGGCGAGGAGCCAGCCGGTGGTCTCGTCGGTGGGGCGGGAGG
>NZ_JOCF01000139.1 GCF_000720635.1 Streptomyces sp. NRRL WC-3742 | reverse complement strand
GGGTGGGGGTGGGGAAGGGCTGGGCGGTGGTGGCGCCGCCGGCTTCCTTGGGGGCGGGCAGGACGAGGTAGCGCAGGTCCGCCCAGTGGGGGGTCTTGTTCTTGGCGTCGGGGGCCTTCTTGCCGGCGGGCAGGGGCGGCAGGGCCAGGGCGGGGAAGGTGTAGCGGCCGTCGTTCGCGGTGGCCAGGCCGGGGATGTCGGTGCGTTCGGGGGCGGTGAGGGCCAGGGCGGTGCCGGTGCCGGCGAGGGCGAAGACGAGGGTGGCGCTGCCCCAGCGCAGGGCGGCGCGGCGGCGGGCGCGGCGGGCCCGGGGGTCGGGCGGCGCGGCGGCCGGGCCCGGCAGGCCCGGGAAGGCGGGAGCGGAGGCGGCGTGCGGGTCGGAGGTGGCGGCCAGTTCCAGCGTCTCGCCGACACCCGGCGCCGGCGCGGGGGTTCCGGGCGCGGGGGTTCCGGGCGCGGGGGCCGGGGTGCGGGGCTGGTCGGTGCGGTCGCTCATACGGTGGCTCCCGGGGCGGCGAGGCGGTCGAGCTGCGCGGCGTACAGGGCGATGATCTTGTCCTTGGGCAGCGGTGCGGGCCCCTCGGCGTTCATGATGACCAGCAGGTCGCCCTCGGCGGCCGAGCACTCGAGGTAGTCGATGGGGGCGGAGGGCGGGGCGGGCATCAGGTAGCAGTGCGCCTCGGGGTGCCCGGGCACGGGCGGGCCGACGCGGAAGAGGCCCGTGTCGCCGGTGAAGACGGCGGTGTACTCGTTGATGCGCTGGACTTCCTGCTGGTTGAACTGGCGCAGTTTCAGGCCGATCAGCAGGTCGTCCTCCTTGGTGCGGTAGGTGCGCACGCCGCTGCCGCGCACGTGCAGGCCCTCCCAGTAGGAGCGGATCGTGTCGCGCTTGGCCTTGGGGACCTGCTGGAGCTCGGCGTCGAGCTGCTCGGCGAGCTGCTGGGCGCCCAGTTCGGTGTCGTTGCCGTAGCCGCCCTCGTCGGGGCCCGGTTCGTAGCCGGCCGGGACGGGCAGCAGCAGGTCGCGCAGCGAGCCGAAGTGGCTGCCGTTGGACTTGGCGCCGTACGGGGTGGCGGTGGGCGCGGGCGCGGCGGGCGCGGCGGCGGCGGTGGGGGCTGGGTCGTCGTAGCGGGTCTTGATGATGCCCACGCCGATGGCCACGCCCACCAGGGCCGCGGCGAGCGTCGCGGCGCCGGCGCGCACCAGGGGGCGGGCGGCGGTGCGTACGGCGGGCGCGGGCGGCCCGGCGGGTACGGGTGCGGGCTCGGCGGGCGCGGGCGGCTGCGCCTCAGGCGCGTCGGGGACGGAGGGCGCGGTGCCGGTCTCGGTCTGGGTCTCGTCGGTCATACCAGCCGCTCCCACTGCTGCTTGGCGAGGCTCTTCACGCTCTCGGGGTCCACGGGCCTGGGCGAGAAGACCTCGATCTCCATCACCAGCGCGCCGCGCCGCGCGCCGGCGCGGCCGTAGTAGAACTGCTCGGTGCTCTCGGCCCAGTGCTCGGGCTCGTCGAAGACGCGGTAGGTGCCCTCGACGTCGGGGGCGAAGGGCTGTCCGGGCGGGACGGCGGCGACGTCGGAGTGCTCGGGCGCGTACTGGGTGAGCAGGACGCGGTAGCGGATGTCGTCCTTGGTCCAGTCGACCTCGGCGGCGCGGCGGAACCCGGTGCCGAGCAGGAGTTTGAACTCCTCGGCGGCGTTGCCGTGGTGCTGGGCGACGTCGCCGGCCGACACCCAGGAGGGCTGGTCGGGCAGTTCGCCCCAGGGGGTGGAGCCGGACGGGGGCCTGACGAGCAGTTTGGTCAGGTCGCCCTCGACGGCCGGGGGCCTGGGCTGGGTGGCGGCGAAGGCGCCCGCGTCCACGTTCTGCTGCGGGTAGGCGGGGCGGGCGACCTGCAGCGGCGCCAGCGGCGTGGGCGGGCGCTGGGCCTGGACGGCGTAGCCGACGGCGCCGCCGGCCAGGACGCCCAGTGCCAGGGCGTACACCGACAGCAGGACGGGGCGGGGGCGGCGCGGCGGGCGCGGCGGCTGCTCGGGGCCGGCGGCCAGGACGTCCAGGGCGGTGAGGGGGGCGGGCACGGTGTCGGGGTAGACGGGGGCGCCGCCGGGCACGGCGGGCGCGGGCGCGCCGGGCGGGGCGAAAGCAGGCGGGGCGAAGGCAGGCGGCGCGGCGGGCGGGGCGGGCGGCGTGGGCGGCTGGCCCGGCGCGGGCTGCGCGGGTTCGGTGGTCACGGGGCGGCTCCGGAAGGAGGGGGTGGGGTGCGGGCTGCGGGGTGCGGCGGCGGGGTTCAGCCGCCGGAGGCCAGGCGCTCGCGCTGGCGCTTCATCAGGTCGCTCAGCAGCGCCTTGTCCGGGGTGCCCTTCACGTCGACGTCGATGGTGTACTGGACGTCGCCCTGGCTGGAGATGCCGGTCATCGAGCCGGTGTACGCCTGCTGCTTGGGCTTGTGGACGAAGCCGTGGGCGTCGGGGTCGCCGTCGATGTCGATCGACTCCTGGGACTTGACGCTGTAGCCCTTGGCGAACTGGGTGGCCTGGGCGGTGGAGCCCAGGTGGATGAGGGTGACGGTGACCTCGGCCCTGCCGTCGGCGGTGCGGTAGATGCGGGTGGCGGCGTCCTGGTAGCCGAAGGAGTGCAGGAGGTCCTTGATGCCGTCCTGCTTGCCGAAGATCCCGGCGACCTGGTCGTCGCTGAGGCTTGTGCCGTCGGCGGAGCCGTAGGACTCGCCGCCGTCGGGGATGGGCAGCAGGAAGAAGCGCAGGTCGCCTTCGTGCCTGCCGCCGCTGACGGTGCCCTTGACGGTGCTCGCCGGCTTGGGCTCGGGCGCGGGCGCGGCGGGCGTGGGCACGGGGACGGGCACGGCCGTCGGGGCCGGGCTCGCGGACGCCGGTGCGCCGGCGCCGGCCGCGGGGCGTGCGGGCGCGGCGGCAACCGGGCGCGCATCGGGCCTGCCGAGGGCGACGGTGGCGGTGGCGCAGGCGGCGGTGACGGCCAGCAGGCCCGCCGTGGCCAGCGCGATCCGCGCCGCGCGCGGCATCCGGCGCGCGGGGGCGGGGCCTGACGGGTCGCCGGGCCCGTACGGCTCCGGCGCGGGTTCGGGCTCCGGCTCCGGCGCGGGCGCCTGCTCGGGTGCGGCGGGCGCGGGTACAGCGGGTGCGGCGGGCGCGGGCGCCTGCTCGGGTACGGCGAGTGCGGGTGCGGGTGCGGGTGCGGCGGGCGCGGGTGCGGGCTGCGGCGGTGCCGCCGGGCCCGTGGTGGCGCTCTCGTGGTCGGGCGCGGACAAAGGACTCCCCCCGGGGAACATGTGGATTCCACGCGCGGGCCCTTCTCACGGGCACCGCTCCCCCAGCGTGTCCCCGGACCGTCCATCGCGCGTCTCACCAGGGATTATGAGAGTTCGGCGGCGGCCGCGCCAACCAGTTCAATCACCACACTCCCCCGCATTGCCAGAGCATTCGGACACTCCGTGACCCAACCGCAACAGGGCCGCGGGCCGGTGCGCGGCGGCGGGGTCAGCCGTACTGGATCTCGACGCGGGTGATCACCACGTCGTTCACGGGGCGTTCGCCGTCGAGTTCGGTGGCGGCGATCGCGTCGACGACCGCCTTGGACGCGGCGTCGGCGACCTGGCCGAAGATGGTGTGGCGCCGGTTGAGGTGGGTGGGGGTGTTCTGGGTGATGAAGAACTGCGAACCGTTGGTGCCCGGGCCGGAGTTGGCCATGGCGAGGAGGTAGGGGCGGGTGAAGAACAGTTCGGGGTGGAACTCGTCGGCGAAGGTGTAGCCGGGGCCCGCGGTGCCGGTGCCGGTGGGGTCGCCGCCCTGGATCATGAAGCCGGGCACGACGCGGTGGAAGAGGGTGCCGTCGTAGTAGGGGCCGCTGCCGGGCAGTGCGGTGCGCGGGTCGGTGTAGGGGCGCGTTCCCTCGGCGAGTTCGGTGAAGTTGCGCACGGTCCTGGGGGCGTGGAAGCGCAGGAGTTCCAGCCGGATCGTGCCCTCGGTGGTGTGCAGGAGGGCGTAGCGGGCGTCGCTCACGGCGGGGCTCCTCGGGAAAGGGGGGGTGGGACGGGGGTGCGGGAGGGGCCCATGGTGGCACAGGGCGTGCACCGGGTGCGGGCGCCGGCTCCAGGGCCTGTCGTCGAACTCCCCTCGTCCGCCCGGCCGCCAGGGTGGGGGACAACGGCGGCCGACGACAACGCGGCGAGGTGCGTGCCCCGACGCCGCCCCGCAGACGGGAGTTCGACCACAGGGCCTAGGGTGGGCCGGATGAGCGTTCATGTGGTGGTGGGGTACGGGCCGGCGGGGGCCGCGTTGGCGCAGGTGCTGGCCGGGCAGGGGCACCAGGTGCGGGTGGTCACCCGTACGGGGGGCGCGGGGCGTGCGGTGGTGGCGGGGGTGGAGCATGTGGCGGCGGACGCCGCGGACGCTTCCGCGCTGACGGCGGCGGCGCGCGGGGCGGTTGCGGTGTACGGGTGTGCGGCGCCGCCGCTCCAGCGGTGGGGGCGGCAGTGGCCGGCGCTGGCGTCCGCGCTGTGCGCGGCGGCCGAGGCCAGTGGCGCGGTGCTGGTGATGCTGGGCAACCTGTACGGCTACGGGCCGGTGTCCGGCGTGCTGCGCGAGGACCTGCCGCTGGCCGCGACCGGGCGCAAGGGCCGGGCGCGGGCGAGGGTGTGGGAGCAGGTCCTCGCGGCGCACGAGGCCGGGCGCGTCCGGGCGGTGGAGGCGCGGGCCTCGGACTTCTTCGGCCCCGGTGTGACCGGGGGCGGGCACCTGGCCGAGCGGGTGGTGCCGCTGCTGCTGCGCGGGCGTGCGGTCTCGTGCCTGGGTGATCCGGACGCGGCGCACAGCTGGACGTACGTGCCGGACGTGGCCCGGGCGATGGCTGAGCTCGCGGGCGCGCGGGAGGCGTGGGGCCGGGCGTGGCACGTGCCGACGGCGCCGGCGCTGTCGGTGCGGCAGATGGCGGCCCTGGTGGCCGAGGAGGCCGGTGCGGGCGGTGCGGTGCGGGTGCGCGGGCTGTCGCCGCTGGTGCTGGGGGCGGCGGGGCTGGTCTCGCCCGTGCTGCGGGAGCTGCGGGAGGTGCGCTACCAGTTCGATGGGCCGTTCGTGGTGGACTGCTCCGCGTACGAGGGCCGGTTCGGGGTGCGGGCGACGCCGGTGGCGCAGCAGGTCGCGGCGACGGTGGCGTGGTGGCGCGAGCGCGCCCGTTAGTACCTGTGTCTGAACCCCCGGTTTGGGTAGCCTGGAGCCCTAGCCTGGGCTGGTGTCCGAGGACAGCGGGCCGGTTGGTGAGCGGTGGTGCGAGGA
>NZ_JOCF01000138.1 GCF_000720635.1 Streptomyces sp. NRRL WC-3742 | reverse complement strand
ATCACCGCGGTAGGTCATGACGGCGGGGCGGGGGCGGTCGGTGGGCAGGGTGATCTGGTCGGGCAAGCCCGTCAAAGTCCGGGTCCAGTAGGCGACTTGAGTGGCAAAGAGGCTGTCGGGGTCGTTCTGGTCACCGAGCAGCTCGTTCTGCCAGAGGGTGTAGTCGGCGTACTGCACAGGAAGCGGCGCCCACTGCGGTGCGTGGCCCTCAGCACGGGCGGCGTAGGCGCGGGCGAGGTCGGCGGCGAGCGGGCTGAGGGACCAGCCGTCGCCGGCGATGTGGTGGACGACCAGCAGCAGGACGTGTTCGCGCGGCGAGAGTTCGAAGAGTTCCGTGCGCAGCGGCGGTTCGCCCGCCAGGTCGAACGGGTGGCGGGCGGCCAGGAGCAGGTGGTCGGTCAGCTCCGCCTCGGTGGCAGCGGTCCGGCCCAGCTCGATGGTCACCGTGTCCAGCACCCGCTGGTACGGCGTGCCGTCGACCTCGGGGAACACCGTGCGCAGGCTCTCGTGCCGGCCCACGACGTCCCCGAGCGCCGCGCGCAGCGCCTCGAGGTCCAGCTCGCCCGTGAGCCGCAGCGCCAGCGGGATGTTGTAGGTGGCGCTCGGCCCCTCCATCCGGTGCAGGAACCAGAGCCTTCGCTGCGCGAAGGACAGCGGCACCACGTCCGGCAGTTGATGCTTCGTCAGGGCGGTCCTGGCCGGCGCGGTCCAGCTTGCCGTTGGGCGTCAGGGGCAGCCGCTCCAGCTGGACGACGGCCGCCGGGACCATGTGCTCGGGCAGCCGCTCGCGCGTGAACTCCCGCACCTGCTCGGGCCGCAGGGCCTCCCGGCCGACGACGTAGGCGACCAGGCGCAGGTCGCCGGGCCGGTGGGGCCGGGTGACGACGGCGGCCTGGGCGATGTCGGGGTGGTCGGTGAGGACCTTCTCGATCTCGCCGGGCTCGATGCGGAAGCCACGGACCTTGACCTGCTGGTCGGCGCGGCCTACGAACTCCAGCTCCCCGTTCGGGTTCCGGCGCACCAGGTCACCGGTGCGGTACATCCGGCCGCCCGGTTCGGGACCGTACGGGTCGGCGAGGAAACGCTCGGCGGTCAGGGCGGGCCGGCCCAGGTAGCCGCGGGCCACCCCGTCGCCGGCGATGTACAGCTCGCCCACCACGCCGGGCTCGACGAGCCGCAGGCCCGCGTCCAGGACGTAGGCGCGGGTGTTGTCGATCGGCCGCCCGATCGGCGCGGGGAGCCGCCAGCCCTCGGGGTCGTCGCCGAGGGTGTGGGCGGTGACCACGTGGGTCTCGGTCGGGCCGTAGTGGTTGTGCAGGCGACGGCCCGGGGCCGAGCGGTGGAACGTGCGGACGGTGCTGCTCAGCGTCAGCGCCTCACCGGCCTGGGCGACCGTCCGCAGTCGCGGCAGCGTCCGGCCCGTCTCGACGGCGGCCTCGGCGAGGGCCTCCAGGACGAGGTTGGGTGCGAACAGCTCGTCCACCTGCCGGGCGTCGAGCCATTCGGCGAACCGGGCGGCGTCGCGCCGCACCTCCTCGTCGGGGATCACCAGGGTCTTGCCGAAGGCCACCGAGGAGAGCACCTCCTGGGCGGAGACGTCGAAGCTGATCGCGGTGAACTGGGCCGTCCTGGTGCCGGGTTCGCCGCCGACCGCGCGGTGGTGCCACTGCAGGAGGTTGAGCAGGCCGCCCGCGGGCATGACCACGCCCTTGGGCACGCCGGTGGAGCCGGAGGTGTAGATGACGTAGGCCGGGTGGTCGGGGCGGAGCTCCACCGCGGGGTCGTGGGCGGGCCGGCCGGAGAGGTCGGCGAGCACGGCCGGGTCGTCCAGGAGCAGGCCGGTGTGCCCGTCCGGCAGCTTCGCCTCGGTGGCGGTGGTGGTCAGGACGAGGGTGGGCCGGGCGTCGGTGACCATGTGGGCGAGCCGATTGGCCGGGTACTCGGGGTCGAGCGGCAGGTAGGCGGCTCCGACCTTGAGTACGGCGAGTACGGCGACGACCAGCTCGACGGAGCGCGGCAGGGCCAGGGCGACGATCCGCTCCGGGCCGACGCCGTGCTCGGCGAGCAGGTGCGCCAGCCGGTTGGCCCGCTCGTCCAACTCCCGGTAGCGGAGCACCTCTTCGCCGTACTCCACGGCCACCGCGTCCGGTGCGGCGGCCACCCGGGCCCGGAACAGCTCCGGCAGGCTCGCGGCGTCCAGCGGCGTCCCGGTGCCGCTCCCGGCGTGCAGCAGCTCCCGCCGCTCCCCGGCGGTGAGCAGGTCGACCTGGCCGAGCGGGCGCTCGGCGTCGGCGACCGCCAGGTCGAGGACGCGGACCAGCCGGTCGACGAGGGCCCCGGCCTCCGCCCGGTCGAACAGGTCGTCGCGGTAGTCGAGGCGCAGGTAGAGCCGGCGGCCCGGGGCGGCGATCAGCGTCAGCGGATAGTGGGTGGCGTCCCGGCCGCGGCCGAGGTCGGGGGTGATCCGCAGCCCGGTCGCCGGCAGCTCGGCCGGGTCCTGCCAGGGATAGTTCTCGAACACCAGGGAGGTGTCGAACAGCTCGCTCATGCCGGAGAGTTGCTGGATCCCGGCGAGGCCGAGGTGGTGGTGCGAGGTGAGGCGGGACTGCTCGTCCTGGAGCCGCCGGACCGCCTCCAGCAGCGACTGCGCCGGGTCCAGCCGGACCCGGACCGGCACCATGGTGATGAGCAGGCCCACCATCGACTCGACCTCGGCCAGCTGGGGGTTGCGCCCGGCCACGACGGCGCCGAACACCACGTCCTGGTGCCCGGTGCGACGGCTCAGCACCAGGCCCCAGGCGGCCTGCAGCACCGTGTTGAGGGTGACGCCGTGCCGGCGGGCCCACTCGACGAGCGCCGCCGTGCGGTCCTCGGCCAGCTCGGTGGTGATCCGCTCCGGCATCAGCGCGGCCCGCGCCGGGTCCACCGGTGCCACCAGGGTGGGCTGTTCGAGGTCACCGAGCGCCTCGCGCCACGCCGCCTCCGCCGCCGGCCGGTCCTGCTGGGCCAGCCAGCCGAGGTACTGCCGGTACGGGGTGACCCGGGGCAGCTCGGCGGCCGGGCCGTCGGCGTACAGTGCGGTGAGCTCGCGCACCAGGATCGGCGTCGACCAGCCGTCCAGCAGGATGTGATGGGTCGTCAGGACCAGCCGGTGGTGCTCCTCGGCCATGCGCACCAGGGTGAACCGCAGCAGTGGCGGCTCGGCCGGGTCGAAGCGGCGGCCGTGCTCCTTCGCGGCGATCCGGGACAGCTCCGCCTCCGCCTCCGGGGCGGGCATCGAGGAGAGGTCGAACTCCTCCCACGGCAGGTCGACATGACGGGATATCAGCTGCACCGTCCGACCCGAGTCCACCTGCCGGAAGGCGGCCCGCAGGTTCGGGTGCCGCTGCACCAGGGCGCCGACCGCCTCCCTCAGCCGCGCGCCGTCGAGGGCGCCGGCGAGGTCGAACACGTGCTGCACCGCGTAGACGTCCGCGCCGTCCTGCTCGTAGCGGGAGTGGAACAGCAGCCCCTCCTGCATCGGGGAGAGGGGCAGGATGTCTTCCAGGCCCGACGACGTCATTTCTGAATCCTCCACGCGGCTTCGAGTTGCTCGATGTCGTGCTGGCTGAGCTCGGTCAGGGGGAAGTCGGACGGCGTGTGGCCGCCGGTGTCGGGCCGGTCCGCGTGCCGGACCAGGCCGCGGATCGCCTGGAACCAGTCCTCGGCGAGGGAACGGACGTGCGGCTCGGGCCAGAGGTCGGGGGCCCACGTCCAGACGGCCTCCAGGTACGGGCCCTCCGGGGTGTCGCGGACCATCGAGTTGACCTCCAGGCCGTGGGCGAGCGCGGTGGCCGGGTCGGTGCCGCTCAACAGGCCCGCCTCCGGGGCGACCGTCCAGGCCGGGCTGCCCGGCACCAGCGGCGTGCCGGCGGCCGGGAAGCGGCCGAGGTAGTTGAAGCCCAGCTGCGGGGTGGCGAGCCCGGCCAGCACCGGCCCGGTCACCGGGTCGAGGTGGCGCAGCAGACCGAAGCCCAGGCCCCGGTCGGGCAGTTCGCGCAGCTGTTCCTTGACCCGCTTGAGGGCCGGCCCGAGGGCCGGGGCGCCGCCGGTCACCTCGTCCCAGCCCAGGGCGCCCGGGTCGATCCGGACGGGGTACAGGGAGGTGAACCAGCCCACGGTGCGCGACAGGTCGGTGCCGTCGACGATCTCCTCGCGGCCGTGGCCCTCGACGTCCACCAGGAGCGCGGTGTGCCGGCCCCGGCCGTGGCCGCGCCGCCAGCGGGCGACCGCCAGGGCGAGCGCGGTCAGCAGGACGTCGTTCACCCCGGCGTGGAAGGCCGCGGGGACCGTCGTCAGCAGCGGGGCGACGGCCTCCGGCGGCAGGGAGACGGTGAGGCTGCGGGCCCGGCCGACGGTGTCCCGGGTGCGGTCCGGCCGGGCGGCGGTGAGCGGCGGGTCGACCGGGGTCAGCACCTCCGTCCACAGCGCCGCCTCGGCGGCCCTGGCCGGGCGCCGGGCCTCGGCCGCGAGCAGTCGGGACCAGCGGCCGAAGGAGGTGGGCACCGGTTCCAGCCGCGGTGCGTCGCCCTGCGCGGCAGCCTCCCAGGCCGCTACCAGGTCCGGCAGCAGGATGCGCCAGGACACCCCGTCCACGACCAGGTGGTTGACCAGGAGCAGCAACCGGCCCGGGCGGCGCGGACCGGAGTCGAACCAGACCGCCTGGAGCAGCACCCCGCTCTCGGCGTGCAGCCGGGCCTGGGCGGCGTCGAGGTGGGTACGGACGGTCGCCTCGTCGAGGGGGCCGTCGAGGTTGACGCGCCGGACGAGGTCGGCGGCCGGGAGCGTGCCGGTCGGCGGGATGTGCAGCGACCACGGGCCGTCGGGGCCGTTCCCGTCGGGCACCCTGGTCAGGCGCAACGCGTCGTGGTGGTCCAGAAGGGCCTGGACGGCGATCACGAGCCGCTTCTCGCCCAGCGCGGCCGGCACCTCCAGCAGCATCGCCTGGTGGAACCGGTCGATCGAGCCGCCGCGTTCGTCGAACCACCGCATGATCGGCGTGGGCGTCACCGGCCCGACCGCCGACTCGTCCTCCTCCCCGTCCGACGCGGTCAGCTCCTCCGCGATCGCGTTCAGACCGGCCGCCGTGCGCTGCTCGAAGACGTCCCGGACGGAGAACCCGAGGCCCGCCGAACGGGCCAGGCTCACCAGCCGGATCGAGACGATGCTGTCCCCGCCGAGGGAGAAGAAGTCCTCGTCGAGCCCGACCCGTTCCACCCCGAGAGCCTGGGCGAACAGTTCCCCGAGCAGCCCCTCACGGGGGGTGCGGGGCTCGCGCACCGACCCGGCGCGGGAGACCTCGGGCACCGGCAGGGCGGCCCGGTCCACCTTGCCGTTGGCCGTCAGCGGCAGCCGGTCGAGGACGACGAACGCGGACGGCACCATGTACTCGGGCAGGCGGGCCCGGACGGCCTCGCGCAGACCCTCCGGGGCCGTTGCGCCGTCCGCGACGACGTAGGCGACGAGGCGGGGGCGGCCGGGCTGGTCCTCGCGGACGAGGAGGGCGGCCTGGGCGATGCCGGGGTGGTCGGTGAGGACGTTCTCGATCTCGCCGGGTTCGATGCGGAAGCCGCGGACCTTGACCTGCTGGTCGGCGCGGCCGACGAACTCCAGTTGGGTGTCGGGGTTCCAGCGCACCAGGTCGCCGGTGCGGTACATCCGGGTACCGGGTTGATGGGGGTTGGCGACGAAGCGTTCGGCGGTGAGGGCGGGGCGGTCGAGGTAGCCGCGCGCCAGGCCGGCGCCGCCGAGGTAGAGCTCTCCGACGACGCCGGGGGCGACCGGTCGGAGGGCGTCGTCGAGGACGTAGGCGTGCATGGTGGCCATGGGGCGGCCGATGGCGACGACGGCGGGGCCGGTGTACGGCGTGGGGACGGGGTGGTGGGTGGCGAAGGTGGTGGTCTCGGTCGGGCCGTAGACGTCCACGACCACCACCGACGGGCAAGCCTCCTGGACCCGGCGGACGGAGACGGCGGAGACGGCCTCACCGCCGGTCCAGACCTCGCGGACCCCCGCCAGGCACGTGGCGTCGTGCTCGGTGAGGAGGTTGAAGAGAGCGGTGGTGAGGAAGACGGCGGTGATCTGCTGCTCGGTGATGACGCGGTGGTAGGTGTGGACGTCGAGGTCGCCGGCGGGGGCGAGGACGACGGTGTTGCCGTTGAGGAGGGGGACCCAGATTTCGTAGGTGGAGGCGTCGAAGGCGGTGGGGGAGTGGAGGAGGACGCGGTGGTGGGCGGTGGGGTGGAA
>NZ_JOCF01000137.1 GCF_000720635.1 Streptomyces sp. NRRL WC-3742 | reverse complement strand
TCGGCGCAGACGACGGACTTGCGGGTGAACCAGACGACGCCGGCGTTGTTCGCGAAGTATCCGGAGCCGGAGGACATGGCTGCGGCGAACCCGGAGGAGATGGTTACGCTGCCTGGCGTGGGCCGGAAGACGGCCAACGTGGTCCTCGGAAACGCTCGTGATCCTAAAACGGGAGAACCCTTCGGGATACGAACCGATCACGAGCCGAGTGGCGTGACACCATCCGGCGCGGTACCCGGATCGCCGTGAGGGCGGGGCTGTACCCGTTCCTCGTGGCAGAGGCGACACGTCATTGCCGTCACGAGGGCAGCGGTTGTTCTGAGCCACCTGGTGGATCAGTGGAGCAAACCCCGTAGTTGGTCAGGTGCATGGGCATAGGCTCGTGCGGTACGCAGATGTCAGGTTGGGCCTGAGCAGTGACTTCTGGGGGTGTCTGTGCCGACGGACTTCGTTGACCGCGTCGACTACATGGCTGAACTCGACGGCCTGGTAGCGGACTTGGCCGACCGGCGGGGTGGAGCGCTGGTGATACGGGGACGATCGGGCATGGGCAAGTCCGCTCTGCTGGCCGAGTTCGCCCGTCGCGTTGGCGAGCGAGCCGGGACGCCCGAGGCGTGCCGCGTGGTGCTGACGAGTTGCTATCCGGAGATCGGCACGGGACTGACGTACGCCCCTGCGGTCGACCTGCTCCAGCAGCTCCACGACCAGGTCGAGCAGCCCGGCTGGTGGAGCCGCGTGTTCCGTGGGGCCGGGCGGGGGGTGGCGACGTCTGCTCCGGAGGTGTTGTCGGCGATCGTGCCGGGGCTCGGTGCGGCCTGGAAGGTCGGCCGGGAGGTCACCGAGGCCGCGCTCAACTCCGGTTCGGTGCCACTCGACAGCGTGATGCCGATCCAACACGGGGCCGCAGCCCGGATCGCCGACGCGCTGCTGGACCTGGCGCGTGACGGCCTTCCCGTTCTGGCTCTGGTGGACGACATCCAGCACATCGACCCGAGCAGCCTGCTGGTCCTGGACAGGCTCGTCCGCCGTCTCGACGGTGAGCCGTTGGCCCTGGTGATCAGCCATGCGCCGGACCGGGAGCCGAACAGCGGCTCCGCGGCGGCCGTCGAGGCACTGCTGGACACCTGGGAGAGCCAGGGGCTGGCCCGGCGCAGGGAACTGGCCGGGCTGCCGCCGGAGGCCGTCCAGGAACTGGTCGAGCGCCGCCACCCGGGAGCGCCGGCGGCGCTGTCGACCGAGCTGGTCCAACTCACGGGAGGGCACTCGGTCTTCGTCAGGATGTGCTTGGAGGAGTGGAGCCCCGGCAGCGACCGGATCCCTCTGCCGCGGAGCCTCAACCGTGTGGTCGACTCGCGTTTGCGACTGCTCGACGAGCGGGACCGACGGCTGATCGCGACGGCTGCTGCGCAGGGCAGCAGCTTCCTCTCGAACGTCGTGGCCGAGACCCTCGGCGAGCCGCACGACGAGGTGATCGAGCGCCTGCGCAGGATCGCCGACGAGCAGCAGCTGATCGTCGTTGAAGCCGAGCCCCCGGCCTGGGCACGAGGTGATCAGGCCGACTCCTACCGGTTCGAGCACGGCGCTCTGTGGCGGGTGATCTACGAGCAGCAGACCGCAGAGCAGCGCCGTTCCCGGCACGCCCGGATCGCCCAGGTGCTGAGCTCCCACTCGGGACCGGACGCCGCCCTGGGACGTCGGCTGGAGATCGCGGGCCATCTGGACCGCGGCGGCCTGCCCTGCCTGGCGGCCTCGGCGGATGCTCACTACGCGCTCGCGCGTTCGGCGGCGCTCGACGGGCTCTCCTTCGTCGAAGCGGAGCAGCACTGCGAGGTGGCCATCCGCGCGTCCCGCGCACTGCCGGAGAAGGAACCGGACCGGGACCGCCGTCTCGTCGCCGCCATTGAGCTGCTGTTGTCGCTGACCGAGGTCCGCTGGCGGGGCCGTCATCAGCCGGCCGGCGGACCGGACATCGATGCGCTTGCGGCGGAAGCGGAACAGGCCGCCGTGCGGTGCGTCGATGCCCGGCTGATCGCCCGTACGACGCTGCTCCGCGGCAAGACCCTGCTCGCGACACAGGGCCTGGAGCCCTCCTTGGCAAAGCTCCGTGAGGCGGTGGACCGGGCGGAGCAGGCGGGCGACCCTGTGGCGCTCTTCGTCGCCAAGGTCGAGTACGGCCGGCAGGTCTCGAAGTGGCGGCTGGCGGACGGCCTGGAGCAGCTGCGCGAGGTCGAGCGCATGTACGCCTCCGACCCCGCTCTGGGGGCCACGGACGATCCCGTACTCCAGCACGCGCGCAACCTCGCGGAGATGCAGCTCGCCATCAGCCTCTTCGACAGCGGGTTCCTCGGTGAGGCTCTGGGCCGGCTGCTGCGGTGTGTCGACCGGATCCGGCGTGAGCCGATGGCCGTCGAGCTGCCGATAGCGCTCAACTACCTCGCCCAGGTGCACATGGCCACCGCGGCATGGGCGCAGGCGGAAGAGGTGCTGCGGGAGGCCCTCGCCTCGGAGGAGAAGCGGGGCGGTGACAGCGGCTGGCACGCCTACAACGCGGTCTTGCTCGCCCGACTGCTCGCTATGGATCCGCTGCACCGGGAAGAGGCCCTCGAACTGGCCGAAGCCGCCTGGCTGGAGACCCAGCGGACCTGGCTCGCCAACCTGGTGCCGATCGTCCGCAACCTCTTCGCCGAGGTCCTGCTCGACGTCGCCGACGGGGACCTGGACAAGGTCCGCCGGGCAGACCGCCTCGCCCTGGCGACCAGGGTGGAGACCGAAAGCACTGGCATGGTCCGCAGCCAGATCGCGGCGCTGGCTCTGCGAAGCCGTACGCACCTGCTGATGGGCGAGCCGGTGGCGGCCCAGGAGCTGGCTCGCGAGGCGCTGAGCACACTCGGCAGGGTCGGTGACATGCCCGCCCTGCGCACCGAGGAGGTCCTCTTCGACGCGGCGGTGGCGTTGCGTGCGGCAGGATCGGAAGGTGAGGCCCGGGAACTCCTCGACCGTGCCCGCTCCGAGGTGACCCGAAAGGCCGAGCTGATCGACGACGTCGGCCTGCGGCGCCGCTTCCTGGAGGAGGTCCCGCTCAACCGCAGGATTCTCGGCACCGAGGGACTGATCTGAGTGGCGGGAACAGGACGGGTCGGGAGAGCAGGGAAGGAACACGGAGCGGGGACGCGATGCTGACCATCACCAAGGAGTTCCACTTCTCGGCCAGCCATGTGCTGGACGTGCTGCCCGCATGGCATCCTTGCGCCCGCATGCACGGGCACAACTACATCGTGGTGCTCGAACTGTCCGCTCGCCGGGAAGACCTCAACGAGGCCGGATTCGTCCGTGACTACCGTGACCTCGATGCCTTCAAGAAGTGGATGGACGACACCCTCGACCACCGACACCTCAATGAGGCGATGGGGGGGGGTGTCTCCCCGTCGGCCGAGAACCTCGCCGTGTGGATCTTCAGTCTCTGGACTGACCAATTGCCTGAACTGACCGCGGTCCGGGTGTCGGAGACCCCGAAGACCTGGGCGACCTACAGGCCGCGCGTCCATCGTGAACCGGACCCCTACACGGGAGGATGAGCAGACCTCACGGGGCGATGCCGAGATGAGGTCCCGCATGGGCGGGTGGTTTACGGCTTCCTGTCCGGCTGGAGACCCGCTTGCGGGCCTTGGTGCGCGAGCCAACCCGGAGTAACTCGTCGGCGCAGCCTTCGTGCATGGCAGAGAGCAAGGTCCGGAAGGCGACGGCGCCGAAGCCGGCCAAGACGGCGTGAAACCGAGGAAACCGGAGCCGCGGCTGGCGATGGTGCGGTTTCCATGAGCGGGTTTGATCAATCGGCTTGTGCAGGACGGGAACGAGGGGATACGACGGCGGTATGCACCGCTGGACTCCTCTCAACGAGCGTCAGCTCGCTCTCCTGACTCGTATCAGCAAGGGCGCCAACCCCGTGACCTCGGACGAACCTGCTCTCGCCCTTACGGCGCGGGCACTGAAGGACCGGGGTCTCGTCCTCATGCCGAAGGCCGCTGACAAGAAGTGGCGGGCGGAGATCACCGACATCGGACGGTACTACCTGGAGCACGGCCATCACCCGGACCAGCCGGCCAAGAAGGTCGGTCGATCCACTGGCCGGGATCGAGCTCGGGAACCCGCTGCGAAGGTCGTGCGGCAGGATGCTCAGCGGGACGAAGGGGCCGTGAGCCCGAAGCCGTCGGCTCCGGCTCGTCCAGCCCGTTCGCTTCCGCCTCCGCGGTCGGTGACTGGCCCGGCGTTGATCGAGCAGGTCCAGCAGGCCGGGCGCTTCCTGCGTATCTCGGATCCGTCGCCCGAGGAGCGGGCGCGGCTGCGGCGGGCCTTCGATGCCGCCCGCGACTACGCCCCTGAGGGCTACCAGTTGAAGTACAGCGGGCGGGAGAAGGGAGACTTCTTTCTCGGCCTGCTGCGGACGAACGGGCTCGACGAGACCGAGTGGAACCGGATCCGTCTCCAGCGGAGCAGGGTCGTCACCGATGTGGACGACATCATCGCGGCGATCAAGGCCGACCACAGTGCCTTCGAGATCTCCGAGGGCGTACTCCCGCGCGTGCTGGCGATCGTCCGTCTGATCGCTGAGGAAGCCCTGTCGAGGCACGGGGACGTGACGATCCTGAAGAAGCGGCGCCAGGTCAGGCCGCTGCTCAACGTCCACGGGAAGACCTGGGAGATCGGCTTCAAGGAGCGGCAGAAGCAAGTCCAGTACGTTCCCGCCCCCAAGGGTCGGCGGAAGACCTACGACTGGCAACGGGTCACGCCCGCCCACCGGTCCGAGCCGTCCGGCGAGCTCGACCTCTACCTGGTCGAACCCCACGCCAGCTACAGCCGCGCCAGCGCCTGGACGAAGGAGTGCGGAGACAAACCCGGCCGTCAGCTGGAGGAACAGATCGGGGCTGCCTTCCGGGCCCTGAAGGCCCGCGCCGAAGAGCAGGAGACTCGCCGCCTGGCGTACGAGGCCGAGCAGCGACGGTTCAAGGAGGAGCGGGAACGAGCGGAGGCCGAGCGGCGACGTCTAGAGGCCGAGGAGAAGGAGCGCACGCAGCGGAAGTGGGAGAAGGCCGTCGCCGTCGCCAAGATCCGCGCCGCTGAGGCTGCGCGGGCGGAGACTTTCGGGGCGGCCCTGGACCGCTGGCGTACCGCGGCTGAGATCCGGCGGTTCTGCGCGGAGCTGGAGGAATCCGCCTCCCGTGCCACGTCCGCCGCGGAGGCTGAGCGCCTGCGTCAGTGGGCCAAGTGGGGCCAGGAAGAGGCCGACCGGATCGACCCGACATCACCCGGCCGCGGGCTCGGCGTCGAGGACTTCGAGACCGAACCCACGGACGAGGCTCTGCGCCCCTTCCTCAAGGGCTGGAGCCCGCACCGGCCTGTCAAGGAAGCACCACCAGCCGAGCCACCCCGGCAGGCAGACCCCTGGCGTGACCTCAGCGCCTCACCTCAGGACCAAGGCTGGAAACACGGACCCCAAGGTCGCGCTCAATGGTGGAGGCGATGACGCCGTGCCCGCGCTCGCGCAGCGCCTTCACGGCCCGCTCGATCAGGGTGCTCAGCCGCTCCACCTCCTCGCGAAGCGCGAGCAGCTCGTCATAGCGATCCACCCGCTCCTGGCCGCACCACTCGCGGATGGTGCGGAGAGCGTCGTCCTCGGCCTTCAGCTTTCCGTCGTCCCGGCGGCGCTCCCAGGAATGCCATGACGGAACGGCCCGCTCGCGATCCACGGACTCCTGCCGGCGGTCGACCTCCGGCAGGATCTCCTCGGCCAGCACCTCGGCAGCGCGTCGGACGATCCGCTCGACGACCGGCCAACCCGCCAGGCACAGCCCGGTCCGGTCCTCGTAGACCATCGGATCGGCACGCAGCTCGACCGGATCAAGGCCCAGACGCTGCGCCGTGGCATCGAGATCGGCCAGCTCCAACACACCGGCGTCAGCCACGCCCTTGCGCAGCCGGACCTGGCTCTTCGGGCGGACGAACCCAAGGACTGTCCGGGCCGCCTCGAACTCGGGGCTCTTGCGCACCTGCCGGGACGCTTCCGTCAGTCTCAGTTCAGCGGTGTCGTCAGCGCGGAAGACTTCTACGTCAGCCCACCGGGCGACCAGTGATGCCTGCGCCACCCACTCCTGCAGTCCGGCTTCCTCACCTTCGAGGAACCGGACGTGCACCTGCGCCGACCGACGCGGGTCTCCCACCCGGACGATCTCCACACGGCGGACCGCGCCGCCAAGCAGCTTTGGCTGGGCGCGGTAGGCCCACTTCTCGTCGATCTCCACGCAGCTATTGAGCCAAAGCACCGCGGCCCGCCGCCACCACTTCGAGGAGTTTCCCTTGGTGGGATGGGCAGCACCGCCCAAGTGAAACCGGCATCGTGGCCTACGGTTCGGCGTAGCCTTCGTGCATGGCAGAGAGCAAGGTCCGGAAGGCGGCGGCGTCGAAGCCGGTCGTGAAGAAGGCGGCGGTGAAGCCGGGGAAGCCG
>NZ_JOCF01000136.1 GCF_000720635.1 Streptomyces sp. NRRL WC-3742 | reverse complement strand
CCTCGTGAGGGGTGGAGTTGACCGGTACTAATAGGCCGAGGGCTTGTCCTCAGTTGCTCGCGTCCACTGTGTTGTTCTGAAACAACGACCCCCAACCCCAAAGACATATGGGTTGGGTGCGGTTGATACTGCAGGGGGGACCCTGTGGGAGAGTAGGACGCCGCCGAACAATTCTTCTGAAAAGCCCCTGATCCGATTCGGATCAGGGGCTTTTCGCATATCCGGGCCGTGATTCAGAGCATCAGCTTGAATCCGTAGTGCGAGCGCTGGAAGCCCAGGCGCTCGTAGAAGCGGTGGGCGTCGGTGCGGGTCGCGTCGGAGGTGAGCTGGACGAGTACGGCGCCGAGGTTGCGGGAGCAGGAGACGGCCCACTCGATCAGTTGGGTGCCGAGGCCGCTGCCGCGCTCGTCGGCGTGGATGCGGACGGCCTCGATGGTGGCCCGGCTGGCGCCCTTGCGGGCGAGGCCCGGGGTCACGGTGAGCTGGAGGGTCCCGATGACGCGGCCGTCGCGTTCGGCGACGACCAGGTGCTGGTGGGGGTCGGCGTCGATGCGGGTGAAGGCGGCGCGGTAGGGGGCGAGGTCGTCGGGGCTTTCCCGGGTGGCGCCCAGGGGGTCGTCGGCGAGCATGGCCACTATGGCGGCCAGGTCGTTGACGGTTGCCTGGCGGATCGTGAGGTCGCTCATGGTCCCGGGAGTCTAGACCCACTCACGCCGGGCGCTCAGGGGCCCTCCAGGGCCGCTCTCGACCCCTGTCGGTCACGAACGGTCCGTCACCCCTGAGGCTTCTCACTCGTGATGACGGCGAAGGCGGCGCCGTGGCGGTCGAGCAACTCGGCGAGGCGGCCCATGCCGGGGAGGTCGGTGACGGGGACGCGGACGGTGGCGCCCAGGTTCTCGGCGATGGCGAGGGCGGCGTCGACGCTCGGGACCTCGAAGTAGGGGAGCCAGTGCGAGCCGGTGCCGTGAGCGGTGTGTTCGGGGCCGAGCTGGACGAGGTCGCCGTGGGCGTCGTCGCTGCCGCCGCCGGCGGGGGTGAGGACGGTGAAGGTGCGGCCGGCGAAGGGGACGTCGTGCTCCTGCCAGTCGAAGACCGTCCGGTAGAAGGACCCGGCGCGTTCGGCGTCGACGCTCCGGCACTCCGTCCAGCAGAGGCTGCCGGGCTCGTCGACGACGTCCAGGCCGTGGGTGTCGTGGGGCTGCCAGAGGGCGAAGTCGGCGCCGGTCGGGTCGGTGCAGCCGGCGGTGCGGCCCGCGGTGAGGACGTCGTAGGGGCCGTAGCGGACGAGGCCGCCGGCGCGGCGGACGAGGTCGGCGGTGCGGTCGGCGTCGGCGGTGGCGAAGTGGAGGGTCCAGCCGGGCGGGGTGTCCGGGGTGGGGAGGGGGCCGAGGGCGGCGGCCGTCCGGCCGTGCAGGTGGAAGAAGCCGTAGTCGCCGCTGCCGGGGCCGTCGGAGGCGTGGGTCCAGCCGAAGAGGGCTGTGTAGAAGTCGGCGGAGGCCCGGGTGTCGGGGGTGGCCAGGTCGAGCCGGGCGGGGGCGCCGGGGCGGTAGGAGGTGTCGAGCATGGCGGGTGCTCCTGGGACGCGGAGGGGCGGGCCCCGTCCAGCCTGGCACCGGGTGGGGGGCCGTGCACGCGGGGTTCCCGGGGTGTCGGAGGTGGGCGGTACGGTGCGTACCGGATAGGTCCACCCGTACCGGTCGAAGGGGGGCTCCGGTGGGCACGCAGGCGCAGTCGGGGCAGCAGGCCAACCGCCAGTTGGCGCAGGTCGAGGGCGTGCTCGAGCGGATCACGTACGCCAACGAGGAGACGGGCTACACGGTGGCCCGGGTGGACACCGGCCGGGGCGGGAACGACCTGCTGACGGTGGTGGGCGCGCTGCTGGGGGCGCAGGTCGGGGAGTCGCTGCGGCTGCACGGGCGGTGGGGCTCGCACCCGCAGTACGGGCGGCAGTTCACCGTGGAGAACTACACGACGGTGCTGCCGGCGACGATCCAGGGCATCCAGCGCTACCTGGGCTCGGGGCTGATCAAGGGGATCGGGCCGCGGTTCGCGGAGCGGATCGTGGAGCGCTTCGGGGTGGACACCCTGGAGGTGATCGAGAACGAGCCGGGCCGGCTGATCGAGGTGCCGGGGCTGGGGCCGAAGCGGACGAAGAAGATCGCGGCGGCCTGGGAGGAGCAGAAGGCCATCAAGGAGGTGATGGTCTTCCTGCAGGGCGTGGGGGTGTCGACCTCGCTGGCCGTGCGCATCTACAAGCAGTACGGCGACGGCTCGATCGGGGTGGTGCGGAACGAGCCGTACCGGCTGGCCTCGGACGTGTGGGGCATCGGCTTCCTGACGGCGGACCGGATCGCGCAGGCAGTGGGGATCCCGCACGACAGCCCGGAGCGGGTGAAGGCGGGCCTGCAGTTCGCGCTGTCGCAGAGCAGCGACCAGGGGCACTGCTTCCTGCCGGAGGAGCGGCTGATCGCGGACGGGGTGAAGCTGCTCCAGGTGGACGTGGGGCTGGTGATCGACTGCCTGGCGGAGCTGGTCGCGGCCGAGGGGGTGGTGCGCGAGTCGGTGCCGGGGGAGGGCGGGGAGCCGATCACGGCGGTGTACCTGGTGCCGTTCCACCGGGCGGAGATCTCGCTCGCCAACCAGTTGCTGCGGCTGCTGCGTTCGGACACCGACCGGATGCCCTGGTTCGCGGACGTGGACTGGCCGGTGGCGCTGGAGTGGCTGGCGAAGCGGACGGGGGCCCAACTGGCGCCGGAGCAGGAGCAGTCGGTGCGGCTGGCCTTGACGGAGAAGGTGGCGGTGCTGACGGGTGGTCCGGGCTGCGGCAAGTCGTTCACGGTGAAGTCGATCGTGACGCTGGCGCTGGCGAAGCGGGCCAAGGTGGTGCTGGCGGCGCCGACCGGGCGGGCGGCGAAGCGGCTGGCGGAGCTGACGGGGGCGGAGGCGTCGACGGTGCACCGGCTGCTGGAGCTGAAGCCCGGCGGGGACGCGGCCTACGACCGGGACCGGCCGCTGGACGCGGACCTGGTGGTCGTGGACGAGGCGTCGATGCTGGACCTGATCCTGGCGAACAAGCTGGTCAAGGCGGTGCCACCGGGCGCGCACCTGCTGTTCGTGGGGGACGTGGACCAGCTGCCCTCGGTGGGCGCCGGCGAGGTGCTGCGGGACATGCTGGCCGAGGGCGGGCCGATCCCCTCGGTGCGGCTGACCAGGATCTTCCGGCAGGCGCAGGAGTCCGGGGTGGTGACCAACGCGCACCGGATCAACGAGGGGCTGGTGCCGCGCACGGACGGCCTGCCGGACTTCTTCCTGTTCGCGGAGGAGGACACGGAGACGGCGGCCGGTCTGACGGTGGACGTGGTGGCGCGCCGGATCCCGCAGCGGTTCGGCTACGACGCGCGCCGGGACGTGCAGGTGCTGGCGCCGATGCACCGGGGCCCGGCGGGCGCGGGGAACCTGAACACGCTGCTTCAGGCGGCGGTGACGCCGGCCCGGGAGGGGCTGGCCGAACGCCGCTTCGGCGGCCGTACGTTCAGGGTGGGGGACAAGGTCACGCAGGTCCGCAACAACTACGACAAGGGGCGCAACGGCGTCTTCAACGGCACAGTGGGAGTGGTGACGGCCCTCAGCGTCGACGACCAGCGGCTGACGGTGCTCACCGACGAGGACGAGGAGGTGGGGTACGACTTCGACGAACTGGACGAGCTGGCCCACGCGTACGCGGTGACGATCCACCGCTCGCAGGGCAGTGAGTACCCGGTGGTGGTGATTCCGGTCACTATGTCCGCCTGGACGATGCTCCAGAGGAACCTGCTCTACACCGCTGTGACCAGGGCCAGGAAACTGGTGGTGCTGGTCGGGTCACGGAAGGCGATCTCGCAGGCCGTGCGGGCCGTCAGCGCAGGTCGGCGGCATGCGGCCCTCGATCATAGGCTCTCGACTGGATGATTATCCAACCGGATGGTTGCCTCTAATGTTCTCTTGACGTGAAGAGATTTACGGCAGAGCCTAGGGTGGTGCCGATCTTGTCCGGTTCGTACCGGCTGCGGCGAGAGGTTTTGTAGGGGCGGGCCCTTTCGGGCCACCCCGGGTGCGCGGTCGTCCTCCGGATGGGGGATCGTGGAGGATGGTCAGGGCACCTTGGAAGAGGATTCATTTCGTCGGTGAGGAAGACGTGAGCGACAACTCGGTAGTACTGCGGTACCAGGACGGCGAGTACGAGTACCCCGTCGTCGAGAGCACTGCGGGCAACGCCGGCTTCGACATCTCGAAGCTGCTCCCGCAGACCGGCCTGGTCACCCTGGACAACGGCTTCGGCAACACCGCCGCCTACAAGTCCGCGATCACCTTCGTGGACGGCGACAACGGCATCCTGAGGTACCGCGGCTACCCGATCGAGCAGCTCGCCTCGCAGGGCGGCTTCGTCGAGACCGCCTACATGCTGATCAACGGCGAACTGCCCAACGCCTCGCAGTTGGAGAAGTTCAACCGCGAGATCACCCAGCACACCCTGCTGCACGAGGACGTCAAGCGCTTCTTCCAGGGCTTCCCGCGGGACGCCCACCCGATGGCGATGCTGTCCTCGGTGGTCGGCGCCCTGTCGACGTTCTACCCGGAGAGCCACAACCCGTTCGACGCGGGCCAGCGCCACCTGTCGACCGTGCGTCTGCTGGCCAAGCTCCCGACGATCGCCGCCTACGCGTACAAGAAGGCGATGGGCCAGCCCTTCGTCTACCCGCGTAACGACCTGAGCTACGTCGAGAACTTCCTGCGGATGACCTTCGCCGTCCCGGCCGAGGACTACGAGCTCAACCCGGTCATCGTCAACGCCCTGGACAAGCTGCTCATCCTGCACGCGGACCACGAGCAGAACTGCTCGACCTCCACCGTGCGCCTGGTCGGCTCCAGCCACGCCAACCTGTTCGCCTCCATCTCGGCCGGCATCTCGGCCCTGTGGGGCCCGCTGCACGGCGGCGCCAACCAGGCCGTGCTCGAGATGCTGGAGAGCATCCAGAAGGACGGCGGCGACGTCGACGCGTTCATCACGAAGGTGAAGAACAAGGAAGCCGGCGTCAAGCTCATGGGCTTCGGCCACCGCGTCTACAAGGCGTTCGACCCGCGCGCCGCGCAGGTCAAGCAGCTCGCGCACGAGGTCCTCGGCCAGCTCGGCAAGAACGACGAGCTGCTGAACATCGCGCTCAAGCTGGAGGAGCACGCCCTCAAGGACGACTTCTTCATCTCGCGCAAGCTGTACCCGAACGTGGACTTCTACACGGGCCTGATCTACCGCGCCATGGGCTTCCCGACCAGCATGTTCACCGTGCTGTTCGCCCTCGGCCGCCTGCCGGGCTGGATCGCCCACTGGCACGAGATGATCGACGACCCGACGAGCCGCATCGGCCGTCCGCGCCAGATCTACACCGGCGTGGCCATCCGCGACTACGTCGAGCTCGAGCAGCGCTGACCCGGGCACACGCCTGACGCACGTCGAAGGGGCCCGGCCGCGAACCGCGCGGCCGGGCCCCTTCGCGTCCCCGCGCGGGCCCGAGGGCCGGTGCGGGGACGGAACCGAACAGCGCACGACTCCGGGGCCGGCGCGACCGGGAACGGCCGCTCAAAGCGTTCCCAGCCGGCCGGCAGCCCGGTGCCGTGCGCGAAGGCCGTCGAGATCGACGACCGTCCCGGGGCCCGCCGGAGCCCCGTCGGCGACAGCCGCTGGAAGTACCGGGACGCGTTGCCGTTCGCCGTCCAGGCCCATCGGAAAAAACTGCCGCACTACCAACCTAAGACGTATCAGGGTGCGAGAAGTTACGCCAGGGGGGTGTGAGCTGCCTCTCGCCACGCTCCGTGTGCACCGCGTACCGGGCTCATATCACACGTTCTCCCGCGGGCGACGTCACCCTCCCCGCAGTCACGGCAACCGAGCGTGATAGGAATCGTGGCATTCCGGTACGGACCGCCGTGCACCCTCGTAGCGCGGCGGCGGAACCAGGGAGGGAGTGCGCGGATGGCCAGGAACGTCGTCGTCACCGGCGGTGGCACGGGAATCGGGTACGAAGTCGCCCGGCGGTTCGTCGAAGAGGGCGAACGGGTCGTGATCGTGGGCCGCCGCCGTGCGGTCCTGGAGAAGGCCGCGGCCGACCTCGGGCCGGATGTCACCCCGCTGGTGTGCGACCTCGCCGATCCGGACGCCGTGGAGGCCGCGCTCGCCGAACTGCCCGAGCGGATCGACGTGTTGGTGAACAACGCGGGCAGCCGGGAGACCGTCGTCGGGATCGGGCCGCACGCGCTGCTGGCCCGCTGGCGCGGGGACTTCGAGCGCAACGTGCTCACCGTGGTGCTGCTCACCGAGTCCATCCGCGACCGGCTCGCCCCCGGCTCCGGCCGGGTCGTCACCGTCAGCTCGATCGCCGCCCTGCGCGGGGCCGGCTCGTACGGCGCGGCCAAGGCGTCGCTGCATGCCTGGAACCACTTCCTGGCGGCCCAGCTGGGCACCTCGGGGATCACGGCGAACATCGTGGCGCCCGGGACGGTCAGCGGCACCGAGTTCTTCGGGCCCCGGCTCGACGAGCCCGAGGTGGCCCGCCGGGCGGCGCGCACGCTGCTCGGGCGGATCGGGGACGCGGGGGAGGTCGCGGCGGCGGTGCACTTCCTGGCCTCGGCCGAGGCCGGGTTCATCACCGGCGAGATCCTGCACTGCAACGGCGGCGAGCTGCTGGGGCGTTGAGCTGCCGGCGCGTTGAGCTTCGTGCCGCTTCGTGCCGCTTCGGGCTGAGGGCCCCCGGTGGTTTCCGGGGCCCTCGGCCTCGGTGGCTCAGGAGGGCCGGAAGCGGCGCAGGCGCAGGCTGTTGGTGACGACGAAGACCGAGGAGAAGGCCATCGCGGCGCCCGCGATCATCGGGTTGAGCAGGCCCGCGGCCGCGAGGGGGATCGCGGCGACGTTGTAGCCGAAGGCCCAGAACAGGTTGCCCCTGATGACGGCCAGGGTGCGGCGGGAGAGTCGGATGGCGTCGGCGGCGGTGCGCAGGTCGCCGCGGACGAGGGTGAGGTCGCCGGCCTCGATGGCGGCGTCGGTGCCGGTGCCCATGGC
>NZ_JOCF01000135.1 GCF_000720635.1 Streptomyces sp. NRRL WC-3742 | reverse complement strand
TCCCGCACCGACCAGAAGCTGGCCTATCCGCTGCCGGCGGGCGCCGACCCCGCCAAGGTCCGCGCCTCCGCCCTCTACCAGGACCACCGCAGTGACATCACGGTCTCGATGGCCGACGGCGCCGTCAGTGTGACCGTGCCGGCGGGTGTGCCGGTCATCGTCTACCTCGACCAGCAGGCACCGGAGTTGATCAACGACAACTCGTCCGCGATCAGTTACTCCGGCAGCGGGTGGGCGGCCCTCACCGGCCGGGGCCTTGGCGACCACGGTGACGACGTGCACGCGACCTCGACCGCCGGGGACTCGGCGAGCGTGAGCTTCACCGGCACCGGTATCGACCTGATCACCGAGACGAACAGCGACCAGGGCGCCGCCGACATCTACGTCGACGGCCAGCTCGTGCGCAGCGTCAACGCCAACGCCTCCACCCGGTCGGTGCAGGTACCCCTGTACAGCGTGGCCGGGCTCACCTACGGCGCCCACACCCTGAAGGTCGTGAACACCAGCGGTTCGTCCCTGCTGACGACTCGGCCTCGTTCACCTTCTACGGCACGGGAGTTGACGTCCTGTCGGAGAAGAACAGCGACCAGGGCGACATCGCCGTCTCCATCGACGGCGGCGCGCCGCAGACGGTCAGTACCCGCGCGGAGAGCCGGTCGGCCCAGCAAGCCGTCTTCTCCAAGCGCGGCCTGACCCCGGGCCCCCACACCGTCACCGTCACCAAGCAGAGCGGCGACTACATGCTGATCGACGGCTTCACCACCGTCAACTGACCCTCCGGGGCCTGGCCGACGGACACATCCGCCGGCCAGGCCCTCACGCTGCCCCGGCATCACGACCGGTGATCAGGCGCGGCCCGGGCCTTCGTAGAGGTCGAGTTCGGCGGTGAGTTCCAGGGCCAGCACGGTGGCGTCGAGGTCGAGGTCGGCGGGGGCGGGGGCGTCGATCCACAGAACGCCCGGGATGTCCTCGATGCCGCCGACGGTGCGGTGGCGCAGCTCGGTGCCGGTGCCGACGACGGTGACGCGGCGGACCGGGGTGCGCAGGCCGCGCAGGGCGACGAATTCGCGGGGCGGGTCGAAGCAGATGAGGTAGAGGGTGCGGCGGTCGGCGGACAGGGTGCTGGGGCCGTAGTGGTGGCCCGCCGGCAGCCCGGCCACCGTGCCGTGTACGGCGGTGGCGTGGGTGGAGATCCACCGGCCGAGCCCTTCGAGACGGTCGACCTGCTCCTGCGGGATGCTGCCGTCCTCCCGGGGGCCGACGTCCAGCAGCAGGTTGCCGCCCATGCCGATGGTCTCGGCGAAGTGGCGTACGAGCTGACGCAGTGACTTGTAGTTGGTGTCCTGCTCCCGGAAGCCCCAGGAGTCGTTGATCGTCATGCACAGCTCCCAGGGCCCCTCGGGCGCCCGCATCGGCGGGCCCTGCTCGGGGGTGGCGTAGTCTCCGAGGCTCATCATCCGCGCGTTGAGGACCGCTTCGGGGACGTGGCCGGCGATCAGCTCGCCCAGTTCGCGGGTCCGCCACTGCTCCTCGGAGCGTTCCCAGTCGCCGTCGAACCACAGCAGGTCGGGTCGGAAGCGGGTGAGGAGTTCGGTGACCTGGCCGTCGCGGTACGCGAGGTAGCGCTGCCAGGCGTCCGGGTCCTCGGGTTCGCCGGCCGCGGGTTCGCTGTGGGGGTGGTCGGCGTATTCCGGCCGGGCGTGCTCCGGCGCGCGGACGGTCGGGTAGTCGGGGTGCGACCAGTCGGAGTGCGAGTAGTAGAGGCCGACCTTCAGTCCGCGCTCGCGTACGGCGTCGACGTAGCCCTCGACCAGGTCCCGCCCGGCAGGGGTGTGCCCGACCACGGACAGGTCGCCGTGGGCGGTGTCCCACAGGGCGAGCCCGTCGTGGTGACGGGCGGTCAGGACGGCGTAGCGGGCGCCCGCCCGGACGAACAGGTCCGCCCACGCGCCGGGGTCGTACCGCGCGGCGGTGAAGCCGTCGAGTTGCGCCATGTACTGCTCGTAGGTCACCTCGCCGTTGTAGAACGACCACGACTCGGTGACGCCGTCCACGGCGTAGATCCCCCAGTGGACGAAGATCCCGAGCTTGGCGTCCGGGAACCAGGGCTGCATGGGCATACGGGGGTTTTCCTCACGTCGTCGGTGGTCGGGCTCATCCCTTGAGGGCTCCGCCGCTCATGCCCTCGACCATGCGGCGCTGGAAGAACGCGAACATGACCAGGAGCGGCGCCATGCCGAGAAGGGCGGCCGGGAACAGGTCGGTCGGCCGGACGACCCTGGAGTCCAGCAGCGAGTAGGCGTTGACCATCACCGTGCGCTGGTCCGGGTCCTGCAGGAAGATCAGCGGGACCATCAGGTCGTTCCAGACCGCGATGGTGATGAAGATCAGAAGGGTCGCCGTCACCGGCCGCAGGAGCGGGAAGTAGACGGCGAAGAAGGTGCGCAGCCGACCGGCGCCGTCGATGGCGGCGGCCTCCCCCAGTTCGCCGGGAATGGTGCGGACGAAGCTGGTGTAGAAGAACACGGCGACCGGCAGGTTCCACGCGGAGTAGACCAGGATGACGCCGAAGGTGGTGCCCAGGAGGTTCAGGTCGCGCAGAAGCAGGTAGAGCGGGGTGAGGAACACGAACAGCGGTACGCCCATGCCGGTGATGAAGGCGCGGTAGGTCCAGCGCGACCAGCCGCGTGTCGTCAGGCCGAGCGCGTATCCGGCCATGGCGCCCAGCACCACGACCACCACGCAGGTGCCGCCCGTGATGATCACCGTGTTCAGGACACTGCGGGGGTAGTGGATGTCGGAGGCGACGCGGGAGAAGTTCGCGAGGGTGGGGCGGGTCGGCAGGGCCAGCACGTGTGCGGCCACATCCTGCGCGGTGCGCAGCGAGGTGCTCACCGCGAACAGGAACGGCGTGACGAACGCGATCACGAGCACGGTGCCGGCGGCTCGTGCCGGCAGACTCCGCGCACCGCGCCGGGACCGGGTCGAGCCGCGCACGGGGGCACGCGGTCCCGACCTGCCGCCGAGGTGAGGGGTGATCTTGCTCGGCGTACTCACTGGACCCGTCCTTCCCGGCGGCGCAGCAGGGCGTTGGAGGCGGTGACCAGGACGGTCACGACGACGAGCAGGAGGACCGACTGCGCCGTCCCGTACCCGATGTTTCCGCTGTCGAAGACCGTCCTGTAGATCGACAGCCCGAGCGTGTCAGTGGCGTTGGCAGGGCCGCCCTGGGTCATGACCAGCGGCAGTTCCAGCACGCGCAGACACCCGAACAGGGCGAGGGTGACGGCGACGGTCACCGAGGGTGCGAGCATCGGCCACTCCACTTTCCGGAACACCTGCCAGCGGTTCGCGCCGTCCAGCCGGGCCGCCTCGAGGACGTCCTCGGGGATGGTCCGGAATCCGGCGGCGTAGATCGCCGCGGCGAACCCGACGGACATCCAGATGTGGACGACGGCGATCGCGTACAGCGCCGTCGACGGGTCGCCGAGCCATACGTGCCGCAGGCTGCCGAGGCCGGTCGCGTTCAACAGCGAATTGACCGCTCCGTCCTGCTGGTAGAGCGACGACCAGATGTACGAGGCCATCAGACTGGACAGCAGGGCGGGCAGGAGCAGCACCACGGACAGTGCCTTGCCGTAGGCGCCCCAGCGGCGGAGCAGCGCGGCCAGCGCGAGACCGATCGCGTTCTGCGCCAGGACGACGATGACCGTGAACACCAGGGTGTTCACCAGAGCCGGGCGCACGGCCGGGTCGTGCAGCATCTCGCGATAGTTCGCCAGGCCGATGAAGTCGGAGTCCGGTCCGCCCTCGGAGTCGGTCAGACTGAGCGAGATGGATCTGACCAGCGGGTAGACCATCAGGAGCCCGTACAGGCCGATGGCCGGGAGAAGGAACGGCAGCAGGGTCCGCGATCGGGTTCGCGTTCGGATTCGTGTTCGCATGGGCATGCGGGCGGTCAGTTCCTGGCCGCGTCGTCGTACGCCTGAAGCGTCTGGTCGACCGACGACTGTCCGAGCAGCAGCGACTGCACGGCGCTCCCCATGGCCTTCTGTCCCTTGCTGCCGGCCCACCCGCCGGCGGGCAGCACCCAGAACCGGCCCGCGGCCACGGTGGAGACGAAGGTCTCGGCTCCCGGGACGTTCGGCGTCGGGATGGACCTGAACGGCGAGGCCGAGGACTCTGCCGTGAGGTACGGAGTCATCGCGGCCGACTGTGACCAGAACGTCAAGTACTCCTGGGCCTCGGCCTTGTGACGGGTCCTGGCGTTGATCCCCCACGTGGTTCCGACCGCGGTGGAGGCCGTGGACTGCCCGTCGTCGGCGCCGGGCCACGGCGTGAACCGGACCTGGCCCTGGTCGGCGCCCTTGGACAGATCGCTCATCGCCCAGGAGCCCTGCAGGAAGAACGCGCTCTTGCCCGCCTCGAAGTCCTGGCTGCCCTGCGACCACTCGTCGACGCCCAACTGGGCCTTGTAGTCGATGAGTCCCTGGGTGCCGAGATCCACGATCCTCTGCATCGCGCTCTTCCATCCGGCGTCGCCGGCGAAGGTCGCCTTACCGGCGGCCTGGGTGTCGCTCCAGTTCGGATTGCCGGCGAAGACCGTCGACGCTGCGGTGGCGTTGATCGCCTGGTAGATCTCCCAGGCGCTCTTGTCCGGGAGCGCGAGCCCGGGCTGACCGGCCTGCTTCAGTGCCTTCAGGTCCGCCACGAACTCGGGCCACGTGGCCGGTGGCGCGCTGATCCCCGCAGCCTTCAGCAGCTTCATGTTGCTGTACAGCCCGATGCCCGCCAGTTCGTTGGGCTCGACGACCACCTTGCCGTTGGCGGTCACCAGGGGCTTGACCGGGGCGGCCAGGTCGGCGACCCAGGGCTGGTCGGACAGGTCGGCCAGGTACCCGTTCTTGGCCCAGCGCGGGGCGTCGGAGGGCTGCGTCATGATGACGTCCTCGGCGTGTCCGGCGAGGAGTTCCGCGTTGAGCTTCTGGTAGTAGGTGTCGCCCTGCGCGTACACGTAGTCGATCTTGATGTTCGGGTGGGCCGCCTCGAACGCGGCGTTGATCGACTTCAGGGTGTCCGCCTCGGTCGCGGTCGCGCCGCCCTTCCAGCCGATCACCTTGAGCGTGACCGGGCCGCCCTTGCCGCTGTCGTCCTTGCTTCCGCCGGAACTCGAGCAGGCGGCGAGGGTGAGCGATGCCATGACCGCGCAGGCGAGCATGACGGGCTTGTTGTGTCTCACGGGGGTCCCTTTCGGTGGTGTCACGTGCGCCGGCGAAGCGAGGGCGTGCGCTGGGCCGGGCCGCAGTGCGGGAGGGTTGCTCACTCGCTCCGGAAACCTGGCCGTCATCAGCGGACGGTCAGATACATCGGATCTTTTTCGAGCTTGGACTTGGATTGCCGGACTGTCAACATCCTGTAACGGGTAGGTTTCGGCAACTGCGGGAGCTCGGTGGGATCTTAGGTAGTCGGACCAATGCAGTCCAGGCATGGAGCAAATCGGGTGTACTGGACTTCATTTCGGGCATGTCATCGGGCCAGTCCTGCCGGAGGTCTTTACAGGCCGGACATCTGGGGCGTAGAACAGCGGAACCCGACGGTCATCGGACCATTCAGGGCGACCGGGTACAGCCGGGGGCGCCGGCCGTCGGGACGGTCGAGTTCGTCCGACCGTACGGGTCCTGGCGGCGGCCACCTCCCCATCCCTCGTTCATCGTGAGGTTCGAAGGAGCTTTTCGTGACACCCGTGACACCAAGGAATCGAAGAGGAAAGGGGTGGCTGGTTGCGGCGGGTTGTGCCGTCGCGCTGGTCACGGCCTCGCTCGCCCCGGCCACTCCGGCGGCCGCGGCGGGGACGTCGATCGCCTCGGCACAGGTCCAGGTGCAGTTCGACACCTCCAACGGCCTGCCGAGCCAGTACACCTTCCCTGCCTGGTCGAACGCGCGGCTGCGCGGTCACGATCTGGACGGCGGGAGCCTCGAGCAGCTGACCGCGGTCTCGCGCGACAGCGCCAAGGCCGAGTTCTCCGGAACGAACTCACTGCGGCTCAACCGGATCGAGACGCCGTCGGCGACCAGGGCGAAGGTCTACTACGACGCCTACTGGAGCGACGGAACCACCAGGACCGCGTCGCTGGCGATCCAGTACGACGTCTCCGGTCACAACGTCGACATCACCCTGCAGGACGTCGTTGAGACCTCCGGCTACCAGCTGATCGCCGTGAACCTGCCGAGCCTGCTCTCGCTCAGGCAGGAGGACGGCGGCTCGCCCTGGATCCTCGACGCGAACGGCGGCGGCAGACTCAACACGCTGGCCAACGCCGGGCCCGGGTCCCAGAAGAAGATCGACTTCAACGGCACCGAGTCACCGTACCTGCCGGTCAACGCAGTTGGCACCTCAGGGGCCACCGGCGGGCTGGAGATCACGGGCTACGTCGACCAGCCCTACACCTCGGTGTACACCAGCGGATCGAACAAGCACTACACCGCAGGCGTCGGCGCGCAGTACCGGGTCCGCGGCGGCGCGACGACCGAGAACCTCCTGGTCAACCAGTCGCAGATCGCGAAGCTGACCTTCGCCGGAGACTACGACGGCAACGGAGCGGTGGACTGGCTCGACCTCGCCAAGGCGATGCGCGACCAGGCCCCGCCCATCCCGTCGCACTACTACGACGACAAGTACGTCTACATGCTGCAGAACCAGGTCGGCCGCCACGGGGTGGACCTCACCTTCGACGAGGCCCAGAAGTGGTCCGGGCGGATCTCGAACCTCATCGACGGCAACCCCCAGGTCATGCAGTTGGTGGGGATGTTCAACCCCGGGCACGACACCGCCGAACCCAACTGGACCGCGGTCAACCCCGGCCTCGGCGGTCCCGCCGGTTTGAAGGCGCTCCAAGCCAACGCCCAGAACCTGTACAACACCAACGTCACCTTCGACGATAACTACGACGACCAGTACAACAACGAGTACAGCTGCAACCCGCAGGTCCCCAGCGCCTGCTACAACCAGGCCGACATCTCGCGGACGGTCGACAACCAGCTGAAGACCTTCAACGCCTGGAACGGCACGGACGTCAGCTACATCGCCGGACTGAAGAAGTACGTCGACAGCGGCCGTGCCCTGGAACGGGTCAGAGGCACCATCACCTCCTACGGGCTGCACGACGCCACGCTCATCGATGCCCTGTCGACGTACTCCGTCCTGCGCAGCGACTGGGACCCGGCCCACCCCGCCAGCGCCGTGGACGGCCTCACCGGCGGCAGGTTCAAGATCATGGACGAGTACGCCAGGTACGGCATCGACGTCAACAGCGAGAACCAGCAGTACCCGATGCTGGGCAAGATGTCCTTGGCCGTCGACGGGCCCGAAGGCGGGGGCTGGGTCGGCGGTACGGACACCGAAGTGCCCTTCATGGCGACCGTTCTGCGCCACAGCGTCATCTACGGCGGCAAGAACGGCACAGCCACCAGCGGGGGCATGGCCCTGGACGTGGATCCGAGGACGATGCTGCTCAACAACAATCGGTCGGCGCGCTGGATCAAGCCCGGTGCCGCCGACACGGACATCGCGGACTCGTACTACCTGGTGCACCGGCCGTGGATGCTGCTGTCGAAGCTCGACGTGGACACCTTCAGCCGCAGCGACGACGGGAAGTCGGTCACCGAGACCCTCAAGGACGGCTCCGGCAACACCGCGTCGATCGACATCGACTACAGGAACGACACCTTCAAGGCCGTCTACAACGGCACGAAGATCATGGACGGTTACAGCGTGACGGTGCCGATGGACAGCAACCGGATCGCGTTCTACTCCCGCACCGACCAGAAGCT
>NZ_JOCF01000134.1 GCF_000720635.1 Streptomyces sp. NRRL WC-3742 | reverse complement strand
GATTGGGGGTGGGGGGATCGGGGAGAATGGCCGGATCAGCGGACGAGCACGGAGCAGGGAGCGCGCAGTGGCGGCGGCGTCGACGGGCAGTGGCGGCGGCTGGTGGGGGCGGCGCGGCGGGGAGGGCGCGCGGGCGGAGGCGAAGGAGGCCCGGGCCGCGGCGCAGGAGGCGTTCTTCGAGCTGGAGGAGACCCAGCGGGAGCTGCAGCTTGCCGTGGAGACGGTCCGCGCGGCCGAGGAGGGGCCGGCCGCGCAGCGGGCGCTGGCGGAGCTGCCGGCGATCTCCGGGCGGGTCGAGCAGGTCACCGTGAACTATCTGGGTGCCCTGGACGCGTACAACCTGGACAGCGAGACCCTGGACGCGACGTCGGCGGCGCGGGCCAAGCGGATGCTGGAGGACGCCCGGGGCCAGCTCGGGTCGGCCCGTGCGGAGCTGGGCGACTACCTGCGGCGCCTCCAGCCGATGGTGGAGCACGCCGAGCAGCAGTTGGTGCGGGTGACCCCGGCGGTGGAGCAGGCCAAGCGCGCGCTGCTCGCCGCGAGCAACGCCCTGGACGCGGTGCGCGGCGCGGGTCTGCGGGCGGACGACCTGGCGGCCCGGCTGGCCGAGCTGGCGCCGGAGCTCGGGCGGCTGAACGAGGGCGCCGCCCGGCACGGGGTGGCGGCGACGCTGCGGCGCGCCGACGAGGTGCGGCAGCGGGCCGAGGCCATCGCCGCCGATGCCGCCCAACTGCCGGAGAGGGCACATGAGTTGGATCGACGGGTGGCCAGTCTGCGCACCCGCATCCAGGCGCTGGAGACGAAGGCGTCCTCCGTCCCGCCGGCGCTGAGCGAGCTGCGCCGCCGGTTCAGCACCGCCTGCTGGCAGGACCTCCAGCACGTGCCGGAGCAGGTCGCGGAGACGGGCCGCGCGGCCGAGCGCAAGCTTGCCGAGGCGGCCCGCGCCCGGGACGAGCAGCGCTGGGCGGACGCCACCGCCGCGATCGGCACCGTCCGCGCGCTGCTGGAGACGGCGGACGGCTCGGTGCTCGCGGTGAACGACCGGCTGCGCCTGCTCAACGAGGTGCAGCACGACCCCACCCGCGAGGTGGAGCGGACCCGCTTCGCCCTCCGGGACGCGCAGCGCCTGGCGATGGCCGGCCGCACCTCGCCGGACCCGCGGCACGCGGGCCCGCTGGACGAGGCGGTGGTCCGGGTGGACCGCGCGGTGGCCGCCCTGGAGGCCGCCGGGCGGCACCCGGACTACTGGCACTTCCTGACGGAGCTGGCGGCCGTACGGGACACGGCGGCACGGGTGGTCGACATGATCCGCGAGGACATGGGCGGCCACCAGCACTGACGGTCACCGGCACTCAGGGTCACCAACGCTCAGGGCCACCGGCGCTCCAGGCCACCGGCACGGACGGCCACCAGCGGGGGCGGAGCGGGCTCGGTACCCTGCCGGTATGCCTCGCTACGACTTCCGCTGCCGCTCCTGCGGAGCCACCTTCGAACTGCGCCGCCCGATGTCCCAGGCCAGTGACCCGGCCGTCTGCCCGCAGGGCCACGAGGACACGGTGAAGCTCCTCTCCACCGTCGCCGTCACCGGCGCCGCCACCGCCGCCCCGCAGGCCCCGTCCGGCGGCGGGGGTGGCTGCTGCGGGGGCGGCTGCTGCGGCTAGACGGCGACAGCGCCCACCGCTAGTGCCGCCGCCAGGAACCGCCGGACGATCTCCTCCCCCGCCGTCACCCCCACGTGCGCCAGCCCGGTGACGCCGGGGGCCGTCCAGCCCCGGTCCGCCAGTTCGCCGTGCCCCGGCCGCCAGGCCGTGTGGGCGGCGAGCAGCAGGTCGGCGTCCAGCAGGGAGTCCCCGGCGGCGAGCACGGTGTCCGCGCCGCTGCGCCGGACGACCTCGGCGAGCGCGGCGCTCTTGCTGAGCGGCGTCGGCACGGCGTAGACCTTGCGGCCCTGGAGGGAGACCCGCCAGCCGCGTTCGGCGCACCAGCCGGTCAGTTCGGCCAGCCAGCCGCCGGGCAGCGCGGCGCGGTCGACGACCAGGTAGGCGAAGGAGTCGTCGGCGACGCGCCGCTTGAGCGTCCAGCCCGGGTCGGCGTGGCGTTCCAGGTGCGCGAGCACCTCGGCGAGCGGCGCCGCGCCCTCGGCGATGCGTCCGGTGATCTCCCGCCGCCAGTCGGCGTCCGGCACGCCGTCCGCCAGCAGCTGCCCGCCGTTCGCGCAGATCGCCCAACGGGGCTGCAGTCCGGGCAGGTTGACGCGCCGGTACTGCTCGACGGTCCGGGTGGTGGCGGGCACGAAGCAGGCGTACTCGGCGAGTTCGACGAGCAGGGCGGCCGCGTGCTCGGTGAGGAAGGACAGCGGGCGACCCTCGTACACCTCGACGCACAGCAGCCGGGGCGCCGCCTCGTCGGGGCCGTCCAGCGCGAGCGCCCGCTCGGAGTAGATCAGCGTCCGGTCGAGGTCGCTCACGGCCAGTACGGCACCCATCAGACGGCCCTTCCGTTCGCGCCGGTGGCCCCACGGGTGTACCGGGGGTGGATCAACCCCACGCAGGAGTACGGGAGTTCGTCGACCTCCTCGACCTGGACGCCGCGCTGCCCGGCGAGCAGCCGTACGTGGTCGAGGTCCGCGCCGACGCCCCGGCGGGCCAGCACCCGCCAGGGGACGCGGCGCAGCAGCACCCGGGTGGTCTCGCCGACGCCGGGCTTGACCAGGTTGACGTCGTCGATGCCGTACGCGGCGCTGATCCGCTCGACGGCGGCCCAGCCGGCCCAGTCCGGCGTGCGGTCCGGGTCGGCGGCCAGGCGCTCGGCGCCCTCGCGCACCGACGGGCGCACCTCGTCGAACCATCCGGCGACGGCGTCCAGGAACTCCCGCGACACGTCCGCGGCGGCCAGCTCCAGGTAGTGCTTGGCACCGTGGAAGTCCCCCGGCCCGATCAGCCCGGCCCGCAGCACCGTGCGCGAGACCAGGCCGGAGACGGTGGAGTTGAGGCAGGCGGAGGGGATCAGGAAGTCGTCCCGGGTGCCGTAGGTGCGCACGCAGCGCCCCGGGTCGGCGAGGACCGCGAGGGCGGGGTCGAAGCCGGTGCCGGTGAGCGCCTCGGCGAGTTCGCGGGTGATCGCGCCCTTGCCCGTCCAGCCGTCGACGAACACCACGTCGGCGGGCCGGTGGTGGGCGGCGAGGTAGCGCAGCGCGACCTGGTCGATGCCGCGTCCGCGCACGATGGACAGCGTGTAGTGCGGCACGTCGAGGCCGTGCGCGAAGGCGAGCCAGCGGCGGATCAGGACGCCGACCGGCGTGCCGGCCCGGGCCAGGGAGGCGAGGACGAGGCCGGGCCCGCGCTCGCGCAGCAGGGTCTCGGCGACGGTGCCGACGGCGAGCGCGATCCGCCGGGCGGAGCCGTCGAGCGCCTGCCGGAACAGCTCCTGGTACTCGGGGCTGGGCTGGTACTCGACCGGCAGCGACTCGGCGTAGTGCGCGCCGCCGTTCTGCACGGCCTCCTCCCGCTCCTCGGTCGGGGCCTCCAGCGCGACCCCGGAGAGGTCCTTGAGCAGCCAGGCCACGTCCTCCTTCGGGTAGGAGGAGAACTCCGGCCCGTACAGCGGCTCGGGCAGCGGCTCGGGCTGGGGAACGGGCAGCGGCTCGGGCACGGGAACGGGCTTGTACGAGGGCAGCACCGCGAGCACCACCCGGTCGGTGACGAGCCGCAGCTGGTTCAGCAGCGCCCGCTCGCCCTCGTGCAGCGCGGGGGTGTCGGCGACGTCGTCGACGACCAGCACCACGGCGTCGAAGCGCCGGGCCGGGTCGGCGCCGGGGGCGACGTTGTAGGCGTAGCGCTCGCGGGAGGCGCCGTCGGCCGGGGCGTCGTGGGCGGGGAAGGCCAGCCGGGTGCGGATGGCGTAGCCGGGGTCGTCGACGGCGAGGACGGGCGAGCGGGTGGTGGTGGAGCAGCGGACGCGGTCGCCGCCGAGCAGGTCGTCGAGCGCTCCGGCCAGCCGCAGCGGCGCGTACATCAGCTCCTCGCAGCCGAGCACCAGCACCCGGCCCGCACCGGCGGGCAGGGCCGAGGCCAACTCCCCCGCCAGAGCGGGCAGTACGGCCTCCAGTCGCGCCCGGTCGTCCCCGGTGAACCCGTGCCGCCCGCCGTCCGGCAGTCCGGCGGGCCAGCCGAGCTCGACCCGGACCAGCGATGCGGGCGGGGCGTCGGGCAGCGGGGTCGGCTCCCCGACCTCGGCGATCAGCCGCTCGGCGCGGGAGATCACGTCCTCGGGCAGCCGGACGGAACCGGAGGCGGTGGCCACCAGGTCGATCCGGACGCCGAGTTCGGCGGCGGCCTCCTCCAGGCGACGGCGGTCGGCGGCGGAGCGCAGGTCGACCAGGGCGACGACGACGTAGCGGGAGCGCGGCTGAAGGGCGTGCAGCTCACGGATCGTGTTGAGGATGGTCTGTCCGGTGGAGAACTCGTCATCCACGAGAACCAACGGGCCGTCACCACACAGGAATTCAGGTTCCGAAGGCAGCAGCAGATGGGTGGTGGCGTGCGAGTGCTCCTCCTCGAATCCCCCGACCGACTCCACCCCCGGCACCGGCCGCCGCGTGGAGTGCAGATAGGGGACGCCGAGGCCGTCCGCGACGCTGTGACCGAGGCCCGTGGCCGTCTCCGCGTAGCCGAGCACGACGGCGCCCTCCGCCGCCGCCCCGAGCAACTCCCGTACGCTCCGCCCGAGTTCCACCCCCACACCGTGCACCACGGCGGGCCGCTGCGGAACGTGCTTGCCGAGCACGGTGGAGACCAGCAGGTGGGCCCGCCGGGGGTTGCCGGACCGCAGGGCCAGGCCCACGAGCTCGGGCAGCCGCTCCGAGCCGTCCAGGCCGATCCCCACCCGGTCGGCGACCCAACGGCCGCTCCACGTCTGCTCCGCGACCACCTGCCCCGCAGCCGCCTGCCCCGCGACCGCCTGCTCCGCGGCCATCTTCTCCGCGACCATCTTCTCCGCGATCGTCACTGCCGACCCTGCCTTCCATCCGTCCCGTACGGATCCACCCACGACTCCCTCACCCGCACAGGCAGGCCGACAGCAGCTCCGCGAAGCTCACGTCCTCGCGCGCCACCCCGAAGACCCGCGCCCGCAGCAGCACCCGCTCCGCCCAGGCCCGGTGCGGCCGCGCCTCGTTCATCTTGTTCGTGTACGCCGACCGCAGCACCCCGCCCCCGCCCTGTTCGGCGCGCAGGATGTCCCGGGCGTCGCAGTACTCCTCGTGCGTGACGACGGAGAGCGCGTGCACGGCGGGCACATGGCTGGGGTGGATGCAGGTCTTGCCCAGCAGCCCGTTGGCGCGGTCGAGTTCGACCTCGCGGATCAGCCCGTCCAGGTCGTGGGCGATGATCCGCCGCCGCACCTCCTCGCCGCTGGCCGCCGCCGTGCCCCCGGAGGAGGCGAAGGGCGTGCGCCGCAGCTGCGGCTTGAACATCCGCTCCTGCACCGGGAAGTACTCCCAGACCGGCCCGGTCACCGTGTACCCGGTGCCGTCGGCGCGCCCGAGCACGTTGACCACGTCCCCGATGACGCCCGCGACCAGCGCCACGTCGTACGCGGTGAGGTCGGGCGAGCGGCGCAGCCCGTACGCGGAGCACAGGTCGGTGACGCCGAGCCGCACGGCGAGGACGCGCTCCCGGTGCCCGGCGAGCAGTTCGGCGATGCCGTGGAGCTGCTCGCGCCTGGTCTCCAGGTGGGCGAGCTCGGGCGACTCCAGGACGGGCATGGCGAACAGCCGCCGCCCGGTGGAGGCTTCGGCGGCGGCGAGGGCGGCCAGGTACTCGCCGCCCCCGTCGGCCGTGAACTTGGGCAGGACGAAGCCGCTGAGCAGTTCCACGGCCGGCCCGAGCCGCTCGGCGAGATCGATGATCTGGGAGGCCGTACGGACTCGAATGAAGAGAAGGGGGTGGCCCTGTGCGTGATCGGTGAAATCATTGACCAGGTCGGAAAACTGCTCGACCAGGTTCCGCTCGCCCGCGCCCACCTCGTGGTCGGCGATCGCGTCCTCGAGGCAGAGCACCATCGAGACCACGCCGCGAGCAGCCAGTTTGCGGACGTCGGCGGCCAGGGTGGGCCGGGTGGCCGGGCTGTAGAGGGTGCCGCCGAGGGCGGTGGCGAGCACTGCCGGCTCGCTGTGCGCGTCGAACGCCCCGGGCTGCTCCAGGAAGAGCCGCCCGCGGACGTCCTCGGCGAGATGGCCGAAATGACGCATGCTGCCCTCCTCGGGATCGGACGGATCGGGCGTGTCCGGCGGGCTCGACGGCCCTCCGCCGGCCCCTGGGGCCCTCTCGAACATCAATCGTACGGACGGATTCCGGCCGTTCCGCCGTCCGGTCCACTGAACTCCCGGAACATCCACCCTGCCCGCAGCCCGGGCCCGCCGGACATCGACGATCCCGGGATGAGGCCGGGCAAACCTCCGGAACCGCAAGAATTGGCAAAGTCCGCAGCCCCGGCGACCGCCCTGGTCACGTTGTCCGAAGGGGTGGCGAACGGGCAGGATGGTCCGCTATGACGCACGTGATGGCCAAGGGCGCCAACATCGCACTGCCGGCGACGGCGGTCCGCGCCGTGCTGCGCTGGAGCGACGTGCCCGGTGCGCCGGACGTGGACGCCTCCGCACTGCTGCTCGGAGCGAACGGCAAGGTCCGCTCGGACTCCGACTTCGTCTTCTACAACCAGCCCCGGCACCCCTCCGGCGTGGTGCGCCACCTGCCGAAGCAGCACACCGCCGGCGGCGCCGAGATCACCGACACCGTCGAGGTCGAGCTCGCCAAGCTGCCCGCGACGGTGGACCGCGTGGTGCTGGCCGGCTCCTCCGAGGGCGGGTCGTTCCGGGCGGTGCCCGGGCTGTTCCTGCTGCTGTTCGACGTCGCGGCCGGCGAGGGCGCTCCGCCCGTGGCCGAGTTCGCGATCGTCGACGCCGAGAACGTCACCGCGCTGGTCGCGGGCGAGCTGTACCGGCGCGACGGCGGCTGGAAGTTCCGGGCGATCGGCCAGGGCTACACCTCCGGGCTGATCGGCCTGGCCACCGACTTCGGCATCACCGTGGACGACGAGGAGCGCGCCGCCGAGGCCGCCCCCGCCACGACCGGCGCCCCGACCGCCGCCGTCGACCCGCGCGCCACCCCGGTGCCCGCGCCCCGCACGGCCGACCCCGACACCTTCCGCCTGCCCGCAGCGAACCCGCCCGGCCCGCCGCAGAACACCCCTCCGCAGAACACCCCGGCCAACGGCCCCGCGACCCCGGCCCCGGCCCCGGCCCCGGCCCCGGCCACCATCGCCCCGCCCCCGCCCTCGGC
>NZ_JOCF01000133.1 GCF_000720635.1 Streptomyces sp. NRRL WC-3742 | reverse complement strand
CCCCTCCCCCGTCCTCGGAACGGCCACCGGGTTCGCCGCCCCGCCCACCGGAGGCGGCCGCCACCGCCAGATGCTCTCCCTCCCCCCGGGCCGCACCCCCGAGCACCCCTGACAGCCCCACACAAACCCTGACAGCCCCGGACAGCCCCTGAAACGGCGGAAGGGCCCCGCCGCCACCGCGACAAGGCCCTTCCCCACTCCTACCGACTACGACGACTACTACTACTTCCTCTTGCGCTTCTCCCGCACCCGCACCGAGATCGAGATCGGCGTCCCCACGAACCCGAACTCCTCACGCAGCCGGCGCTCGACGAAGCGCCGGTAGCCCGCCTCCAGGAAGCCCGAGGCGAAGAGCACGAACCGCGGCGGACGGCTGCCCGCCTGGGTGCCGAACAGGATGCGCGGCTGCTTGCCGCCCCGGATCGGGTGCGGGTGGGCGGCCACCAGCTCGCCGAGGAAGGCGTTCAGGCGCGCGGTGGGGATGCGGGTCTCCCAGCCCTCCAGCGCGGTCTCGATCGCCGGGACGAGCTTCTCCATGTGCCGCCCGGTCTTCGCCGAGACGTTGACGCGCGGCGCCCACTGCACCTGGACGAGGTCGCGCTCGATCTCGCGCTCGAGGTAGTAGCGGCGCTCCTCGTCGAGCTGGTCCCACTTGTTGTACGCGATGACGACGGCGCGCCCGGCCTCGACGGCCATGGAGATGATGCGGGTGTCCTGCTCGGCCAGGGTCTCGCTGGCGTCGATCAGGACGACCGCGACCTCGGCCTTGTCCAGCGCGGAGGAGGTGCGCAGCGAGGCGTAGAAGTCGGCGCCGGCCGTCAGGTGGACCCGCCGCCGAATGCCCGCCGTGTCGACGAACTTCCAGGTCTTGCCGCCGAGTTCGATCATCTCGTCGACCGGGTCACGGGTGGTGCCGGCCAGCTCGTTGACGACGACGCGCTCCTCGCCGGCGACCTTGTTCAGCAGGCTGGACTTGCCGACGTTCGGCCGGCCGATCAGCGCGACGCGGCGCGGGCCGCCGGGGGCGGCGTCGCCGAAGGTCTGCGGCGGGGCCTCGGGCAGCGCGGCCATGACGGCGTCGAGCAGGTCGCCCGAGCCGCGCCCGTGAAGGGCGGAGACGGGGTACGGCTCGCCGAGGCCCAGCGACCACAGGTACGCGGCCTCCGCCTCGGTGGACGGGCCGTCGACCTTGTTGGCGCACAGGACGGTCGGCTTGCCGGCCCGGCGGATGAGCTTGATCAGGGCTTCGTCGGTGTCCGTGGCGCCGACGGTGGCGTCCACCACGAACAGCACCGCGTCGGCCTGCTCGATGCCCAGCTCGGCCTGGGCGGCGACCAGGGCGTCGATGCCGAGGACGTCGATCTCCCAGCCGCCGGTGTCGACGACCTTGAAGCGGCGGCCGTTCCAGGCCGCCTCGTAGGTCACGCGGTCGCGGGTGACGCCGGGCTTGTCCTCGACGACGGCCTCGCGGCGGCCGATGATGCGGTTCACCAGGGTCGACTTGCCGACGTTCGGGCGGCCGACGACGGCCAGCACCGGCAGCGGGGCGAACTCGGCGCCGTCCATGGTGTCGATGCCGTCGAGGTCGAAGCCCTCTTCGGCGGCGAGTGCCATGAACTCGGCGTAGTCGGCGGCGTCCAGCTCGCCGTGTCCGGCGTCGGAGTGCTCTGCGGTCATGTTCGTCTGTTCCGTTTCCCGGCCCGGCCCTTCCCAGGGGCGCGCCGTGCGTACCTGCCCGCTCGGGGCAGCGCGATCGTTTGTCCGCGGTGGCTCAGCGGCCCCGCGGCCTGTCCGTCGGTCCTCGGACCGACGAGAGTTCCGCCCGTTCCTCAGACCGACGAGAGTCCCGCCCGTTCCTCGACCAGTGCGGCGATCCGGTCGATCACCTGCTCCAGTGTGAGGTCACTGGTGTCCACCAGCACGGCGTCGGAAGCCTGCGTCAGCGGGGCCGTCTTCCGGGAGGAGTCGGCGGCGTCCCGGCGGGCGAGGTCGGCGGCCATCGCGGTGATGGTCGCCTCGTCGACGCCCTTGGCCCGCAGCTCGGCGGCCCGGCGCTCGGCCCTGGCCCGCTCGGAGGCGGTCAGGAACACCTTCACGGTGGCGTCCGGGAACACCACCGAACCCATGTCCCGCCCCTCCGTGACGATCCCCCGCTCGGCCACCTCGGCGCAACCGCGCTGCAGCTCCACCAGTCGCGTCCGCACCGCCGGCACCGCCGAGACGGCACTCACGTGGGCCGTCACCTCCGGCCCACGGATCGGCCCGGACACGTCCTGCCCGTCCACCGTGATGGTCGGCCCGTCCGCGTCCGTCCCGGACACGATCACCGGCTTTCCGCAGGCCACGGCCACGGCCTCCGGGTCGTCCACGTCGACCTCGTTGGCCAGCATCCACCAGGTCATCGCCCGGTACATCGCACCGGTGTCCAGGAAGCTCAGGCCCAGCCGCGCAGCGACCGCCCGAGAGACGGTCGACTTGCCGGAGCCGGAGGGTCCGTCGATGGCGACGACGACCGGAACGTGCGCTCGGTCGGCAGTGTCCACGGGCCCGAACCTCTCTCTGAGCATGGAAGCCGACACCCTGTGGGGGCGAACGGCCGGGGATCATCTCCCTCAAGGTTAATGGACCCCCGCCCCCTCCGGCCCCGCCCCGGTCACCACCCTCCCCGGGGCAGCTACGGAGCGTCCCCCGGCACCCTCAGCACCCGCAGCACGGCGTTGCCCAGCCGGGGCCTCACGTACCCGCCGTCCTCCTCGATGCCGAGCACGCCGCCGACGAAGGCCATCCGGTAGGTGTCCTGCGGCGTCCGCCACTCGAAGGGCACCTTCGACACGTGCGACGGGAAGGCGTTCTCGGTGAACCGGGCCGGGCCCGTCTCCACCGTCCGGCCCTTCCACCTGCGCCGCGTCGCCTCCCACTGGAAGTCCGTGCGCGGCTGCGGCCCCGCCTCGGTCTGGGTGTGGGCGAAGAAGGCGGTGATCCAGCCGGAGACGTAGTCCCCTCCGGACTCCGATTCCCACCTGTACAGCGAGCGCCAGAACCCCTCGTCCACCGGGCCGCCCGCCGCCGCCGTCGCCAGCTCCCCGACCACCGGGCGCAGGCCGGCCAGCCACGGCCCGAGCGCCTCGAACCGTTCCCCCAGCTCGCCGACCCGCCGGGCCAGCAGCGCCCAGTCCTCGGCCGTGCCCTCCAGCCGCACGCGCGGGATGCCGCAGGACGAGACCCACAGGAACTCGTAGTACGGGCTGACGAGGTCCATCAGCGCCACCAGCGTCGCCGACACCTCGTCCGGTGTCGTCGTGGAGAACGCCGGGGTGAACAGCTCCACCAGCTCCGGGCCGACCTCCGCCGCCAGCGGCCCGCGCACCAGCCGGATCGAGCGCGTCCAGTCCGGTTCGGGGCCGAGCAGGCCGTCGTCCCGCACGCTGATGGTCCGCTTCCGCCCGGGGGTCGCCGAGAACAGCCCCTCGTACGCCTCCGCGTTCAGCCGCACGTGCACCGCGACCTCGTGCACCACCGCGTACCAGAGCACGTCCGGCGACAGGCTCAGCGGCAGGTGCCCGCAGAACGCCAGGTGCGCGGCGCGCAGCAGCAGGCTCCAGGTCGGCTCCGCCTCGCCCGGCGGCCGCAGCTCGGGCGCCTCCAGCAGCGTCGCGGTGCTGCGGTGGACCACCGCGAACTCCCCGCCCACCGCCGCCGCCAGGAACGCCTCGTTCCCGCGCGGCTCCAACTCCCGTACGTCGCCCGGCTCCTGGCCTTCCCCGAGCGGGACGTCGACGACCCTCACCACTGCGGGGTCTCCACGACCGCGTGGCCCAGGCGGGGCCGGAGGTAGGGGCCGTCCTGCTCGATGGCGAGGACGCCCGCGAGGAAGGCCATCGGTCGTTCGGTGCCGAGGAGGTCCCAGCCGAAGGGGACGGTGGAGAGGTGCGCGGGGAAGTCGTTCACCTCGAAGGCGTCGCGGTGGTACGGGTCGTCGGCGGCGGAGCGCCAGTCGAAGGAGTTGCGCATGCGGGGTCCGTCCGGGGTCTGGGTGTGCGCGAGGAAGGCGGTCAGCCAGCCGGTGACGCGCGGGCCGCCGGAGATGGAGCGCCACTTGAAGAGGGAGCGCCAGAACTCCTCGTCCACCGGCCCGCCCGCCGCCGTCGCCGCGATCTCCTCGACGACCGGCCGCAGCCCGGCGAACCAGGGCTCCAGCCAGGCGAGGTGCCCGGCCAGCTCGCCGACCCGCTCGGACAGCAGCGCCCAGTCCTCGGCCGTACCCTCCAGCCGTACGCGCGGGATGCCGCAGCGGGTCTCCCAGCGGAAGTCGTAGTACGGGCCTGCCGCGCCCATCAGGGCGACCAGCGCGCAGGCCGCGTCGTCGGGGGTCGTGGTGGAGAAGGCCGGGGTGAACAGTTCCACCAGCTGCGGGCCGACGGCCGCCGCCAGGGGCTCGCGCACCAGGTGGATCGAGCGCCCCCAGTCCGCCCCGGGGCCCGCCAGCTCGTCGTCCCGGACGACGATCCGCCCGCGCCGGTCGGGCTGCGCCCCGAACAGGGCCCGGTAGCGCGGCGCGTACATCCGGACGTGCACGGCGACCTCGTGCACCACCGCGTACCAGAGGACGTCCGGGGAGAGGCTCAGCGGCCGGTGCTCCGCGAAGGCGGCGTACGCGGCGCGCAGCAGCAGGCTCCAGACCGGCTCCGGCTCCGGCTCGTCCGGGTCCACCACCCGGGCCGGCCGGGGCGGCTCCACCAGCGCCGTCAGGCTGCGGTGGTGGATCCGCGCCTGCGGGCCCACCACGGCCCGCAGGAACCGCTCGTTCCCGGAGTCCACGAGCTCCGCGCCTACCGGGTGCACTGCCTCCCCGGGAACGCCCAGATCGACGATCATCCCGCCCACCCCTCCCGGCCCCTCCCCGGAGCCGTCAGTCCCGCACGCTCCACCCGCTCGCCCGCAGCGCCGCCGTCAGCGGCTTGACCGCCCCCGGCGCCACCGACAGCTGCACGAAGCCGACCTGCTGCCCGGTGGAGTGCTCGATGACCACGTCCTCGATGTTCACCCCGGCCGCGCCGACCTCCCCGAACAGCCGGCCCAGCTCGCCGGGCTGGTCCCCCAGGACCACCGCCACCGTCTCGTACCGGGTGGGCGGCGCGCCGTGCTTGCCGGGGATGCGGGACTGGCCGGTGTTGCCGCGCCGCATGACCGCCTCGATGCCGGCCGCTCCCGCCCGGCGCTCGCCCTCCTCGGCGGCGTCCAGGGCGCGCAGCGCGGTGACGGTCTCGCCGAGGTCGGCGGCGACCTCCTCCAGGATGTCGGCGACCGCGCCCGCGTTCGCGGACAGGATGTCCACCCACATCCCGGGGTTGGAGGCGGCGATCCGGGTGACGTCGCGCACGCCCTGCCCGGAGAGCCTTATCGCCGTCTCGTCGGCGTGCTCCAGCCGGGCCGCGACCAGCGAGGACAGCAGCTGCGGCGCGTGCGAGACCAGGGCGACGGCCCGGTCGTGCGCGGCGGCGTCCATCACGATCGGCATGGCCCCGCAGAGCGCGACCAGTTCCAGGGCGGCGTTGAGCGTCTCGGTGTCGGTGTCCTCGGTCGGGGTGAGCACCCAGGGCCGGCCCTCGAAGAGGTCGGCGCGGGCGGCCAGCGGGCCGGAGCGCTCGCGCCCGGCCATCGGGTGGCTGCCGATGTAGTGGACGGTGTCGAGGCCGAGCGCGGCGACCTCGGCGCGCGGGCCGGCCTTCACGCTGGCCACGTCGGTGTACCAGCGGGCCAGGTTGCGGCGCTGGCAGTCGGCGAGGACCTTGCCGACCAGCGCGGGCGGCACGGCGATGATCGCCAGGTCGACGGGGCCGTCCGCCGGTTCGGTGGTGCCGGCGCCGAGCGAGGCGGCGGTGCGGGCGGCGTCCGGGTCGGCGTCCTCCAGGTGGACGGTCAGCCCGCGGCCGGCCAGGGCGAGCGCGGCGGAGGTACCGATCAGTCCGGTGCCGACGACGACGGCTGTGCGCATGGCTGGTCGCTCTCCCTCATTCATGTCCGGGCCCAGATGGTTGCCCAGGTGGTTGCCCAGTTGTTTGCCCAATTGGCCACCAAATGGTTCACCCGCGCCCCATCCTCTCGCATCCGCCGCTCCCACCGCTCACCTGTCCACCCCCTCCGCCCGCTCCGCCCGCTCCACCCCCTCCGCCCCCGCGCACCGGAGGCAACCGCCGCCGCCCCGCCCCCGTCCCTCACAGTGCACACGCCGTGCCCGGCGAATCCGGCGACGCCGGCCCCGAACCGGGGCACACTGGCCGCCCGGGACGGGCACACCGCAGGCGACAGGCGAACGAAGGGGTTGCGCATGGACGATCAGCGAAGCATCGGGGCACCACCGCCGGTACCGGCCCACACCTCCGCCCTCGACTCCGTCGTGGTGTACGCCGAGGGCGCGCTGTGCCGCCGCCGGGCCACCGTCCCCGTCCCCCCGGACGGGCGGCTGCGCCTGACGGGCCTGCCCGCCTCCCTGGACGGCCGCTCGCTGCGCGCCCGCGTCCTCGACGGCCCGCCCGGCGCCGCCGTCACCGAGGCCCGCGTCGAGCACCTCGCCGAACTCCGCGAGCCCGCCGAACTCCCGGACCTCCAGCGCGAGTTGGACGAGATCACCGAGCACCGCAGCTCCCTCTCCGACCGCCACCACCTCGTCCTGGCCGCCATCGACGAGACCACGGCCCTGCGCGCCCTCCCCCCGCAGCCCCGCCGGGGCGACCCGCTGCGCCGCACCCCGGCCGAAGCCTGGCTGGAGCTCGCCGAGTTCGTCGACGAGCGCCTGGCGGGCCTCCAGCGGCGCGCCGAGGAGCTGACCCGGGCGATCGAACTCGCCGACCACGAACTCGCCGAGGCCACCGACCGCCTGGAGCGCGAGTCCACCGCCGAGCACGTCACGGCCACCGACACCGACACCACCGTCCTGGTCACCCTGTCGGGCACGAGCACGGCCACGGACCTCACGCTGGAACTCGAGTACGCCGTCCCGGCCGCCCGCTGGGTCCCCACCTACCGCCTCTCCTACCGCACCGGCGCCGACAGCGCCGAGCTGGTCCTGCGCGCCTGCGTCGCCCAGCAGAGCGGCGAGGACTGGACGGGCGTGCGCCTCGCCCTCTCCACCGCCGACCTCGACCGCCGCACCGACCTGCCCCGCCTCAACTCCCTGCGCATCGGCCGCAGTCAGCCCGCCCCGCCGCCCTCCGGCTGGCGCGAGCCCCCGGCCGGCCTGTCCGACCTCTTCACCGACTACGACGCCCAGGGCCGCACCCCCCGCCGCCGGGGGCCCGCCCCCGAAGGCCCGCTCGCCCACCCCCTCGACAAGGCTTCCCGCCGCGCCCGCGGCGTCGGTGCCCGCCCGACGGCCCGGGGCGGCGCCCTCGCCGCCGACGAGCCGATCGCCGTCGGCTACGGCGGCGCAGCGCCCCAGGCCGCCTTCCACGCCGAGACCGAGGCCCCCGACCTCCTCCGCGCGATGCCCCCGGCCCCCGGCGCCCCGATGCCGTCCCCCCCCGCCGCACCCGCCGCCTTCGCCCCCGCGAC
>NZ_JOCF01000132.1 GCF_000720635.1 Streptomyces sp. NRRL WC-3742 | reverse complement strand
AATAAGGCCCAAGCCGCGACCCGAAAAAACGAAGACGCGACCCAGCCCGAACTGGGAAGTGGTGTTTCGAAGGATTGGCCGCCCCGGGACCGTCCGCGCCGATGCGTGTCCGGTGCTCCCTGCCGAGCGACTAGAGAACAGTACGCCTTTCCGGGCCTGTGGGCAAATCGGCTCCGGAGACGGTCCGGGTGCAGAACGGGCGGCCGGCCTTCACGTACTCGCCGTTGGGGTGGTCGTTGCCGGTGACCCAGTGGCGGGCGGTGGCCTCGTCGCGGCCGCCGTCGCGGTGTCGGCGCAGCAGCCGGTCCTCGCGGACGGTGTCGTCGGTGTGGACGTACCAGAGTTCGCGCAGCAGGCGGCGGGCGTCCGGCCAGGGGGTGTCGGCGGAGGCGAGGTAGTTGCCTTCGGTGACGACGAGGCGGGTCTGCGGGTGGACGACGTGGCGGGCGGCGACCGGTTCGTCGAGGGTGCGGTCGAAGTCGGGGACGTAGATGTCCTGGAAGCGGTCGTCGGCGATGCGCTGCAGCAGGGCGACGTAGCCGTGGGCGTCGAAGGTGGCGGGGGCGCCCTTGCGGTGGGTGAGGCCGAGGCGGTCGAGCTGGGCGGCGGAGAGGTGGAAGCCGTCGAGCGGGACGTAGGCGGCGGTGCCGGGGCCTTCGGCGCGGTCGATCTCCGTGACCAGGTGGCGGGCGAGGGTGGACTTGCCGGCGCCGGGCGGGCCGGCAAGTCCGAGGATCGTGCGGGCGGTGCTGCCCGGGCCGCGGAGGAGTCCGAGGGCGAGGGCGGTCGGGGTGGCCTCGTTCATGGCGGCACCCTAGACCTCTTAATGCGAGTTGCTACGAGCCGAGGGCCGGGACGTCGAAGGTGAGCGTTCCGGCGTCGGCGTCGAGGACGGCGGGGACGCCGAGCGGGACGGTGAGGCTGGACGGGCAGTGGCCGAAGCCCAGTTCCCAGAGGACGGGTATGCCGAGCGGTCCGAGGCGGTCGAGCATCACCGCCCGGACGCGCTCGGGCCGTCCGCAGCCCTCCCAGGAGCCGAGGGCGATGCCGGCGACGCCGTCCAGGGCGCCGGAGCGCAGGAACTGGGTGAGCAGGCGGTCGAGCTGGTACGGGTGCTCGTTGACGTCCTCGAGGAGGAGGATGGCGCCCGCGTACGAGGGCCGGGCGGTGGGGGTCCCGCGTTCGGCGGCGAGGACGTGGACGCAGCCGCCGGCGGTGACGCCGTGGGCCCGGCCGCCGACGAGCGGGGTGGCGGTGGGCGAGGTGAGGACGGTGGTGGCGGCCGGGTCGAAGAGGGTGCGGCGCAGGTGCTCGGCGGTGGGGCCGTCGTCGACGAAGGAACCGGCGGCGGCCATGGGCCCGTACAGGGTGGCGAGGCCGAGGCGCTGGGCGAAGGCTTCGTGGAGGGAGGAGACGTCGCTGAACCCGATGAACGCCTTGGGGGCGGCGGTGGCCATGGCCGTCCAGTCGAGCAGGTCGACCATGCGGTGGACGCCGTAGCCGCCGCGGGCGCAGATGACGGCGTCGACGTCGGGGTCGAGCCAGGCGGACCGGAGGTCGGCGGCGCGGTGGGCGTCGGTGCCGGCGAGGTAGCCGAGATCCGGGTGGGTGTCGAGGACGTGCGGGGCGACGGTGACGCGCAGGCCCCAGGAGCGCAGGATCGCGCAGCCCGCGGTGAGGCGTTCCGGGTCGATCGGGCCGCTGGGGGCGATGACGACGATGTGGTCGCCGGGGCGCAGGTGCGGCGGCCGGGTCAGCCCCTGGCCGGGTGTGGTCGGGTGCTGGTCCATGGGGCCGGTCCGCCTTTCGGGAGGGAGCACACAAGAAGAGTGCACAAGGGGGTGCACGCGGGCCTGCACAAGGATTGCGCAGAGGGTGCACGGGTGTGCGGGCGGCCTCGGAGGGGCCGAGGCCGCCCGGTGACGATATGCCCAGGTCCGATCGGGGCGATGTGCGGCGGTGGCGGCGGCGGGTTGAGACCCCTTCAGACCACGGCCCCCATCACCTCCCTCACCTCGGCGAGGGTGGCCTCGGCGACGACCCCGGCCCGTACGGCACCGTCGCGCAGGACCTGCCGCAGGTGGGCGCGGTCGGCGGCGAGTTCGGCGCGGCGGGTACGCAGGGGGCGCAGGTACTCGTTGACGGCCTCGGTGGTGGTGCGCTTGAGCGCGGCGGCGCCGCCGTCGCCGAGTTCCTCGGCCACGGTCTCGGGGTCGCGCTCCTGGCAGAGCGCGGTGAGCAGGACGAGGCTGGAGACCTCGGGGCGGGTGGCGGGGTCGTAGGTGATGCGGCGGTCGGCGTCGGTCTTCGCGCCGCGGATCAGGCGGGCGGTCTCGTCCTCGGTGGCGCCGAGGGAGATGGCGTTGCCCCGGCTCTTGCTCATCTTGCCGCCGTCGGTGCCGAGCAGCATGGGGGCTTCGGAGAGCAGGGGTTGCGGGGCGGGGAAGACTCCGGTGCCGTCGGCGTGGGGGTAGCGCTCGTTGAAGCGGCGGGCGACGGTGCGGGCGACTTCGAGGTGGGGCACCTGGTCCTGGCCGACCGGGACGAGGGTGGCCTTGCAGGACAGCAGGTCGGCGGCCTGGTGGACGGGGTAGGTGAACATCAGTCCGCTGACGCCGGTCTGGCGGGAGTGGGCGATCTCGTCCTTGACGGTGGGGTTGCGGCTGAGTTCGGCGACGCTGACCAGGCTGAGGAAGGGCAGCATCAGCTGGTTGAGGGCGGGGACGGCGCTGTGGGCGAAGATCGTGGTGCGCTCGGGGTCGAGGCCCGCCGCGAGGTAGTCGAGGACGAGGTTCTCGGTGTGTTCGGCGAGCCGGTCGGCGACGTCCCGGTCGGTGATCACCTGGTAGTCGGCGACCAGGACGAACATCTCGGCGCCCCGGTCCTGGAGGCGGACCCGGTTCTGCAGGGTGCCGAAGTAGTGGCCGAGGTGGAGCGGCCCCGTGGGGCGGTCCCCGGTAAGGACGCGCTCGGCGGGAACGGTGCTGGTGGTGGTCATCGGGTTTCTCCTCGTAGGGCCGGCGGCGTCGGTGCGCGGCCGTCCGGGGCGAGGGGCCCGTCCTGCGGTGGAAACGCGACAGGGCCGTCCATCCCGGACGGCCCTGGTCAGGCGAGTGTGGTGGCCGTCCTAGGACGGCCACCAGCACAGGTCTGCGAAGCGCTTCATGCGGTCGAGGCTACCGGCTGTCAGTCCTCTACGACAGGTGCGGGGGTGTCCCGGCGCAGCTCCAAGCGCGCGGACCGAAGGTCGAATGGGCCGACTCTCGGTGATTTCTTGCGCTTGGGGAAGGTTTGTCATTGCTTGCTTTGGCCTGCCCTTGGGGCAAGGAGGGGGATGCGGGTTCCGGGGAGGTGGGACCGTCGCGCCCGGCAGTCGGGCCGACACGTGCCGTAGGGGCTGGGCAAGAGTCGGGTAAGCGGCCGGGTTCGAGGCTTGGCCCTGGTGGCGCGGTGCGGGAGGATCGTCGGACCGTTCCGTGAAGGGCCCGCCGATGACCTCGTTCCGTTCCACGACCGACCCGTCCCTACCCGGTTCTCCGGGTTCCGGTAGCGCCTCCGCGCGTCAACCCCCGCCGTCCCCCTCCTCTTCTGCTTCACAAGCCGCACGCTGTTCGATCGCGACGACCTTCGACGGGGCGACCCGGTACGACTCGGTGCCGCAGCCGCGCGGCCCACGGGACTCGGAGGCGGTGCCCGACTCCGACGACGGATCACATCCGCCCGGCGGCACTCCGGTTGAGCCCGTCCGATTCGGACAGCCGGCTCCGGAGGCCGAGCGCACGGCGCGGGTGCCTGCGCCGCGGACGGGGGGCGAGCAGCCCCGAGGATTCGTCCCGCTGCGGCCCTCGCCCTCGCGGCGGCTGCGGCGGATGCACCCGCCGACGACTCCGACCGGGCAGGGGGCGGCCGAACGGGAGACGGCCGTGTCCGACCCGAACGGGTCGACCGGCTCTTCGGGGCAGGGCGAGGTGACCGCTCGGGTGCGCCCGGCCGCGGGCGCCTTCCCGGTGACGGCCTCCATGGCCGAGGCCCCGCCCGGGCCGGCCGTACCGCAGTTGGGCGTCCTGATCGGCGGCGGACCTGCCCCGGCCGAGGCGGTGGGGCGACCGGAGGAGCGGGCGCCGGTCCGGGTGGCGGCGCGGCCGCTGCGGATCGGACGCGGCACCAGCCTCGTCGTCCTGCCCTCCTGGCGGCCGGCGATCGCCGTGTCGGTGCCGACCGATCAGCTGCTGTCCGCCACCGGACTCGGCTTCGAGCAACTGGCGGGCGCCCGGCTGACGGTGCTGATGAATCCGGCCGCGCTGCACGACCGGGAGCTGGAACTGCACGGCTGGGAGTGCGTTCCGGCCGTACGGGGGCGGCGGGGCGGACGGCCCTGACGGCCGCCCGGCTCGTACGGTCCGGCGTTCAGGGCTTGTTGGGGACGTAGCCGAGGTCGACGGGCGCCGGTGCGCGCCCGTCGACCGCCCATCCCGTGCGGACGGGCTCCAGCAGTTCCGGCAGCCGGGGCGGCCAGAGCGCGTCCGCGTTCTCGTCGGCGAGGTCGGCCGCCGTCCACCAGCGCCAGTCGAGGATGCGGTCGGTGGCGTGCACCGCGCTGACGTCGCCGACCGGGCCCCGGTGCGGGCCGATGGCGAGGTAGATGTGCTCGTGCTGGCGCACGGGCGTGCCGTGCCAGGTGAAGTCGTGCTCCCAGGTGCAGAGCAGCGGGCCGGGCTCGAGGTCCGTCCAGCCGGTCTCCTCCCGGAGCTCGCGCCGGGCGCCCTCCCTCGGGGTCTCCCCCGCCTCCAGGCCGCCGCCCGGCATCGTCCAGTGGACGCCCACCTCGTCGTTGTCCGAGCGGAGCAGGAAGACCGCGCCGCTCCCGTCCAGCACCACCGTGCGGGCGGCCTGCCGGGGGACGCGTCGGCGCGGACGCAGCAGTTTTCGCATCGGGCCACTGTGGCACCGGGGGCCGGGGTGGTCGAGTGAATTCGTGTGCGGCGGCGGCCGCTTGCGCGTGCACGGCATCATGACCGGCCCGGAGCCGTACCCTGACCGCCATGCCTTCTCCTGCGATCCTCATCCCGGCCGATCCGCTCAACCCGCGCCGGCCCGACCCGCACTTCGCCTGGGAGGCCCGGCTGCTGCGTGACCTGGGCGGGGTGCGCCACCTGGTCGACCACGACGCGCTGCTCACCGGGGACGCCGCCGACGCCGAGGAGGCCGTCCGGCGGGTGCCGGAGGGCGCCGGCCCGCTCTGGTACCGGGGTTGGATGCTGCCCTCCGCCCGTTACGCGGGCTTCGCTGCCGCGCTCGCCGCCCGCGGCTGCCATCTGCTGACCAGCCCGGCCGGGTACCGGACGGCCCATGAACTGCCCGGCTGGTACGGGGTGTTCGAGGGGGCGACGCCGCCGAGCACGTGGATTCCGTACGGGGACGGGGCGGCTCCCGGGACGCAGGAGCTGGCGGCGGCGGTGGCGCGGCTCGGCGGGAGCGGGCCGGCGATCGTCAAGGACTACGTGAAGTCGCGCAAGCACGAGTGGCACGAGGCTTGCTACGTCCCGGAGTTGGCGGACCTGACGGCGGTCGGCCGGGTGGTGGGGCGGTTCGTCGAGCTGCAGGGCGAGTTCCTGGCCGGCGGGGTGGTGCTGCGGCGGTTCGAGCAGTTCGAGCGCGCGGGAGCGGTGGCCGCCAACGGCTCGAACGGCGGAGGTTCGAACGGTGGTGGTTCGAACGGCGGCGGTTCGAACGGCGGAGGTTCGAACGGTGGTGGTTCGAACGGCGGCGGTTCGAACGGCGGCGGTTCGAACGGTGGTGGTTCGAACGGCGGCGGCTCGGACAGCGCCGGTTCGGACGACGGCGGGAGAGCCGTGGAGGCGCGGGTGTGGTGGCTGGACGGGCGGCCGATCCTGGTCGGCCCGCACCCGGACGCGCCGCACCAGGTCGTCGAGCCGCAGCTCGCGGGCGTCTCCTCGCTGGTGCGCACGCTCGGCTGCCGGTTCGTCACCACCGACCTGGCCCGCCTGGCGGACGGCTCCGGCTGGCGGGTGGTCGAGGTCGGGGACGGACAGGTGAGCGACCTGCCGCGCGGGATCGACGCCTCCGGGCTGCTGACCTCGCTGATCGCCGCCTGAGGAGGCCGGAGAGGGGGCGGAGGGCGGCGGAGGCTGGAGGGCGGCGGAGGCCGGAGAAGGCCGAACGCGCCCGACGGCCGACCGGGTTCGTGTCCCGGTCGGCCGTCGGGGGCTGCCACTACCCGACCGGCTCGGGCTCCGGGTGGCCCTCCGCGATGAACGCCTCCCAGAGCCGGGCGTACGCCCCGCCCCGGGCGAGCAGTTCGGTGTGGGTGCCGTCCTCGACCACCCGGCCGTGGTCGAGCACGACCACCCGGTCGGCGCGCTCGGCGGTGGTCAGGCGGTGGGCGATGACCAGGGTGGTGCGCCCGCCGCTGAGCCGGTCGGCGGCGCGGTTGACCGCCGCCTCGGTGGCCAGGTCGAGCGCTGCGGTGGCCTCGTCGAGCAGCAGGACGTCCGGATCGACCAGTTCGGCCCGGGCCAGGGCGATCAGCTGGCGCTGACCTGCGGAAAGGTTTCGCCCACGGCCCGCGACCTCGTGGTCGTAGCCGTCCGACAACCGGACGATCATCTCGTGCGCACCGACCGCCCGGGCCGCCGCCTCCACCTCGGCGGGCGAGGCGGAGGGACGGCCGTACGCGATCGCCTCGCGGACGGTGCCCGCGAACAGGTACGCCTCCTGCGGCACCACGCCCAGCCGGTGGCGGTACTGGGCGAGGTCGTAGCGGGTGAGGTCGACCCCGTCGACCCGCACGGTGCCGGACGTCGCGTCGTAGAACCGGGCGACGAGCTTGACCAGCGTCGACTTCCCCGCGCCGGTCTCGCCGACCAGCGCCACCGTCTGACCGGCCGGGACGTGCAGGTTCACGTCCGTCAGCACGTCCGGGGCACCGTCCGCGCCGCCGTTGTAGGCGAAGCCGACGCCCTCGAAGGTGATCTCACCGCGCAGCCGCCCGGTCACCGGTACCGGCTCGGCCGCCTCGGCGGTGGTGGTCGGGGTGCGCAGCAGTTCCCTGATCCGGCCGAGGCCGACCGACGCCTGTTGGTAGCCGTCGAACACCTGGGAGAGCTGGTTGACGGGGGCGAAGAACAGGTCGATGTACAGCAGGTACGCGACCAGCGCGCCGACCGTCAGCGTCCCGTCGTCCACCCGGGCCGCGCCCACGATCAGCACCAGTGCGGCGGCCACGCTGGAGAGGAACTGCACGAACGGGAAGTAGAGGGAGATGTAGAGCTGCGCGCGGACGCGGGCGTCGCGGTAGGCGATGCCGCGGGCCACGAAGCGGTCGGTGTTGGTGTCCAGACGGCGGAACGCCTGGACGATCCGCATGCCGGCCACGTTCTCCTGCAGGTCGGCGTTGACCGTGCTGATCAGGTCGCGCGAGAGCTCGTACTGCGCCTTGGACTTGCGGCGGAACACCAGCGTCGCGATCACCAGCAGCGGCAGCACGGCGAAGACCACCAGGGCCAGGCCCGCGTCGATGATCAGCAGGGCGGCGAAGATGCCGGCGAAGGTCAGCAGGCTGACGACGAAGGTGACCAGGCCCGTCTGGAGGAAGGAGGTCAGCGAGTCCAGGTCAGTGGTCATCCGGGTCATGATCCGGCCGGTCAGCTCGCGCTCGTAGTAGTCCAGGCCGAGGCGGTTGAGGTGGGCGAAGATCTTGAGCCGGAGCGTGTAGAGCACGCGCTCGCCGGTGCGGCCGCTGACCCGGTTCTCGGCGCCCTGCACCAGCCAGTCCAGCAGGACGACGGCGAGCGCGATGAGGGAGGCCACCACGACGCCGGACATCAGGGCCTTGCTGACGCCCTCGTCGATGCCGCTGCGGATCAGCACCGGGAGGACCAGGGCGGCGGCCGCGTCCAGGGTGACGAGGAGGAAGGCGAGGGCCAGCGGAGCGCGGAAGGGGCGCAGCAGGCGGCGGAGGCTGAAGTCGGCGTCTCCGGCCTCGGCCTCGGCGCGCGGGACCTCGGGGGCGTCGGCGGCGGGCGGGAGGGCGGCGACCTTGGCCAGGAGTTCGGCGTCGGCGGTGCGGGCCGCCTTGGTGAGGGCGGGGGTGGGGAGCTGCGGGGGGTTCTGGGG
>NZ_JOCF01000131.1 GCF_000720635.1 Streptomyces sp. NRRL WC-3742 | reverse complement strand
GTTCCCCCACCCCCACGCCCGCCCCCACGCCCGCCCCGTCGTCGTACAAGGACGTGCCGACCCGTTCCGTGTCCGTACGCGGCGTCGACTTCGTCTACCGGCAGCTCGGCCCGGAAGGAGACGGCGTACCGCTGATCCTGTTCCACCACCTGAGCGCAGTCCTGGACAACTGGGACCCCCGCGTCGTCGACGGACTCGCCGCCCGGCGCCGGGTGATCACCTTCGACAACCGCGGAGTCGGCGCGTCGGGCGGTTCCACCCCCGACACCGTCGAAGCGATGGCCCGCGACGCGGTGCTGTTCATCCGAACCCTGGGCTTCGAGCACGTCGACCTGCTCGGCCTGTCGATGGGCGGCTTCATCGCCCAGGTCATCGCAGCCGAGGAACCGCAGCTGGTGCGCAAGGTCATCCTCGCGGGAACCGGCCCCGCCGGCGGCCCCGGCATCGACAAGGTCACCGCACTCACCCTCCGGGACATCCTGAAGGGCTTCCTGACCCGCAGGGACCCCAAGCAGTTCCTCTTCTTCACCGACACCGAACACGGACGACGCGAAGCACGCGCCTTCCTGGAACGGCTGAAGGAGCGTACGGACCGCCGCGACAAAGCCATCTCGCCGAGGTCGTTCCGCGCCCAACTGAAGGCCATCCACCGATGGGGCCTCCAGCCGACGGCCGACCTGTCCCGCATCCGCCAGCCAGTCCTGGTGGCCAACGGCGAGAGCGACCGGATGGTGCCGAGCGAGAACACCCTCGACCTCGCCGCACGGCTGCCCCGGGGCGAACTCGTCCCCCTCTACCCGGACGCCGGGCACGGCGGAATCTTCCAGTTCCACGACGAGTTCGTGGCCAGGGCCCTCGCCTTCCTCGAAGCACGGCCCGACGCCTGACCGCTGAGGCCACATCCCCCGCCGTCCCGGGCGCGGCCGGGACAAGGCGGGCCCGGGACGCCCTCGACACCGCATGCCGGATCCACCTCGCCACAGGCACGCCGACGCCCAACCTCGAAGTCAACCCCCGAAGGACTTACGACGTGGACCACTTGGCAAGCCGCTGCCCTACCACTCGGCCAACTCTCCGGGTACTGCGCTGCCGGGCGAGGATTCGAACCCCGATCTCCTGATCCAGAGTCAGGTGTGCTGCCAGTTGCACCATCCGGCACTGCGGGGCGGCACGAGAAAGCCGCCCTGGCGGGGGAGGTCCCCCGTGGGCGGCCAGGCGTTTCGACCCGTCTACCGCATGGAGGGAACTGCCTGGCTCCGCTGGGAACCCGAGGAGCGCTGGTACGACTGTCGGCCGCTCATCTCGCGTTCCTCTCCACTGCGTCGGTGCTGGGTGCTGATGCATCTACTGTGCGCGAGGGCCGCGTCGCGGGCAACCGGATTTCCGGGAGGGTTCGGCGAGGCTCCCGCAACGGGCGAGGTGCGGAAGGACCAGATCCCGTGGATCCGTTACGGCCGGTCGGTGTGGGCTGCGCGCGGAAGTCTCACGGGCGATACCGCCTTCCCCGTCCGGGAGCCGAGCGGATCCCCCGAAGGCATGGCTGCGTCTGCGGGCAAGCTGAGCCGTTTCCTGCGGCCTAACCGACGTCCTGCCAGACGGTGACCTGCGCCTCCGCCCAGAACGGCTGCGCGGCGTAGTGGGAACCGGTCACCTGGAGGCCGATCATCCGGCCTGGCGTCTTGATGCAGAAGGCGGTTCCGGGCGAGGACGGCGCCTGGGCGGCGAACGCGGCCTTGGCCGTGCAGGCGCCGTACGTGGGGAGGGTGCCGGCGGGCAGCGGGATCAGCTTGTTCTGGCCGCTCGGGCCGAACGCCTGGGCCTCGCTGCCGACGTAGACGTCCCCGGGCTCTCCCTGCTCGTAGTCGCTCAACTTCGGGGCGGTGTTGGGAAGGGGGACCCCGTACCCGCCGGACAGGTGCACCGCATAGTTCCCGAGCTGGGTGCCGTTCGCGACGGCTCCGGAGTTGCCGTCGGCGCTCGGGGACACCGTGGGCGACGACCGGAGCGGCGCCGGGGACGTGGCGGCCGGTGCGGACGCCGGGGCGGTCGGGGCGGTCGGGGTGGAGGTGGCGGCGGGCGGATCGGCCTTCGGGGTATCGCTCGAACCGCTGCCCTGGGTCAGGACGACCCCCAACACCGTTCCCAGCGCCGCGATCAGCGTCCCGATCCCGGCGAGTTTCGCGCCGAGCCCCTCTCTGCCGCTGCCACCGTCACCGTCGCCGGAGCCACCCCTGGCCATGCTGCACTCCTTCACGAGCCCGTGCCGAGGGGGACATCCTGGCACGTCCGGCGGCGGCGCGTGAGGCTTCGTGGTAACGCCTACTTCCTTGTTGTGCAACACAGTTGACGTACCGTCATCACCATGGGCGTGCAGTTGTCACCCCGGCCCCACCCGGCCCTGGCGCCCCTCCGCCGGATCGGTCCACCGGAACGCGCCGGATGCTCCCGGGCAGGTGGCCTCGCCGACAGGCCCGGGCATCACCCGCCCCGCCCCCCGGGAGGGCGGCGAACGGCGCCCCCAGAATCGCGCCGGGCATCTGTCGGGCAGCGATCTGCAAAGCGATGAAGGTATCGACCCGGGCGAGACGTCCGGTGTTGAACCCGGCTTCTCGGGGATCGACTCGTCCTGTCGCGCGGGCATTCAACTACGCGTACGGGCGGAGCCAGTTGTCCGGATGGTGCTGAGCCTCCAGGGGCTGGATGGACAGGCCGCCGTGGGTCATATGATCAGTTCAAGTACTGGCAAATCATGGGTCAAGAGCGCTGTCCGTGCGTCGACGTCGACGAGGGAGTGCCGTGCCGGTCGAGGAGCGGGTCGTGGCGGCGGCCGACCCCGACCGGCCTCTGACGGTGCTCTTCGAACCCATGGGCAGCCTGTGCGGGATCCCCGCCGGGCGGGCACAGCGAGGTCGGGCGTGGGACGGACTACAACCTCCATCTGCCCGGGCCCGGCGCGATCGGCCGCCCCCCGGCGTCGCGGGCCCCCGGCAACCCGCTCGACGCGGCCCCGTGGCGGCGACAGGGCCCTCCTGGCCCCCGGGGCGCCCTCCGGGTTGCGCAGACCTGAGGGCGGCTTGCTGCGCCTCATGGCGGAGGGTCGATGCGGAGGGTCGATCCGGCGCCGGCTGCGGCCCGCGCCCACCGTCACGATTTGTGGATAAAGCCATCCTCGCCGAGATTCGATGGAACCGGACGGCGGATTCGAGCGTCGGGTCGTCGCGAGTGAGTTGTACGGAGCTCTGCCCGGCTGAATGGTTCCTGGACGTACGGGCGGGTTCCTGGGCAAGGGATGGACGATCCTCGCGGAGGTGCTGTCACTTTGGGTTGTCCCGAGGTCGGGCACACGTTCGGGCGCGGGCCGGCCGGCGGTCGGCCGGGCGCCTGTCGGGTGGTTAGGGTGTGGGCGTGCTTTGGTGGGATTTGACTGTCTGATTTGTGGGGTTTTCGGGTTAGTTGCGGCCTGCTTCGTGAGAAGTTTCTTTGATCCTGCCCGTGTGGTGTCAGGCGGTGTCCGGGGTGGGTGATGGTAGGGGGTGGCGTTCCCTGCCAGGTGACTGTCTGTGCACGCCTTCGTTTACTTTTCTCTCAGTTTTTTCGTAGAGGACATTTTTTCATGAGTGCAGGCCAGGAGTTGGCGGATTCTTCGGCGGGATATGCCGGACCGGAGTACGGGGTGGGCTATCCGGGCGGCTATTCGCAGCTGCAGCCGCAGCCGGGCGTGTGGCCGGTCGAGTGGGTTTCCGGAACCGGCACCTTGATGGACATCTTCTGGCGTTCGGTGTCCCGGTTCCCCTCCGCTGTCGGGGTGGATGGGGGTGGGGTGGTTCTGGATTACGCCGGCCTCTGGGGGGAGGTGGAGGCGCTGGCGGGGGTGCTGGCGGGTCATGGGGTGGGTGCCGGTGATCGCGTGGGGGTGCGGTTGCGGTCGGGCGGTGTGGGTTTGTACGTGGGGATCTTGGCGGTGTTGCGGTGCGGGGCGTCGTACGTGCCGGTGGACTTTGATGATCCGGATGAGCGGGCGGAGTTGGTGTGGGGGGATGCGGGTGTGTGTGGGGTGCTGGGGGAGGGCGGGTTCTGGCGGCGTGAGGGGTGGCCGGTGGGGTCGGGGGTGGCTCGGTGGCCGGTGGCGTCGGATGAGGCGTGGGTGATCTTCACGTCGGGGACGACGGGGCGGCCGAAGGGGGTGGCGGTTTCGCACGGGTCGGCCGCGGCGTTCGTGGACGCGGAGGCGAGGTTGTTCTGTCAGGGGGCGCCGTTGGGTCCGGGGGATCGGGTGCTGGCGGGGTTGTCGGTGGCGTTCGACGCGTCCTGTGAGGAGATGTGGCTGGCGTGGGGATCGGGGGCGGCGTTGGTGCCGGCGCCTCGTGCCGTGGTGAAGGCGGGGGCGGATCTGGGGTCTTGGCTGGTGGAGCGGGGGGTGACCGTCGTGTCCACGGTGCCGACGCTGTTGGCGCTGTGGCCGGTGGAATGCCTGGCCGGGGTGCGGTTGGTGATCGTGGGGGGCGAGGCGTGTCCTGCGGAGTTGGTGGAGCGGGTCGCGGTTGGTGGGCGGGAGTTCTGGAACACGTACGGGCCCACCGAGACGACGGTGGTGGCGACGGCCGCGCGTCTGGTGGCGGGGGAGCCGGTGCGGATCGGGGTGCCGTTGGCGGGGTGGGAGGTGGCGGTGGTGGACGCCTCGGGTGCGGTGGTGCCGTGGGGTGGTGTGGGTGAGCTGCTGATCGGCGGGGGGGGGTGCGCCCGGTATCTGGATGCGGTGCGGGACGGGGAGAAGTTCGGGCCGCATCCGGCGTTGTCGTCGGCGCGGGTGTATCGCAGTGGTGACCTGGTGCGTAACGACCCGGCGGGTCTGGTGTTCCTGGGGCGTGCGGACGACCAGGTGAAGCTGGGTGGGCGGCGGATCGAACTGGGGGAGGTGGATGCGGCGCTCTCCGCGTTGGACGGTGTGGTGGCGGCTGCCGCCGCGGTGCGTAGGACGCCGGCGGGTGGGGAGTTGCTGGTGGGGTACGTGGTTGCCGCGGAGGGGGTGGTGCTGGATCTGGCGCGGTTGCGGGGGGTGCTGCTGGGGAGGTTGCCGCAGGCTCTGGTGCCGGTGCTGGCAGTGGTGGGGTCGTTGCCGACGAAGACGTCGGGGAAGGTCGACCGGGGGGCGTTGCCGTGGCCGCTGCCGGTGTCCGGCGGTGGGTCGGGTGGGGGCCCGGGCGATGGGGTGCGTCTTGAGGGGACGGCCGGGTGGCTGGCGGGGGAGTGGGAGGCCCTGCTCGGGACGGCGGCGGGTGCGGGGGATGATTTCTTCGCGTTGGGTGGGTCGTCGTTGACGGCTGCGCGGTTGGTGTCGCGGTTGCGGGTGCGTCATGGCGGGGTGTCGGTGGCGGATCTGTATGCGCATCCGGTGCTGGGCGATCTGGCGGCGTTCCTGGACTCGCTGGTCCCGGCCGGCGCCCACGGCGAGGACGGCGGCGCCCACGGCGGGGGTGCCCATGGCGGGGGTGCCCATGGCGGGGGTGTCGGTGGCGGTTCTGGTTCGCGCTCCGGTTCCGGCGTGGGTGCGGGCGCGGGTTCGTCTGTGCGTGCGGGTGGCCGCTCCGGTTCGCGTGCGGGTTCTGCTTCCTCCTCCTCTTCGGCTTCTGGTTCTGCCGGTGTGAGGGCTGGCGCTGCGGGCGCGGGTGCTGGCGCGGGTGTGGGTCGTGGTGTGTGGCAGTCGTTGGTGTTGTTGGTGTTGTTTTCGGTGGTGGGTGTGCGGTGGGTGGTGGTGTTGGCGGGGTTGGACAATGTGTTGGGGGAGCGTCTGGTGTGGGCGCCGCGGGTGTCGTGGTGGCCGGTGGTGGTGGTGTTGTCGGTGTTCTACAGCGCGGCGGGTCGTGCGGTGGTGGGGGGTTTGGGGGTTCGGTTGTTGACGGCTGGGGTGCGGCCGGGGTCGTATCCGAGGGGTGGTTCGGTGCATGTGCGGGTGTGGGCGGCGGAGCGGTGGGCCGGGGTGTTCGGTACGGGGGCGTTGGCGGGGACGCCGTGGGGGGTGCGGTTCGCGCGGATCGTGGGGTGTCGTGTGGGTGGGGGTGTGGTGCTGCATGCGGTTGCTCCGGTGACGGGTCTGGCGCGCATCGGTGCGGGGGCGTGTGTGGAGGCGGAGGCGGATATCGCGGGGTGGTGGCTGGACGGTTCGGTGTTGCATGTGGGGTGGGTGGAGGTCGGTGAGGGGGCGGTGGTCGGTCATCGTTCGACGTTGATGCCGGGGGCGCGGGTGGGGGCCGGTGCGCGGGTGGCGCCGGGTGCGTGTGTGACGGGTTCGGTGCCGGCGGGGGCTTTGTGGCACGGTTCGCCGGCGCGTGAGGCGGCGGGGGCGGCGGCGCATGGTGCGACGGTGTGGCCGTCGGTGGCGCCGGGGCGGGTGTCGCGGTGGTGGGGTGTGGCGTACTCGGTGGCGTTCGCGGTGTTCGGTCTGGTGCCGTTGGTGGCGGCGTTGCCGGCGTTGGCGGTGGTGGTGCCGTTGGTGGGTGTGTCGTCGTCGCCGGCGGCGGCGCTTGTGGGGGTGTTGCCGTGGCTGGTGCCGTTGGCGGTGGTGACGCTGGCGTGTCATGCGGTGCTGATAGCGGTGCTGGTGCGGGTGCTGTCGCTGGCGTTGGAGCCGGGTTTCCATCCGGTCGGGGGGCGGGTGGCGTTCTGTGCGTGGGCGGTGAGCCGGCTCTCGGACACGGCGCGCAGGTCGTTGTTCCCGTTCTATGCGTCGTTGTTCACGCCGGTGTGGCTGCGGATGCTGGGTGCGCGGGTGGGGCGTGGGGTGGAGGCGTCGACGGTGTTGTCGCTGCCGTCGCTGATGCGGGTGGAGGACGGGGCGTTCTTGGCGGACGACACGCTGGTGGCGCCGTTCGAGGTGCGGCAGGGGTGGCTGCATCTGGGGGCGGCGCGGGTGGGGCGCCGTACGTTCGTGGGTAACTCGGGGATCGTGGGTCCGGGGCGGGTGCTCGCGGACGACTGTCTGGTGGGTGTGCTCTCGGACGCTCCGTCCAGCGCTCCGCAGGGCTCGTCGTGGCTGGGGCGGCCGGCGTTCGCTCTGCCGCGGGTGGCGGAGGGCGGGGATCAGGCGCGTACGTATGCGCCGGCGCGGCGTCTGGTGTGGGCGCGGGGCCTGGTGGAGGTGTGCCGGCTGGTGCCGGTGGTGATGGCGGCGGTGCTGGCGGATCTGGTGCTGGCGGTGTTGCAGGAGGTGCGGGATGTCTTCGGGCTGGGTGTGGCGGCGGCCGTTTCGGGTGGGGTGCTGGTGGGTGCGGCTGTGGTGGCGTGCTCGGTGACGACGGTGGCGAAGTGGCTGCTGGTGGGCCGGTTCACGGTGGCGGAGCATCCGTTGTGGTCGTCGTTCGTGTGGCGCAACGAGTTGTACGACACGTTCGTGGAGGAGTTGGCGATGCCGTTCGGGGGCGGGGCGATCACGGGGACGCCCTATCTGAACGTGTGGCTGCGGTCGTTGGGGGCGAAGGTGGGGCGGGGTGTGTGGTGTGAGACGCACTGGCTGCCGGAGAGTGATCTGGTGACGGTGGGGGCGGGGGCGAGTGTGAACCGGGGCACGGTGCTGCAGACGCATCTGTTCCATGACCGGGTGATGCGGCTGGGTCCGGTGGATCTGGGGGAGGGGTCGACGTGCGGTCCGCACTCGATCGTGCTGCTGAACTCGTCGGTGGGGGCGGGGGCGACGGTGGGTCCGGCGTCGTTGGTGATGCGGGGGGAGAGTGTGCCGGAGGCGACGCGCTGGCTGGGTAACCCGGTCGCGGCGTGGGAGGGCGATGCGACCCCGCCGGCCGGCCGGCGTGCGGCCCGCCGCCGCCGCGCGGCGGCGACGGCCTGACGGGGCGCCAGGCGGGCCTGTGGTGGGTGCCGGCGGTGTGGTCCTGTCGCTGTTCGGTGGCGGGGACCGGAACGGAATCGGTGGTGTGTGGTGCGGCCGTGGTCCTGTGGACCGCGGCCGCACCGTTGTTCGTGTCCGCCCTGTGCGGCTGGCGGGGGTCGGTCTGGGGCCCCTTGTCTGCCGGTGCGGGCTGGTGCCGGCTGGTCGGCGTTGGGTGGTTGGTCCGGTGCGTGGGAAGTCGGCCCGGCCGACTTCCTGCGCGCGGTCGGGGTGTGGGCAGCTGGGGCCCGTAGCCGGGTGTGGGGGCGTTCGCGGGTTCGTGGTGGCGGGGCCCTGCCGGGGCCGGGTGTGGGTGCGCGGGGTGGGGGTGGTGTTGTGGGGTGTGGG
>NZ_JOCF01000130.1 GCF_000720635.1 Streptomyces sp. NRRL WC-3742 | reverse complement strand
GAACGGACGCTTCCTTCGAGCCGCCTTCCAGCGGGCCCTCCGGGCGCTTCGTTCTTTCGTGTTTCCAGCTTACCAGATGTTTTCCGCTCCGTTTTCCGGGGCTTCGTCATCCAACTCGCTGGTGTCTTCCGGGGCTTGACGCCCTGTCCGACGTTTCAAACTCTAGCCGATCCCCGCTCCGAAAAGCGAATCCAGCCGCAATCCGATAAAACGAGCACGCCGAATAAGCACCGAGCCGCGACGCGAAAAGCGAAACGGCCGGCACAAGCCGGAAGTGGTGTTTCAAGGGATTGGCTACCTCGGGACCGTCCGCGCGGTGCGTGTCCGGTGCTCCCTGCCAGGCAGCTCGAAGAACACTAGACCTCTGGCACGACCGAGTCAAGCTCTGCAACCGGATTCTCAGCGTCCTCGTCCGCCGGCAGCTGGAAGGCGAGGACCGCCACGTCGTCGTCGTGCTCGGAGGTCACGCCCATGGCCCGGAGCAGCCGGGCGCAGATGACCTCGGGGGCGCCGACGGCGCCGGAGAGGGTGCGGGCGAGGAGGTCGAGTCCCTGGTCGATGTCCTCGTCGCGGCGTTCGACCAGGCCGTCCGTATAGAGGACGCCGGTGGTGCCGGGGAGCAGGCGCAGGGTGTGGGAGACGTGGAGGCCGTCGCCGGTGCCGAGCGGGGGGCCGTTCTGTTCCTCGCTGCGCAGGATGGTGCCGTCCGGGCAGCGCAGCAGGACGGGGAGGTGGCCGGCGGAGGCGTAGGTGAGGGTGCGGCGGCACGGGTCCCAGACGGCGTAGGTGCAGGTGGCGATCTGGTTGGCGTCGATCTCCATGGCGAGGCCGTCGAGCAGGCGCATCACCTCGTGCGGGGGCAGGTCGAGGCGGGCGTAGGCGCGCACGGCCGTGCGGAGCTGGCCCATGACGGCGGCGGCGCGCAGGCCCCGGCCCATGACGTCGCCGATGACGAGGGCGGTGCGGCCGCCGTCGATGGCGATGACGTCGTACCAGTCGCCGCCGACCGCGGCCTCGGCTCCGCCGGGCTGGTAGGTGGCGGCGACGCGCAGGTCGGCGGGCTGGTCGAGCTTCTGCGGGAGCAGGCTGCGCTGGAGGGTGACGGCGGCCTCGCGCTGGCGGCGTTCGGCTTCGCGCAGGCGGGCGGCGGCGAGGACCTGGTCGGTGACCTCGGCAGCGAAGATCAGGACGCCGGCGGGCGGGCCCTCGGCGGGGGCGTTCGCGGTGTCGCCGGGGCCGAGAGGGACGCAGGAGACGTTGTAGTAGCGGTTGCCGGTGAGGCCCAGGATGCAGCGGGCCTTGACGCTGCGGGGTCGGCCGCCGCGGATGACCTGGTCCATCAGGGGTAGGACGCCCATGGTGCCGAGCTCGGGGAGGGCCTCGACGGCGGGCAGGCCCGTGGGGCGGTCGCCGAAGAGGTCGCGGTAGGCGCGGTTGGTGTAGCCGAGCTGGTGCGCGGGGCCGTAGGTGACGGCGACGGGTGCGGGGATGCGGTTGAGGACCTCGCGCAGGTTCTGGGGCCTGTGCGGGTCGAGGAGCTCGGCGGCGCCGACGAGGTTGGTCGGGTCGCGGGGGCCGGGGACGACCACGCTGTCGGCGCAGGGCGTGCCGTCGTCGGTGCCGGCCCCGTCGGTCGGGGCGGCACGCCAGGGGACTCCGGTGAGCCGAGCGCTCCAGCGCATGAGGTTCAAACGACGGCCGCTTCCTCGTTTTCCAGGCATATCATCACTTTTTGTGTGCGTCTTGGCACACGGGGTAATGACTCAGGTCGGGCTGATCCTGTCAGGAGGAGGCCCGGTTCCGGAAGTCGCCCGCGCGGCGTGGCCGTCCGAACGGCCGCCCTGCCCTGCGGCGGAACCCGCTCACCGGGGAGCTTCCGGCCCGGCGCCGGGTGGTCGGCCGGGCCCCGGCTCGAACCCCTCCTCGAATCCCGAACGCTGGTACTCGACCCCGCCCAGGGACACGACCTCCCGGGAGAAGACCCCGCCCAGCACCCAGTCCATCAGCACCCGCACGCGGCGTTCCGCGCTCGGCAGGCGCCTCAGGTGGCGGGCCCGGTGCAGCCACCAGGCGCGGCGCCCGGTGATCCGGGCACCCCGGCGGGTGTGGGCGACGGCCCGCCCGATGCCCAGCGAGGTGGAGCAGGAGGCCGGGCCGGGCTCGTACGCGGCCAGGCCCGGCGCGTACGGTCCGGCGTCCAGCGCCAGCACCAGGTTGCGGGCGAGCAACTCGGCCTGGGCGAAGGCGTGCTGGGCGTTGGGGGCACAGGGGTCGCCGTTGGCGTTCGGGTCCGGGACGGCGGCGCAGTCGCCGGCGGCCCAGACCCCGGGCAGGGCCCGTCCGTCCGGTCCGACCGCCTGGAGGGTGGCGAGGCAGCGGACGCGGCCGAGGGCGTCCAGCGGGAGGTCGGTGTCCCTCAGCATCGGGGCGGGCCGCACGCCCGCCGTCCAGACGAGGGTGCGGGCGGCGAAGCGGCTTCCGTCCGAGAGCGCGACCACCTGGTCGGCGGCGGAGGCCAGGGTGGTGCCCAGCCGGACGTCGACGCCGCGCTCGCGCAGTTCGCGCAGGGTGTGCTCGGCCAGCTCCGGCGACTCCTCGGCCAGGATGCGGTCGGTGGCCTCGGCCAGGACCCACCTCAGGTCCGTGACGTCGACGTTGTGGTAGTCGCGCACGGCCGTACGGGCCATGTCCTCCAGCTCGGCGAGCGCGCCCACCCCCGCGTAGCCGGCGCCGACGAAGACGAAGGTCAGCGCGGCCTGGCGCAGTGCCGGGTCGCGGGTGGCGGAGGCCAGGTCGAGCTGTTCCAGGACGTGGTTGCGCAGGCTGACGGCGTCGCCGACGGTGGAGAAGCCGCGGCCGTGTTCGGCGAGTCCGGGCACGGGGGCGCCGCGGGAGACCGAGCCGGGGGCCACCACCAGGAGGTCGTAGGGCAGTTCGACCGGCGCGGGGGGCTCGCCGGGGCCTGCGGCGTCGGCGAAGGCCCTGCGGGTCGCGTGCTCGATGCGGGTGATCCTGGCGGTGAGCACCCGGCAGTCCGGCAGGACCCGGCGCAGCGGGACGACCACGTGCCGGGGGTCGATCGAGCCGGCCGCGACCTCGGCGAGCAGCGGGTGGTAGGTGAAGTACGCCTCGGGCTCGACGACGGTGATCTCCACCTCGCCGCTGCGCAGTCTCTCCCGCAGGCCGCGCTGGAGGTGCAGCGCGGCGGCCATTCCGGCACAGCCGCCGCCGGCGATCAGGACTCGGATGGTGCACCTCCTGCCGATGTGACGCTTGGTCCCGGCCGCCCCGCGGCCGGGGGTGTCCCCCATCACGCCCCCCTATGAAGGACCGGCGGGGGCGGTCTTGTCCACAGTCCGTACGGCATCCTTTGGGACGGACGGGGCGCATGTGGCCAGTTGTGCCTGCAGGGCGACTTTCTGACGCACTTTCGGGCGCGAAGAGCCGTGAACTATGGTCGGATTGTGTATCGGAGCGGACTCCGCCACGACCATCGGCGGCGACGCACCGTGGATCGGCCACTACGGCCTGTTCCAGTGTTGGCGCGAGAACCCGACTGCGGGACAGTCATCCGGGGAAGGGTAGTTCCCGGACGAGGCCCCGGGCGGCGCCGACGCGCCGAGCCGGGGTGTCCCGGCCCGGCGGCACGACGCACGACCGCGGTCACCGGAACGGGACGGGCGGCACGAGCGATGGATCACCGGGTCACTTCTGACGGATCGAGCTGCACCGGGGGGTGCAGGGGCGGGCGACGACTGAATCCGGATTCGGACGCCTGCGGGGGAGAGTTGGGATGATGGAACAACAGGAGCAGGTGTTGGGGCGGGCGGTCTCACCGCACGCAGGCCAGGGCACGGTGCCCGAGCAGCGCGGACCGGTCGCCGTGCCGGTCGACGCGCCGACGGGCGGCGTCTCGTACGCGGGCGTGCCGTACCGCGCGGAGCCCGTACAAGCCTCGGCGCCGGTGCCCGGCGCCCGGTTGCGGGTGGACGCGCGGCGGAACCTGGAGAGCGTGCTGCGGGCCGCTCGCGAGGTGTTCGGCGAGTACGGCTACGACGCGCCGATGGAGGAGGTCGCGCGGCGGGCGGGTGTCGGTGTCGGCACGGTGTACCGGCGCTTCCCGAGCAAGGAGGTGCTGGTCCAGCGGATCGCCGCCGAGGAGGTGGCCTGGCTGACGGCGCAGGCGCGGGAGTCGCTGTACGGCGGCGACGGCGCCTGGGAGGCGCTGGCCGGGTACCTGGCGCGGGCGGTGACCACGGGCGCCGGGCGGCTGCTGCCGCCGGAGGCGTTCCGGTACGCGGAGGAGCTGGGCCGGGTGCCCGAGCAGCGGGTGGCGGAGCAGGCGGGTGCGGTGCGCCTGGACGCGGAGCCGGTCGAGCCCTCGGCGGCGGACGCCGATCCTCGGCTGCTGCTGCAGTTACTGGCGGCTCTGGTGGCGCGGGCCGGTGCGGCGGGTGAGCTGCGGCCGGGCGTGACGGTGTCGGACGTGGTGCTGGTGCTGACGGCGTCGGTTCCGGTGCACGCGGCGCGGACGGCTCCGGCGGGCTTCGGCGCTCCGGCTTCGCTGCCGGTCGGTGTCGGCGGCCCGGTCGGCCTGGGCGGCTCGATTGCTTCGCAGGCGGACGGTCAACGCTCGGCGGGTCCGTCGGACCGGCTGCTGCAGATCCTGCTGGACGGCCTCCGGGCGCGCTGAGCCCCGACGCTCCGAGCACCGTGCGTCGGTGCGCCGAGCGTGTGCGACCGTGCGCCCCTGATGCCTCATCCCGGGGGCGGGCCACGGAAGTTGGCCGGAGGACCGGCGCGCGATCAGGGCACGCGCGCCGGGTGGGGACGGCGCGCGACCCGGCGCCGCACGCTGGGCGAACACACCCGCGACGGCCCCTCGGAAGAGTGGGTACCGGCCGGTCCGGCTACCGCCCCACCCTGCGCTATGCCATCCTTTGCCCGTGGTTGGAGCCAATGTCCCGATGCGCGCCCTTCGTGCGCCGTCGGCGCCGTGCGTCGGGGAACCGTGCGCCTACGCACTCCCGCGCGCCCTGCCACACTACGGGGGCTGTCGTGGAATCTGGGGTCCGTTGTGAGCGCCGAGGAACAGAACGACTACGGGTACGGCCTCGATTTCGGGGGCTACTCCGGTAGTACGGCCGAAGGGTCCGCCGCGGGCCCGGCCGGAGCCGCCCAAGTGCCGGGAGCCGCACCGGGTTCGGGCGCCGGTCACGTGCCCGACCAGGCCGGGATGCCCGGCCGCGAGTCCTTCTCCTCCACCTCCCCGCTGCCGCCCGGCCGCGTCCCGGGCCAGGCCCCCGCGGGGCGGGGCGGCGTCGCCCCCGAGGCGTTCGTCGGCGACGGCGTGCCGGTGCGCCCGACCGTCCCCGCGCCCGCCGATCCCGTCGACAGCGAGCGCCCGCCCTCCGACGCAGAGTTGACCGCCCGCGTCCGGGCCGGCGACGACACCGCGTACGAGGAGATCTACCGCCGGCACGCCGACTCCGTACGCCGGTACGCGCGCACCTGCTGCCGGGACAACTTCACCGCCGAGGACCTCGCCGGCGAGGTCTTCGCCCGCACCCTCCAGGCCCTCCGGGCGGGCAAGGGGCCCGACTTCGCCGTCCGCGCCTACCTGCTGACCGCCGTGCGCAACGTCGCCGCCGCCTGGCACCGCAGCGAGCGGCGCGAACAACTCGTCGACGACTTCTCGGTGTTCGCCCAGACCTCGGCCGCCGTCGCCGAGTTCGACCTCGCCGACCCGGGCGCCGACGCCTGGGCGATGGCCATGGCCGACCAGCGCATGGTGATGCAGGCGTACGCCGAACTGCCCGAGGACGACCGGATGGTGCTCTGGCACACCGAGGTCGAGCGCGAATCCCCCAAGACCGTGGCCGTCATGCTCGGCAAGACCGCCAACGCCACCGCCGTCCAGGCCCACCGGGCCCGCGACCGGCTCGCCGCCGGCTTCCTCCAGGCGCACGTCTCCGGCAGCCAGGACAGCACCTGCGAGGCGTACGCCAACCGGCTCGGCGCCTACGCGCGCGGCTCGCTGCGCAAGCGGGCCTCGGCCGAGGTCGGGCGGCACCTCAAGGAGTGCGACCGCTGCACGGCGGCCTGCCTGGAGCTGACCGAGATCAACACGGGCCTGCGCGCGCTGCTGCCCGGCGGCGTGCTGGTCTGGATCGGCGTCGGCGGGGCCGGGTTCGCCGCGGCCGCCGTGGGCGGCGTCGCGGCGGTCGGCGGGGCCGCGGCGGCCGGAACGGCTGCTGCGGCGACGGGCGGTACCGCCGGGACGGCGGGAGCCGCGGGAGCCGCGGGAGCGGCCGGGGCCTCCTCGGGTGGCGGCGCGGCGAGCGCCGCCGCCGGCGAGGGCCTGGGCACCGCCGCCAAGGCGGGCATCGCCGCCGCCGTCGCGGTCGCCGCGGCCGCCGTCGCCGCGTACGCGCTCACCGGCTCACCCGAGGCCAGGCCCCCGGCGGCCGCTCCCCCGGTCACCAGCGCCCCGGCCGCCCCCGGCCCGGTGGCCCCCGCGCCGGCCTCGCCCGCGCCGCCCAGCAGTGCCGAGCCCGCTCCGGAGGAGCCCGCGCCGAGCCCGCCGCCGCCCGTCGTCCCCGAGCCGGCGCCGAGTGCGACGCCCGCCCCGGCGAAGAGCCCCGCGCCCAGCTCCCCCGCTCCCCCGCCGCGCGTCGTGCCGCCGCCCGTCGTCCCCGAGCCGACGCTGCCGCCGGTGCCCACGCCCGACATTCCGGTGCCCACCGTGCCGGAGGTGCCGGTGCCGACCGTCACGCCGCCCGTGCCGCCGGTGCCGCCCACGCCCAGCGACTTCTGGGCCGACTCGCTGCCCGTCACCAAGCCCGGCAACAACCGGGTGCCGCCGGACGGGCCGAGCATCCGGAAGAAGGGCAGCGGGAACTTCCAGCAGCGCTCCGGCGGCTGGATCGCCGGCGACTACCACCCGCACGCGCTCACCGTGCACGCCCCGGCCACCACGCTGATCGACCTCAACCGCAGTTGCACGTCCTTCGACGCGGTCGCCGGGGTCGACGACGCCACGCTCTCGCCGGGCGGGGTCGTCTTCTCCGTCCAGGGCGGCGACGGCACCACGCTGTGGCACTCCCGCGCGCTCGCCGCCGGCGACTCCGCGGTGCCGGTGCACGTGCCGCTGGCCGGGCAGACGTCGATCCGGCTCGTGGTCACGCCCGCGAACGGGGTGTGGTCGGTACTGAACGTGGCGGACTGGGCGGAGGCCCGGTTCAGGTGTTCCTGAACCGGGCCCCGGGGCTCACGCCGACTCGGACCGCGCCGACTCGGACCGCGCCGACTCGGATCGCGTCGACTCAGATCGCGCAGGCGCCGTCCGCGCAGGACTCGCCCGCCGGGGCGACCGGCTGCGGGGCCGGGAGGCGCTCGCCGATCTCGGTGGCGACCTGGTCCAGCACCTTGCGGAAGGTCTCGGCGTCCTGGGCGCCCTGGACGGCCCACTTGCCCTCGAACACGAAGGTCGGCACGGCGTTGATGCCCAGCTCCCGGGCCTCCGCCAGCTGCGCCTCCACCTCGGCGGCGCCCTCGTCGCCCGCCAGGTAGGCGGCGGCGCGCTCGCGGTCCAGGCCCGCCGAGGCGGCGACCTCCACCAGCGCGGTGCGGTCGCCGACGTCGACGCCGTCCGTGAAGTGCGCCTTCAGCAGGGCTTCCTTGAGCCGGCCCTGGACCTCCGCGCCGTACTCCGTCTCGGCCAGGTGCAGCAGGCGGTGGCCCAGGATGGTGTTGACGTGCTGCGCGGCGTCGAAGTCGTACGTCAGGCCCTCGGCGAGGCCCAGCTCCGCGACCCGGGCGTCCATCGCGACGGACTGCGGGCCGTAGCGCTCGGCCAGCCAGGCGCGGTGGGGGCTCGCCGTCCCGGGGGCGTCGGGGACGAGCTGGTACGGGCGGTAGACGAGCTCCACGGCGTCCTTGCCCGGGAAGGCGTCCAGGGCCGTCTCGAACCGGCGCTTGCCGATCCAGCACCAGGGACAGGCGATGTCGCTGTAGATCTCGACCTTCATGCGGGGTGACTCCAAGGGGGCGTGAAACCTGTGTCTGCGAGATAGGTGAACGGTGAACCATCTCGGTACATTCCCGGCACGCCCGGCGGATCAGGTGCTTTGCGGATCAGCTGCTCGGCAGATCAGCTGCTCGGCGGAGCCGGGACCACCAGCACCGGGCAGGCCGCGTGGTGCACCGCCGCCGAACTCACCGATCCCAGCAGCAGCCGGGCGAAGCCCCCGTTGCCCCGGGTGCCGACCACCAGGGTGTGCTGCCGGGTCGACGCCTCCAGCAGCACCTCGATCACGTTGCCCAGCACCACGTGCAGGGACATCTCCCCGGTGTACGGGCGGGGGCGCTGGCGCTGCACGGCCTCCACGGCGCGGCGCAGCCCGTCCGCCATGCTCTCCACCAGTGTCTCCACGCTCTCCTGCACCAGCTCCGCCATCCCCGGCGGGTAGCCGGCCGGGGCGGGGTTCACCACGGCCAGCACGTACAGCGGCAGGCCGAACAGCTCCGCCTCCGTCATCGCCCGGTCCAGCGCCCACAGCGACCCGTCCGACCCGTCGCAGGCCGCCAGCACCCCCGCCGGCCTCCCGGACGGCGGCCGCCCCAGCACCGACAGCACCACCGGCACCCGCTCGCCCACCGAACCCTCCTCGCCCCGGACCCACGATCCCGGTCATCATCGCCCTCCCGCCCCACCCCGTCCGCGCTCGCCGCGCCGGACCCGAGGGGGCCGCGGGGGCCGGGTGGGGTGGGGCGGGTGCCGCGTGCCGCAGCGACGACAGGAG
>NZ_JOCF01000129.1 GCF_000720635.1 Streptomyces sp. NRRL WC-3742 | reverse complement strand
CCACCGCCCCCACCGGAGGACACCCCGCCACCCCCGGCCCGACACGCGGCCAGCAGCACCCGCCACCGCCCGCTCTCCGAGGCCGAACACATCTCCCGCACGGTCATGCTTCCTCCTGTTTTTTCCGTTCCGTCCAGCACCGACAGGCGCCGACCACCCCGCCCCACAGAGCCGCCGACGTGGAGGAACATACACAGAGCCACTGACAATCCACCCCCAGTAATCGAACACCGGCCGGGCAGGGCGACGAGGTGGGCTCCGGTGGGGCCCGGTCCCCGGCCGGGCCTGGTGGTCGTGAGGTGGGTGGGGGTGTCGGTGGTGGGGGTTAGGGTCGGGGACCATGCGGCTGTTGCACACCTCCGACTGGCACCTCGGGCGATCGTTCCACCGGGAGAGCCTGCACGACGCCCAGCGCGTGTTCCTGGACCACCTGGTGGAGGTGGTCCAGGCCGAGGGCGTGGAGGCGGTGCTCGTCGCCGGGGACGTGTACGACCGGGCGCTGCCGGGGCTGGACGCGGTCGAGCTGTTCGACGACGTGTTGCACCGGCTGGCCGCCCTCGGCGTGCCGACGGTGTTCATCAGCGGCAACCACGACTCCGCCCGCCGCCTGGGCGTCGGTGCCGGGCTGATCGGCCGCGCGGGCATCCACCTGCGGACGGACCCGGGCGAGTGCGCCGTACCGGTCGTGCTGGAGGACGCGCACGGCCCGGTGGCCGTGTACGGCCTGCCGTACCTGGAGCCGACGCTGGTGCGCGAGCGGTTCGGCCTGGCCAAGGGCGGGCACGCGGCGGTGCTGGGCGCGGCGATGGACCAGGTGCGGGAGGACCTCGCCGCCCGCCCCGAGGGCACCCGGGCCGTCGTGCTCGCGCACGCCTTCGTCACCGGCGGCGCCCCGAGCGACAGCGAGCGGGACATCGCGGTGGGCGGGGTGGCCGCCGTGCCCGCCTCCGTCTTCGACGGCGTGCACTACGCCGCGCTGGGCCACCTGCACGGCTGCCAGACCCTCGCCCCGCACCTGCGCTACAGCGGCTCCCCGCTCGCCTACTCCTTCTCCGAGGCCGACCAGCGCAAGACCATGTGGCTGGTCGACCTCGCCGCCGACGGCACGGTCACCGCCGAGCGGGTCGGCTGCCCCCGGCCGCGCCCCCTCGCCCCCCTGCGCGACACCCTCGAGGCACTGCTCACCGACGAGAAGTACGAGGAGCACGAGCACTCCTGGGTGCAGGCCACCCTCACCGACCCGGTCCGCCCCACCGAGCCGATGGAGAAGCTGCGCCGCCGCTTCCCCCACACCCTGCAGCTGCTCTTCGACCCGCAGGGCTCCGAGGCCGAGCCCGTCCGCTCGTACGCCGCGCGGGTGAGCGGCCGGGCGGACCTGGAGATCGCCGAGGGCTTCCTGCGGCACGTGCGCCCGGGCGCGGAGCCGGGCGCGGAGGAGCTCGGCTGGCTGCGCGACGGGTTCGAGAGCGTGCGGGAGTCCGGCGAGCGGAAGGCGGAGCTGCCGCGATGAGGCTGCACAGGTTGACGGTGACCGCCTTCGGCCCGTTCGCGGGCACCGAGACGGTGGACTTCGACGCGCTCGCCTCCGGCGGGCTGTTCCTGCTGCGCGGCGCGACGGGCGCGGGCAAGAGCAGCGTGCTGGACGCGGTCTGCTTCGCCCTGTACGGCGAGCCGCCGGGCACCCGCCGGGCGAGCCGGCTGCGCAGCGACCACGCCGATCCCCGGCACCTGACCGAGGTGCGCCTGGAGCTGACGCTGGGCGGGCGGCGCCTGGAGGTCGTCCGGCTGCCGGAGCAGCGCCGGCCGAAGAAGGTCGGCTCGGGCACGACGGTCGAGCGGGCGCAGACGCTGCTGCGCGCCTGGGTGGAGGACGCGGGCGAGGGGGTGCCGGGCTGGCGGGCGGTCAGCAAGTCGCACCAGGAGGCCGGGGAGGAGATCCACCGGCTGATCGGCATGAACCGCGACCAGTTCTGCCAGGTGGTACTGCTCCCCCAGGGCGATTTCGCGCGCTTCCTGAAGGCGGACTCCGAGGAGCGCGGCAAGCTGCTGCGCCGGCTGTTCGACACGGAGCGCTTCCAGCACGTCGAGTCCTGGCTGGCCGAGCAGCGGCGCGCCCAGGAGGTGTCCGTGCAGACGGGCCGGGCCCGGCTGCGGGACTTCGCGAGCAAGGCCGACCAGGCGGCGGGCGCGGGCGCCGAGCCGCTCACCGAGGAGCAGCAGGAGGACGTCACCGGCGTGCTCGCCTGGGCGGCGGTGCTGCGCAGCGAGGCTTCCGAGCAACTGTCGGTGGCCGAGGCCGCGTTGGAGGGCGCCGGGGCCCGTCAGCGCGCCGCCCAGCGCGGGCGGGAGGCGGCGGAGCAGCTGGCCGCCCGCCAGCGCCGTCACGAGCAGGCGCTGCAACAGGCGCGCCGGCTGGCGGAGTTCGAGCCGGCGGCGGAGCGGGACGGCCTGCGGCTGGCCGAGGCGCTGCGGGCGGTCGGGGTGGAGTCGGCGCTGCGGCTGCGCGAGGGCGCGGCCGAGGCGCGGGAGCGCGCGGCCGAGGCGGAGCGGCGCTGCCGCGCCGAGCTGGACGGCACGGCCGCGACACCGGAGCAGCTGGCCGCGCGGGAGCGGGAGTTGCGCGCGGAGGTCGTCCGCCTGGAGGCGGCGGGGGAGGAGGAGCGCCGCTGCGCCCGACTCGACCGCGACGAGCGCTCCTTGGTGGCCGATCGGCGCCGCGCGGAGGAGCTGGCCGAGGAGGCGCAGGACTGGCTCGCCGAGTTCGAGGGCGAGCTCTCCCGGCTGGAGGCCGACCGTTCCGGGGCGCTGGAGGCGTGTGCCCGCGTCGATCGACTGGACGCCCGGCGCGAGGAGTTGGGCACCCGTCTGACCGCCGCCCGCGAGCGCGACTCCCTCAAGGTGCGTATCGGCGGCGAGGAGCCCCGGGCGGCGGCCCTGCGCACCGCCGCCCTGGACGCCCGTGAGCACTGCCTCGACCTGCGCGACCGCCGACTGACGGGCATGGCCGCCGAGTTGGCCGAGCAGCTGCGCGCGGGCGAGGCGTGCCGGGTGTGCGGTTCGCCGGAGCATCCGGCGCCCGCCGGGGCGTCGGCCGGCGGCCGGATCACCGCCGAGGACGAGGAACGGGCGGCGGCCTCCAGGGACGCGGCCGAGCGGGCCTGGCAGCAGGCCGACCGGGCACTGACGGCGCTGCGGGTGCGCGAGGCGACGGCCGCGGGCACGGCCGGACCGGAGAGCGCCGAGCAACTCGCGGACGCCCTGGAGGAGTTGGAGCGCGAGCACCGCGAGGCGCGGCACGCGGCGGAGAACCTGGTCCGCATCGAACGCGAGATCGGCCGCCTGACGCGGGAACGCACGCGCCGCCAGGAGGAGTTGCGGGGTGCCGAGGAGCACGCGGCCGTCCTCACCGACCGGCTGCGCAAGCTGGAGGAGGAGCGCTCCGAGCTGGAGGGCCGGGTGGCGGCGGCCCGGGGCGAGTCCGCCTCCGTGGCCGAGCGCGCGGCGGCCCTCGCCGCCCGGGCCGAGCTGGTCTCGGCGGCCGTGGCAGCGGCGCGGGCCGGGGCCCAGGCCCTGGCCCGCCTGGAGGAGGCACGGGACGAGCTGGCCAAGGCTTCCGCCGCCGCGGGCTTCCCGGACGCCGCCTCGGCGCTGGCCGTATTGCTGCCCCGCGAGGAGCGCGAGCGCCTCGAGGCCCGGCTGGCCCGGCACCGCGAGGAGAGCGCCGCCGTCCGCCGCGAGCTGGCGCTGCCCGAACTGGCCGAGGCGGCGGCCCGCGAGCCCGCGGACCTGCCCGCCGCCGCGGCGGCCCTGGCGGCGGCCACCGAGGGCCTCGGCCGGGCGCACGCCGCCAGGGCTGCGGCGGCGGAGCGCTGCACGGCGCTGGCCGGGATCGGTCGGCAACTGAACGCCCTGGCCGCCGAGTTGGGACCGGCCCTGGAGCGGTTCGAGCGGATCAACCGCCTCGCCGCGCTGGCGGCCGGCACCTCGACGGAGAACCGGCTGCGGATGCGCCTGGAGTCGTACGTGCTGGCGGCCCGCCTGGAGCAGGTGGCGGCGGCGGCCAGCGCCCGGCTGGTGCGGATGTCGGGGGGCCGCTACACCCTGGTGCACAGCGACGACCGGGGCGGCGGCAACAAGCGCTCGGGCCTGGCGCTGCGGGTGGTCGACGCCTGGACGGGCACCGAGCGGGACACGGCGACGCTCTCCGGCGGCGAGGGCTTCTTCGCCTCCCTGTCCCTCGCCCTGGGCCTGGCCGACGTGGTGACGGACGAGGCGGGCGGCATGCCGCTGGACACCCTGTTCATCGACGAGGGCTTCGGCACGCTGGACGAGCAGTCGCTGGAGGAGGTGATGGACGTCCTCGACGGGCTGCGCGAGCGCGACCGCGCGGTCGGCATCGTCAGCCACGTCGCCGACCTGCGCAGCCGCATCCCCGCCCAACTGCTGGTCCGCAAGGGCCGCCACGGCTCCACCCTCACCCTGGCGGCCCGCGAGAACAGCTAGAGCCCTCCCCCCGTCAGAGCCCTTCCCCCTGACAGAGCCCCTCCCCCGTCCAGAACCCCTTCCCCGTCAGAGCCCCTCCCGCCGCGCCGTCGCCGCCACCATGCCCGAGGTCGCGAGCAGGTAGCCGAGCTGGGCGCGGCTGGTGCTGCCGAGCCGGGAGGAGAGCCGGCGCACGTGCTCGGCGGCGGTGCGGCGGCTGACGCCGAGGCGGCGGGCGATGGAGTCGTCGGTGTGCCCGGAGATGAGCATCCGGATGACGACCTGTTCGACCTCGGAGGCGATCCGGGGCTGGCTGGGCCCGTCCCGTTTGGCCTCCGGCAGCGGGACGGCCCGGTCCCAGCCGCTCTCGAAGACCTTGCGCAGGAAGGCGATCACGGCCGGGTGCCGCACCTCGACCGCGGAGACCCTGCGGTCGCCCGCGCCGGGCAGGTAGGCGACCTGGTCGTCGCAGATGATCAGCCGTTCGAAGAGTTCGTCGAGGGTGCGCACCTCCGCCCCGGCGGCGCTGATCTGCTCGACGTAGTCGAGGGTCGGCGGGTGGTAGCGCACGGAGTGCTGGTAGAGGGTGCGCTGCCGTACGCCGGAGCGCAGTAGCGGCAGGTCGCGTTCCAGGGCTTCGGCGAGGAGTTCGGCCGAGCGTCCGCCGCCGGGCTGGGCGGTGAGCAGTTCCTCGCGGCAGGAGGCGACGGACTGGGCGAGGGCCTCGCTGATGAGGCGTTCGCCGGTGAGGACGGTCAGCCACTCCTTCTGCTGCTGCATCGCGCCCGCGTAGAAGGCGGTGGCGGGGACGAGGAGGCGGCGGACGGCCTCGGCGGCGGTGCGCTGTTCGTCGATCAGTTCCTCGATGGGGCGCACCAGTCGGGAGGTGACGAGTTCGGGCGGTACCGGGACGTAGGTGTCGGGCTCGGGTTCGGCGGAGGCCGGGACCATCAGGCCGAGGGTCCTGAGGCACGGGGTGACGATGGCGGTGGGCAGGTTGCCCCGGTGGACGGCTTCGCGGTACCTGGCCAGGCCCTCGGAGCAGAGTTCGGGCAACCCGGACAACATGTCCGAATTATTCTCACTTGTGCACATTGCCCCTCCCGCATGAACATGCAAATCATTAATGTGAATCATGCTACCTCCTCCGGATGCGAGGGGCCTGGGGCAGGATGAAGTCACCGATGAATTCCTTGCCGATCGCTCCGGAGAATGACGTGTTCAAGCCGCGAGAAATACCCGACCGCGCACTTCAGGCCATCACCGTGGCCATTTTCACAGCCCTGCTCGGAATTTCCACCGCAGCATCTTCGGGAATTCACCCGGGCCATTCCACGGTGCGCGCCGACTCCGCCTGGGGCTCCCCCGCCCCGGCCGTCGCCGTGCGGGCCCCGGCCGCTGAAGCCACCGGCGCCTGACGTCCAGGCCACCCCGGGTCGAATTCCGGGGAAACGCACGCCCGCAAGCACGGTCACATCGAATGGAGAGGTCGATTCATGCAGCCCTACGACATCCTCGGAATCGGTTTCGGACCGGCGAACCTGGCCCTGGCGATCGCCCGTGAGGAACAGGAGGCCACGCTTTCGGCGAAGTTCCTGGAATCCAGGGACGAACCGGCCTGGCAGCCCGGCATGCTGCTGGACGGTTCCGACATCCAGAACCACCCCTGCCGGGACCTCGTCTCGCTGCGCAACCCGCGCAGCCGCTACTCGTTCCTCAATTACCTGTTCGAGCACGGTCGCATGATCGAACACCTCAACCTCCCGGCGGAGTTCCCGCTGCGCAAGGAGTACGCCCGCTACATCACGTGGGTGGCCCGCCACTTCGGCGACGTGGTCGACTACGGCCGACGGGCCGAGCGCGTCTCCGTGGTCGAGCGCGACGGCGAGTCGCTCTACGAGGTGACGGCCGGCACCGGCGAGGTCTACCTCGGCCGCACCCTGGTCGTCGGCCCCGGCCGCACGCCGTTCGTCCCGGAGCCGTTCGCCTCCCACCCGGGCCGGCGCGTCTTCCACCTCACCGACTACCTGTTCCGGCTGGAGGAGTTCACCTCGAAGCGGGCCCCCGAGTCGGTGGCCGTCATCGGCGGCAGCCAGAGCGCCGCCGAACTGACCCTCGACCTCGCCCACCGCTTCCCCCGCGCCCGGGTGCGCAACCTGGTGCGGGCCTTCAGCCTCAAGCTCAAGGACACCAGCCCCTTCAGCGAGGAGGGCTACTTCCCGGCCTTCACCGACTACTACGTCCAGGCCGACCCCGCCGCCCGCCGCCGGCTCGACGCCTACCTCCACGGCACCAACTACTCCGCCGTGGACGGCGACGTGCTGCGCGACCTCTACATGCTCATCTACGAGCAGCGCCTCGACGGCGACCAGCGGGTGTTCGTCGACGGCAACCGCCAGGTCGGCGCCGTGCGCGAGGAGGGCGAGCGCGTCGCCCTGGACATCACCGAGGTCAACACCGGCGCCGTCGAGACCGACCACTTCGACCTGGTCGTCGTCGCCACCGGCTTCCGCGACCTCGGCCCCGGCCCGGACCAGGAGCTCCACCCCAAGGTGCTCACCGGCATCGCGGACCGCTTCCGCACCGAGCCCTCCGGCGCCCTGCACGTCACCTCGGACTACGCCCTCGAGGCCCGGCCCGAACACGCCGGCACCCCGCCGCTGTTCCTCAACGGCCTGTGCGAGTCCTCCCACGGCATCGGCGACGCCGGCTCGTTCAGCCTGCTGTCGCTGCGCGCCCAGACCCTCCTCGACGGCCTGGTCAAGCACGGCGGCTTCGGCGCCGAGACCCTGGCCCGCTGAGACCCCGACGCACCGAGACCTCCACGCGCCGAGACCCCGACGCGCTGAGGACCGACGCGCCGAGCCTCCGACGAGACGCGCACCTCGCACCTCCCACCACACCACTCCCACCACACCACGAATGGAGCCAGGTGTGTCAGCAACCCTGACGCCGCACGTCCGCACCGCGATCCCCGGCCCCCGCAGCAGCGAGCTCCTCAAGCGCCAGGCCGACCGCGAGTCCAACGCCCGCAGCTACCCGCGCCGCCTGCCGATCGCCGTCGCCCGCGCCCAGGGCAGCCTGATCGAGGACCTCGACGGCAACGTCTTCCTCGACTGCCTCTCCGGCGCCGGCGTCCTCTCCCTCGGCCACAGCCACCCGGACCTCGTCGCCGTGGCCGAGCGCCAGCTGAAGACCTTCGTCCACGGCCTCGACCTGCCGACCGGCCCCAAGGACGACTTCACCGAGCAGCAGTTCTCCATGCTGCCCGCCACGATGCGCGAGACCACCCGCATCCAGTTCTGCGGCCCCACCGGCGCCAACGCCGTCGACGCCGCCATCAAGCTCTGCAAGACCTACACCGGCCGCGGCGACATCGTCTCCTTCCAGGGCGGATTCCACGGCAGCACCCACGCCGCCATGGCCCTGACGGGCCTGGTCGAGCAGAAGAGCCCGATCGCCAACGGCCTGCCCGGGGTGCACTTCTTCCCCTACTCGGCCTGCCACGACTGCCCGTTGGGCCTGCGCCCCGACAGCTGCTCCACCAACTGCGCGACCTACCTGGAGAAGTCGCTCAAGGACCCCAACGGCGGGATCGTCAAGCCGGCCGCCGTCATCCTCGAGCTCCTCCAGGGCGAGGGCGGCGTCGTCCCGGCCCGCCTGGAGTTCGTGCGCCGGCTGCGCGCCGTCACGGCGGAGCTCGACATCCCGCTGATCGTCGACGAGGTGCAGAGCGGCTGCGGGCGCACCGGCACCTGGTTCGCCTTCGAGCAGTACGGCATCGAGCCGGACGTGGTCGTGGCCTCCAAGGCGCTGAGCGGCATGGGCCTGCCCGCCGCCGTCATCCTCTACCACCAGCGGCTGGACACCTGGGCGCCCGGCGCCCACAGCGGCACCTTCCGCGGCAACCAGCTCGCCTTCGCCACCGGCGCCGAGGCGATCCGGGTGATCCGCCGCGACGGCATCCTGGAGAACGTCCGCGAGCGCGGCGCCCAGCTGATGAACCGTTTCACCGCGCTGCAGGAGCGCTGCGCCTGGGTGTCGGACGTCCGCGGGCTGGGCCTGATGCTCGGCATCGAGCTGACCGACCCGGCCACCGGCGAGCGCGCCTCCGGCCTGGCCAAGCAGGTGCAGAGCGCCGCCCTGGAGGAGGGCCTGATCCTCGAACTCGGCGGCCGGGACGACTGCGTGGTGCGGCTGCTGCCCCCGCTGACCCTCTCCGAGGCGGAGGCCGACTTCGCCGCCGACGTCCTCGACCGGGTCTTCGCGCGCCTCACCGCCTGATCCCCCTCACCGCCTGATTGCCCCTCATCCCCCGGTCCCCCTCCCCCCGAACCGGGCGCGGGGCGGCCCCCGG
>NZ_JOCF01000128.1 GCF_000720635.1 Streptomyces sp. NRRL WC-3742 | reverse complement strand
AGCTTCTGGTCGGTGCGGGAGTAGAACGCGATCCGGTTGCTGTCCATCGGCACCGTCACGCTGTAACCGTCCATGATCTTCGTGCCGTTGTAGACGGCCGAGAACTCGTTCTTCTCGTAGTTGATCGTGATCGACGCGGTGTTGCCGGAGCCGTCCTTGAGGGTCTCGGTGATCGACTTCTTGTCGTCGCTGCGGCTGAAGGTGTCCACGTCGAGCTTGGACAGCAGCATCCACGGCCGGTACCCGAGATAGTAGGCATCGGCGATGTCCTGGTCCCTGGTCTTCCCGTCGATCCAGCGCGCCGACCGGACGTTGTGCAGCAGCACGGCCTTGGGGTCGGACTCCAGGGCCGTCGGGAAGGCGTCGTCCTTCGTCCCGCCGTAGATCTGGGTGTGGCGCAGCACCGTCGCCATGAAGGGCACTTCGGTCTCGGGGCCCCCGACCCAGCCACCGCCCTGCGGTCCGTCCACGGTGAGGGCGACCTTCCCCAGGAACGGGTACCGCTCCATCTCGCCGTTGACGGCAACGCCGTACCTGGCGTACTCCTCGAGGATCTTGAACTTGCCGCCGGTGAGGTTGTCGACGGCGCTGGCCGGGTGGGCCGGATCCCAGTCGTGGCGGTGCGACCACCAGGTCATGGCGTCGATCAGGGCGCCGTCGTGCAGGCCGACCGTGGTGATGGTGCCGTCGGCCCGGGCCAGCGCGCGGCCGCTGTCGACGTACTTCTTCATGCCCGCGATGTAACTCGTGTCGACGCCGTTCCAGGCGTTGAAGGTCTGCAGGTTGTTGTCGATGGTCCGGGTGATGTCGTCGTCGTTCTGGCAGGCACTGGGGACGTCCTTGTTGCAGCTCCACTTGCTCTTGTACTGGTCGTCGTAGTTGTCGTCGGAGGTCAGGTTGGTGTTGTACAGGTTGGCGGCGTTGGCCTTCGCCGTCTTCCAGCCGGACAGTCCCCCGAGCTCGCCGTTGGGCTGGGTCCAGTTGGGCTCGATGGTGTCGTGCCCGCCCTCGAAGATGCCGGCCATCTGCATCACCTGGGGGTTGCCGTCGAGCAGGTTCGACACGCGGCCGGCCAGGCGCTCGGCGGCGGCGTACTTGAGCTCCGCGTCCCTGTGGCCCAGCTGGCCGAGCACCTGGTAGACGAACTTGTCGTCGTAGTAGTGCGAGGGGATGACCGGGGCCTGGTCGCGCATGCGCTTGGCCAGGTCCAGCCAGTCCACGACGCCGTTCTTGTCGTAGTCCCCGGCGAAGGTCAGCCGGGCGATCTCCGGCTGGTTGACCAGGATGTTCGGGGTCGACGTGCCGCCGCGGACCCGGTACTGCGCACCGACGCCCGCGGTGTAGTGCCTTTTCGACCCGCTGAAGTACACCGAGGCGAAGGTCTCGTCGAGGAAGCCCGTGAGCTCGAGCGAGCCCGTGGCCGCCGTGGTCCCGACCCCGTCGACCGGGTAGTACGGCGAGTTGTAGCCCTCCGGGGTGTACACGAACTGCGGCTTGGTGGCGTGGTCCTTGTCGTTGCCCTCCTCGTCCTTGTCCATCTTCACGTTGGCGAGCGGGTTGAGGCGGCCGCCGCCGTTGGCGTCCAGGACCCACGGCGCGCCGCCGTCCTCCTCGCGCACCGTCAGAAGGCTGGGCAGGTTCACCGAGATCAGCTGGTAGCCAGGGGTCTCGGTGACGTTCTGGAGACTGATGTCGACGTTGGTCCCGGTGACGACGTACTGGATCGCCAGCGACGCGGTCCTGGTGGTGCCGTCGCTCCAGTACGCGTCGTAGAAGACCTTCGCGGTCGTCGCGGAGGTCTTCTCGACCCGGTTGAGGCGCAGTGAGTCCGTGCCGGAGAACTCGCCGCCGGAGCTGTCGCGGGAGGCCGCGGCCAGTCGGCCGCCACCGCTGCCGATGTCGTGTCCGCGCAGCGACGCGTTCGACCAGGCGGCGAAGGCGTACCGGCTGGGCAGGCCGTTGGCCGTGTCGAACACCACCTCGACCTCGCCGGAGGCGATCGAGGACCCGTCGGCCGCCGAGGCGAAGGTCGCCGGGATGACGAGGCCGGCGAGCAGCCCGATGGCGCAGGCCACCGGCACCAGCCGTCTGTTGCGTTTCATGAGGACTCCTGAGAGGTGGGGGATCTTCCGTGGAGTTCCGGGCGATGGGGCGAGGGGCCCGGCCCCGACCCGCCCCGGGCGGCGGGCGGGTCGGTGGTCTGTGGCGCCGAGGGGGCGCGGTCGAGGGCGGTCGGGGGGCCGGGTCAGTCCTTGGTGGCGCCGCTGGTGAGGCCGTTGGTGATGAAGCGCTGGCCGAGGACGACGAGCAGCACGGCGGGGACGGCGAGCAGGACCAGGCTGGCGCTGTAGCGCGCGGAGTCGACCGGGGAGGCCGACAGGGCGTTGTGGAAGCTGGAGACGGCCTGGGCGGCGGTGGTCATGTCGGGCTCGGTGTTGAGGACGCTCGGCCAGAGGTAGTCCTGCAGGGACCACATGAAGCACAGCACGGTCAGGTTGACGATCGCGGGCCGGGCGATCGGGACGAAGATCCGGGTGAAGATCCGGAAGTGTCCGGCGCGGTCCATGATGGCCGCCTCCAGCAGGGTGTCGGGCACGTTCTCCGCGTAGTTGCGCATCAGCAGGACGCCGAACGGGACGGTGAGCGCCGCCTCGGGCAGCCCGACCCCCAAGTGGCTGTTGAACAGGTCCAGTTGCTGCGTCACGTGGTAGAGCGGCACCAGGATCGCGGTTCCGGGGATGGCCAGGAACAGGATGGTCCCGTAGTACAGCGCCTCACGGCCGCGGAAGCGCAGCTTGCCGAAGGCGTATCCCGCGGGGAGCGAGACGAACAGCACCACCGCGGCGTGCACGACTCCGTTGAGCAGGCTGTTGAGGTAGGTGCGCCAGACCGGGATGCCGCCCAGCGGATCGCTGAACAGCGAGGTGAAGTTCGAGAACCCGCCGGCCTTGAGGGCCTCACGCAGAGCCGACCAGGCGGGGACCAGCCACAGCAGCGCGGTCGCCACGAGCAGCGCCTGCGCGATGTACCGGTCCCGGCGCCGGCGCACGAGCAGCCCGAAGCCGCCGTTCGCGCTCATCGGGCCTCTCCCTTCCTCGTCCTGGTGACCAGGGCCTGTACGGCCGACACGAGCAGCGCCACGAGCAGGACGAGCACGGATGCCGCCGAGGCGTAGCCGATCGTGGAACCGCCGGAGGTGACGTAGCGGTAGGTGTAGGTGCCGACGATCTCGGTGGTGTCGTCGGGACCGCCGCCCGTGGAGAGCAGCACCACCTCGAACGCCCGGAAGGAGCCGAGCAGGAGGGCGAGCGTCACGGTGAGGTGGGTGCTGCGCATCATCGGATGGATGACGGCGCGCATCATCTGCAGCGGTCCGGCGCCGTCCAGGACCGCTGCTTCCAGGACGTCGGTGCGCATCGCGGCGAGGTCCGCCGTGTAGTACATGATCGGCAGACCGATCAGGTAGGCGAACAGCCCGAGGACGGAGGCGAATGCCCAGCCGGGCTCGGTCAGCCAGTGCTGGGCCAGTCCGCCCAGGCCGATCGAGCGCAACCCTTCGTTGAGCGCGCCGTCCTGGTACTGGAGCATCCGGCCGAACACGGTCGCGATGAGCGCGATCGGGGTCAGGGCCGGGACCAGGAAGATGGCGTAGTACAGTCGGCGACCGCCGATGCCGGACGCTAGCATGACGGCGATGACGAACGCCAGGGTGAGCGAGACCGCGATGCTGCCCGCCGCGAAGAGAAGGTTGTTGCGGATGGCCGTCAGGAAGGCGTGGTCCTCCAGCAGCAACTGGTAGTTCCGCCAGCCGACTTCGACGGCGTTGGAGAAGTTGATCGACACCTTGGTGAAGCTGGTGCCGATCAGGAACCAGAAGCTGTAGGCGTAGTAGACCGCGTAGGCCAGGAACAGCGGTGTGAGGAAGAGGAGGGCGGTCCGCCCCTCGCCCTTCAGCTTGCGTCGCATCGGTAGCCTTTCATCGGACCGCGGTGCGGACGCGGCCGTTTGGCGCCCGCACCACAGGTCTGTGCGCTCGGCGTCAGTTGAACTTGCCGCTGTCCAGGGCGGATTGCAGCTCCTTCGCGGCCTGCTGGGGGTCGGCGCCGCCGATCACGCTCAGCACCTTCTTTCCGGCCTCGGCCGAGAACGCGCTGAGGTTGTTCCGGTCGCTGTGCGGATTGGCGATCAGGTCCTGGATGGTCTTGAGCCCGCTCTGCTCGGCATCGGAGGCGACCGTGCCCTTCGGGGCGGACCAGCCCTGCACCGCCGGGATCAGGCCGAGCTGGTTCGCCCACTGGTCGACGCCGGCACCGGCGGTGAGGTAGGCGATGAAGTCCGCTGCTTCCTTGGGGTACTTGGACGTCTTCGGGATGCCCAGGGTCACGTCCAGGAAGGAGCGCAGCGAGCGGGTGGAGGCGTCCGACACCGCGGGCACGGGCATCGCACCGACGTCGGTCAGCCCGATCTTGTTGGCCGCCCGGTAGGCCGGGGAGAGCAGACTGGAGTCCCAGGTGCCGTTGAAGAGGATCGCGGCCTTGCCGGTCGCGAACGCCTCCTCGGCCTTGGCGAAGTCGACGTCGATGGAGTTCTTGTCCAGGCCGCCGTCGCCGTACGCCTTCTGCAGGTCGGTCAGGGACTGCACGTAGGCCGGGGTGTTCCACTTGCCGTTGTGGTAGCGGACGTTGTCGAAGAACTTCGGGTCCTTCTGGCCCGCCAGGGTGAGCGCGAACTCGTCCTGGAACCAGGCGTCGGTGCCGGAGGGCATCACCGCCACCGAGACGCCCGGCTTCTTCTCCTTCAGGGTTTTGGCCAGTGCGGCCATGTCCGCGAAGGTCTGCGGGGGCTGGACGCCGAGTTCCTTGAACAGGGCCGCGTTGTAGTAGCCGACCGCCGAGCCGCTCATCCCGAACGGCACCGAGTACAGCTGGCCGTCGCTGTACAGCTTCTTGCCCTGGTCGATCGCGAGCGGCTGGAACTTGGCCATCGTGCCGGCCGGCATGTTCTTCTCCCAGGAGCTCAGCGGCCTCAGCTGGCCCCTGACCTGATCCGCGAACAGGTTCGGCTGGACGGCCAGGACGTCGATCTGCTGTCCGGCGTTCAGCGCCAGCGGCACCTTGGCCTTGAAGTCGGCCTGGGCGATCTCGTTGTTCTTGATCGTGACGTTCGGGTGGTCCTTGCTGTACGCGTCAATGGCGCGCTGCATGGCCGCGCCACCGGGTGCCCCGGTCCACGTCCACAGGTTGAGCGTGATCGGACCGGTGGCGGCCGTGTCGGGGGCGGTCGAGCCCGAGCCGCTGCCGCACGCGGCCGTGAGGGTCAGGGTGCAGCCGGCCACGAGAGCGGCGAAGGCTCTCCGGGAGATAGTCATGGGGATCGATCCTCGAGTGCGTGGGAGCGGCGGGTCGTTCATCGCCCGAGCCAATTGATCGGATGACTCCGTGGATGTAGCGGCTTTCTACCGCCATGTGTCCCGGATGTAAACTCTTCGCACCATGATTGGCCCGAGGACATGACCTCATCGCACCCCGGAAAGCCCGGCCCACCAGGGATGTCGCGCCATCTGGACCGATATTGGTCCGATGACCTAAGGTCTCGAGCGAACGAAGGAGATCCGATGACTTCGCCCGACCGACCGTCCGCGGCCACCCGTCCCGCCGTTTCCTGGGCGCTGGAGCAGCTCCTGGGCCTGATCGCCCGGGGTGCCTACGCCCCGGGGCAACAGATCCCCGTCGAACGCGGGCTCGCCCTGGAGCTCGGGGTGTCGCGCGGCTCCGTCCGGGAGGCCATGAGCGCGCTCGTCGCCCTCGGGCTCGTCGCGCCACGTCAGGGCGCCGGCGTGTTCGTCACGGCGCTGGACTCCGAGCACCTGCTGTCCGGACTGCGGCTGGCGCTGCCGGTCGCCGACGAGGACCGGCGAGCCGAACTCCTCGAAGTGCACGCGGTACTCGAAGCGGCCGCCGCCGCCCGGTCGGCCGCGCGCGCCCGACCCGAGCAGATCGCCGCGCTGGCCGACCTGGCGGAGCGGGTCGCCACCGCCGACGGCCATGACGAAGCCGCCGAAGCCGACCGCGAGTTCCACCTTGAACTGACCCGGCTGAGCGGCAACAGCATGCTCTCCGCGCTGGCCGACGCGCTGTTCAGCGCCCCGGCGCGGGCCGACGTCTGGCGGTCGGCCTGGGAGCAGGGCCGCGAGCGGCTGCTCACCGACCACGACATGCTGGTGTCGGCCCTCGAGCGCCGGGACGCCGACGGCGCCAGGGCCTGGGTCCTCGCCCACGCGGCCCGGAGCACCACCGCACGCCGCTCCCCGCAGCCGGTGCCGACCGCCCTCCGACGACGCCGCGCCGTGGCCGTGGCAGAGACCGAACCGCCGAGCCGCGAGACCCCGGCCTGGTTCCGGGACGCCAAGCTCGGCGTGATCATCCACTGGGGGCTGTACTCCGTCCCCGGCTGGGCACCGCTGGACGAGTCGCTGGTCGAGCTGCTGGTCGACGACGAGAGCGCGCCGCGCGGCGGCGACGAACTCGACCCGCTGGTCCCCACCCCGTTCTCCGAGTGGTACGAGAACGGGCTGGCCATCGAGTCCAGCCCCACCTGGCACTACCACCGCGCCACCTACGGCGACGCGCAGTACCAGAACTTCCGCGGGCCCTTCGCGACCGCGCTCGACGAGTGGGACCCGAAGGAGTGGGCCGAGCTGTTCGCCGCGGCCGGCGTCCGGTACGCCGTACCGGTGGCCAAGCACCACGACGGCTACCGGCTCTGGCCGTCCCGGGTGCCGCACCCGGACGGCTGGACCGCCCCCCGCGACGTGGTCGGGGAACTCGCGGCCGCCGTGCGCGACCGGTCGATGCGGGTGGGCCTCTACTACTCCTCGGGCCTCGACTGGTCCTTCGCCAACCTCCCGGTCCGCCGCATGACCGACACGCGCGTCAGCTGCCCGCCGGGCCCCGAGTACGCCGCCTACGTCGACGCGCACTGGCACGAACTCATCGAGCGCTACCGTCCCGACATCCTCTGGAACGACATGGGATACCCGGGCGACCCCACCCCGCTCCTCCAGGACTACTACGCGGCCGTCCCCGACGGAATCGTCAACGACCGCTTCTGGTCCGGCCCTTACGACGTGGCCACGCCCAACTTCGCCCGCCGTCACGAGGTGGATGCCCGGCCGTGGGAGGTCGCCCGCCCCCTCGGCCTCTCGTTCGGCTGGAACCGCCAGGAGGGCCCCGAACACACCCTCACCGGCACCGAGTTGGTCCACCTCCTGCTCGACGTCGTGAGCAAGAACGGCAACCTCCTGCTCGGCGTCACCCCGGACGACCGCGGCCGGATCCCCCGGCTCCAGCAGAGGGCCCTGCGCGAACTCGGCCGATGGCTCGACGTCCACGGCGAGGCGGTCTACGGCACCCGGCCCTGGACGGTTCCCGGGTCCACCACCCAGGACGGCGTGCCGGTCCGCTTCACCACGACAGCGGACGCCCTCTACGTCCACTTCCTCGGCCCGGTGACGGGCGAGACCGTGGTCACCGATCTCCACCTGCCGCAGGACACCCGGGTGACCGAGCTCGCTTCGGGCGCACCCGTACCCGTCGAGGCCGGCCGCCGGGGCGCCGTGTTCACCCTCCCCTCGACGGCCGAACCGGCCGCGCGTGTGCTGAGGCTTGCCCCGGTCCCCTCGTTCTGACCGCGGCCCCGCGGCAGCGGCGACGTCGGCGAATCAGGTCTTGACGGGGATGAATAAAGGAATTTAACTTATTGCAGCCGAGCTGCCTCGGTGCCCCACACCGACCCCGAACAGCGGGTCCGGTCCGGCCGCCTGCCCTTCAGCCGACCGGAGCCTCGCACGAGAGAACCCCCTCGGATGCTGACAGTGACGCCGTTGCACCCTCACCTCGACCACAGCCCGGTATCCGGGACAGCCGACACCCGACCGGATCGCACGGTCATCGGCGTCGACTTCGGTGGCACCAAGACCGAACTCGCACTCGCCGACCCGCACGGGACGATCCTCATCCGCATGCGACTGGCGACGCTCGCCGAACTGGGGCCCGACCAGGCCCTCGCGCGCGCCGCCGAGGCCGTACGACAGCTCGCCGCCGAGTCCGAGACCCGCTTCGACGCCCCCGTCGCCGCCCACGCCGCGGTCGCACCGGGCATCATCCAGTCCGACCGCATCCTGCTCACCCCCAACCTGCCCGGCTGGGAGGACCTGGCCCTGTCCTCACGTCTCGCCGAGGAGTTCGGCGTCCCCACCGTCCCGGTCGCCAACGACGTCCGGGCCGGCGCACTCGCGGAACTTCGCCTCGGCGAGCTGCGGGACGTCGACCCCGGCCTCTACGTCAACCTCGGCACCGGCCTCGCCGCCGCCCTCACCGTCGGCGGACACATCGTGTGGGGCGCCAACCGGGCGGCCGGCGAGATCGCCTACGCCAACCCCGGTGACGCGCCCCTGGACGCCGTCGCCGCCGGCCGCGCCCCACTGGAGGAACTCCTCGGCGGCAGACAACTGGCGGACCAAGCCAAGGAGTTGCTCGGCGACACCGCCACCGGCGGCGACCTCTTCCGCAGCACCACCCCCGCCGCCCAGGAGCTGGCGCGGCAGACGCTCACCGTCCTCGCGATGGCGCTCGCCAACATGGCCTCGCTCGTCGACCCCGCCCGCATCGTCCTCGGCGGCGGCCTGATGTCCGTCGCCGACGTGATCCTCCCCCGGCTCGAGCGCCTGCTGGCCGATGCCCTGCCCTTCCCCACCGAGCTGAGGGCGGCCCGGTTCCGCCAGGACGCCTCCCTGCACGGCGCGATCGTCCTCGCACTGGACGACCTGCGGCCGCAGGGAGCGCGCCCCGGCCCCGACGGGTCCTGACGTCCCGCCCGGCGCCCCACCCGTCACGCTTTCCCACCAGCCCGGTCGGGCACCGTCGCCGACCGCCCCCCCGACACCCGGGCCGGATTCGGAACACCGCTCGCCAGCCGATCCCCGGTCCGGTTGGAGCCGTGAAGTCTGCACCCCCACCTGACAATCCCAGGAGGTTCCGATGTCCCTGAACAGTGTGCTCACGAGACGCGGCAGCGCCGTGCTCGTCGCGGGAATCATGGTCGCCGCAGCAGCCGTGACAGGCATGCCCGAACGCGCAC
>NZ_JOCF01000127.1 GCF_000720635.1 Streptomyces sp. NRRL WC-3742 | reverse complement strand
CCCCCCAACCCCCATCCACCACCACACACAGTCACCAAAACACGGGCGACACCAACCCCGCACACCCACCCAACAGCACCAGCCAAAGGTCCAGACAACCTGGCCAGAGAGGCCACAACACCCCCACAACCACCAACAGGTCACACTTGGCGGCCCTTCGCCGGGTAGAGCTTGGCGTGCAGCACGCGGTCCTCCCACCAGGGGTCATCCGGGGTGGAGATCAGGGCGGCCATCTGCTCGCGCTTGGTCGGGGCGGGCAACAGCAACGGGCCCAGCTTCTCCGTCTCCCGGTCGCTGGCGCACTGCGGACACTCCAGCCGGTCCGGGGTGGCCTTCTCCCGCAGCTCCAGCGTCGAGCCCTCCTTCCCGCCGATCGAGCCCCGGCACGACCAGCACGGCCTCAGCCCGGCGTTCACCGCCCGGGCCGCCACCAGCCGCTCCTCGGCCTCCCGCTCCAGCCGTTCCTCGCGGTCCTGGTGGCAGGTCCAGCAGCGGCCGCCGGGCTGGCGGGTCCACTCCACGCGGTTCCCGTCGGGGCCGTAGTGCCAGGTGCTCTCCTCCTTGGGGACCTTGCCGCAGTCGGCGCAGGCGAGGGTGCGCATCCCCTCCCGGTGCTCCTGGCGGGCTTTCTTCTCCCGGGCCTTCTGACGCTGGTCGTAGGCGGCGCGGTTGTTCGGGTTCTCCAGGGCGTCGAGCAGACAGTGCCGGCCGGGGCGGCCGTAGCGCCACCAGACGGGGCCGAGGGGGCCGTGCTCGGCCAGCAGCTCAAGGGTGGTCGCGAGGATGGGCACGGCGTCGTCGTACTCGCGCCAGCCGTCGCCGTCGTTGTCGTCCTGCGGGACGGTCCACCCGGTGCCGCGCCAGCACTCGGCCGACAGGTCCGCCACGACCTCCTGACGGTTGGCCAGGGCGACGGGTCCGGCGCCGGTGACGACCAGGGCGACGGGCGGGTAGCCGGGCCGGGGATGGGGGCCGGGGTAGGTGCGGCGCCACCAGTGCACCGTGCGGTCGGCCGGGTCCTGCTCGGCCAGCGCGGGGTCGGTGCTCTTCACCTTGGTGCGGAACAGCTCGCGGTAGGCGGTGAACTTCGCGGCGACCCGCTCCGGCGCCATGGTGGAGCGGTCGACCTCGACCATGAGGACCGGCACCCCGATCCCGGGGGCCTGGAGCACCGCGTCCGGTCGTACCTTGCGTCGGCCGCCCGGCAGCAGGAACTCGACCTCGGTCGCCCAGTCGGTCACGGTGCCGACCCCGCCCGCGGCTTCGGGCGCGGTGCCGCGCGGCCTGTCCCTAGGCGCGCCGCGCGGCTGCTGAAGCTGTCCATCGCGCGCGGCCGCGTCGGCCCGCCGAGGCGCGCCGCGCGGCTGCTGAAGCTGTCCATCGCGCGCGGCCGCGTCGGCCCGCCCGGTCTACCAGCGGGTGAGGTGCTCCCCCAGCGCCCGGCGCAGCAGGGCGAGGGCGCCTTCGGCGCCGGGGCAGCGCAAAGGTTCGCCGCTGGCGGCGTCAGCGAGGAGGCTGCTGTCGATCAGAGCGGTCCAGGTTCCGCGCTGAACGTCGTACTCCTCGATCCAGCCGACCGGCCGGCCGCCCTGCTGGAGCTCCTGGACGCCCGGGTGGTCGGGCCAGGTGAGGTGGACCAGGCCGTCGCCGAGCGCCTCGCGGTCGGGGTCACCGAGGCCACGGGCGGAGGGCACGATCCAGCCGGTCGGGCGCTTGAGAGCCAGGCGCTGCACGCCGGGCATCGCACGGTCGGGGCGCAGCAGTTCGATGTGTGTGCGGTGCAGGAAGTCCAGGGCCTGGCCGACGGTGCGGTGGGTACTGGCCCCGCTGGCCGGGTCCGTCAGGACCACGGCGGCCTTGGATCCCCGGTGCTTGGCGGCGATGTGCCCGGCCTGCCCCCACGGGCCGTCCGGCAGCGGCGCGGTCCAGCCGATCGACCGGCCCCGGTAGAGCAGTTGGTGGACGTCCTCGGCCTGCGGGTTGTCCCAGGAGGCGAGCAGCCAGCCCTCACCGACCGTCAGGTCCAGGTCGTCGAGCCGGTCCGGCTCGCCGAACCGGAGCGTCGGAATGGTGCAGGCGGCGCGCCGCAGCGCCTCGAATGTCTCCGCCTGCCGCTCTTCCGTGTCAGCCGGCGCCGCTGCCCCCACCGGCACGGGCGCCTTTTCGGATCGGTCCAAAACAGCCGGTCCGACCGGGGGTGCCGCAGGGGCGGGATTTTCGGACCGATCCGAAACAGCCGGCCCGTCCGGCGGGTAGGCGGCCAGGACTTCCGGGGAGACACGGGCCAGCACGTTGGAGCGCATCACCGTCTCCTCGGCGCGGCGCAGCTCGAGCTGCGGCCCGGTCAGGCCGGGCCAGCGGACCTCGTCCCGCACGTCCTCCGCGGCCTCCCGGGCTCGGGCACAGAGCGTGGCGTGCGCGGTGTAGAAGGCGTCGTAGGCACCCATCGGATCGTCGTCCACCGTGTCCAGGAACGCCCGGGCGGCGTCCACGGCCGCCTTCGCGCACCGCAGCACCTCCGCCTGTGCGCCCTCCAGGCCGTCGTCCTTGGCCTTGTCTCTGGCCGCCGCGGACTTGCACGCCGTCGAGCAGTACTTCGACCGGCGCCCGCGCCTGCCCCGCTCCGGCGGCGGCACGATCTGCTCGCACCCCTTCCGCTCGCACACCGCACCGACCGCCACGTCGAACAGCACGTCAGCAGCACCGGAATTTCGGACCGATCCGTTTTGCATGCCCCGGATCGTAACCTTGACGATCACCCAGACCCCAGCTCAATTCGGATCGGTCCGAACTCCCGGCCACCCGGACGGCCATCAAGGAACCTGGATCGCGGACCGGCCCGAAACTCCCCGCTGCTGCACCATGCGCTGCTGCTGCACGTTGTCCCGCTACCTGGTGCAGCAGCGCGGCATGTTGTCCCGTCACCGGCCGTAGCCGCCCACCCCCTTGTCCTGCTACCCGGAGACCCCTTGTCCAGGTTGTCCCGCGCAACGCCAGGTTGTCCCGCTGCGGCCCGTCGCAGTCGCGGCACCCGGTGGTGCAGCAGCAGGGCGTGGCACGGACCGTGTTGGTACACGGGGTGCAGCAGCGCGCCCGGGTGCAGCGAGGGTGGCCTTGCTGCACCCGTGACCGTCCGGTCCGGCGGGCGGTTGCACCGGTATGACGTCTTCTCCGCTGTCCCGGGTGCCGATCCCCTCCTCTCTCGAAGCCGGGTCCGAGTCCGCGCCAGCCGGGCAGGAGCTGACCGAGGAGGAGCGCGCCGGGCTGCAGGTAGCCGCAGCGGCCGGGGAGCGGGCGGCGGTCTGGGTGCGGGAGCTGGCCCGCCGACAGCCGGTCAAGGTGCACGGGCGGATGCTGGAGCTGACCGCCGACGCGATCGAGCAGACCTGCACCCGCGAGATCATCCCCGGCAACGACAACGAGCTCGCCGCGGAGCTGCGCTACCGCCTGGACGGCGGCGTGCTGCTCGGCACTGCCAACCTAGAGACGCTCCCGGAGCTCACGGGCGGGGAGCGAATCGCTCTGGCCGCCGTGACCTCCCTGGCCCTGGCCATGCCGGGCACCGTCCTGACCTGGTACGAGCGGGAACTACCCCACCTCGCCCAGGTGATGGACGACGCGGTCGGCGCCGGACGCGCTGCCCGGCCCGGCCGGTGAACCGCAGCAACGAAGCGCGGCCCGGCCGGGCCCGGCGGGCGCTGGGCCCCGGCGCTGCTAGGGCCCTGGCCGACACCGTCCACGCTCCCCGAACCCCGCCCCCGTGGTCGCCAGCCGCTGTCGAAGCCACGCTGCGCGCCCTGCTGGAAGACTTCGAACAGCGGGTGGAGACGTGGCGGGACGCCTTCGAGGGCCTGGACGAGGACGTCCTCGCGGAGGCCGCCGCCGAGGCACGCTCCTTCGGTACTGACCCGGCCGGCGCCGTCGACGAGCTGGTACGCAGCCTGCTGCTGGAACTCGGCCACTGGCAGCGCGCGATTGGCGGGCTCGGCCGTCGGCTCACCACGGCCGCACAGGACCGTCCGCTGCCCGACTTCGCCGCCGATGCCGGCCGCACCGAGGACGTCCGCTGGCACCGGGCCCGCCAGACGCTGCTGGAGGCCATCGCTCGCCACCATCACGGCACCCTCCCCCCAGGGCCGCCGGACGACCGACCATGGTGATCACCGACACCCGGCACGCGGAAGAATGAGCCAGTGACCAGCGCCCAGCCCCTGCCCCGCGGCATCAGCTCCCTGATCCCGAACGCCCGCGCCCAGGCGACGCCCGGCGAACTCGCGGCCGCCCAGCTCCTGCACCTGCGCGAGGTGACCGTGCCCGTACCGGTCCTCGCCGCGGCCGCCGAGCTGATCGCCCCACAGCTGGACGACCCCGACCCGGCCACCCGCGAGGCCACCGGCTCTGTCCACGCCCTCCTGCTCGCCGCCATCGAGGACGCCGCACCCAACCGGTAGCTGGCCGAGCCGGATGTCTCACCCTTGTCCCGGGCCCAACCCAGAGCAGCGGTACCAGGCGAAACGCCTGGGACTGTCCTAGCGAAACGGTTGAAACCGGGCACCCCAAGACACGCCTGGGACAGGTGCTGAGACACCCCGTCCCAGCACCGCCCGACCGGCCATCACACGGCCGGACGGCCGTGGCATCAGCCACGGCGGCCGCCCTTCTACCTGCTCGCGGGAGGCCGAGGCCAGCCGTTCACGAAGGTCTGCAGCTGCGCGCGCTGCCGCTGTTCATCGGCGAGCACCTCCGCCAGGATCTCGCGGTCGACGTACGGCTCGACGGCCGCCATCAGCAGGGCGTGCAGCTCGTTGCGCTCCAGCGCCTCGACCTCCCACTGCACCGGCCGGGCGGGGTCGAAGCCGTACTTCGCGGCGAAGGCCGACCATCGCGGGTCGCCCTTCTTGCCTTCTGTCGGCGGCAGCCCGTAGGCAATCCGCTGCTCATTGGTCAGCAACACCCGCTCGACGGTGTCCCAGCAACCCGTGCGGGCGATCCAGTCCTGCTCGATTCCCTCACCCGAGGCGTCGAAGTCGCCGAAGTAGGCCAACCTCACCTCCCTCGTCTCGGTCGCCGTGCGGTCGCGGACGACTTGGACGTAGGACTGGGAGCCGTAGCCGCGCACCACGATCACCGGGATGCCCAGCTCGTCCAGCCAGCCGGTGAACTGGGCCCGCAGGGTGTCCTTCTCCGCGGCGACGTACAGCGCCACCTCCTGGCCGCGGGTGCGGTCCAGCCGGAACCAGCCGGGCACCTGCCCGATCATCTCGGTGGCGTCCTCCCAAGCCGGCGGCTCGTGGACCCGGCGCATCGTGTCGATCAGGTCCGGAAAGCGGTCCTCCCGCCGGGCCCGGGCCAGATGGGAGGACAGGTGCTTGTAGGAGGAGGCGGTGTGCGGGATCACCCCGGCCATCGTGAGCTTGTAGTACGTCTGGCGGAGCGTGACGTCGCCGCCGTAGCCGAGCACGACCTCCCGGGCCCGCTCGACCACCTCCGCCCACCGGATCCGCGCCATGAGGGACATATGTACCCAACCAGCGTCCTCCCAGGCCGCAGCGGTGGCGGCAAGGGTGTAGTTCCAGGCGAAACAGCCCGGCCGGCGCACAGGCGGGGCTACGTTGTGCGCCATGGCCACCAGCACCGACGGATTCATCCGCCCGCAGATCGCCTCCAGGCTCCACCGCGCCGGCCAGCCGGTCGAGACGACCCGCAAGCCCGCAGTATGGACCCTCGCCCGCCGCGGCTACAGCGGATCCGGACGCCTCGACGTCTGGGTCTACCGCACTAAAAAGGCCGCGCTGCGGGCCGGCGCCGAACTGGCCTGCATCTGCTTCGCCGACCTCGAGGAGCAGCAAACCGCCCGCACGCTGTCCGACGCGGGCAAGTACCAGCAGGTCCTCGACCTGTACGAAAACACCCACCCCGACACCCACCTGCTGCGCGTCCAGGTCGCCTTCCTCCAGGACGACGACGGCGACCACGGCGACGGCTGAACTCACATGTCGCCGTCACGCGTTCCTCGACAACGTCCGGGCGACGGAGAGTCGGCAGAACCGCAGGTCAACGGCGGGGACTTCTACTTTTGGGCCCTCAATTGAGGGCCTAGATTTGAAACCGCCGCAGGTCAGTGGCCTGCGGCGGGACGGACGGGCCGGTCAGATCTGGCGTTCCGGATCGGAGAAGGTCAGCCCGCCCGGAGAGAGCCGACGCCGGGCCGGGGCTGGCACGGCCGCAGTCTCGCCGGGCGGCTGGCGGAAGTCGGCGCCCTGCTCGACTGGCAGCAGTCGGCACCCGCCGGACCGGGCAGGCTCGGGAGCACCGGTGGCTGGCTCGGAGAAGGGCATCGCGAGAGTGCGGCGGTCGGTCATGATCACCAGTCTCGCAGCCCGGACGAGCTCGGTAGGCCAAACCGCTATCACCGGTGGTAGCGGTCTGGCTCCGGCCGCCAGGGCCAAAGTCGGGCCGCTGTCTCGGATCTCCAGAACAAGACACTCAAGGCGCAGCTACCGCCCGTTACCCGCGCGACCCTGCAGTCAGCGCTCTCTCCAGAGAGCCGTTCGAGTTTCATGCCCTCACCGGTATGCCTTCCGACGCAAGCCGATCACTACCGCCGCCGCATGGAGAACATCCTGGCCTTCTCGTCTGCGGCAATGGGCGGCGCATTCATCCGACGGCACGCGGCGGACAGAGCCGTACCGTTCCCTTCCCAGAACCGGCGAGGGTTGAGCTGGTAGGCACCGCTCCGCGGGCCCGTCTTCAAAAGAATGTTGAGCCCGACCAGGCGAGCGAGGGCGACCTTGACGGTCGTCGTGCTGGCCAGGATGTCCGGCGCAACGACCTCTGGGGCAACCCGGATCGCAGACTGTGCTCCACCGTGCTCGCGAATCCAGTCGATCGTCGCCCATTCCCCGCCCGTGAGCGCCAGCGTGTGCAGCGCCGGCCCCGGGTCCCGGAACCGCCCCGCTCGATCCTCGTACCCCGGATCGGGCTCGTACGCCTCAACCGCTCTGGTGACCATGGGGACCGGATCCTGGTCGCCGAAGTCGAACCACTCCCCGTGGATCCTGAAACTGCCGAACGCCTTGTGGAGATGCCGCTCCAACCGCGGACCACCGGGAAACGACGCCGCCAGCTGCAGCGCCACGGGCGATCCAGCCTGGAGAGCCGCCAGCCGGCTCCCCGGGTCTGTGCTGCGCCCGATCTTCGCCGTCCGACTGCCCGCAGCAGTGATCAGGTAGACGAACTCCTCCGTCGGCTGCGCCATCCTTCACCTGTCCTACAGCGCTGGGGTGCTGGTGTGCACCGTAGCTGTGGGGTCCGACAGGAGCGGTCAGCCGACGGCGCGCAGCCGGGAGCGGCCGGCCTTGGGCGGGGTGCTCTGGTAGTCGGGGATGAGGATGGGGGGGAGGTCTTCGCGGGCGGCGCGGGCCATGGCGGCCTGCATCTCGAGTTCGGAGCTGTAGCCGGCGATGGCGGGGTGGAGGCGGTAGCGGTAGCCCTTGCGTAGGACGAGGCCGCGTTCGACGAGGAGGGTCATCCCGCGGCTGACGACGGAGGGGAGGATCTGGAGTTCCTCGGCGATGTCCTGCTGGGTGATGGGGACGGCGCCGCCGGGGTTCTGCCGCTCGACCATGACGGAGAGGATGTTGGTGGCGGTGGGGGTGAGTTCGAGGCGCCGGAGAATTCCGAACAGGTCGGTGACCATCAGCATGCGGTCGACTCCTTGTCCCCGGTCTGGAGGGCTTCCAGTCCGATGATGTCAGGGAATCCGTTCTCCAGGGCGAGTGCCCGGAGTTCGGCCAGGAATGCCTGCTGTTCGTCGCCGTTGCCCTTGTAGGCGATGAGGGGGTTGAGCTGCCAGATGCCCCGGCCGATGCTGCGGATGTAGTTCCTGGCTGCCAGGTGCTTGAGGGCGGGGCTGACGCTGGAGCGGCTGGTGCCGATCTCGTCCGCGATCTCACGCTGGATCGCATGGCAGACGCCGCGCTCGGCCCGTCCGACGATGTTCGACAGCACCGCGCACTGGAGCTTGGTCATCTCGCCGGACATGAGCGCCTGGGGCAGGACGAAGCGGGCGAAGTAACGGCTGAGGAGGGCGTAGCCGTCGGAGCCGAGGACCTCGTGGGGGGCTCGGCGGTAGAAGCGGGTGCGGGCCTCGTAGACGCCGTCGGGCAGGTGTCCGGCGTAGCCGCGGACGATCTCGGCGGCGAGGTCGCGCTGGTGTTCCGGGCCGGCGGGCTGGAGCCTCGGCTGCTGGCGGGTGCGCGGGGGTGCCTGCCTGCGGGTGGTGCTGCGCGGTGCCTGTGCCAAGGCCGTGATCCTTTGCTCGTGTCGACGTCACGCTACATGTTCTTCGCAGCAGTGCGAAGGATTCTGCGCGCGGGTGCGAAACACGTGTCGCACCCAACTCCGGGCCGGACCTCCGACGAGCCGTCTGGTCCGGCGGCACGAGGTGGCAACCGAAACACTGGCGCCCAGGCCCGTCGACACCAGTGTTTCGCAGGATTGCGAAACATCTGCGTCGAATGTCGGCTTCCAGTGACCCCTGGGCATCAGAAGTGTCGGCGCAGCTATACCTTTGTTTTTCCAAGTTTGCAGGTCAGGGGCATGATTTGCCGAACCCCCTCTTACATAAAAACGGCCCGCCGTCACTTCCGGCCCCGAACCTCAGGGCTCGTCTCTGCTGCTCCCCGCATTGACCTTTCCCAGGCAGCACGCTGGCGTAGTTCCCCGTACCGGGTGAAACCGGAAAGCCGTGCTTCTCGGTGGGTTACCGGAAATCGATGGTCAACTCCCAGGTGGAGGAGTGGGGTTGGGGGATCCCGTGGCCAGGTGCGACGTTCATTGTTTAGCGCGGGGCGAACCCATCTTCCGTCTGGCAAACCACGGCATCAGCCATCTGAACCTGGGGGCAACTGCCCAGGCCGGACCGGCCACGGTCCGGCCGGTGAGTCGACGGGCCGACGTCAGGGCCGTCCACGGCCCTGACGTCGGATCCGGCGGCGCAGGGCAAGCGGCAGCGCATGTCCAGCCCGCGCAGGGCTGGTGGGGGGTGCAGGGGGGAGGAGCCCCCCGCAAGGTAGGCGGGTCCAGCGCCGCCGGGCGCTGGCCACGGGTGCGGGGGCGGAGCACGCCGCGCTCAGCCAGCCGGTCTGCTGTCGACCGCGACGTCGTTGTGGTTATCGCCCCTTCCCGGCTGCGGCGGGAGCGCATGGGGTCTCGTTGAGCCCGACGCCGTCGGCTGGCGAAGTGAGTCCGACAAACCGGATGCGCCGCAGTCCCCCCATCGACTATCTCTAACAGATGAGTACCTGTTTCCGATGGCATGCGAATCGTCTTCCTGGCCCTGGAATCGAACAGAGCCCGTGTGAAGGTGTGCTCTGAGCTGGGGAGAAGGCTGTTT
>NZ_JOCF01000126.1 GCF_000720635.1 Streptomyces sp. NRRL WC-3742 | reverse complement strand
GAAGCTGATGAAGCTGGCATGGGACGCGGTGGGCACCGAGTTCGGCGGCCGCTGGGAGCTGTACGAGATGAACTACGCCGGCAACCACGAGCAGATCCGCTACGAACTGCTGCACGCCCAGCAGCACTCCGGTGCGATGGACCACTACAAGGCGCTGGTGGACACCTGCCTGTCCGAGTACGACGAGAAGGGCTGGACGGTGCCGGACCTGATCAACCCCACCGACACCACCGTCATCGGCACCGGCCGACCGATCTCGGACCTGCGGTGAGCGTCTCCCAGGCCCCCGGCCGGGCCGTCAAGCCGCCCGAACTGCGGCGCATCCTGGGGCAGTTCGTCACCGGCGTGTGCGCGGTGACCACCGTCGTCGAGGAGGCCGGGCGGATCCGCCACGACGCCATCGCCGTCAACTCGTTCACCTCCGTCTCCCTTGAGCCGCCGCTGGTGTCGATGTACCTGCGCTCGGACTCCACGTTCCTGCGGCAGCTGCGCGCCAGCGGCAGGTGGGCGGTCTCCTTCGTGGGCAGCACCGACCGCGAGCTGGTCCGCCTGCTCACCCGGCCCGCCGACCGGCGCGAGGGGATCGAGCAGGCCGCGGCCTGGGAGACCGGGCCTCTGACCGGCTGCCTCACTCTGCCGGACGGTCCCGGCACCCTCGAGTGCGCGCTGAAGCTCACCCAGCCGCTCGGCGACCACCACCTGGTGGTCGGCGAGGTGCTCGGGGTGGCCTACCGCGACCACGAGCCGCTGGTGTTCCATCGGGGCGGCTTCACCGGAGTGGCCCCGCTCGGCTGACGGGCCCGACCAGAAGGAGGACCATGGACAGGGCCGCTAGGAGGCCGAGGGTGGCCGTCGTCGGCGGCGGGATCGGCGGCCTGGCCGTCGCGATCGCGCTGAAGCGCCGGGGCGCCGAGGTCGTCGTCCACGAACAGGCCCGCAGGGTCACCACCCAGGGCGCGGGCATCGCCATCGGCGCGAACGGACACCGGGCCCTGCGCGAACTGTCCGTCGCCGAGCCGCTCGCGAAGGCGGCGACCGAGCCCGTACGGGCCGAGTTCCGGCACTGGCGCACCGGCGACACGATGGTGTCCCACCAGCTCGCGGGCTGGTACCCGCAGCGCTTCGGGGCACCGTTCTGGACGGTGGAACGCGCGGCCGTGCACCGGGTACTGCTCACCGAACTGGGCGAGCAGCACCTGAGGCTCGGCGCCCGCTGCGAACGGGTCGAACAGGACGAGCACGGCGCCGTGGTGCACTTCGCGGACGGCGCCCAGGCCGAGGCCGACGCGGTGATCGGCGCGGACGGCATCCACTCGGCCGTGCGCGACCACCTCTTCGGCCCGCAGGAGGCGGTGTTCTCCGGGACCTGCGGCTACCGGGCGCTCGTCCCCATGAACCGGCTCCAGCACGTCCCCCAACTCGCCGAGCCCGTCCTGTGGTTGTGGCTCGGCCCCGGCCGGCACTTCATCGCCTACCCCGTCGCGGACGGCTCGGCCGTGAACTTCCTGGCCGTGGTGCCCGACCGCGAGTGGACCGAGGAGTCCTGGTACACCGAGGGCCGGGTGGAGGACCTGCTGCCGGCGTTCGAAGGCTGGCACCCGTTCGTCACCGAGGTCCTCTCGGCCGCCGAGCGCCCCGGGCGCTGGGCGCTGTACGACCGGGAGCCGCTGCGCCGCTGGAGCGAGGGCCGGGCGACCCTGCTCGGCGACGCCGCCCACGCCATGCTGCCGCACCACGGCCAGGGCGCGAACCAGTGCCTGGAGGACGCCGTGGTCCTCGGACACCTGCTCGGCGAGGCCCGTCCGGACGGCGTGGCCGACGCGCTGCGCGACTACGAGCGGCTGCGGCGGCCGCGCACCCGGCTGATCCAGTCCGGCTCCCGCAGGAACGCCGAGTGCTTCCAACTGCCCGACGGCCCGGGGGCCGAGGAGCGCAACCTCCGGCTGACCGGGCTGCCCGACCAGCTGGCATGGATCCACGGCCACGACGCCCTCGAGGAACTCCGCGCCCGGCGGACCACGGCGTCCGCCTAGCACACCCCCTGGACGGCCGGTGCTGCCCGCACCGGCCGTCCACTCGTGATCAGGAGGAAAACATGGCACGCATCTACTCCTTCGAGGGTGCCGTCCCCGTCGTGCACCCGACCGCCTTCGTCCACCCGGACGCCGTCCTGATCGGCTCGGTGGTGATCGGGGCCGGCTGCTACGTCGGCCCGCTGGCCAGCCTGCGCGGGGACTTCGGCCGGATCGAGCTCCGCGCGGGCTCCAACGTGCAGGACGGCTGCGTGCTGCACTGCTTCCCCGGCGCCGACACCGTCGTCGAGGAGGACGGACACGTCGGGCACGGCAGCGTGCTGCACGGCTGCCGGGTCGGCCGGGACAGCCTGATCGGGATGAAGTCCGTCCTGATGGACGGCGCGGTCGTCGGGGAGCAGGCGTTCGTCGGCGCCGGAAGCTTCGTCAAGTCCCGCTTCGAGGTGCCGGCCCGGCACCTGGTGGCCGGCAGCCCGGCGAAGGTCCTGCGCGAGCTCACCGCGGACGAGATCGCCTGGAAGGGCAACGGCACCGCGCAGTACCGGAAGCTCGCCCAGCGCTGCCTGACCGGGCTGCTGCCCGCCGAGGCCGCCACCGAGGTCACGGCGGGCGGGCCCCTGCGCCCGGGCCCGCCGGAGCACGTGACCCTCCACGAGTACCGCTCCCGCTGAACCGTCGAAGGGGGCCGGCCACCGTGCGGTGGCCGGCCCCCTTCGTACGCTCACACCGTGCCGAGCAGTCCCAGCGGCTCCTCGACGAGGTCGGCGACCGTCCGCAGGAAGCCGCCCGCGCTGCCGCCGTCACAGACCCGGTGGTCGAAGGTGAACGACAACTGGCAGATCCGGCGGACCTCCAGCGCGCCGTCCACCACCCACGGGCGCGGCAGGATGCGGCCGACGCCGAGCATCGCGGCCTCCGGGTGGTTGATGATCGGGGTCGATCCGTCCACGCCGAACACACCGTAGTTGTTGAGGGTGAAGGTGCTGCCGGACAGCTCGCCCGGCGTCAGCGTGCCGGCCCGGGCGCCCTCGACCAGCCGGCCGATCTCGGCCGCCAGCTCGCCCGGGTTCCGGCGGTGAGCGTCCCTCACCACCGGGACCACGAGGCCGCGTTCGGTCTGCGCCGCGAAGCCCAGGTGGACGGCGCGGTGGCGGACGATCTCCTGCCGGTCGACGTCCACCGAGGCGTTGAGCTCCGGGTAGCGGGCCAGGGCCGCGACACAGATGCGCGCCAGCAGGGCGAGCACCGGGAGCGGCTCGCCGGAGGACGTGGCGAGGGCCGTCCTGGCCTCCAGGAGGCGGGTGGCGTCCACGTCGACCCAGGTGGTGGCGTCGGGGATCTCCCGGCGGCTGCGGGTCAGCTTCTCGGCCACCGCCTTGCGCACCCCGCGCAGCGGCACCCGGACGGCCCCGGTGCCCTCGGTGTCCCCGGCGTCCCCGGCGCCCTCGGTGTCCCCGGCGCCCTCGGTGTCCCCGGGTACGGGCACGGGCTCGACGTCGCGCCGCAGGATCAGCCCGCCCGGGCCACTGCCCCGAACGGTGTGCAGGTCCACGCCGTTGCTGCGGGCGAGGGCCCGGACCAGCGGCGACACCACCTTCGGGGCCTCCAGCACCACCGCCGCCGCGGCCCTGTCCGGTGCGGCGGCCGCACGTCGGCGGCGCGGGGCCGGGGCGGCGGTGCCGTAACCGACCAGCACGCTGCCAGAGCCCTCGCCGGCCGATTCCCGCGCGGAGGCCGCCGGCGCGTCGGCCCGTGCGATCGTCAGCAGCGGCCGGCCGACCGCCACGCTCTCGCCCTCCTGCGCCCACAGCCCGGTCACCACGCCCTCGAACGGGCAGGGCACCTCCACGGCCGCCTTGGCCGTCTCCACCTCCACCACCGGCTGGTCCACAGCGACCGCCTCCCCCACCGCGACCAGCCAGCGGACGATCTCCGCCTCGACCAGCCCCTCCCCGAGGTCGGGAAGGAGGAACTCCCGTGCGGCCGTGCTCACTTCTGCTCCTCAGTGATGTCGTACTCCCACTGCAGCCGCCCGACCGCGTCGAGGATGCGATCGACGTCGGGCAGGTGGAAGCGCTCCAGCATGGGCGGCGGGTAGGGGATGTCGAGCCCGGTGACCCGCAGCACCGGCGCCGCGAGGTGGTGGAAGCAGCGCTCGGTGATCCGGGCCGCGATCTCCGCGCCGAACCCCGAGAAGCCCTGGGCCTCGTGCACCACGACGGCCCGGCCGGTGCGGCGCACGCTGGCGCAGACCGTCTCGTCGTCGAAGGGCACCAGCGTCCGCAGGTCGACGACCTCCAGGTCCCAGCCCTCGGCCGTCGCGGCCTCGGCGGCCTCCAGGCAGACGGGCAGCGAGGGGCCGTAGGTGATCAGCGTCGCGGAGGTGCCTGGTCGGCGCACCGCCGCCCGGCCCAGCACGGCGGGGCCTGGCGAGGGCTCGAGCAGACCCTTGCTCCAGTAGAGGCGCTTGGGTTCGAGGAAGACGACCGGGTCGTCCGAGGCGATGGCGGCCCGCAGCAGAGCGTAGGCGTCCGGGACGGTCGCCGGCGCCACGACGTGCAGCCCGGGAGTGTGGGTGTAGTACGCCTCGGAGGCGTCGCTGTGGTGCTCCACCCCGCCGATCCCGCCGCCGTACGGGATGCGGATCGTCAGCGGCATCGGCAGGGCGCCCCGGGTCCGGTTGCGCATCTTCGCGACGTGGCTGACCAGTTGCTCGAAGGCCGGGTAGGCGAAGGCGTCGAACTGCATCTCCACGACCGGGCGCAGCCCGTACATGGCCATGCCCACGGCGGTGCCCAGGATGCCGGCCTCGGCGAGCGGGGTGTCCGACACCCGCTCCTCACCGAATGCCGCCGCGAGCCCGTCGGTCACCCGGAACACGCCGCCCAGGGCGCCGATGTCCTCGCCGAGCAGGTGGACGTCGGGATCGGCGGCGAGGGCGTCACGCAGGGCCCGGTTGAGGGCGCCGGCCATGGTCACCGGCGCAGCCTCCGCGGCCCGGCCCGCGCCGGCGGGGGTGGTGATCTCCGTGACGGCGGTCATCGGGCCTCCTCGACGTCGGCCAACTCCGCGGCCAGAGCGGCCCGTTGTTCGAGCAGCTGGGGGGTGGGACGGGCGTAGACGTGCTCGAAGAGGCTCATCGGGTCCACCGCCGGGTCGTCGGCGAGGCGGCTGCGCAGCTGCGCCGCCAGCTCCTCGGCCTCCCGCCCGGCCCGGGCGACGGCCTCCTCGGTCAGCAGGCCGCACTCCCGCAGGTGGGCCTCCAGCCGGTCCACCGGGTCACGGCCCTGCCAGTGCTCGACCTCGGCGGCCTCCCGGTAGCGGGTGGCGTCGTCGGCGTTGGTGTGGGCGTCCAGGCGGTAGGTGACCGCCTCGATCAGGGTCGGGCCGCCGCCGGCCCGCGCCCGGTCCGCCGCCGCCCGTACGGCCTGGTGCACGGCGACGGCGTCGTTGCCGTCCACCAGCACGCCCGGGACGCCGTACCCGACCGCCTTGTGGGCGAGGCTGGGCGCAGCGGTCTGCTTGTGCAGCGGGACGGAGATCGCGTAGCCGTTGTTCTGAACCAGGAAGACGACCGGGACGCGGTAGACAGCGGCGAAGTTCACGGCCTCGTGGAAGTCGCCCTCGCTGGTGCCGCCGTCGCCGATGAAGGCCAGGGCGACCAGGTCCTCACCGCGCAGGGCGGCGGCCCGGGCCAGCCCGACCGCGTGCGGCGCCTGGGTGGCCAGCGGGGTGCAGAGCGGGGCGACCCGGTGCTCGCGCGGGTCGTACCCACTGTGCCAGTCGCCGCGCAGCAGGGTGAGGACCTCGACCGGATCGAGCCCGCGCACCAGCAGGGCGAGGGTGTCGCGGTAGGTCGGGAAGATCCAGTCCCGCTCCTCCAGCGCCAGCACCGCGCCCGCCTGGCACGCCTCCTGCCCCGTCGTGGACGGGTAGACGGCCAGCCGGCCCTGCTTGGTCAGCGCGGTGGCCTGGAGGTTGTAGCGCCGGCCCCGCACGAGGTGCCGGTGGAGGTCGAGCAGCACCGAGGGAGCGATGTCCCCGGTGCCGCCTCCCCGGTCGATGAGGCTCAGTGGTTCCGGGCCGGGCAGCAGCGCCGCGGCGCCGGCGTGGACGTCCGGTGGATGCAGAACTGTCATGTGGCTGTGGCTCCTTCGCCCGTTCCTGGGGCCGCTCGTGGGTCCGGTGCAAGTGGCGGGCCTCCCCACCCCAGCTTCGAGCGGACGGCACCCGGGCGGCAGTCGGCCGATGAAGGTAGTGCCACAGGTCTAGGCCGTGTCTTCGGATCAGGCCCCAGAACTCCCGGCTGCGCACCCTGGCCGCGGGAACTAGACGCCGGGCGCTAGCACCAAGGGCCGACTGTTCCCGCCGTCGCCGTCCTTCGAAGCTGGGACGGCGTGGCCCGGGCACACCCGCCTGGCACTCTGACTTCCCCTCAGGAGGCAATCCATGACAGGTACTTCCACCTCCCGCCTGGTCGTCGGCGACCGCTTCCGCGACTTCGCCGAAGCCGTCGGCGCCGAGACCTTCACGGCCTTCACCCGGGCCCTCGACGCGGGCGACCTCGACGCCGTCCGGGAGCCCGTCCGCGTGGTCGCCGGCCAGGGCATCGGCTCGTTCGACGCCTCGTACCTGCGGGACGCGATCGCCAGGCGCGGCCTCGCCGACGTACTCGTCCTGCTGCACGACGCCGCCGAACCGGCCGGCCGTCAGGACCTGCACAAGGCGCGCCAGGACAACGTGCTGGTCGCCGGGCTGACCCGGATCGACGAGGACACCTACGAGGCCGCCCTGCGGCTGCACGACCACAACGAGCTCCTGGTCGACGTGCAGGACCGCGTCCACGTCCAGGGGATGGTCGCCGTCGAGGCGGCCCGGCAGATGTACGTGGCGGTGGTCGAGCACTTCATCACCTCCCGCTGGCCGCAGCAGCGCTACTACATCGTGCTGAACTCGATGAACACCGCCTTCTCCAACTTCCTCTTCCCGGTGGCCGCCACGCTGCGCCTGCGGATGGACGAGTCGGACCTCACCGAGGCCGGCCGACTGCTGACCAAGGTCACCGTCGAGGTGGAACAAGCCGGCCGGATCGCGGCCAGCGTCACCATCGACGCGGCCGCCTTCGCCCCCGGCCTGCTGGAGGACAAGGAGCTGCGGCGCGCCAAGAGCGCGGCGGCGGCGGCCGTGGACGCGGCCGTGGCCGCCGCGTGAGATGAGAACGCTCATGCCCGACCTGGGGGTGGACCGCGCCGCCGGAGCCGCGACCTCGCACCGGCAGCCGCGGTTCACCTACCTGGGCCCGGAGGGCACCTTCACCGAGCAGGCGCTCTACACCGTCCCCCAGGCCGCCGCCGCGCAGGTGGTGCAGGCCGCGACGGCGGGTGAGGCCCTGGCGATGGTCCGGTCGGAGGCCGTGGACGCGGCCATGCTGCCGATGCACAACTCCGTGGCCGGGTTCGTGCCGGACACCCTGCGCGCGATCGCGGAGGGGCCGCGGCTGGCCGTGGTGCGGGAGGTCGTGCTCAGCATCGAGTTCGCCCTGCTGGTCCGCCCGAGCACTTCGCTGGGCGAGGTCCGCACGGTCTCCGGCCACCCGCACGCGCGCCCGCAGGTCGCCGCCTGGCTGGCCGCGCACCTGCCGCGGGCGCGCTGGGTGGCCGCACGGTCGAACGCGGAAGCCGCCCGGCTGGTCCGCGACGGACGCCACGACGCGGCGCTGGCCGGGGAGTTCGCGGCCCAGCGGTACGGACTGGTCGCGGCGGCCACCGGCCTCCAGGACCATCCGGAGGCGGTGACCCACTTCCTGCTGCTGGCGCGGCCGGACGCCCCCGGGCTGGACGGCGACTGTGAGGGCCTCCACCCGTCCGGTCGGAGCGACGGGACATCCATGGAGACCGGCGAGGGCGGCGGCCGGAGCGACCCTGGGCGCGGCGACTGACGCCGGGCCCGCCCCGGGAGCGGCCGCACGGGATTCCCCGTGCGGCCGCTCCCTTTTTCACGTCCTTATACTTCGCGTATTTATGCCATGACCGAAAGACACGACCTCGTGACTCATTCGGAGCGGTCGGCTCCGCTCTCAGGCATGCCTTTGTGATCGAGGCAACATTTAGTTTCTTGTCGTACCACTAGACGTGTAGACTCCGAATGGCAAGGCGAAATTGTCTATGGTGCTAATCCCGGGAGCCGCTCGGCCGGGCGCGCGCCCACGGGAACCTTCGACACCGCCTGGGCGTCCATGTCATTTAGGGGGGAAATCGCATGGTAGGAAACTCACATCACGGGAGAGCGGCCTCCGCGCTGACTCCGCGAGAGCGCGAGGTGCTCAACGGCATCAAGGAGGGGTTCTCCAACCGCATGGTCGGGCGTGCACTGGGGATCTCCGAGTGCACGGTCAAGGTCCACCTGCACTCGATCTTCATCAAGCTCGGCGCGGCCTCGCGCACCGAGGCCGTCGTCCAGGGAATCAGAGTCGGCTACATCAGCGTGACGTAGCGGGCGGGGGCGCTTTGGCGCAATGATTCGGGGGCGTATTCCGTGATCGCGGAATACGCCCCCGAATCATTGCGTGATTCAACCACAATTGAGCACGACGTAAACAGCGGCCCGGGAATAACGGCGCCGGCCGCGAAGAAGGGGAATCAGGGCCGTGCGCTTTCCACGGCCAATTCATGGACCAGTCGCACGGTGGCTCTCACCAGTTCCACGTCCGCGGATTCACGGAAAGTGAGCCGCCGATAGTGCAGCGGGCCGAAGAGGACGTCCAGAAAGCGTTCCGCGGTGACCCGGTCGACGCGGTGACCGAGATCGCAGTACAGGATCTCCCGCAGCCCCTCGACGTCCCGCTCCCGTTGCGCGGCCAGGAACCCCTGTCCGAACCTCTCCGCCTCCTCCGCATCGAGCTGGGCGTGGCTCAGCAGGGCGTGCAGCACCCGGCCCGCCGGCTCCTCCAGGAAGGCGGCCACCCGTAGGAGGTGGGCCTCCAGGTCCTGCCGGGCGTCTCCCGTACCCGGCTCCCAGCGCAGGGCGTCCCGGGCGTCGTCGTCCAGGGCCTCGACGAGGATGTCCACCTTCGACTTCCACCACCGGTAGATGGTCTGCTTGGCGACGCCGGCGCGCCCGGCGATGCTCTCAATGGTCAGCGCGGTGAAGCCGCGCTCGACCAACAGGTCGTCCGCGGCGTTGATCACCGCGAGTCGGATGCTCTCGCTGCGTCTGGGCCCGGTCCGGCTGACCACGCCCTGGGACGGGGTCGGTGCGGTCTTCTGCATGTCGGAACCTCCCCGATCCTTCGGTGGTGCCCGTTTCAGAGCCTAGACGGACCGTCATGTCTCATCAACCCCTCCGAGCCACTGCGGTGGGGGCACCTCCCGGCCGAAGGCTGGGGGACATTGGTGACCGACGAGAAGCCGTCGAGGTGCGTGCCCCGGCGGCGACCGCCCGGCGTAATCCGAAAGACGCGGCCTAGTCCTGTCGGTACTGGGCCATGACGTCGCGCACGCAGCCGCGCAGCCAGGCGTGCGCGCCGTCCGCGTCCAGGCGGGGGTGCCATGCCTGGGAGATCTCGATGGGCGGCATCTCGGCGGGGATGGGGAAGGAGGTCAGCCCGAGCGCGCGCACCGCCTCGCGGCACAGCTTCTCCGGGACCATGACGACCACGTCGGCGTCGCGCACCACGAACAGCGCGGCGGCGAAGGTCGGCGCCGAGGCCACCACCGTCCGTACGAGCCCCAGCTCGGCCAGCTGGTCGTCCACCGGGCCCTTGAGCCGGCCGCGCCGCGAGACCACCAGATGGCGGGCGGAGGCGAACCGACGCGGCGTCACCCTTCCCTCGGACAGCGGGTGTCCGGGCCGCACCACGCCCACGAGCCGGTCGCTCATCAGCGGCTCCACCCTGCTCTCGGGCTGGGTGTGGCCGATCACCCCGATCTCCAGCGCCACCTCGCCGTGCCGCAGCCCGAGCGTGTCCGAGGGCGCCTCGGCGAGCAGCCGCAGCGAGACCAGCGGTGCCTGGTCCCGCACCCGTGCCATCAGTCGGGCGCCGACCGCGTGCACGATCTCGTCGTGCGCGATCAGGGTGAACGACCTGCTCAGCGTGGCCAGATCGGGACTGCTGTCGTGGTGGAGGATCTCCAGAGCCTCCTCCACCAGCGCGTGCACCCGGGTACGGAGGGCCAGCGCTCTGGGCGTCGGCACCATCTCCTGACCGGCCCGGACGAGCACGGGATCGCCCAGCATCCTGCGGATGCGGCCGAGCGTGCGACTCATCGCCGGGACGGACACGTGCAGCCGCAGGGCGGCCCCCGTGACACTGCCCTCTTCCATCAGTACGTCGAGCGCTATCAACAGGTTGAGGTCAAGACCTGATGGTTGCATGAAAGGCAAGCTACCAGAGGGAAACTAGATCCTTTTGGCAACAGCACCTCTCTGACCTGCGTCTTTGCGCTCAAATCAACTATTCCTTTTGATATGTGCAGTTGAGTGTCATCCCGCCGCTTCCTAGTCTGGGAAGTGCCCGGTCGGAGCCGCCGGCACGGAGGTGACGCTTCGTCACCCCACAGGCCCGACCGCCTCACGTGACCACGTGGTCCCTGCCCCGATCCCTTCGCAACCCCTTCGCAACCCCTTCGCAGAGAGCGTGGACCAGCCATGCCCGAAATCCGCGGAACGGCCGCACCGACGACCGCCCCGCCCGCACCCGGCGGCGGCCACGACCGGCGCCGGCAGATACTCGCCCTCCTGTGCGCCTGTGTCGTCCTGGTGGTCGGAATGGTCGCCGCGATCAATCTGGCCATCCCGAAGATCGGCGACAGCGGCCTCCATCCGTCCTCCTCCGAACTGCTCTGGATCGTCGACTCCTACGTGATCGTCTTCGCCGGCCTGCTGATCCCCGCCGGGGTCTTCGGCGACCACTTCGGCCACCGGAGGGCCCTGTCCTCGGGCCTGGCGGTCTTCGTCCTCGGTTCCGTGGTCTCGGCCGTGAGCACGGGCAGCACCCTGCTGATCGCCGGCCGCGCGGTGATGGGCATCGGCGCGGCCCTGGTACTGCCCGCCACCCTCTCGGTGATCGTCAACGTCTTCCCGCCGGCGGAGCGGCCACAGGCCATCGCCTCCTGGACCGCCATGACCGGCCTCGGCGGCGTGGTCGGCAACCTGGGCGGCGGCGCGGTGCTCCAGTACCTGCCGTGGCAGTCGCTGTTCTGGGCCTCGGCCCCGATCGCCCTGGCCCTGCTGCTGCTGGTGCGCGCCGCAGTGCCGATCACCCCCGTCCGGCAGGTCAGCCAGGACCCGGTGGGCGCCGCCCTGCTGATCGGCGGGTTCCTCTCCCTGCTGTACGCCATCATCGAGGGCCCGGGCGAGGGCTGGGCCTCGGCCCCGGTCCTGGTGGGCTTCGCCGCGGCGGTGGTGCTGCTCGTCGCCTTCGTCCTGTACGAGCTGAAGCGCGAACACCCGCTGCTCGACCCGCGGTTGTTCAAGCTGCCGAAGATCCGCTCCGGCGCGCTGGGCATCGGCGTGACGTTCTTCGGGATGTTCGCCCTGTTCTTCGTCAACGCCCAGTACCTGCAGTACGTGAAGGACTTCTCGCCGCTCGCCACGGGCCTGGGCATCCTGCCGCTCGCCGCCGGCATGCTGCTGGTCTCCCGGCGCAGCATCGGTCTCGCCAAGCGCTTCGGCGCCCGGCCGGTGGTCGCCGCGGGCATCGGGAGCGTGACCGTCGGCCTCGCGCTGCTCTCGCTCGCCGACCGGCACACGCCGTACCCGCTGTACGCCCTGTACCTGCTGATCATGGCGGCGGGCGCGGGCCTCACCGCGCCGCCGCTCTCCATGGGGATCATGGGCTCCCTGCCGCCCACCCAGGCGGGCCTGGGCTCCGGCATCAACAGCTCCACCCGTGAGCTCGGCAGCGCCCTCGGCGTGGCCATCGTCGGCACAGTGCTCAACGCGCGGTTCAGTACCTCGCTGCCCGACGCCCTGAAGGGTTCACACTCCTCCGCCCAGGCGATCAGGGACTCCGAGGCGCTCGGGGTCGAGGAACACCTGCGGGTGGTCGACTCCTTCACCCACGCGCTGACCATCGGGTACCGGATAGTGGCGGTGGTGGTGCTGGTCGCCGGCCTACTGGTGACCACCTGGTTCAGGGAGCCCAAGTCCCAGCCCGCGTCCCCGAGTTGACCTCCCCAGAGCCCCGTACCTCATCAGCCCACTGCGAAACCGGAGCGACCATGTTCTCCTCCCTGCGTCCCAAGCGCGACGTCCGCACCGCCATCGTGACCGCGGTGGAGCAGCTCACCCCCCGCATGACGCGGGTGACGGCGAGCGCCGAGTCCCTGGTCGGCGTCGACATAGGGCCCGCCCGGGACATCGAGCTGTTCCTCGACGACGACGGCCGCCGGGTCAAGCGCCGCTACACCATCCGGCAGTCCCGGCCGGCCACCGGCGAGATCGACGTCGACGTGTTCCTGCACGGCCACGGGCCGGGCAGCCGCTGGGCGGACGGCGCCCGGCCCGGGTCCGCCATGGAGTTCGTCGGCCCGCGCGGAAAGCTCGAGCTCCGCCCGGCCGACTGGCACCTGTTCCTCGGCGACGAGGCATCGCTGCCGGCCGTCACCGCCCTGGTCGAGGCGCTCGGCCCGGAGGTCGACACCTACGCGTTCATCGAGGTCACCGACCGGTTCGACCAGCTCCCGCTGTCGGCCCGCACGCCGCGCTGGCTGCACCGGGGCTCCCGCCCGGCCGGGACGCCCGACCTGCTGGAGCGGGAGCTCGACGCGTTCACCCCGCCCGAGGGCCTCGGCCGCGCCTACGTGCTCACCGAGAGCCGGGTCGCCGCCCGGCTGCGCAAGCTGCTGCCCTCGTACGGCGTCGCGGCGGACAACGTCTTCGCCAAGGGCTACTGGAACAGCCCCTCGTAGCGCGCCCGTTCCCCCTGATCGCCTGCCTGCCGGACACCCCCGATCCGGCGGGCAGGCTCTTCTTCTGTGCCCGTCCGTGGAAACACTGCGAGCCGGACGGCAGGTGCCGTCCGGCTCGCTCCGCGCCCGGGACTCAGCGAGCCGCGTTCGCCGCCCCGCCGGTGCCGATGACGGTGGTGTCGGTGGGGTTGATCAGGTCCGGCACCGTCCAGCCGTTCTCGTCGTACTCGGACAGGCAGGTGTCCACCAGCTCCCGGTACCGGTCGAAGCGCCCGGTGGCCCGCTGGGCGAGGACGGCGTCGACCCGGATCTGCTCGTGGTTGCCGGCGTAGTTCATCTCGTACAGCTCCCAGCGGCCGCCGAACTCGGTGCCCACCGCGTCCCATGCCAGCTTCATCAGCTTC
>NZ_JOCF01000125.1 GCF_000720635.1 Streptomyces sp. NRRL WC-3742 | reverse complement strand
CGCCACCACCCCGCCACCACACACAGTCACCAAACCCGGACCACACCCACCCCCGACCCACACCACCAACAGGACCAACCAAAGGTCCAGACAACACCCGATCCAAGGCCATTCCACGCCCACCACAACCAACAGGTCACACATGGCGGTGGGGTCAGCTACTCCTCTCCGCGGCTCACACGCGCGGCCCGGCGTCGGGCATCCGCCGCCTCCGCACGGGCCTGCTTCACTGCCCGCTCGGCCAGGCGCACGGGACAGAACTCCTCCTCCGTCCGGTGGTCCACCGCCTGCCGGTGACGGAACCCTCCGGCGCAGCGCGGGCCAGGCATGGCGGACCCCGTTGGCCGGTCACCAGGTGCAGCAGTGGCCGCAGTCGGCGGAGGGTGGGGTGGTGGGCATCCTCGTGGTGATCGAGCAGCAGCAGCCGGACCTCCTGGTCGTGCACGCCGCCGGCTCCGACCCGGACGTGCCCGGCGACCCGTTGCCGGTGACGGCCTGCGGGCTCGACACCACGGACATGGTCGTCGACCCGTGGCGGCCCTCCGGGCCGGGCTCGCGCTGGTACCCACCCCAGTACGCCGGGCACGTCTGCCCTCGCTGCGAGAACGCCGTCCGGGCGGCGTGAACACGGGGCCGGGGCGAGCGGCGTGGGTTCACAGAGGCCAGTCGCTATCCATACCCCGATCAACGACCGACACCACAACCAGCGACGCCAGGAACGGCGCAGCCAGGCGGGCAGGACGGCGATCGGCGAACGCTCAGCGCGGCCAGCTCGCCGCGCTCGGGCTCGACCGGCGCTGGCTCGCCCAGCCACCTTGCCCGCTGGAGGCGCTCCAGGCCATCTCTGCCCGTCCTGCCCGCCGTGTTCGGGGAACGCGGGCGGGCAGACCCGTACCGGGCCCTCTGGTGGCCCTCTGGGCCGCCGCACGCCGCGCCCATCCCCACCACGCGCGGCCGGCCTCCAGCCGGACGCCGAAGAGGAAAGGCCCGCCGCAGGCGCCGAACCCTACCGACCAACGACAACTGCCACTACAACTACAAGGACCAAAGAAGAAGGAAGGAAGGGTTGTCGGGGTGGTGAGTTTCACCTTGACGGCCACTCACCATGGCCTCTGACCTGGGCTTTCGTCCGGAGGTCGGGCGCCATGGCCGGGGCGGGCGGCCACCGGTTGGCGCACCGGTTCTCACCACCGGTTGTCGCACCGGTTAGAACACCCGTTGTCGGATCGTGTCCGGATGGGCTGATCTTGGTGAGAAATCCGGTGAGAACCGCGGGCTTGTCTACGGGTGCTCGCCGCCACCGGGGCGGTGGGCACCGACGTTGAGGAGCCCGTGATGGCGACGCCGCCCGAGATCGACCACGCCGTGGTCGCCGCGCTGTACCAGTTCCGGATGGCCACGGCCGAGCAGCTGCGCACACTCCACACCCCCGGCAGCCGGCTGGAGCTGATGCGCCGACGGCTGCGCCGGCTGAAGGACGAGGGCCTGGTCGAGGACGTCGTCCTGCCGCAGGCCGGGAAGCTTCGGGCCTGGTTCCTGACGGAGCGGGGCGGTGTGGCACACCCTCACCGACCACACGCGGCCCCTGCGCGGGGCCTGGGAACTGTAGGAGCGGACTGCCCTGTTGTTGGCGGGCGGGCGCTCGCGGGTTGCTACATCAGTTCGCCGTCCAGGTACTTGATCACCGAGGTGACCAGCATGAGCGCGATCACCGCGTTGACACGTGAGTACTGCTTCCGGGAAACGCCGTGGACGCTGGGGTGCCGGCCGAAGGCCCGCGGAATCGGGTCGTTGTTCTTCGGGCGGTATCTGGCGTGGGCGTACCAGACCGGGGCGAAGGTGAAGGCGGTGAAGAGCATGTGGTCGTCCATATTGAACTTGATGCCCTTGGCCTTGTAGTCGTTCCTGGTCAGCTGAATGCGAAGGGTCTCTTCGAGGTGGCGCTGAAGGATCGAGTCGAGGAGGTTGGCGGCCAGGGCCTGCGCCGCGCTGGTGTGGCCGGCCTTCAGCGCGTTGGCGACGTCGTATGCGAAGTCGCGGTCGTCACGAAGCCGGAGGTGGGTGATTTGGTGGAGGACGGTCTCGCAGTCTTCGGTGACGCCCTTCCAGCGCCGCCCGATGATCTGACGCCGTGTCCGGGCGTCCGGAGCATCCAGCAGTGCGCGCACCGTCGATGCTCGCGGCACCCATAGGAGCGGGAGGCCCTCGTCCAGAAGAAGCGGCTTCAGCTCGTCGAGCTTGGCGTCCGCTGCCGCGCTCGCTCCTACACCGCGGGCGGACGACGATGCGCACAGCACTTGGCCGACGAGCTGAAAGCCTCCCGTACCCGCTCGGCCCCCGCGGACCAGCCCCTGCCAAGCCATGCTGCCCATGACACCTGTGAAAGCTCTGACGGCCTGGCAGGACACCCTGTGGTGAAAGGTATCTCGACGGATGCCGGGCATGTTGGGAGAGCCGCTCCGCGTCCCACGCCGCCTCGGACTCGCGCCGTCGCAGCATGGGACGCGGTGTGGTCAAGCGGCGATGGCCAGGCCCGGCAGTCGGCCGGGAAGCCATCCCCGCAGGCGCAGCCCCGGGGCTCGGCGGCTGCACCATTCGGTGCAGTAACGGCGGGCACGGCCCGCAGCCGCAGGCGGCGGCACCGTCTGGGCGCAGACCGGACAGTGGCCCGACGGGACAGGCGTGGCCACGCGTTCCAGCAGGCGCTGGACGCGGCGCTGTTCGTCGGGTTTGTAGGGCTCCTCGTCGGCGGTGCAGTTGGTGAGGAGTTCGGCGAAGGTGGCACGCAGTTGGGGGAGGTCGCGGCAGCGGGCGCCGAGGAGGGCGAGGTAGTCCTCGACGGGCCAGGTGGCGAGGGTGGCGGTGCGGGTGAGGTAGAGGCCGACGGTGTCGATGCGGTGGTGGTCGGGGGTGTCGAGGAGGAGGTAGCCGAGGATCTGCCAGGCGGTGGCCTTCTCGAAGCGGCGGGGGTGGCGGGTGCTCTTGATCTCGATCAGCGTGCCGTCGGCCAGGAGGTCGGCGTCGGCGGTGATGTCGACGCCGGCGAACGTCACGCAGCCCTTGCAGTCGGCGGGACCAGTGGTGGCGCGCAGCGTCTGGAGGGGGCTGGCGGCGGCGAGGTGGAGCTGGGCGGTGACGTCGTCGACCAGGTCGCGGTGGGGAAGGGCCAGGAGTCGCTCGAGGGTGAAGGTCTTGGGGGCTTCGACGGCGGCTAGGAAGAGCGGGGTGTAGGTGAAGCCGTAGGGGTTGCGGGCGGCGACCTGGTACCAGGCCGCGGCGAGCAGGAGCCGCGCGAGGTCCTGCTCCTCCTCCCAAGAGCGGTCCACCGGCAGGTCCCGGTCGTCCAGGTCCAGGGCGTGAGCGGTCTCGGCCAGGCGCTCGAGGAGTTGCTCGCCGACGGCGCCCATGCGCTCGCCGACCCGGGGGCCGCCGATCCCCCTGCACATCTCGACGCCCCAGACGGTGGCCGGGTCGACGGGGGCGGCGGCGTTGAACGCCAGGCGCAGGCGCAGGTCGATCGCGGTCCCGACCGTGCCCGCCTCGGTCCCCACCCCTTCGGGCGGCAGCAGGACAGGCGTGTCGGCGTACCGGGCGCGGAAGTTCTCCCGCAGCGGCTTGGGGCCCGCCGACATTTCCCGGTCCAGGAAACGGCGCAGCGGGGTTCGGGGGCAGCTGAGGCCGGAGGTCAGGCTCATGCCGTCCACCGCCAGTCGGCAGTTCTTCTGCGGGCCGAGCTGACGTGGAGCAGCACGGGGGTGCTGGGCCGGCGTGTGGTCGGAGTGGTGGTACGCAGGTGGTTCGTCATACCGGGGACGCTAAGAACGTCCTCTGACAGGTTGTGGGACGAACGGAGCAGGCGTGTCGCCCGGCTGGGAAGGTCTTCACCCGGACGGGCGGACCTGCCTTGCGTGTCAGACCGGGTCCTGGGGCGGGAAGTGCCGCTGGAGGATCTCGGCCCACGTCGGCAGGGCGACGAAGCGGCCGGTGTCGTCGGCCTGGGCCTGGACGAGTTCCAGCAGGGCCGCGACGAACGGGTCCGCGGCAGTGCCGGCCGGGAGCGCGGTGGCGGCCGCCCTCAGTCGGCCGTGGGCGGCGGGGAAGGCTTCCTTGGCCCACGCGCTCTGTTCCTTGACCTGTGCGGCGCCGGCTTCCATCAGGATCTGCTCGACCGTGTAGGCGGGGCACTGGGCGGTGTGCCAGGTCTCGGAGACGGTCAGGTCGCGGCCGACCGTGGTGATGCGGATGTCGCCGCTGTCTGGTGCGGCGTGGCAGTCCTCGCACTCGCGGTAGTGGCGGGTGTTCGGCTGCTCGGCGTGGGGGTCGGTCACAGGGCACCGGGTCCTTCTTGCGCGGCGGGCCGGGTGTGGGGCCCCGGCCCGGGAGCGCCCATCCAACGCTCACCGAACAGCGAGGTCAACACCTTTCACCAGGTGACGGCACGTTAGAGCTGGCTGCGCCGTACAGCAGGACATGCTGGCCCGTCGCGGCTCGGTACTACACAGGGCGAGGACGGCGGTGCGGGTGAGGTCTCGGACGGCCGGGCGGCCGGGGGCGAGGGTGGGAGCGGCGCTGGCGAGCGTTCCCCCGGCTGTCTGCCCCGGGTGGAGGTGCCGTCCTCGAACAGCGCGTCGCCGCCGTCGCCGCAGGCGCCGCATTCCCACTGGGCGTACCAGGAGACCTTGGGCGGCTGGGTGGTGGGGATGGTCACTCGTCTCCTCCGGGAGGTAGGCCGTCCCGGCCTGGTTGGGCCGGGACGGCGGGGGCGTGCGGGGCGGGTCAGCCGGTGACGGTCTCGGCGTGCCGGGTGAGCGCGTCCAGGAGCGCGGCCTGGTGGTCGGTCAGCTTGCCCTCGGTGCGGGCCCCCGCCTGCTTGCGCAGCCAGGTGCCGGGCCGGAACGCCGGGTCGTCGCCGAGGCCGGTGCGGTTCGCCGGGCCGTCGAGGGTGCCGCCGGCGGCGAGGTAGGCGAGCAGGCGACGGTAGGAGCGGTTCCAGTCCGGCTCCAGCCGCCACAGCTCGTCCAGGCCGTCGAGCTTGGCCACCTGGTCCGCAGTGAGGTTGTCGGCCTTGCGCTGGCGGCGCATCCACGCGCCCACCGCGTAGCCGTCCAGCTTCGCCGTGGCGGGGATCGCGAGGTGGCCGTGCTGGTGGTGGAACGCGGCGGCGTACGCGTAGCCACGCTCCCAAGCGTTGGCGTTCTTCGACCAGATCATGCCGAGCGCGTTCAGCTCGGAGACGCGGGCGGGGTCGAGCAGGTGCTGGCCGTGGAGGTGGCGCTGGCGGGTGAGCCAGGAGATCAGCTCGGCGTGCTTCGCCTTGTCGGTGGGATCGAGGTGGCCATGCCGAAGGTGGAAGACCGCGGCGACGGCGTGCATCCGCTGCCACTCGACCGCGCGGGGGTTGAACGCCCGCAGCTTGACGGTCTGGAGGATCTTCGCCGCGTGCTGCTTCGCGTTGATCCGCAGCCACTCGATCGGCGACTCCACCGGGGCCGGCTGCTGCTCCCCCTCGCCGCCGGGCTCGGCGGCCTCGCCCTCGGCCGGCTTGGCCGCCGTGGTGTGCGCGGTGCCCTGCGAACGCGCTCCGCGCAGCTCGGTGATCCGGCCGACCACCCGGGCGTCATGCGCCGCCAGGGCGCGCAGGACGCGCCAGATGGTGCGGAAGGAGCTGGCCTCGATCTCGGCGTCGGCCTCGGCCTTCACGGCCTCGCCCGCGTCGTGGACCTCGGCCGGGTGCGCAGCGGCGGTGTCGTCGCCGATCTCCGGCGTCGGGAGGTAGACCGGGATGATGACCCAGGACACCTTGCCCTGGCGGTAGGACTGGCGCAGCGCGCGGCCGACGGCCTGGACGATGTCGATCACGCTCGACTTGGGGTCGGCGAAGACGATCGCGTCGACGGCGGCGACGTCGATGCCCTCGGAGAGGAGGCGGGAGTTGCAGATGACGCAGCACTCCTCGCCCTCCTCGCCGGGCCGCTCGCCGGTGGATGCCTTGAACGTGGCGAACGCGGCACGGCGGTCCCTGAGGCGGTCGGTGCCGGCCACAGCGAGTGCCGTCAGGCGTTCCGGGCGCTCCGCCTCCTCCAGCAGCTCCGACGCGTCCGGCAGGGACTTCGCGAACTCCCGCGCCGCCGACACCCGGGAGTGGAAGGTGATCACCCGGCGCAGTTCCAGGTCGTTGATGGCCCGCAGCACCGCGACCTGGAGCGCCAGGCGCAGCAGCTCCTCGTTGCTGCGCTGGGAACGCAGGTCGGCGACGGCGGGCAAGTTGAAGAGCTCGCGCAGGTCCTCGTCCGTCACCACGGGGACCAGGACGCGGTAGTCGGCGAGGTAGCCGTGCTCGATCCCCTGCCCGAGGGTCCAGGTGAAGCAGGTCTTGCCGTAGACCGCCTCGTCGTCCATCGAGCAGAGGACGGGCAGCTTCTCCGTGCCCTCGGCGTCGGCGAGGTCGGCCAGGCCGTCCTTCGCCCGCCGGTCGTCCGCGATCCGCGGGGTGGCGGTGAAGTACAGCCGGCGCTTCGCCGGAACCTGGGCGTCGTCGTGGACGGCGGCCCACGCCTTCCCCTCCGAACCGGCCGTGCGGTGGGCCTCGTCGACGACCACCAGGTCCCAGGCCCGCAGGCCGAAGTCGCGGTGGGCCTGGACGATGCGCTCCAGCGAGGCGTAGGTCGCGTACACGGTCACCGGCTCGCCGGCTTTTTCCTTGGCGACCAGGTCCGCGATCCGCGGGGCCTGCGTCGACACCTGGGCGTGGACGCGGCCGCCGGCCTCCGCGCTCTCCAGCGCCTCCTCCCGCGAGCACGCCGCCACCGCCAGACCCCGGCGCCCACCCCGCAGCGACCAGGACTCCGCCGTCTGCTCCAGCAGCTCGATCGTCGGCACCAGCACCAGCACCCGGCCCCGAGCGGCCAGGCGCCTGGCACAGCTGGCCGCGATCAGCGTCTTGCCCGAGCCGGTCGCGGCAACCACCGTGGCGCGGCCGCCGTCCTTCACCTCGCGCACCGCGGCCGCCACGGCGTCCTTCTGGAACCAGTGCAGCGGCAACGGATTCACCACGGCGTCGGACGGCTGCGCCGGGAGCGGCGGGGTGGCCTGGGCGCGCAGTCCGACCGGCGCGGTCTGCTCGGCGGTGGCGGTGGTGGTCTCCACGGCAGTGCTTCTCCTTCGGATGCTGAGACGGCCCGGCGAGGCGCTCGGTGCTGTGGGAGGGGCGGGGCGGGGCGGTCGGCCTCTCCCCGGGGCCGGGTCATGGTTGGGGAGAGGCCGACCGGATTCCCTACTGCTGGCGCTCGGGGATCCAGCCCCTCACCTCCAGATACGCGATGTCGGCGTCCTCGACGGCGCGGCCGGTCTCCACCAGCCACTCCCTCATGGCCTCGGTGACGTCGCCGTGGTGGTCGGCGACGCGCTGGGACCATTCGGCGGCGTCGAACCCGCCGGTGGAGGCGGAGCCGTAGGTGCGCTCCTCCGTGCCGTCGGAGCGGGGGATGAAGCCTCGGCGGATGCCGCCGGAGTCCTTCTCCGAGCCCGCGCTGTAGACGTACTGGTCGGCCTTCATCCGGACGGTGAAGGCGAGGCGGCCGCCGGCCTGGCCGGTCTCGTGGACGACCGGGGCGAGGTGGGAGGCGCCGGACTTGATGGCCTGCTTGCCTGCGCGGCCGGCCATCGACTCACCGGGCTTGCCGACGGTGTCCTTGCCCCGTACCCGGGCCTTCTGTCCGGTCTTCGTGCGGCGGCGCTGCAGGTTCTCCTGGGCGACGGAGCCGAGTGCCTCGGTGTCGCGTTCGCCGCCGCGTACCGCGCGGACCAGCTGGCGCAGTGCGCCGACCATGGACGCGCCCTTGCCCTTGGTGAAGAACTGGCTGACCAGGCTGGCGTCGCGGCCGAGCATCGTGGCGATCTGGCGCTTCGTAAAGCCCTGGTCGATCAGTTCCTGGGTCAGGCGGGCGGCCTCGTTCGGCTGGCTTCGGGCGGCCGGGCTCACTGGTCGGTGCCCTTCTCGGCGAGTTCGGCGCGGCCCAGGGCGCGCAGTTCGAGGTACTGCTCCTGGCTGGTGGGGTGGTCGACGGGGCCGGTGAGGTGGCCCTTGAGGAGGTAGTCGCCCACCTCGCCGCGGTAGGGCCAGGGCTGGGGTTCGGTCAGGGCGATGCCGTCGGTGCCGAAGTAGACGACGGTGCCGGGCCTGGTGTGGAGGGCGCCGGCGTGGGCGATGATCTCCTTGCCCTGGCGGTACTTCATGTCCAGCAGGGCGGCGCGGGCTCCCGACCAGACGTAGGCGGCCCACTCGGGGTGGGCGTACGGGTCGCGGGAGAAGCCGGCCTGGCGCTGCCAGGTGACGACGTCGCCGTCCTGGCCGAGGATTTCGGCGCCGGCCGGGAGCGGCTCGCCGAGCGGGGTGGTGCCGGAGACCAGGCGGGGGCGCTGCGCGAAGGCGCCGAGGCCGAACAGCAGCACGGAGCGGACGGCGCGGGAGGCGAGGTAGGCGGCGGTGCGCTGGCGTTCGTCGGCGTGGATGCGGGAGAGGTTGGTCAGGTCCGCCCAGGCCGACTTGAGGCGCTTGCCCCATTCGTCGAGCGGCTTGCCGTCCTCGAAGAGCAGGCCGCCGAGGATCTCGACCTTCCACGGTGCGATGTGGTTGGCGAGGGCGAGGTGGACCTCGGCACCGCCGGCCCAGGTGGTGAACGTGGCGCCGGGTGCGGCCGGGTAGGTCCAGGCGCGGTCGCCGGTGACGGGGGCGGGCAGGAGGCCGACGTGGTTCCAGTCGGCCGGGACGGTGACGCGGATGTTCCAGTGGGAGCAGGACATCAGGGCCTTGGTCTGCTCGGCCTCGGTCATCGCGGCGAACGCGGTGGCGGTGATGCGGGTCGGGGTGCCGACCGGGGACTTCCACAGGTGCTTGGCGTAGGCGAAGGTGCGGTCGTACTCCACCAGCGCGGGCAGCTGCTGCGGCACGCGCGGGGGCAGGATCAGCTCGGTGCGGCCCTGGCCGCCGGTCGCGTGCAGCAGCCCCCTCAGCTCCTCCGAGAGGACCGGGTAGCCGCCGGCCCACTTCCCGGTGGTCGGGACGGTGCGCGACCACAGGTCCCGGCCGGTCTGCGACGGGGAACCCATCAGGACGGCGTCGTCCCAGTGGCGGCGCAGCGCCTGCCACAGCAGCGTGAACGCCTGACGGCAGGTGGCGACGTCCACGCCGTCCGGGTCGAACCACTCCCCCATGCTGCGGATTTCGGTGACCGGGCCGTCCGGCGCGGCGGCGGGGGCGTAGCGGCCGACCGGCTGGCGCTGGTGGACGAAGTGCCCGGCGAGCTTGTCCCGGCCGGAGCCCACGGCGGTGGTCCACCGCTCGGACGACGTGTTCAGCCACGCGGCGACCGCGTCCTTGAGCGTGGAGTAGCGCTCCGCGCCGTCGTGCCACGGGGCGCCGGCGGTGATGTAGACCCGCTCGGTACCGGGCGCGGCAGCCAGGACGGCGTCCAGGATCTCCCCCGGGGTCCGGGCGCCGAGGTCGAGACGCACCACCCGGTCGCGCACCGCCACGTCACCGGTCGCGGCGTCCAGGAACACCGTGCTGCGGGCCTGCTGAACGAAGTTCGGGCGCTTGGACACCAGGCCCGTCGTGACGGCCTCGAACCGGGCACCCGCCGGGCCCTCGGGGAGGGCGGGCAGCTCACGCGGACCG
>NZ_JOCF01000124.1 GCF_000720635.1 Streptomyces sp. NRRL WC-3742 | reverse complement strand
GTGCGCGTTCGGGCATGCCTGTCACGGCTGCTGCGGCGACCATGATTCCCGCGACGAGCACGGCGCTGCCGCGTCTCGTGAGCACACTGTTCAGGGACACTGGAACCTCCTGGGATGTCAGGTGGGGGTGCAGACTTCACGGCTCCAACCGGACCGGGGATCGGCTGGCGAGCGGTGTTCCTGAACGGGGGCCAGGGGCACCCAGGGTTCGACTCGGCTCCAATAAGTTAAATTTCTTAATTCACTCCGTCAAGACCCGGTCCAGCCGATTGATCCGATGTCTTGCTTGGTCTACGGTGTCCGGCAATCAGAAAAGGTGCTCCACCCCCCGTAGAGGAGCCCGACGTATGTTCAGACATCCGACGAGCCGGTCGCCGCGACCCCGCAGGGCGCGCAGACCCGTGATCAATTCCTTCGGAGGTTCGGCGGTCAGGCGACTTGCGGCCCTGGTAACCGCCGCCCTCCTCGCCGCACTGGTCGTGGCGCCGGCTCCGGCGTCTGCGGCGGCACCGCCCGCCCCGGTCGGCCCGGTCCCCAGTGCTCGCCAACTCGACTGGAACAGCAGGGACATGTACGCCTTCCTGCACTTCGGCATCAACACCTTCTCCGGCGAGGAGTGGTCGGACGGCACCCGTCCGGCCGGCCTGTTCAATCCGACCCAGCTGGACGCGACGCAGTGGGTGAAAACGCTGAAGGACGCGGGCTTCAAGATGGTCATCCTGACCGCGAAGCACCACGACGGGTTCGTGCTCTGGCAGAGCGCGACGACGGACTACGGCGTGAAGAGCAGCCCGTGGAAGGGAGGGCAGGGCGATGTCGTCCGCGAGGTCGCCGATGCCGCTCGCGCCGCCGGCCTGAAGTTCGGTGTCTACCTGTCGCCGTGGGACCGCAACACCCCGACCTACGGTCAGGGTGAGGCGTACAACACCTTCTACAAGCGGCAGCTCACCGAACTCATGACCAACTACGGTGAGATCAGCGAAGTCTGGTGGGACGGTGCGAAGGGCGACAACACCCCGCAGACCTACGACTTCGCCTCCTGGGTTTCGATCGTCCGCCAGTACCAGCCGAACGCGGTCGTCTTCGGTGACAGCGAGGTGCCCGGTCGGGACCTTCGGTGGGTCGGGAACGAGAACGGTCACGCACCGGACAACGTCTGGTCGACCGTCGATGCCGCCGGAAATCCGACTCCGGACGGGACCGGTTGGGTGGCGACCGAGACCGACGTCTCGATCCGGCCTGGCTGGTTCTACCACGACTACCAGGACTCCCAGGTCAAGTCGCTCGAGTCCCTGGTCGACATCTACAACTCCTCGGTCGGACGCAACACCTCGCTCCTGCTGAACGTCCCCCCGGACAAGCGCGGACTGATCGCGGAGCCCGACGTGGCCCGGCTCGCGGAGTTCAAGTCCTGGTTGGACAAGGCGCGAGCGACCGACCTGGCGGCAGGCGCGACGGTCACCGCCAGCGACAGCCGCGGCACCGGATTCGAACCCGCCAACGTCAACGACGGCGACGACGGCACGTACTGGGCCGCCAACGACGGCGTGAACACCGGATGGGTCGAGGTGGACCTCGGCGCGGACAGGACGTTCAACACCGTCGAGCTCCAGGAACCCGTCGCGATCGGCCAGCGCGTCACGGACTTCACCATCCAGGTTCGGACGGGGTCGTCATGGACGATCGTCCATGCGAACCAGGCGATCGGCGCCAAGCGGATCGCGAAGTTCCCCGACGTCACGGCTTCCAAGGTGCGGGTCAACATCCTCGCCGGCCGCGGCTCGGCCGCGCTGTCGGCCGTCCGGATCTTCAACCAGCGCAAGGCGACCGACAACCTCGCCCGCAGCGCGACCTCGGTCACCGCCAGCAACGTCCACAGCGCCGGCTACGAGGGCGACAAGGCCGCCGACGGCTCGGACAGCACCCGCTGGGCCACCTCGGACGACACCACGAGCGCCTGGCTGGAGTACCGGTTCGCCGCGCCGGTCTCGTTCGGCAGGACCGTTATCAAGCAGGCGATCAACCAGCGGATCAAGGACTACCAGATCCAGTACTGGGACGGCTCCACCTGGGTGAACGCCGTCAGCGGCAGCACCCCGGCACTCGCCCGGACCGACACCTTCACCCCCGTCACCTCCGACCGGATCAGGCTGAACATCGCCGGCATCCTCCCCGGCGCATCCTCCCCGACGATCTCCGAGTTCGAGGTCTACCCCGCCAACGACCCGAACGTGAACCTCGCCAAGGGCAAGGACACCACCGCCGACAACGTCCACAGCGCCGGCTACGAAGCCGGCAAGGCCACCGACGGCTCCGACAGCACCCGCTGGGCCACCGCCGACGGCACCACCAGCACCTGGCTCCAGGTCGACCTCGGCGGCATCACGACCGTCAACAGGTCCGTCATCCGCCAGGCATACAGCCGGCGCATCGGTGACTACCAGATCCAGTACTGGAACGGGGTCACGTTCGTCGATGCCTACGCGGGCACGAATCCCGAACTCGCACAGACCGACACCTTCCAGCCCGTGACGACGGACAAGATCCGCCTGAACATCACCAGCGTCCTCCCCGACACCCCGTCTCCCACGATCTGGGAATTCGAGCTCTACAACACCGGCCGATGACGGAGCCTGTTCCAACAGCGGAGCTCCCGTGGTGAGGATGTCCTGAGTGACGGACCTCTTCCACGGGAGCTCCGCTGCCTTGCCCACCGGCCGCGGCACACAGGCCCCACGCCTAACCGAACGACGTTGCTAGTAGTCGATGTTGATGGCCGCGATGACCGTGCCCTCGGCATTGGTGCCGATCGCAGGACCGGCGTAGGTGGAGCTGTCGTAGGTCAGCGCCTGCTTGTGGCCCGGGCTCCAGAACCAGCCGTCGACGATCTCCTCCGGCGACCCCGGCCCGGTGTGCAGGACCTCGTGGCCGCAGTGCTCGAAGTTGTGCTCGTCGAGGTTCTCCTTGACGCAGTCGCGGGCGGCCTTGCTCTGGTCGGCGCCGAGCTTGACCTCGTGCAGGCCGAGCTCGCGGCGGTGCTTGTTGAGCCTGGCCAGCATGCGCTGCTCCAGGTCCGGACTGAAGGTCACGGTGCTGGGCGCCGGATCCTTGGTGGCGGGCTTCGCGGGGGACTTCGATCCGGTCGGAACCGGGCTCGCGGGCCGCGTCGGAGCGGCGGAGGCGGCCTTCGGGGAAGCCGAAGCCGTGGGGGGCACCGAGGCTGTGGGGTGCACGGACGGTACGGGGGACGTCGGGACCGCGGGCGGACTCGACGTCTGGCCGGGGACGACGGGGGTCGTGGACGCGGTTACGGCCGGCGTGGTCGTCGCGGTGGGCGATGCGGAACCGGACCCGCCGATGGCAACGGGCGCCGACTCCGTCGGTCCGCAGGCGCCGAGCAGGATGGCGCTCACAGCGGTGATGGCAGCAGTGGTCAGGGGCTTTCGCAAGGGAGTCCTTCGATATCGACTTTGGGGCTGAGCTGCGGATGAGCTGTCAGCCGCCCTTGCCATGGGAGATCCGCGTGCGGCACCGATGTCACAGTTTTCCGTCCGTCCGTCCGTCTGTCCGGCCCCGCCCCCGCTCCTTGAACTGGTCGGCGCTGCCGAAGCCGCTGCCCCGGGCCCGTCGTGCGGGCCCGGGGCAGGGATGCGGACGGCCCCGCACGGACCCGTGAGGTACGGGGTTCGCGTGCGGGGCCGCGCTCACGGTGAGGTGTGGCCGTCAGACTCCGGTCAGGGCGAACGTGCCCGTGCCGTCCTGCCTGCCGCTGGAGTACTGGCGGATCAACTCCCCGTCCGCGTAGCGGTCGTAGCCCATCATGGCGCCGGTGTACTTGTTCTGAAGACCGACCTTCGAGCTGCCGGGCACGTCGCGGTAGATGGAGAACCGCTGGAGGTCGTCCTCCGCGCAGTTGGCCGTGGTCAGGTACGCCTGCTCCTGGTTGGCGATGCCCGCCGGGACGGTCGCGCAACCGCCGTTGCCCCAGTTCCACAGGGACGCCTCGAGGACACCGTTGTTCTCCGTCACGTTGCACAGCCGCCAGTTGTCCAGGTGGGCGCTGAAGAACGTGGACTCGCGCAGGCGGATGCCGTCGTTGGCCAGGAGCGGTGCGCTCCAGTTCAGAACCTTGCCGGGAAGGTCGAGCCGGTAGGCGCCGGGCTCGCAGTTGAGGGCGAGGGCGACGGCCGGCGTGCTGCTCGCGGCGGCCTTGGGCTGTTCGGCGGCGGTGCCGGCGATGGAGGCCGGGTGCTGCGCGAGGAGGTCCCGGTTCTGCTCCGCGGTCGTCGGCACTGCGCCGGCCGGGTGCTGCGCCTTCGCGGCGGGCGAACCGCAGTCGAGGAGGATCTTCGCCTTGGCCATGATGCTGCTGGCGGGCACCGTGTCCTCGCAGCGCACCGCGCCTTCCTCGAGGGTGGTGTAGGTGGTGTAGCTGCCGCTGCCGGACCCCTCGATCCACTGCAGCGCCCAACTGCCGTTGCCCTGTTGGACGCGGTTGCAGTTGAGGCTTCCGTACGTGCCGGTGACCTTCTTGGTGCCCTTGTAGACGCCGTAGTAGCTGGGCTGGTTGAAGTTCCACGCGACCGTGCTCGACTCGGTGTTGGTGGAGGTGTATTCGACCTTCACGCTCAGGCCCAGGGCGGCGCCGACCTTGCCGAGGACGTCGGAGCCGAAGCCGCCGTCGACCTTGCCCTCCAGGCCCGCGGAGACGGTGATGGTGGTCTGGGTGGTGGTGGTGACGCTCTGGGAGCCGGTGCTGCCCTGGGTGACGAACCAGCCCTTGAAGTGGGTGATCGTCGGGGTGACCTCGGTCGTCTTGATGTACGGGTGGCGTGTGCCGAGGTCGGCCACCGTACAGGCGGTGCCGAGCGTGGGCGCCGCCGTGGCGGCGGGTGCTGCGGCGGGTGCTGCGGCGGCCGGTGAGGCGGCGAGGCCCACGGCGGTGACCGCCCAGGCGGCCGCCGTGGCGGTCACGGCCATGAGTGACTTGCCGACGCGGCCGGCCCGGCCGGCGGGTCCTGCGGGATGCGTCATTACCTGTTTCCCCCTGGTCGTGTATGCGTCAAGTTGAGAGCGAATCTACGGTCATGGGGGCGACGGCGGTGGTGGCGTGAGGCGGGATCTGGCCTGAAAGGTTCGTGGAGGGTCCTATTCCCCCCTTCTCGCACGACGGTGCCCGGCAGAGGCCCCACGGCCGACGGCCTGGCGTCCGGTCAACTCTCCTCATCAGATCCTCATCCTTGCCCTGCGAAGCTCTGACCGCAGCGGACAGCCGCGTACGACGACGCTGCGGGACCGCTCGGCCACTCGGCTCCGCCGCACCACCGCACGTCCAAGCATCTCTGGGGGAAGAATCCATGACCGTACGTCCAGGACTTCGCGCCGTCACCTTCGTCACCTCCGTCGTACTCGCCGCCGGGATCGCCTTCACCGGTGGCGGGGCGGCCGTCGCGGCCGACGGGCTTCCGGCGGACGCCGTCGGCACGGACACGACGGAGGTCACCGAGATCAACGAGCCCGACCAGGTCGTTCCCACGGAGGACGCGGTTCAGGGGGAGGTCGATCTGGTGGCGGCGGACGACGACCCGGTGGCGCCGGGTGGCGCCGGCCTCGCGGCGGCCGCTGCCGGGGCCCCCAGCCTGCCGTATCTCTGCCGGGCCTCGGTGGACTACCCGCACAACTCGCACACCACCCCCAGCACGATCAACGTGCACTTCGACACCAGGTGCCGCCAGGTGGCCCCGAACCTCTCCACCGAGGGGACACTCTCCCGCTCCCGGTGGTTCGGCTGGGAGCACCTGAGCACCGGCAAGGGCGGCAAGGCGAACACGCGGGACCTGCGGGTGGTGGCCCCCAAGGGGTGTGCGAAGGACAGCTGGTACCGCTACAAGGGCCAGGCCCGCTTCTACGTGTCCGGTCCGCAGGGCAGGGGCTCGGCCTTCGTCTACAACCAGAACGACACCGAGATCAAGTGCACCGGCTGACACGGCGCGCGCTGAGCAGGGCAGCGGCCTGCGGTGCCGCCGCCCTGCTCGTCTCCTGCACGGGCGCGCCCGCCGCGCCCTCCGACGGACGGCGCCCGGAGTCCGCGTCCGCGTCGCCCTCCGGGCGCCCGGCGCCCCCGACCGCCCGCCAGGACGACGGCGCCGAGCTGCCGTTGGTGGCAGGCCAGTGGGGCGGCGGTCAGCACAAGGAGCCACCGCGGCACCTCGACTGGGCGCGATCCGTCCGCCCGGATCCGCAGGCCGACGCCGGGCAACACGTCAGGGTCGCGGTCGCCGCCGCGCCGGCCCCCTCGTACGCCTCCTTCATGCTGCACAGCACGATCGACGGCTCCGGCATCCCGGACGAGGACCCCCGGCGCCAGAAGGTCCTGGCCTGCGGGGCCGGAATAGCCGACCCGGGCTGTCGAATCACCGACGGCGGGAACGGCTCCTGGACGATCGAGATCGTCGGCACTGCGCCGGCCGGCCATCCGTACCGCGTCCTGTACGTGCAGTGGGCGCCGAACCGTTCCGGCGCCGAGGAGACCTGGGCGTCGTGGCAGCTTCCGCTCGGCTAACCGGTCTCGACCGAGTCGAAATCCTCGAATTCACGGCCGTCGAGATCGACGGAGAACAGCCACTTACGGTAGCCGATCATTCACGGACAAGAGTTCAAGAGGATGACTCTCGAAATGGTTCACGATCTTGGTGCAATGCGGAGAGGAGGAATATGCTGATTTGAGGCTGGCCGAGGTATCCCGGGGTGTGACCCCGGGGCGGGAAGGCAGGCGCAGGTGACGGTCGCGTGGGACGACATTCGAGCGCTCAATGCTGCGCATGACCGATTCCTGGGCGGCCTGCCGGTGGCCAGTGGGTGCCGGGGGTCGGTGCTGCGGTCGTGGCGGCGGTGCCATTCCCAAGGGGTCAGGGCCGACCACGTCCAGGTTCTGTACCACCAGGATCTGGATTTCAGGGGTGTGCTCGGAGAGCTGGCCGATCCGGTCCTGGACGATCTCGAGGCGAAGGTCTCCGGGATGAAGGTTTCCGCTCTCCTGTGCGACGAACAGGTTCGTGTACTGGCACGGCGCGTGGGTGAACCGTCACTCAATGCCTATTGCGACTCCATTCAGCTGGCGCCCGGATTCGGCTTTCCGGAGCCGATCGTCGGGACCAACGGGATGGGCACCGCGCTTGCGAACAGGCGCCGGGAGTTCATCTGCGGCCGCGAGCACTTCGCCGACATCATGCGGTCGTTCGCCTGCGCCGCCGCGCCCATCCGCGATCCGCTCAGCGGCAGGATTCTCGGGGCACTGGATCTGACCTGCGAACACGACGATGCCGACATCAACATGCTGAACCTGGTCGATGAGACGGCAAGGGCCATCGAGGGTCGGCTGCTCGACCAGGTTCGCCGCCGTGACCGGGCGCTGCTGCACGCATTTCACCAGGCCCGTCAACGGTCCGGTGTCTCCGCGGAGAGCTGGTCGAAGCGGCCGGTCTCCGCGTGGCTGCTTCCCGAGGACCGGCTGGAGCCCAGCGACCGCATCGTCCTGCTGGAGGCCGCGGCGGAGATGATCTCCGCAGGACGCACGTGCCTGACCGCTGTGCGCCTTCGCCACGATCGCATCGCCACCTTGCTCTGCCGTCCGGTGGACGGCGACGCGGGACCGGTCGGGTTCGCGGTCGAGGCCGCGTTGCCCGAAGGTGCACTGCGCTGTCTGGACTCGACGGAGATGAGAGCCACCGAGACGGTCATCGGGGCGAGCACCGGGCCGGACACCGGGCCGGACACCGGGTCGGGCAACGGTTCCGGGCCGCACCAGGCGCCTGCCGTACGGCTGTCGACGTCCTCGGCGGATGCCCTCGGGGAAGCGCCGTCTCCGTCCGCCCCCTGGCTGGTGGCGATCGGGGAGCCGGGCGTGGGACGGCTGGCGCTGCTGTCCCGGCAGCGCCTGTCCCTGCTGAGCGATGCCGGGCGCCTCGGCTCCAGCCTCGACGTGACGCGCACGGCCGAACAGCTGACCGAGGTGGCGGTCCCGAAACTCGCCGACTTCGTCGCCGTGGACATCCCGGACGCCGTGCTCCAGGGAGAGGAGCCACCAGGTCTCGACATGCCGCTCCGCCGCGTCGCGCTCAGCGGAGTCCGGACCTCCCCGCACCTGTACGGGGTCGGTGAACTGATTCGGTACGCCCGGTCCACCCCGCAGGCGATCAGCCTGGCTACGGAGGAGTCGATCCTGGAGCCGGATCTGACCACGGCGGCCGGATGGATCGCGCAAGATCCGGACCGCACCGAGCGGATTCGCGAGGCAGGCATCCACTCGCTCATCACGGTGCCACTGCGCGCCCGTGGCGTCGTCCTGGGCGTCGTGGGCCTCTACCGGTCCGAGGAATCAGGTCCTTTCGAAGAGGATGATCTGCTGCTCGCGGAGGAACTCGTCAGTCGCGCGGCCGTGAGCATCGACAACGCCCGGCGCTACACCCGCGAGCACGCCACCGCCCTGGCCTTGCAGACGAGCCTGCTGCCGCACGAACTGCCCGATCAGAACGCCGTCGAGGCCGCGCACGGCTACGTGCCCGCCCAGGGCGGCGCCGGCGGTGACTGGTTCGACGTGATCCCACTCTCCGGCGCCCGGGTGGCGCTCGTCGTGGGAGACGTGGTCGGTCGCGGAGTGCAGGCGTCCGCGACGATGGGGCGGCTCTGCACGGCGGTACGGAACTTCTCCGATCTCGACCTGCCGGTCGAGGAGGTCCTGGCCCATCTCGACGACCTCGTCGAACGCCTCGAGGACGACCAGCAGACGCGTGCCCCGGCCGGGAACATGATCGCGGGCGCCACCTGCCTGTACGCCGTCTACGATCCGGTGTCACGGTGTCTCACCGCCGCCAGCGCCGGCCACCCGCTGCCCGCGCTGATCCGGCCGGACGGCCGGGTCGACTTCCCGGATGTGCCGACCGGGCCGCCGCTCGGTCTGGGCGGGCAACCGTTCGAGACCCTCGAGGTCGAACTCGACGAGGGCAGTGAACTGGTGCTCTTCACGAACGGCCTGCTCCGCGCCGCCTCCCAGGACCCCGACGATGTCCTCGCCGCGGTGCGTGACGCGCTCACCCGCGGCGCGGGCGCCCCGGAGGAGATGTGCCGCACCCTGCTGGAAGCCCTGATCCCGGCCAAACCGCAGGACGATGTCGCACTGCTCGTCGCCCGCACCCGCTCACTCGGGGCCGGGCGGGCGGCGCAGTGGGACCTGCCCGCCGACCCGGCAGCGGTCTCCGGCCTCCGCTCGGTGGTCTCCCGGCAACTGGCCGACTGGGGACTGGACGAGCTGACGTTCGCCACCGAACTGATCATCAGTGAGCTGGCCACCAACGCCATCCGTTACGGCGGGCCGCCCATCCAGGTGCGGCTGCTTCGCAGCGGCTCGCTGATCTGCGAGGTCACCGACGGCAGCAGCACCTCACCGCGACTGCGCCGGGCCGCCACCACCGACGAGGGCGGGCGCGGACTGTTCCTGGTGGCTCAGCTCGCGCACCGCTGGGGCACGCGCTACGTCCGCGAAGGCAAGGTCATCTGGGCCGAGCAGCCCTTCCCGGACACCGCAGGGGCCGGTCACTCGCTTCAGCTGTAGCAGAAGGGACCGGCGGAAGTCCGGGCAGGCGCGACAAGGTCTCACGCCCGCCCGGACCGTGTGATGGTCAGGTACTCACGTCAGAGCACGAGGAGCGCTCAGTTGACGATGCCCTGACCCCGATGTTCCCCTGGTCGGGGTTCTGCTCACCGAACACCTGGATACCCGTGCCGGTGAACCTGAGCGTCGCGGTCGACCCGTCGGCCGTGGCGTAGTGGACGTCGCCGTCGTGGTCGCCGTACGGGCGGTTCTCCGCGTAGGAGAATCCGCTGTAGGTGATCGACCCATCGGTGTCGTTGATGCGGGTCGTACCGGTTCGCGATCCACCGAGGATGCGGAAGCCGTCGACTGACCCCGATGTTCCCCTGGTCGGGGTTCTGCTCACCGAACACCTGGATACCCGTGCCGGTGAACCTGAGCGTCGCGGTCGACCCGTCGGCCGTGGCGACGTGGGCGTCGCCGTCGTGGTCGCCGTACGGGCGGTTCTCCGCGTAGGAGAATCCGCTGTAGGTGATCGACCCGTCGTTGTCGCCGATGCGGGTCGCTCCACCGAGACTGATGTCGGATGCCGTGGCTCCGCCCGACAGCGGGACGATCAGGAAACCACCGGACAGGCGGGTCACGCCGCTGACCACGCTGCCCTTGACGTAGACGGGCATGGCGTCGGTGAAGCCCTCGACGGCCACCAGTGCCTCCGTCGCGGTGCTGTTCTGCGCTCGGTAGGAGATATCCGGGACGCGGTCGGAGGCCGGCCAGCTACCCACTGCGGTCGATCCTGCCGCGCCGAGCACGCTGTCGGGTATGACGCCGGGCCCGGGACGGTCGACGATGGTGGTGTTGCCGCTGGCGTTGGAGTCCGTCACATGCGCTGTGCAGCCGGGGCCGTAGCCCTCGACGGTGCCGGAGAAGTAGTTGTCGGTGATCCAGAGATGGCCGGTCGGATTGCATCCGCCTTGCGCCCGGACGTCGTGGGTGGCGAAGGCGACGTTGCCCTTCATGTTGACCCACTCCGAGCCGGCGTCGTTGTAGAGGGTGACGGGGCCGTTGCCGTTGTTGTCGTAGGCGATGTTGCCGATGACCTGCAGGCCCGTGGCGAGGGTCGCCGGGGAGTCGAGCGTGCCGTCGGGGTTGCGGACGTACTGGGCCTGGTGGCCTTCGGTGTAGATGGCAGCGCCGTCGCCGCGCTGCTTCATGAAGTCGTGGATGACGTTGTTGCTCACGGTGTTGTACGCGTTGATGTTCTTCGAGTTCTGCGTCGAGGGCGGCTCGGGGTCGTTCGGGTTGGCCGGGTCCACGACGTACTTGTTGACGTGGCCCTGGATGATGCCGGTGGTGATCGCGGTGTAGGGCATGTCGTACAGGGTGTTGCGAGTGATCGTGGTGTGCCGGGAGAACAGCTGGGCGATGCCGGGCGCCGAGGAGTAGTCGGTGCCGACGTGGTGGACGATGTTGTTCGACACGGTGGTGTCGGTCAGGATCTCGTTGGCGCCGATCGAGTCCCCCGTCACCGCCGACGGGTCGACGGTGCAGTTCTTCCTGATGCCCTCGGCCAGCTCGGGCTTCTCCGGTTCAGGGTCGTAGGTGCAGCCCAACAGGACCCCGATGGAGGCGATGTCGGTGAACTCGTTGCCGTCGATGACGGTGTTGTTCGAGCCGTACTTCACGCTGAGGCCGGCACCGCCGAGCTCACTGAACCGGTTGCCTCGCAAGGTGATGTTCGCCGCCCCGCTGAACGTGACGTTCGCCAACGGCTGAGTCAGCGAACCCCACGGGCAGGACCCGGCGGGGTCGGAGAAGCCGCACATGCCCTGGTTCTTCGCGGTGGTCGTCCGCAGGTTGCTCTGCACCTCGACGAAGCCCACGTTCGTCGACGGATCGTTCCAGGTGGCGTAGGAGAACTGCAGGCCACTGAAGGTGAGGTCATGGATCGGCGCGCTGAGCGTCCCCGAGCCGGTCAGCAGCGACTCCAGACGCGGAAGCTCCACGTCCAGACCCGCCATCGTCCCGGACGGCGGGACGTAGTACAGCGTGTTCGGCGTGCTCGCCGAGTCCAGGAACCACTGCCCGGGGCCCAGCAGGGCTTGGGCGTTCTCGACCCGCGAAGGCGCCGTGTTGGAGTTCATCGGCGGCAGGGACCCGCTGGCCGAGCTGAACTCGGGGCGCTCGGTCAGCATTTCCCAGCACGGCTGCTGCATGGTCAAGGTGCCGGGGCCCGCGTCGAAGCTCTTGACGCGGCAGCGTGACTCGGTCCAGCCGCCGTTGGCGCCGGGGTAGTCGAACTCCACGGCCGAGATCTGGTCGGGAGTCAGCTTCCTGAACCACTCCAGCGCACCCGTGTCCTTGCTGATCGTGTAGCCGGTCGGCGACCCCGTCCAAGCATCGGACCATCCCAGGCTGCTCGGCTTGGCCTGCGCGACCGGTGTCTCCTGGCCGTTGACGTACAGCTGGCGGCTGTTGCTGCCGGTCGGCACGGGCGCCGACCACACCGCGCTCGATCCGACCTGGGTCCACCCGCCGATCTGCGAGGCGCCGGAGATCACCGGACGCGCGCCGGGCGCGGCCCGCCACACCACCGGATGCCCGGCGCTTCCGGAGTCCGCGGCGGTGAACGCCCACGTGCTCGACGGCCTGTACGTGCCGTCCGCGAGCAGCACGGTGACATCGGCGCCCTGGTTGTCGGCCAGGAAGCCGCGCACCGCCGCCTGCGCGTCCGGCAGGGTGCACGGGTCGGCCTGGGTGCACGCGGCCCCCGAGCCGGCCGACGGCGAGGCGTAGAGCGTCGTCTGCGCGGCGGCGTGGGCCGCGGGCGCGGCCATCAGCGGCGTCAGGACGGCCAGCGGCAGCGTGCTCGCTGCGGCGATCATCCGGCGGAGTCGGCGTCTGACCGATTGGTGATGTGCCACGGCGCGGTTCCTCCCTTTCAGGCAGTTGTGCCGGCTGCCGGCCGGCTCGGATTCCGGTAGGCGACTTCGCCTGAGCGGCTGTCATGAGCGGCTGGCACGGCGGCGAGGATTGGTCCGATGACTGATCGGATTTCCGCAGTTCTACGCTCATGTATCCGGCATGTAAAGGGCTAGGGCCAAAATAGGTCCGATGATTCACGCGACATAGCGCTGCGTGGACAGCCCCCGCACGGGCCGTCCACGCAGCAGTTCAGGTATTCACGGTGGCGTCACGGCTGGGCGGCGGTGACCGGGACCGTGCTGGTGGGGGTGTTCCAGCCGGACAGGCGCAGGCTCGCCGCGGTGCCGGCGAGGTCGGAGGTCCGGACGGTGGCGGTCAGGGTGGTGGATTCGCCGGGCCAGAGACTGACCTGGTTGTCGGACCAGTTCACCGGCAGGACGGGCTTGTTCTCCGCGTCGACCAGGTGCGCGTCGGTGAGCAGGGCGGGGGTGTTGCCGGTGCCGGTGTTGGTGAGCTTGACGGTGACCGTGGTGGTGCCGTCCGCCGCGTCGGTGCCGGTCGCGGTGGCGGCCACCTGAGCCTGCGCCAGCTTGCCCAGCCCGTCCAAGGAGGCGTATGCGGTGGTCGCGGTCTTCGCGAGGTTGGTCTGTGTGTAGTCGAGGACGTCCTGCTCGGTGGAGAGCCAGTAGACGTTGCGGCTGACCTCGTTGCCGGTGGAGTCGGTGAGGGTGAGCTTGGCGAGGTAGGTGGTGCTCAGGTTCGGGACGTTCTGCGGGATGGTGAGGGCGAGCGCCTTGCCACCGTCGCCGGGGACGGTCAGGTCGGCGGCGTCCTGGTGGAACTGCCGCGTGCCGTCGGTGTTGTAGAGGTCGACGTGGGCGGTCAGCCCGGCGGCCGTGCCGGTGCGCCGGTTGACCACGACGACGGACCTGTCGTCGTAGGAGTACTGGATGTGGAGCGGCTCGTTGGCCTTCTGGGCCCCGAAGTACCCGCCGCCCTGGTCGAAGTACCGGTCGAACAGCTGCCAGTGCAGGGACGTCCACGGGTTGTTGAGCATCCAGTAGACGACGCCCGTCGAGGGGTTGTCGGCGTCGGTGAAGTTACGGCCGTACGCCTCGAACTGGGCCCGCACCGACTCGTACTGGGCGAGCTGCGACTTGCGGACGAAGTCGTTCAGGCCGGTGGCCTGCCCGTAGCGCTCGTTGAGTGCGTCGCCGAAGCCCTCGAGATTGCGGAACTCCTGGAAGAACGCGTCCGGCGCCAGGTGGTACTGGGTCCGGTCGAGGTGCTGCCACATGTCCTCGAGTTCCGTCGACGACAGCATCCGCCGCAGCGTGTCCATGGTGGGGATGCCGACACCGGCGCTGGTCTCGGAGTTGAAGCCCTCGGCGCCGCCGACCTTCTTGTTGTACCAGTAGACGGGTGGCACCCAGTCGTAGGGGCCGCTCATCTTCATGCCGCTCTCGTAGCCGGCGGCGCTCCCGCCGTTGATGTCGCTGACGACCGGGCCGGTCCAGTCCGCGGCCTCCAGCGCGTCCTTGTAGGCGGCGGCGGTCCTCTCCGTCGGCGCGTTGTCGCTGCCGATCAGGATGGAGATCACGCTCGGGTGGTTGCGCAGTTGGGTCGCGAGCGCGGCCATGGAGTCCTTGGCGATCCTTCGGTCGCGGTCGTCGAACTTGCCGTCCTCCTCCCACTTGTTGCAGCATTCCCACCCCGACAGGATGAGCATCCCGGCCTTGTCGGCCAGGTCGTAGAACTCGTCCGGCTCCTGGTGGCCTTCCAGTCGGATCGTGTTGAGGCCCATGGCGCGGGCGTAGGCGATGCGACTTTGCGCCTCCCGCGGACTCCAGCGCAGCAGCAGGTCGGGGGACTCGCCCGCCCCCCGGATCAGTATCCGGTGCCCGTTGACGACGTACTCGCGCTTGCCGTCCTTGTTCAGCGAGGACTTGACGTCCCGGATGCCGAACGTGCGGTGCGCCGTGTCGCTGAGTACCTGTTTCCGATGGCATGCGAATCGTCTTCCTGGCCCTGGAATCGAACAGAGCCCGTGTGAAGGTGTGCTCTGAGCTGGGGAGAAGGCTGTT
>NZ_JOCF01000123.1 GCF_000720635.1 Streptomyces sp. NRRL WC-3742 | reverse complement strand
GGTCGGGGGTCGGGGCCCTACCGGAGCGGGCGCGGGGCCGTGCGCTCGTAGATCGTCCCGCCGGGGAGGTACCAGGACACCTTCTTGCGGACGGCCGGGGAGGGGTCCTCGGTGTGGGAGGCGCGCAGGGCGGCGAGGGCACGGTCGTCGCCGTGGGCGAACTTGCCGACGAGTTCGGCGGCCCGCAGCCGGACCTGCGGGTCGGGGTCGGTGGCCAGGTGGCGCAGGGCGGGGGCGAGGACGAGGTCGGCGCCGGGGGCGCAGGTGTCGCCCTTGCAGCGGTCGCAGGCCAGGGCGTGGAGGGCGGAGATCCGGACCTTGGCGTCCGGGTCGTCGGCCATGGCGATGAGCAGGTCCATCGAATCGGTGTCGACCAGGTGGTCGAGGAGGCGGCAGCAGCCCTCGCGGACGGCGGCGTCCGGATGGGACAGGCCGGCGCGGATGGCGTCGAGGGCGTCCTCGCCGCGCTGCAGCAGCGCCCAGTAGGCGCCGACGGTGCGCTGGGGGTCGCCCAGGTAGGCGACGAGGGATTCGGTGTCGGTGCGGGGGAATCCGAGCATGGCCCGAGTGTCGGGCGTAACTGCCGGGAGGGCAAAGGGATTTCGGGAGGGTCGGTCGATCCGGAGGAGGGCGTGTCACGTTTCGGGAGGCTGTCCTGTCCTTTCTGTGTCCGCACGGGTTAGGGGCCGATGGGGCCCGGATCGGGAGGCTGGGATGAGTGCGAGGACGGTGCTTCTGGCGGGCGCGACCGGGGCGGTCGGCGCCCCGATGACGCGGGCGCTGGTCGGGGCGGGGTACTCCGTCCTGGCGCTCGCCCGCTCCGAGGGGTCCGCGCAGGCGGCGCGCGCGGCCGGGGCCGTACCCGTGCGGGCGGACGCGCTGGACCGGGACGGGCTGTTGAAGGCCGTGGACGGGCTGGCGGCCGACGCGGTGATCCACCAGCTGACCGCGATGAAGGCGCCCTCGCGCAGGCTCACGGAGGACAACCCGACCAACGTGCTGCGCTCGCTGGGGTCGGCCAACCTGCTGGAGGCGGCGGGGGTGCTGGGGGCGCGGCGCTTCCTCACCCAGTCCCTGGTGCTCGGCTACGGGTACCACGACCACGGGGAGCGGTCCGTCACGGAGGAGGACCCGTTCGGCGTCCGGCGCGGCTCCGTCTCCGATCATGTGATCACGGGCCTGGTCGAGGCCGAGGACCGGCTCTTCGCCGCGGACCACGTGGACGGGACGGCGCTGCGGTACGGCCTGTTCTACGGCCCCGGCACCTGGTTCGACCCGACGCCGGGCAGCCGGCCGATGCCCGTGCCGCTGAACGGCGGCGGCGTCATGTCGTGGATCCACGTGGACGACGCCGTGTCCGGCACCCTCGCCGCGCTGGAACACGGCCGCGCGGGCGAGGCGTACAACCTCGTGGACGACCGGCCGGCCCGCTTCGGGGAACTCGCGGCGGCCGCCCGGCGGGGCAGGCCCGGCCTGCGGCTGCCGGGATGGGCGCTGCGCGCGGCGGTGCCCTACCTGGGCGACCTGATGCTGGACACGACGCTGCGGGTCTCGAACGCGAAGGCCGCCCGCGACCTGGGCTGGACCCCGCGGTACCCGGACCACCGGGCGGGGACGGCCGCTCCTGCGGGGCGCACGCGCTCGGCGGCCTGCGACGAGAGCGGCCCGGTGAGTTCGGGCCGGTGAGTTCGGGCTGACGAGTTCGGGCCGGCGAGGATGGCCCGACGAGAAAGGCCGGGCCGACGCAGCTTGCGCTGTGCGTCGACCCGGCCTTCGTCAGTAGCGGGGACAGGATTTGAACCTGCGACCTCTGGGTTATGAGCCCAGCGAGCTACCGAGCTGCTCCACCCCGCGTCGGTAAACCTGACTGTACGGCACTGGGGTGGCGGAAGGGAAATCGGTTGATCGCGGGCGGTGGAACCAGGAGTACGAGGGGAGGTGCGCCTCCGGGCTGGACGTGCGCCTCCGGCTACCGGCCGTCGGCCTTGGCCTCGGCGAGGGTGTGGGCGACGAGGGCGTTGGCGTGCCCGTGGCCGAGGCCGTGCTCGGTCTTGAGCCAGGCGACCAGCTCGGAGTGCTTGGCCAGGGGCGAGGCGCGGATGAGGTCCTGCCACTGCGCGATCGGGCGGCCGTACTTCTTCTCGATGGAGGGGAAGTAGCTGGCGGGGCCCTTGGTCGGCGTGCTCATGAGCGGGGTCCTGCTTCCTTGGTGATTTTGATGATCTTGGTGGTCCTGGCGGCTGCTGAGGCTAGTGGTCGTCAGTTCCGGTTGGCCAGGTGCGCGGTCACGGCCGCCAGCGCCAGCAGGCCCAGGCCCGCCCCCAGGGTGAAGGCCAGCACGGTCGAGGCGGAGGCGGCGAACCCCGCGAGCACGGCGAGCGGGACCACGCGGCAGGCCACGGCCCAGCCGCGCCGGCCGGCGGCCGCGAAGTGGCGGGCCAGCACGAAGAACGCCGCGCACAGCGCCAGGTAGCCCACCATGCCGCTGACCATGTGGACCCCGCCGTGCCAGCTCATCGAGGCGGCGGCGTCCGGGGTGTCGGGGGTGCCCGCCGGGAAGCCGGCGCCCGCGTCGGCCTTGAAGACGCCGGCGAGGAGGAACGACGCCCCGAACACCCCGATCAGGCGCGGCGCCCAGCGGCCCCCGGCCGTACCCGACAGTGCGCGGCGCAGGCCCGCGGCGGCCGCGAGGACCAGCGCCCCGGTGAGGAGGAAGCCGGCCACCTGGATCAACCCCAGGTCGCCCAGGCTGAGTTGGCTGATCGCGTTGCGGGTGAAGTCGAAGCCCTCGCGGGACAGCCCCTGGGCCACGCCGACGCCCAGGAACAGCGGGCCGGCGACGCTGCCGGCCGCCAGCAGTGCGCGGGTGCTCAGGCGCAGGGCGGGGGTGGTGATGCTCTGGGTCGTCATCGCGGGTTCCTCGGGGGTGCGTCTCGGTCGTTTCGCAGGGGTAGACCGGGGCGCCCGGCGAAACTCATCGGTGGCGGGGGCGATTTCGGAGAAAGTTTTTTCGACGGCGTGTGAGCAGCCCCGTCACGGGGGTGTCACAGCTTCGGGGTGCCGGTTGCCCGGCGTCGGGCGGGCCGGAAGCGTGGGGGCAGAGCGTGGGGGCAGACGGACACGAGGAGGGGCGCGGGATGCGTACGGTGCGGATGTCGTCCGTGAGGACGCGGAGCGAGGTCGCCGGCGGGGCCTTCGCGCTGATGGTCGTCTCGGGGGGCCTCCTGGGCATCACCCGGGCCGTCGACCCCTTCCTGGTCGTGTTCATCCCGGTCGTGATCGGCGTCGCCGTGTTCTGCGCGGCCCCCCACACCTTCTGGCTGCGCGCCGACGACAGCGGCATCACCCTGGTCAAGCGGCTGGTGCCGCGCCGCTACGCGTGGGTGGACGTGCACGGGCTGGCGATGGAGTTCGCCCAGGAGGAGGACGGGGACGGCCGTCACCTCACCCTGCGGCTGCGCCTCACCGAACCGAAGGGCCGGTTCTGGGGCCCCTTCCTCTGCAGGGTCCCGGTCACCGAGGAGGACACGCCCTCGGGCGTGCCCCCGCTGGCGCTGGCCGAACTGTTCGCGGTCTTCGGGGAGCAGCGACTGCCCGTCGAGAAGCCGGAGTTCGCCAACGAGGTGCTCCGGGTGCGGGGGCTCCCGAAGCTGCCGCCCTGGGCCCCGTGGGCCGTACCGGCGGAGGGCCCGCCCGCGCCGGAGAAGGCGTACGCGGACGCGCCGGACCTCGCGAGCGAGGAGCGAGAGGTCGAGGCGCTGTCGGCGCGCGCCAGGAGACGGGTGCCCGCACGGCGCGAGTACCTGCTGCGCCGCGCCGCGCTGGCCGACCGGCGCTGCCTGCGTGACGGGGGCGAGCGGGGGAGGTTCGGCGCGGTGGCGGCCGCGGAGGAACTGGTCGAGATCGACCAGATCAGGGTCGAGGGCGACCCGCGCCCGTACGTACGCCGGCAGTACCTGATCTGGCGGGCCTCCGGCCGGTAGCCGTCGCGCGCCGCGCGGCCGGGTTGCCGTGCCACCGCGCTGCCGTGCAGCCGCCGCGCTACCGGGTGCGGATCGCGTCGGTCGGGAGTTCGAAGACGTGGGCGAGGCCCTCGGCCTCGTTGCCGCGCTCGCCGACGCGGGTGAAGCCGAACCCGGCGATGGTGGCGAGGGAGGCGGCGTTCTCGGAGCTGATCGTGGCCCGGACGGTTCGGACGCCCGGTTCGGCGGCGGCCCGCAGGAGCAGGGCGCGCAGGGCGGCGCGGGCGTAGCCCTGGCGGCGATGGGCGGGGGCGATGCAGTAGCCGACCTCGACCGTTCCGGACTCGTCCGGCGGGCCGTGGAAACCGGCGTCGCCGACCACGGTTCCGTCCGGCTCGGACACCACGGCCCGGGTGATCCAGGGCGCGGCGGACGGGTCCCGGGCGAGCTGGTCGGCGCGGTAGGCGAACATCGAGCGGGCCCGCTCGGAGACGAAGTACGCGTCGAGGGCGACCCCCGCTTCGGCGCCGGCACCGGCGAGGTCGCCGTCGGCGAGAGCCCGTAGCGCCTTCTCGCTGAGCAGGACGAAGCGGACGGTCTTCGGGGTGGAGCCGGGTGTGGTGTTCATCGCGGGCGATGCTCCCCCTCGTGCGGGAGGGCTGTCCACCGGTTTGCCGGACGCGGACCTGTCAGCGGTCGCATTCCAGCCGCGTTCCAGCCGCGTTCTGGACGGGCCGTTGCACAGGAAGTCGGCGGGGCCGACTTCCTGTGCGGGGGTGTCACTTGTCGACGGTGCCGTCGGTGAGCTCGCGGACGATGTCCAGGTGGCCCGCGTGGCGGGCGTACTCCTGGAGGACGTGGAACAGGATCCAGCCCAGGGTGGGGCGCTCCGCGCCGTCCTCGGCGAAGCGGCCGCCGGCTGCGGCGACGGCGGACAGCGGCGCCTCCGAGGCGACGGCCCGGGTGTACTCGCCACCCGCGTGCAGGGCGGTGAGGAGCTCGGCGGCGCTCTCCTGCGGGGCCACGTACCAGCGGTCCTCCGGGCCACGGTCGCCCCAGGGCGCCGGGACGGGCTCGCCGCGGAAACCCCAGCGCAGCCAGCGCTGCTCCATGTGGACCAGGTGCTTCAGGAGTTCGAGCATCGTCCAGCCGGAGGGGAGGCGGCTCGTGCGCAGGTCCTCGTCCGACAGGCCCTCGATCCTGGCGCCGATCGCGGAGCGGTAGTAGTCGAGGTAGTCCAGCAAGAGGGTGCCGGGGTCGGAGAGTTGCTTGTTCGGCTCGGGGAGGGGCGCGGAGGTGGTCATGGCGGAGAGTCTCCCAGGGCGTGTCACATCCGGCGCCGCTGCCCTGTCGTCCTTGCGGAAGCGAAAAGGCGGGAGAAGGGATCGATCATGAGGATGAGGACCGTCATCGTGTGCGCCTCCGTGTCGCACGGCAACACGCGCCGGGTCGCCGAGGCCATGGCTGCGGTACTGGACGCGAAGCTCGTCACCCCCGAACAGGCCGACCCGGCCGAACTGGCCGGCGCCGACCTGGTGGGGTTCGGCTCGGGCGTCCTCTACGGCAGGATGTACCCGAGCCTGACCGGCTTCGTCCGGTCGCTTGATCCTGTGGGGAGTGGCCGGGCGTTCGTGTTCGCCACCAGCGGGCTCCCGGAGATGCCACCGGCGCCGTTCACCCGGCCCGCGGTCCGGCTCCTCGAGGCCAAGGGCTATGCGGTGGACGGGACTTTCACCTGCCGGGCGCTCGACACCTGGCTCCCCTTCCGGCTCGTCGGCGGCCTCAACAGGCAGCACCCGAACACCGACGACCTGGCCGCCGCCAGGGCGTTCGCCGAGCGGCTGCGGACATCCTGACGGCGCGGGCGGGGCCCGTGCCTATGCTTCGGTCGTGCAGCAACTTACTGATGGTCAGCGGTCGTTGATCGCGGCGTTCCCGGCTGAGCTCGCGGGCGATGCCGAGGCCGTACTCGCGGTGATGCCCGCTTCGCGGTTCGCGCCGCATGGTTCGTTCCCGGTGGTGGTGCAGGGAGAGCAGGTGTCGATCCCCGAGCGGATCTACAACGGCGAACCGGTCGCCGGGGCGGTGGAGTCGCTGTCGCGGCGGCAGAGGCAGCTGCTGCACTGCCTGTACTCGCGGCACCATGACGGCCGGGTGCGGCAGCGGCACCTCGCCGAGGTCGCCGGTTCGGCGGACCCGTGGGTCGTACCGTACGTGGTGCGGCTGGCCGGGGAGTACGTCCTGGAGATCCTGGTCGACATCCGCGATGCGCTGCGCGACCTCGACGCGCCCGGTGCTGGCATGTATGGCCGGTTCATCGTGGACAACCCGGAGTTCTTCGCCCGGACGCAGCGGCGGGTGGTGAGCTACTGGAGCTGCTACTACCGCGAGGGCGTCCACGCGAGCTTCCGGGGCTACCCGGGCTGCACGGTCCTCGACCTCCTGCGGTCCGCCGCCGCCGAGAGTGCGGGCCGTCCGTGGCCGAACCTGGCGCCGCGTGGCTGGGCCGAGGTGGACGGCTACTGCTAGAAAATGGCGAGGAGTTGTGGTCCGAGGACCGGGATCACGGCGCGGTGACCGGGGTGATGGATCCCCGCGCGCAGGAAGTCGGCGGGGCCGACTTCCTGCGCAAACCTCAAAGTAAACCTTATGTCTTAGGCTCTATCATGCCTGATGGGTTATGGAGAGGAGCGTGGCGATGAGGACGATCGGGCTGATCGGCGGGATGAGCTGGGAGTCGACGGCGGAGTACTACCGCTTGGTGAACGAGCTCACGCGGGAGCGCCTCGGCGGCCTCCACTCGGCGCGGTGCGTGCTCTACTCGGTGGACTTCGCGGAGATCGAACAGTTGCAGGTCCAGGACCGCTGGGCGGAGGCCGGCGAGATCCTGGCCGCGGCCGCGCGGGCGCTCGAAGCGGCCGGCGCGGACCTGGTGCTGATCTGCACCAACACCATGCACAAGGTCGCCGACCGCGTCGAGGCGGCGATCTCCGTCCCCCTGCTGCACCTGGCCGACGCCACCGCGCAGGCCGTACGGGCGTCCGGCCTGCGGAGGGTCGGCCTGCTGGGTACCGCGTTCACCATGGAGCAGGACTTCTACCGGGGCCGCCTCGAGGCCGGCGGACTCGACGTGCTCGTCCCCGACGCGGAGGGGCGTGCGATCGTCCACCGGGTGATCTACGAGGAACTCTGCCTGGGCATCGTGCGGGAGGAGTCGCGGGCCGCCTACCGGGAGGTCATCGCGGACCTGGTCGTCGGCGGTGCGGAGGGCGTCATCCTGGGCTGTACCGAGATCGAGTTGCTCATCGGTTCCGAGGACAGCCCCGTTCCGGTCTTCCCCACCGCCCGGCTCCACGCCGCGGCCGCCGTGCGCGCGGCCCTGCACGGCATGTGATCGCTGGGCCTCGGCCTCGCGAACGGTGTTGCGCGGCGCGGGAAGTCGGACGGGCCGACTTCCTGGGCCGGTGCTTCTTGCGGCCTTCGGGTGAAGCGGGGCTGGAAGGTCGGCCGGGGGTCGTCGGGGGCGGCGCGGGCCCGTGGAGCGTCCACGGGCCCGCGCCGCCCGACCCCGCCTCGGGACCGGGTGGACCGGGTGGACCGGTTACGAGCGGGTGCAGGTCCGGTCGGTCTGCGGCAGGCGGCCGGAGGCGAGGTAGGCGGTGACCGTGTCGTCCACGCAGGCGTTGCCGTAGATCCCGTACAGCCCGTGCTGGTTGGCGCCCTGGAGGGTCAGCAGGCGTGAGCTGGGCAGCATGCCGTGCAGGGCGACGGCGCCGCCGTACGGGGTGCGGGGGTCGCCGGTGGCGGAGACGATCAGCGCCTGGGTGTCGCGGCGCACCTGGGTGGGCGCCTCGCGCGGGCGGTCCCAGAAGGCGCAGGGGGTGATGTTGTCGAGGAGCGGGCCGAACAGCGGGCTCTCGGTGCGGCTGCGCTCGATCTCGCGCCAGTAGTGCTCGGGGTCGCCGGACGCGGTGCCGTCCGCGCACGCGATGGCCTGCATGGCGCTGCCGGTCGGCGACCCCTGCGGGCTGAACAGGAACTGCAGCAGGGCGGTGGTCTGCGGGGTCGGGGTGACGGGCAGGCCCGCCGCGGCCTGGGCGAGCATCGCCGTCTGCTCGGCGAGGGCCGCCCGTTCCGGCTCGGAGTCGCTCTGGAGCCCCGCGAAGAACACCATCGGGACCCGGCTGTCGTCGAGTTGGAAGGCGTCGGTGCCAGTGCCAGTGCCAGTGCCGGTGCCGGTGCCGGTGCCGGTGCCGATGACGAGCGGGCGGTTCGCGGCCGTCTCCACGGTGCGAAGGATTCCGGCGCTCACCTCCTCGCGGGTGCGGCCGAGCCCGTACGTGCTGTGGCGGGCCGCCGTCCAGTCCGCCCAGTCGGCGAACGCGTGCTCGAGTCCGGGCAGTTGGCTCGGGACGAGGGCCGGTCCGGCGCGGCGCGGGTCCAGCGCGCTGTCCAGGACCGTGCGGTCGAGGCGTCCGGGGAACATCTGGGAGTACACCGTGCCGAGGTAGGTGCCGTAGGACAGGCCGAGGTAGGAGATCCTCCGTTCGCCGAGCGCGCCCCGGACCACGTCCAGGTCCCGGGCGGTGTTGCGGGTGCCCGCGTACGGCAGCAGGTCGCCGGCCGCCGAGCGGCACTTGGCCGCGAGGTCCCGCTGGAGGGTGACCTGGCGCTCGAAGCCCGCCCGGCCGGTCCCGGAGGACTGGATGCTGAAGCCGACGGGCCAGCCGCAGTCGATCTGGGCGCTCCGGCCGGCGAAGCGCGGGTCCAGCCCGACGATGTCGAAACGGGCGGCGGTCTCCTTGAGGGCGGCGTGCACCCGAAGGGGTGAGGTGAGTGTCGGGCTGCCGGGGCCGCCGTCGTTGAGCAGCAGCGCGCCGATCCGGTGGCGGGTGTCGGTGGCCTTGATCCGGGAGAGCGCCAGGGTGACGGTGCGTCCGCCGGGGTTTCCGTAGTCGAGCGGCACGGTGACCTCCGCGCAGCGGGCACCGGCCTGGTCGAGTGCGGCACCGTCCTGGTCGTTCGGGCCCAGGACGCAGCTGTGCCAGTTGAGTTGCTGCCCGTAGTAGCGGTCGAGCCCCCGGGAGTTGGATGCCGAGCCTTCCGAGCCTTCCGAGGCTCCCGGGGCTCCCGGCGCTTCCGCGGCCTGCGCGGGCAGGGCCGCGACGGTGGCCCCCGTCAGACAGGCCGCGAGGGCGAGGCCGGCCGCGGCGGCGCGCCGGAGGGCGTGCGGCCGTCGGGCGGCGGGAGCGGAGCGGCTGCGCTGGGGGTCGGGCATGTGGCCTCCTCTGCGACGTGGGGTTCCGCCTCGGAGCGTCGGCCGAGGAGAACCTCTGTGATCAGCCTTTCCTTTTCCGTCCCAGGGCCGGACTCGCCGTGGTGGAGCACCTGGCCTGGGACGAGGCGAAGCACCTGTGCCGTGAGGCCGTCCCGGGGACGGCCTCACGGCACAGGTGCTTCAGGGTCAACGCCGAACCGGCGGTGGAAAGTGCCGATGCGCGGCAATGTCGGCTAGAACTCACCTGCCACGCCCAGGTCTTGGCGCATCGCGTGTCGCATGGTCTTGATCAGTGCCCACAGCTCGTCCTGCGCCTCGGCGGCGGCTTGCAGGGTCTCCCCGGGACGCGCGTCGCCCTGTTCCAGGCGCTTGACGATTCTGTACACGCGGGTGAGCGCCTGGTTCGCCGTGTCGCCCGGGGCGATCACGGAATCGGGCGCGACCATCAGGGTCTCGGACCAGTGGTTGCGGTGCGCGTCCTTGGCCTCCTCCAGCGCCCGGGTGTCCTCCTCCCCGGGGGTCCCGTCGCGCAGGACGTGCAGGTGCCGGTTGAGCGCGGTCGCGAACTGGCGTGCGTTGCGGTAGAGCCGGGTGTAGCAGCCACGCCGCAGTGCGAGGTTCTCGCGGCCCTCCTGGAACGCCTCGTTGAGCTCCAACTCGCGCCGCTTGGCCCGTTCGGCGCCCCGCTGGGTCAGCAGCGCGGCCCCGAGGGTCCCCGCCACGCCGGTCACTGCGATCGCTACTGCCGCTATGTCCACCCGGTAACCCTAGGGCGCGGGCGGGGGAGCCCTGCAGACCGCTTCGAAGCACAGGAAGTCGGACGGGCCGACTTCCTGTGCCGAAGGAGGGCTCCCTGCTGGACGGGATCGTGGCTCAACTGAGCCAGCGGGACTCACTCCTGATCGATGGCCTCCAAAGCCTCGGACAGTCGCTGCAGGGCCGACATCGCCTGCTGGAACCCGTCGATGCCCAGTTCCTGGGCGAGCCGTTCCGCCAGGGCGCGATGGCCGGGGAGGATCCGGGCCACGGCTTCCCGCCCGGCCGTGGTCGGTGCCATCAGCTTGGCGCGGGCGTGGGCAGGGTTCGGCCGGTACTCCGCCAAGCCCTTGTCGACCAGCAGGTCGGCGATGCGTTGGACGCTCTGCCGGGTGATTCCCATCGCCCGGGCGATCTCGACGACCGGCAACGGCTCGCGCAGCACCGCGCCGAGCACCTGCCACCACGCGGCGGTCAGGCCGACCGGTCGGGCCAGCTTCTCGGAGACCTCCAGGAACTGCCCGTTGAGACGGAACACGGTCGGCGCCGTCCCGGACAGCAGCGCGGCCGGGTCCGTCGGCAGTGCATCGTTCACCGCGGACCAGCCGCCATCAGCACCGGGAACGCGGTGGGGTCGGACAGGGCGAACAGCCGGTACCAGGCGTCGAGAACAGCGGGCTCGTAGACGTCGAGCATCGCGAGGACCTCGCGGGCGAACTCCACCGGCGCGGTCGGACCCGCAGTGATCAGGTTCCGGTCGGTGACGGCGGCGGCCTCCCGATAGCGGTCGCCACCCGCGTACCCGGAAGCCGCCAGGTACTGCGCGGCCCCGCTGGTGTGGTCGCGCTCGTCGAGCACGCCTTCACGGGCAAGGCCGAAGGTCGCCCCGCAGATCGCCGCCACCGGCACATCGGCTTCCAGGAACACCCTGGCCGCCCGGGCGAAGGCCGCATTGCCGCCGGGCAGGTTCCACGTGGCAGCCCCCGGCAGGATCAGCATCGCGGAGTCGGCGGGATCCAGCTCGCTCAGCATCATGTCCGGGAGGATCCGCACCCCGCCGGCGGTGGTCACCGGCTCCGGACTCTCCGCCACGGTCGCGATCCGGTAGCGGCCCGGAGTGTGCTGGTAGGCGTCATCGCGGATGTGGGCGATGGCGTGTCCCACCTCCCAGTCGGCCAGCGCGTCGTACACGGCAACGTGAACTGTCTTGGTCTCCATGGACAGTATGCTGTCAATTCGGCAGCATGCTGTCAAGTGTTCGCTGTGAGGAATCTCTTTGGCCGGCGGCAGAGCTGAGGCGCGCCGCCAGCGATCCACAGGTTTCGGCAGCTACTCCTGAGCGAGGGCCGGCACGGTGTTGCGGCTAGAACTCACCTGCCATGCCCGGGGCTTGGCGCATCGCGTGTCGCATGGTCTTGATCGGTGCCCACAGCTCGTCCTGTGCTTCGGCGGGCGGCTTGCAGGGTCTCCCCGGGATGGTCGTCGACCTGTTCCAGGCGCTTGACGATTCCGTACTGGTTCGGGGTGTCGCCCAAGGCGATCACGGAATCGGGGCCGCGTTGGCGGCGGGTTGGCCCGTCCGATCTCCTGCGCTGGCGAGGGGCCATGGTTGGTGTGGCCGCGCGTGGCTTCGCCCGCGCGGCCACGGGGCGCTGGCTGGGGTGGGGGTTTGGGT
>NZ_JOCF01000122.1 GCF_000720635.1 Streptomyces sp. NRRL WC-3742 | reverse complement strand
CGGCGGGGGTGGGCGGGCCGAGGAGGGGGCGGGCGGCTTCGGCGACCTCGCGGGACTGGACGGGGGTGAGGCGTGGGGTGCTCAACAGGACGCGGCCGTCGTCGAGTTCGAGGAGGAGGGCGTGCGGGCGGCGCTCCGGGCCGGTGAGGGCGCGCACGGTCGCGTCCACGGTGTCGGTGCGGCGGTACTTCACCCAGGCGTGGCCGGCGCCGCGAGGCCGGTAGGGGGAGCCGGACGCCTTGCAGACCAGGCCCTCCACGCCGGTGGGGGCGAGCCGTTCCATCCACTCCAGGGCCTCCGCCCGGTCCGTGGTGGCCAGGACGGGCTGGATCGGCGGCGGCACGTCCGCGAGGGCGGCGAGCAGCAGGCGGCGCCGGTCGGTGAGCGGCAGGCGCCGGACGTCGCGGCCGGGCAGGGCGAGCAGGTCGAAGGCGATCAGGCCGAGGGCGACCTCCGGGGAGGCGGCGCGGGCCCGGCGGGTGTGCAGCAGCTCGCCGAAGGCGAAGCGGCCGCCGCGCCAGGCGACCAGTTCGGCGTCCAGCACCAGGCCCTCGGGCAGGCGGGCCACGGCGGCGGCGATCGGCGGGAACTCGGCGGCGAGGTCGCGGCCGCTGCGGGCCTGGAGGACGGCGGGCCGCTCGCCCCGGGCGAAGGCGACGCAGCGGAACCCGTCGAGCTTGAGCTCGTACTGCACACCGCCCCCGCCCAGCCCGTCCGCCGGGGGCACGGCGGGTACGGCGGCGGGGCGCATCACCTCGACGGGCGGGCGCAGGACCTGGGCCACGACGGGTGTGGGTACGGGTGCCGGTGCAGGCGCGGGTGTGGGTGAGCCCGGCAGCGGCCGGGCCTGCTCCGGGTCGAGCAGCGGCGCGAGGAGGTCGCCCCGCGTCGCCAGCCGGCCGGGCACCTCGGCCAGGGTGAACACCAGCTCGGCCGCGCTCACCGCCGACTCCAGCTCCTCCCAGGACAGCGGCGTGGAGACCGTCGGCAGCGGCCGGGCCCGCAGGGTGTACGGCGCGGCGGTGGTCTTCTTGGCGTTGTTCTGCGACCAGTCCACCAGCACCCGCCCCCGGCGCCGCGCCTTCGCCATGGTGTGCACCACCAGGTCCGGGCGCTCGGCCTCCAGCGCGGCGGCCAGCGCCTTCGCGTAGGCGGACACCCGGGCGGTGGGCGTGGGCACCAGCGGGGCGAGCAGGTGCAGGCCCTTGGAGCCGGAGGTCTTCACCCGCGCCGCCAGGCCGTCCGCCGCCAGCCGCTCGCGCAGCAGCAGCGCCACCTCCCGGCAGGCCAGCACGTCCGCGCCCTCGCCCGGGTCGAGGTCGAGGACCAGCCGGTCGGCGAGGCCCGGCGCGTCGGCGTGCCACTGCGGCACGTGCAGCTCCAGGCAGCCCAGATTGGCCGCCCACAGCAGCGCCGCGCCGCCGTCCAGCACCACCTGGCGCAGCTCGCCGCTGCTGCTGGGCACCTCGACGGTGCGCACCCAGTCCGGGGTTCCGGCGGGCGGGTTCTTGGCGATGAACACCTCCGCCTCGACACCGTCCGGGCAGCGCAGGAAGGAGACCGGGCGGTCCCGCAGGTGCGGCAGCAGGGCGGAGTGCACGGCGGCGTAGTAGCGCAGCACCTCGCCCTTCCGGGTGCCGGTGCGCGGGTAGTACACCTTGTCGAGGTGGGAGAGGGCGAGGGTGCGCCCGTCCACGGTGAGCTGGGGCATCGGAAGCCTCCCTGCCGCCAGTCTCCCGCCACCGCCCCGGGCCGACCAGCGCGTCCGGGCCGACCAGCGCGTCCGGGCCGGGCCGGCACCCCCGTGGCCGGCCCGGCCCGCTCTACGGCCTCAGGCCGTGGGCCGGGGCGCGCCCGGGTAGGTACCGAAGGACCAGCGGTTGCCCTCCGGGTCCTCGGCGGCGAAATCCCGGGAGCCGTAGTCCGTCTCGGTGAGGTCCATGGTGATCCGGGCCCCGGCGGCCACGGCCCGGTCGTGCACGGCGTCGGGCCGCGCCGTCACCACGTAGGCGGTGAACCCGCCCGGGCGGCCCGGCCACGCGGGCGCGCCCTCGGGCGCCTCGCGCTCCGACCCGAGCATCACGCCGCCGCCCTCGGGCCAGGCGAGTTCGGCGTGGACGACGAGTTCGCCCTCGGTGTAGCAGACGACCTCCTCGAAGCCGAAGGCGTCCACGAGGAAGCGGATCAGGGCCTTGGCGTCGTGGGCGCGCAGGGCGGGCCACACCTGCGGGGCGGGGGTCTTCGGCTCGGTGCTCATGGCGGTCTCCTCACGGGGTCGGGTGCTCTACGCCTCCCACTGTGGGCCCGCCCCGCCCTCTCCGCCTTGGACGTTTCGGAACTCCCCGCTCCCGTACGTTTCCGCCGCCAGCCAGGCGCTGGGCGCCGCCCCCGCCAGCGAGCGGAACTCCCGCGCCAGGTGCGCCTGGTCGAAGTACCCGCAGTCGGCGGCCAGTTCGGCCAGCAGGGGCCGCGGAGAGCCGGCCGCCAGCAGCCGCCGCGCCCGGTCGAAGCGGATGACCCGCGCGGCGGCCTTCGGCGTCAGCCCGGTCTCCCGGCGGAAGCGCTCCAGCAGGTGCCGGGCGCTCCAGCCCGTCTCCCGCGCCAACTCCGCTACCGGCACCGACCCCCCGCTGCGCCGCAACTCCTCCCAGGCCCACACCACCTCCGCCGGCACCCGCCCCGACGGCCGGGCCACGCCCAGCAGCGCCCCGTCCAACACCGCGAACCGCTCCGCCCAGCCCGATGCCTCTCGCAGCCGCTCCTGCAACCGCAACGCGAGCCCCCCGAGCACCTCCTCCGCCGGCACATCGATCCCCGCCAACTCCCCAGCCGGCACCCCGAACAACGCCCGCGCGGCCAACGGATGCACCGCGATCTGCACCCCGGACTGCGCCCCCTCGTGCGTGATCGTCGCCGGCGCCGTGTGCAGCCCCCCGACCAACGTCACGAAACTCCCCGCCGCCTGCGCCGGATCCGGATGCCCGGTGATCACCAACGGCTCGTCCAACGTGACGATGAACGTCAGATACGGCGACGGCAGCCCCGTGTGCACACCCGGCGCCACCCCCCGCTGCCGATACCCGTCGTACCACGCCACATACGGCCCCAACCCGCCACCCGGCCGCGCCCGAACGGCCTCGTCAACGGCGCCTGCGAGGTCTGTGCTCACCCCACCCATTATCCGCCACCTCGGTGAGCAGCGGTAATGTGACGGGTGTCTCGAAAAGTGGATCATCCTTTCCCGGTGGGTGGGACGGGGAGGAGAATCGCGGGCATGGGAAAGCAGTACGAACGAATAGAGGGCCGGCTGCGGGAGTTCATCGAGCGCCAGCCCGTGTACTTCATCGCGACCGCGCCGTTGTCGGCGGACGGCCATGTCAACCTCTCGCCCAAGGGGCGCTCCGGGACGCTCGTCGTGATCGACGAACTCACCCTCGCCTACCTGGACTTCGGTGGTTCCACCGCGGAGACGATCGCCCATCTGCGGGAGAACGGGCGGGTCACGCTGATGTGGTGCGCCTTCGAGGGGCCGCCGACCGTGGTGCGGGTGCACGGGCGGGGTGAGCCGGTGTTCCGGGACGATCCGCGGTTCGCGGAGTTGCTGGGGCGTTTCGACCCGTCCGTGGACGGATCCGGGCTGCGGGCGATCGTGCTGGTCGAGGCCCAGCGGATCAGTGACTCCTGCGGGTTCGCGGTGCCGCTGATGGACTACCGGGGGGACCGGGACCTGCACGCGCAGTACTTCGACCGCAAGGACGAGGCGGAGTTCAACGCCTACTGCGAGGGCAAGCCGTACATCGGCACCAGCATCGACGGGCTGCCGGCGATCCCGCTGCCGCTTCCACCCCGTCCGTAAGCTGATGGTGTGCCTATCGACCAACACCTGTTCATAGCCTTCCTGTTGACCACCTCGGTCGCGATGATCAGCCCCGGTCCCGACATGCTGTTCGTGCTCGGCTGCGGGATGCGCGGCGGGCCGAAGGCCGGGCTGCTGGCCACCGCCGGCGTCGCCACCAGCGAGGCGGTGCACGTCGCGGTGGCGGCGGCCGGGCTGGCGGCGTTCTTCACCGCCGTGCCGGTCGCCTTCGCGGCCATGCGCATCGCCGGCGGCGCCTACCTGGTGTACCTGGGCGTGCAGTTGATCCGCCACCGCAAGGACGCCGCCGACGACCTGCCCGAGCCGGGGGAGGGCGGGCTCTCCGGCCGCCGCGCGTACCTGCGGGGCCTGCTGACCAACCTCCTCAACCCCAAGATGGTGACCTTCACCATCGCCTTCCTCCCGCAGTTCGTCCGTCCCGAACTGGGCGGCGTGGGGCTGCAGTTCGCGCTGCTCGGTGCGGCGCTGATCGTGCTGGAGTTCCTGGTGGACGGCACCGTGGGCGTGCTCGCCGGGCGGATCGGCGCCTGGCTGCGCCGCCGCCGGTCGACCCGCCGCCGGGTGGATGCCGCGACCGGCGGGCTCTTCATCGGCCTGGGGGTGCGGCTCGCCGTGGAGGGGTGAGCGGCTGGGCTGGTCTGGACCTCTCGGGCGAAACCCCTGGTGCGCGTGGTGCGCGGGCGGCTAGGTTGGGCGCCTGTGACGGACGATGACTGACCAACTGGTGGAGCGCGCCGAGCCGGTGGCGGGGGGCGGGCTCTGGTCGCGCCCGTACCGGGCGGCCACCGTGGGGTTCGCCTCGGTGATGTTCCTGATCGGGTTCGCCGCCTTCGCCGTGGTGCCGACCCTGCCGGTCGCGGTGGGTGAGCTGGACGCCGTGCCGATGTACCCGCTGGTGGCGGGGGCGTTCGTGGCCGCGAGCCTCTTCGGCGGTGTGCTTGGCGGCAGTTGGGCGGACCGGGCGGGCCCGAGGCGGCCGCTGGTGGCGGGTGTGCTGCTCGGGGTGGCGACCCTGGTGGTCTCCGGCACCAGCACCACGGTCTGGCAGCTGGCCGCCGGGCGGTTCCTGGACGGCGTGGCCGCGGGGATGACGGCGGTGGCGATCAACACCGCGATCGCGCACACCTATCCGGGGCGGCTGAAGGCGCACGCGCTGTCGCTGATGGCCACCTGCTGGATCGTCCCCTCCCTGGCCGGGCCGCCGCTGGCCGGACTGATCACGGCCTGGTGGTCCTGGCGGGCGGTGTTCCTGGGCCTGGCCGCCGTCACGGCGGTGCCGATCCTGGCCGTACTGCCCCTGGTACGCGGAGTCACCGGCGCCCGGGAGGAGGGCGCGGGCCGTCCGTCCTTGGCGATCGCGGCGGCGGTCAGCGGCGGCGCGGCCCTCGCCCAGTACGCCGTCTCCGGCGCCGGCTCGGGCCTGGACGCGGCCCACCTGGCCGCCGCGGCGGCGGGTTTCGGGCTGCTGCTGGCGTTCGCGCCCCGGCTGCTGCCGCGCGGCACCTGGCGGGCGGCGCGCGGGCTGCCCGCCACGGCGCTGCTGCGGGTGCTCGCCTCGGGGACGTACTTCACCCTGGAGGTCTTCGTCCCCCTGCTGCTGGACACCGTGCGCGGGGTGCCCGCCGCCGTGACGGGCCTGGCGTTCAGCGGGGCGGCCGTGGCCTGGGCGGGCGCCGGCTGGGTGCAGGGCCACCTGCTGGAGCACCGGCCCCGGCACCGGGTGGCGGCGGGCGGGATGGCGGTGGTCGTCCTGGCGGCCGCCCTGGCGGTGGCGGGCAGCCTGCCCGGGGCGCCGCCGGCGGTGGCGGGGGCCGCGATGGTGGTCGCCGCGATCGGCATGGGGGTGGCGGCGCCGAGCGTGACCCTGCTGTCGATCGCGCACAGCCCGCCCGAGCGGCAGGGCCGCACCGGCGGGGAGATGCTCACCGCCCAGAACCTGGGGCAGGTGGCGGTGATGGGGGCGGCCTCCGCGCTGTTCGGCCTCTGCCTGGCGGGCGGCGGGGCCACCGGCGCCTACGCGGCGGTGTTCGCGCTGCTGGTCGTTCCGGCCGCCCTGGCCGTCGCCCTCGCGGGACGGGCGCGGCAGTAGGACGGGCGCGGCGTAGGGACGGACACAGCAGTAGGGACGGGCGCGGCAGCGGGAACGACGAAGCCGCCACACCCCGGACGGGGTGCGGCGGCTCTCGCGTGCGGGCGGCCTTACTTGCTCAGGCCGGCCTTGACGGAGCAGACGGGCCAGGCGCCGGGGCCCTGGGCGGCGAGGACCTTCTCGCCGATGGAGATCTGCTGGTCCTTGGTGGCCTGGTTGGCCTGCGAGGCGTACGCGGTGCCACCGAAGGCGGCCCAGGTGCTGGAGGTGAACTGCAGGCCGCCGTAGAAGCCGTTGCCGGAGTTGATGGCCCAGTTACCCGTGGCCTCACAGTCCGCGACCTTGTCCCAGACGGTGGCCGGGGCGGCGGAGGCGCTGGTCGCCGTGACGAGGCCGGCCACGGGCAGGGCGGTGAGCGCCCCGGCCATCAGAGCCATCCGGACGCGGTTGCGGCGCTTCGGGGTGGCAGTGGTGGTGGCAGCGGCGGTCTCGTTACGGAAAGTCATGAAGTTCCTCTCGAAGGGGGGCGGCGAGCGTACGGAACCAGGCCCTCGGAAGGCCGTCGGTTTCGGGGGACGTCGCTCGGTGCAACGAGTTCGAAGGTACGGGGGCTGTTGTGGCGGTTTCAAGGATTCGGAGGTTTGAGCACGTCAGAGGGGTGTTACCGGGCGTAAGGATCAAGGAAATGCGATGATTTGGTCCGTTTTGCATCCATTTCCAAGATCAAATCGCCCTCCCAAGTGGCGCCCGTCACCGCGGAGGCGCTGTGAGGCCGCCCACATCGTCGACAGAGCGTGACCATCCGCCCGCCCCCGGTACGGAAACCGCCGCCCCGGCCAGCGCCCGGGGTGGCCCGCACCACAGCCCTCACCCGGAGTGCCCGGTGCGTGCACCTCCGGTGGCGGGGCATAGCCTCATCGCCATGAGCAACGAGAGCGACGCAGCCGAGGCGGCCACCGCCCCAGAAGGCTTCGAACTGGGCACCGACGGCCCCAAGGTGATCGTGGCCGGCCTCGACGGCTCCGAGTCCTCCTGGCGCGCCACCGCCTACGCCGCCGGGCTCGCCCGCCGCCAGGGAGCCCTCCTCGCCGTCGTCTACATCCAGCCCGTCCTCGGCGCGGCCACCGCCCTCGCCGGTGCCGTCGTCGAGGAGACCACCCAGGAGATCGCCGACGAGCTCCTCGCCGCACTGCGCGAGGCGGAGGAACACGTCCGCGAGGTGTGGCGCGTCGACTGGCAGTTCCTGACCATGCGCGGCGACCCCTATACGGGCCTCGCCAAGCTCGCCGACGAGCTGCGCGCCGACGCCGTGGTCGTCGGCGTCTCCGAGCAGGCGGGGCACAAGGTCATCGGCTCGGTGGCGGTGCGCCTGGTGAAGGCGGGCCGCTGGCCCGTGACCGTCGTGCCGTAGGTCGTGGCGGCCGGCACGGCGGTGTCGCAAACCGCGTAGTAAGCCGTGCCGCAAGCCGTGCCGCGCGCCGTGCCGCGCGCCGTGCCGCGCGCCGTGCGGTAGGTCGTGCAGCAACTCGCGTCGCAAGGAGCCGGGGAGCCCGGTGGTGAAGCGGGGCACGGGCGGCCGGTAGGGTGCGTGGACATGACGGACACGCCGGGCGCGCCGGGAACGCGTCCCACCGGGCCGGCCCACCCCACCGGCAGCGACCTGCACCTCGACCTCTCCGCCACCGGAGGCCGCCGCGCAGCCCTCATGACCGCCCTGCGCGAGGCCATCCGCAGCGGACGCCTCGCCCCCGGCACCCGGCTGCCGCCCTACCGCACCCTCGCTGCCGACCTCGGCCTAGCCCGCAACACCGCCGCCGAGGCGTACGCCGAACTCGTCGCCGAAGGCTGGCTCACCGCCCGCCAGGGCTCCGGCACCACCGTCGCCGAACGCGCCGCCCCCACGTCCGCCGCCCGGCCCCGGCGCCCCACCAAGCGCCCCGGCCCCCTCCACGACCTGCGCCAGGGCCGGCCCGACGCCGCCGCCTTCCCCCGCACCGCCTGGCTCGCCGCCGCCCGCCGCGCCCTCACCGCCGCGCCCAACGAAGCCTTCGGCCCCGGCGACCCCCAGGGCCGGCGCGAACTGCGCGCCGTCCTCGCCGACTACCTCGCCCGCTCCCGGGGCGTGCGCACCGACCCCGACCGGATCGTCGTCTGCTCCGGCTTCGCCCACGCCCTGCGCCTGCTCTTCGACGGCGCCGCCCCCGTCCTCCCGCCCGGGAGCAACGGGCCGCTCGCCGTCGAGGCGTACGGGCTCGGCTTCCACCGCGGACTGCTCGCCGCCGCGGGCGTCGCCACCAGGCCGCTGGCCGTCGACGAACACGGCGCCGACGTCGCGGAGTTGGACCGGCACCCGGACGTCCGCACGGCGCTGCTCACCCCCGCCCACCAGTTCCCCACCGGCGGGCCGCTGCACGCTGCCCGCCGCGCCGCCGTCATCGACTGGGCGCGCGGGCGCGGCGGGCTCGTCGTGGAGGACGACTACGACGGCGAGTTCCGCTACGACCGGCAGCCGGTCGGCGCCGTCCAGGGCCTGGACCCCGAGCGGGTCGTCTACCTCGGCAGCGTCAGCAAGAGCCTCAGCCCCGCGCTGCGCCTGGGGTGGATGGTCCTGCCCGACCACCTGGTCGACCGGGTCCTCGCGGCGAAGGGCGAACGGGAGGGCTGGGCCAGCGCGTTGGACCAGCTCACCCTCGCCGAGTTCATCGACTCCGGCGGCTACGACCGGCACGTGCGCCGGATGCGCCGCAGCTACCGGGAGCGCCGCGACCGGCTGGTGGCCGCGCTCGAGGCGAACGCCCCGCACGTGGAGGTGACCGGCGTCGCGGCGGGGCTGCACGCGGTGCTGCGGCTGGAGGCGGGCACCGAGCGCTCCGTCCTCAAGGCCGCCGCGTACCACGGGCTCGCCGTGGAGGGCCTCGCCGACTTCCGCCACCCGGCGGCGGACCCGGTCGCGACCCCGCCGGCGGAGGGCCTCGTCGTCGGCTACGCCACCCCGCCCGAGCACGCCTACGCCTCCGCGCTGGCCGCCCTCTGCGCGATCCTCCCGTCGCCCGTCTCCTGAACGCCCGCTACCTGAACGCCCGCTACCTGAGTGCCCGCTTTCTGAGCCCCCGTCTCCTGAGCCCCCGTCTCGCGGGTCCGGCGGCAGGGGCGCAGGGTAGGGCCCGGGGGCGGCCGACGGGGGCGGAACGTGGCGACAGGGTACGCCGCGTCCGCTGCGGACTCATCCGTCCGTACGGGATCGGCCCGCGCCCCGCAACGTTCCGGACACCGACCCCCTAGGGTCAGTGGTCATGTGCAGGACATCAGGAGCGCTCGCCGCCCGCCTGCACGCCGTGGACTCCCGTCAGGTGCCGGCCACCCCCGTACCGGTGCCTGGCGGGATGCGCGGCACCCTCCCCGCCCCTGCGGCGGGTTGACGGACACATCGCGGCCGCGCCGGGGCCATACTTCCCGAGATTCACCCTATCGGGGGGTACTGGGCCGCCGTACAGGCGGTGCCGGTCCCTGGTGATCTAGGGTTCCCGAGGGGTGGCCGGGAGCTGGTGACCGTGCTCCCGAACCTCGTCGAACCCCCCACCAACAGGCGGATCTGACGATCCGTCGCGGCATGCGCCAGGGCGGTCAGCTACGCCCTGTCCATGGCCCGACCTCACGAAATGGAGACCCCTGCGATGTCCGTGGACACGAGCCCGGAGACACAGCAGGACCGGCAGCAGAGCCTTGCGACTGCCGCAGCCCGCAACCTCGCCACCACCACCAAGTCCGCGCCGCAGATGCAGGAGATCACCTCCCGCTGGCTGCTCAAGGTCCTTCCCTGGGTGCAGGCCAACGGTGGTGCCTACCGGGTCAACCGTCGTCTCACCTACTCGGTGGGCAACGGCGTGGTGGAGTTCATCAAGACCGGGTCCCAGGTCCGGGTGATCCCGCAGGAGCTGGGCGAACTCGCCCTCCTGCGCGGCTACGAGGACGACGAGGTGCTCACCGCCCTCGCCGACCGCTGCCAGCAGCGCGACTTCGGCCCCGGCGAGGTGCTCACCACCCAGGGTGAGCCGGCGGACCGCATCTTCCTGATCGCCCACGGCAAGATCAACCAGATCGGCACCGGCAAGTACGGCGACGAGACCGTGGTCGGCGTGGCCGGCGACGGCGACCGCTTCGGTGACGACGCGCTGCTGAACCCGGACGCCATCTGGGAGTTCACGGCCAAGTCCGCCACCGCCGGTGTCGTCCTGACCCTGTCCCGCGCCGACTTCGCCGCGATCCGCGACAACGCTCCGAGTCTCCAGGAGCACCTGCAGACCTTCCTCTCGCTGCCCCTCCAGGCCCAGAACGAGCGTGGCGAGGCCGAGATCGCCATGTCCTCCGGCCACCACGGCGAGTACGAACTCCCCGGCGCCTTCGTGGACTACGAGCTCAAGCCGCGCGAGTACGAGCTGAGCGTCGCGCAGACGATCCTCAAGATCCACACCCGCGTCGCGGACCTCTACAACCAGCCGATGAACCAGACCGAGCACCAGCTCCGTCTGACCATCGAGGCGCTGCGCGAGCGCCAGGAGCACGAGATCGTCAACAACCCGGAGTTCGGCCTGCTCAACAACGCCGACTTCGACCAGCGCATCCAGACCCACTCCGGCCCGCCCACCCCGGACGACCTGGACGAGCTGCTCAACCGCCGCCGCGACCCCGACTACCTGCTCGCGCACCCGAAGACCATCGCCGCGATCGGCCGCGAGCTCAACGCCCGGGGCCTGTACCCGCACCACGTCGACCTCGGCGGGCAGCAGGTGCCGGCCTGGCGCGGGGTCCCGATCCTGCCGTGCAGCAAGATCCCGATCTCCAAGGAGAACACCAGCTCCATCATGGTGATCCGTGTCGGCGAGGACAACCAGGGCGTCATCGGCCTGCACCAGACCGGCATCCCGGACGAGTACCAGCCCTCGCTGTCGGTCCGGTTCATGGGTATCGACGAGAAGGCGATCATCTCCTACCTCGTCAGCGCCTACTACTCGGCCGCCATCCTGGTGCCGGACGCGGTCGGCGTGCTGGAGAACGTCGAGATCGCGCACCGCCGCCACTGAGCCCGGTGGCCCGGCCCCTGACCGCCCTCGGTCGACGCGGACCGTAACCGGCCGGCTCGAAGATCGTTTCACCTGATGACGGACGGCCCGCCCCCGGAGGCGGGCCGTTCGCCTGATCGCACCCGGTCGCCCCCTCCCTGCCCGGCGGCCCGAGCCCGTTCCGTGTCCCGCACATGACCCGAGAGGTGTGTGAACCCATGCCGCAGCGTCGGCAGTTGCGACGGATACCGCCGGAGGGCGGCGGAGCGGCTGCCCCCGGGCGGCGGGTGCGGTGGCTCGGCGCGGCGGTCGGCGTGGTCGCGATGTTCGCGCTGGTCGGCGGCGCGACCGCCTCCGGCGTCGAGCGGCACGGCGGGAACGGGCACGGGCACGGCACCTCCGTCGACACCTGCGTCTGCGACGAGACTGACGTGTCGGTCGGCGTCCAGCCAGGCGGGCACGTGGACGTCGACGTGGACGTGGACGTCCAGGTCGACGTGAGCATCGCACCCGGCTCGGGGGACCGGCACCACGGCCACCATCACCACCCCTGCCACTCCCCGAAGGCGTACCCGCTCGCCCCCGCACCCTCGGGGACGGCCGGCGTACGGCACCAGCAGCCGGGGCGGCCGGAGGAGGACGAGGACGACCCGTACGGGGACCACGACGAGGGCCACGGCGGGCACCACCATCATCACCACCATCCGTGCCCGAGCCCGAGCCCGACCCCCTCGCCCACCCCTACGCACACGCCTTCGCCGACACCCACCCCGACGCACTCGCCGAGCCCCACGCACACGCCGAGCCCCACTCCCACCCCCACGCACACGC
>NZ_JOCF01000121.1 GCF_000720635.1 Streptomyces sp. NRRL WC-3742 | reverse complement strand
CCGCTACGACGGCCACCACGGCCTCATCACTCCCGCGCAAAAGCCGGCGCGGGTACGGTCCGGCGGGCTGTGGGGGCCCGGCCGGGCCAGGGCAGGGGCGATGGCCGGGAGCGGGTGGGGCCGCTCCCGGCCATCCCTGATGCCCGGCCATCCCTGATGCGGACCCACACGAATCCGCGAACGGCCCGCCACCGCAACCGCGATGGCGGGCCGTTCGTTCGGACTCAGCTGAACGCGGTCTTCAGGGCCTGGAAGGCGGTCTTCGGGTCCGAGAGGGCGTGGTAGACGGGCGGGATCGGCTTGTCGAGGCCGAGCAGGCGGTAGACGGCGTGCATGGCGCCGCGTACCGAGTACTCGACCGTGAAGACCACATCCTCCGGGATCTCCACGAACTGGCCGAGGAGGGCGAAGTTCCGTGCACCGTGCGGGATCACCAGCGGCCGGTCGTGGACGCCGCGGCGGGCGAACTGGCTGGTGATGTAGGGCATCATCACCGTGGTGACCGTGGTGGTGGCACGGACCTCCTCGGTGATGTCGTCGAAGCCGAGCTGGCCGAGGAGTTCGTCCAGGATCTCCCGCCCGGTGGACTCGGCCATCGCCCTGACGGTGTGCTCGCCGGGGGTGTCGATGAACAGACCGTAGCCCCAGAGCGTGAAGACGCCCTCGGGCTGGCCTTCGAAGTGCGGCGGGCGCGGCACGACGATGGACATCAGCCAGGGCGAGTCCTTGAACGTCATCAGCGCGCCGGTTCCGGCGGCGTTGCCGGAGAACTCCTCGATCCGCTTGAGCAGGACCGGGCTGCGCATGGTCAACGTGAAGGACTGCCAGGCGGCTTCGGCGATGTTGCCGTTGAAGACGGCGGGACGGCCGAAGTCGGGGGCCTTGCGCGAGAGCGTCTCCCACAGCGTCCAGCCGCCGTCGCGCTTGTCGCGGACCAACTCGGCGACCGTGTCGTCCGTGCCGTAGGCGGCGTCGGCGGTCATCGAGCCCAATGTGATGAACGCCAGGTCCAGATCGGCGAGTTCGATGGTCGCCGGGCGGCCGTCCCGGTCCAGGTGGAGGCGCTTGGCGCGGCGGATGCCCGCCTTCTCGGTGAAGTCGACGTCCCTCACCGTGACGCCGTGCTCGAACCGCACCCCGTGCTCGGTCAGCCACCGAATGAGTGGCCGCACGATCGAGTCGTACTGGTTCAGCCGGGTGCGGCGGACCCCGGAGAGGGTGTGGATTCGCGGGAACTCCTGCACGAAGCGCAGGAAGTACCGCTTGAGCTCGATCGCGCTGTGCCAGTTCTGGAAGGCGAAGGTGGTGCGCCACATCGCCCAGAAGTTGGTGGCGAAGAAGTGATCGGAGAAGAACTCGTCGACCCGCCGGGAGCCGATCACCGACTCGGGCAGGGCCAGCAGGCGGGCGAGTTCGATCCGGTCACGGGTGTCCAGGCCGAGCTGCGAGGCGTCCAGGATCCGGTGGTCCCGGTCGATCAGGCGGGCCCTCGCCTCGGTGGGCCACTGCTCGTTGAAGGCCAGGATCTCCTGGCGGACTGTCACGTTCTCGTCGTCGAGGGTGGGGATCGTCTCCAGGAGGTTCCACAGGCAGGTGTACGCCTCCTCCTCCAGCATCCGCCCGCCGCGCGTGACGTAACCCTGCTCGGCGGCCCCCCGGCCGTCCAGGGAGCCGCCGGCCAGGGGGAGTTCCTCCAGGATGTGGATGTTCTCGCCCGGGAACTTGCCGTCCCGGATCAGAAAGGCTGCCGCGGCGAGGGAGGCGATGCCGCCTCCTACTAGATATGCCTTCGTTTCCCGCGAACTGTTGATCATGATCTCTTCCGGCTGTGCGGACAGACGCCTCTGGCGCCCCTGCGCTGCTCGGCAGGCGGCCTCCAGCCTTCGGCCACCAGGCCCGTGCCCGCGAGGGCCGGGCGGCCCATGGCAGAGGACCAGTGGTCCCGAACCGGTGCGCCGTACGGGCCTCCGCTGCCGGGGTGATGAGGGCACCGGCTGGTGGCTCCCAATGGTCCCGGGTGGATCGGACGGACCTGCCCCGGTCGGCCCTGTACGCGAGTGGATGCAGAGCGTGACCATGAGGACGTGGTCGTTCCGTCCGGTGGTACACGGCCACCGCATGGGCCTGGGCCGGCCGGCTCGCCCCCGAGAGGAGATGGCGATCATGTACCTTCCCGTCACCGTCGGAGTCGACGGTTCTCCCGAGAGTCTGGCGGCGGCCGACCTGGCCGCCGAGGAGGCGGCGCTGCGGCAGCGTCCGCTGCGCGTCCTGCACGCCCTTCCGCTCATGCCGCACCTGCTGCCGACGGGATCCCGGTTGTGGTCCGCCAGGCGTGGCATCCTCGCGGAGGTGCAACACGTCCTGGCGGTTCGGCACCCGGGGCTGTCCGTGCGCACGGACGAGGTGTACGACGTCGCCACGGCGGCGCTGGTGGCGGCGGCCGAGGATGCCGAGCTACTGGTTCTCGCCGCCCGGGGCGACGGTGGCTTCCCCGGACTCCGCGTCGGGGCGACAGCCCTCCACGTCGCGGGCCGGGCGGGCTGTCCCGTCGTCGTGGTCCCCGCCGAAGCGGCGGATCCGGTGCCGCGCGAACAGGTCGTGATCGGGGTGGACACACGGCGGCCGGCCGAGGCCGCGCTCGACTTCGCCTTCGACGCCGCGCGCCGCTGCGGGCTGCAGGTGCGGGCCCTGCACGCGTGGGCGCCGGTGGATCCGCCGGCGCGCGCGAAGTCCCAGCTCGCCGAGCACGACCTGCTCGCCCGCGCGATCGCGCCGTGGCGGGCCGCCCACCCGGACGTGCAGGTGGTCGCGGACGCCGAGCCGGGTGGCGCCGGGCAGATGCTCGTCGATGCCTCGGCCAAGGCGCGACTCGTGGTCCTGGGGCAGCGCCACGCTGCCTCGCTCGGTCACCTCGGGCCGGTCGCGCATGCCGTACTGCACCACGCCGCCTGCCCCATGGCGCTGGTACCGGAGTCGTGACGACGGATCCGCGGAAAGCACTGCGGCGGCGCAGTGGGCGGCTCCTCGGGTCCGTCGCGTTTGCGCACGGCGGCCGAGGCACGGTGCCCCGTCGTCCTGGTCCCGGCGGGCGCCGGCGGCCCGGACACCGGGCCCGGGCAGGCGCCGCCGTCCGGGCGCCGGTCGTCCCTTGCCGGACACGCGGTGAGGCCGGCCGCGACGACAGCATCGCGGCCGGCCTGATGTTCTGACGGGGGATCAGCGGAGCCAGGCGTGGTCTCGGACGATCGGAAGGGCGGCCCAGCGGCGGCCCAGGCCCCAGGTGTCGCCGGCGGCCGTGGTGGCGAGGGCGATGAGCAGCAGAGCGTAGATCAGGTGGTAGTCGGCGACGGGGTTGCTGGAGCCGCTGCCCGCTCCGGTGGCCAGGTGGCGGGCGGGCGGCCACTCGGCGGCCCACATCAGGGCCAGCAGCAGGGTGCCGCTGAGGGCGGCGACCCGCAGGGCGATGCCGCCGATGAGGGCGAGGCCGATGCCAAGCAGGCCGAGCATGAACAGCCAGTCCACCCAGGCATGCCCGGCCCAGTGGTGGAACGTCGACTGGAGCGGGCCGGCCGACACGTGGCTGAGGAAGCCCTTGGTCGGGGAGGTGCCATCGAGCCAGGAGTTCGCGCTCCTGGTGGCGTAGCCGAGGCCGAAGGTCTTGTCGAGGAAGGCCCAGAGGAAGACGAAGCCGAGGCCGACCCGGGCGGTGGCGAGGGCCCGCGCACCGGTGGTGGTCACTGAGGTGCTGTGCGCCGCGTCCGGGGTGGCGTGCGCGGAGGTGTGGCGGCGGAGCCCGGTGCCGAACCGGTGGGCGAGGCGGGGAGCGTGCGCGTGGTGAACGGCCATGGTTTGCGGCCTTCCTTTCCCAATTCCATTGTGGATGTAGCGTGTTGTGCCTGGTTCAGTCTGTTGCCGGGCAGCTGGAGGTGGTCAGGTGCCGAAGGTCCCGGCTGCGGGTCCGAAGGGCCGGGCCGCTTGGGGACGGGAATGCCGAGGGACCGGGTGCGGCCTGCGCCCGGTCCCTCGGCCCCTTCGGGGCAGTTACTTGCGGTGCATGGTTCCCCGGTCAGGGCGCCAGGTCCCGGCGCAGCAGCAGCGGAACGGCCGCGCCGAGACCGGCGGCTCCCACCGCCAGCAGGACGGCGAGCGGCCCCCAGGCGAGGGTGCCGTGGGCGAGGGCGTCGCCGGGCGTGTAGTAGTGGAACGGGCTCAGATACCTCAGCGGGGCGGCCGGATGCCAGGCCATGGCGATGAAGTTGACGGCGAATCCCACCGCGCCCACGGCGACGGTGGCGCCGATCACCTGGGCCTTGCGCCGTCCTGCGGCCGAGACGGCCAGGGCGGGCCCGGACAGGCAGACCGTGAACGCGACGCCCATCAGCCCGGCGGCGAACACGCCGCGCAGCGGGACGGCGTGGTGGACGGTGGGCGAGAGCGCGACGCCGCCCACGACGGCCAGGGTCGCGGAGGCGTTGAGGACCAGGGAGGCGACGAGCACGGCGGCGGCCCGCTCGGCCAGTAGCCGCAGTCGGGAGACCGGACGGACCATCAGCAGCTCGACGGTCCCCGACTCGACATCGGCCGCGACGGCGGCCGCGGTGAGCGATCCGATGGCCGTCAGTTGCATCGCGATCCAGAACGGGTGCACCAGGCCGGCGCCGAGCAGGCCGGCGTAGCTCGCTATCGACACATCGCCCGTCGAACCGGAGAACGCCTTCAGCGCGTCCGGAGCGTGCCCGGCACCGGCGAACATCTGGACCGGCGGCACCGCACGGATGACCAGCACGATCAACGCCTCGAACACCACCATGCCCACAGAGAGCAGGGCCAGCATCCGCCGGCGGCGGTGCAGGGCCAGCCAGAACAGGGGGAACCGGGCTCTCATCACTGCGTCTCCGCTTCACCGACAGGCCGGCGGTACAGGTCGAGGAACGCCTCGTCCAGGCCGGCCTCCTCCACCGACAGATCCACCACCGGTAGCAGCGCCAGGAGTTGGCGAAGCTCCTCGACCAACCATTCCGGAGGTATCAGCAGTTGGACCTCTTCACCGTGCCACTGCGGGGACCACCGCTCGGCCTGCCCCAGGGCGCGGGCGCCCTGCCCGTCCGCGAACACCAGCCGCACCCGCCGGGCCCGTTTCTCCCGCAGTGCCGACACGGCCTGGACGGTCACCAGCTTCCCCGCCCGCACGATCGCCACCCGGCCGCAGGCGCGCTGCACCTCGGGCAGCACATGGCTGGACAGCAGCACGGTGCGCCCGGCCGTGGCGGCCTCGCCCAGCAGGGCGAAGAACGTCTCCTGTATCAGTGGGTCCAGGCCCTCGGTGGGCTCGTCCAGTACCAGCAGCTCCGGATCGTGCTGGAGCGCCTGCACCAGCCCCAGCTTCTGCTTCATGCCGCGCGAGTACTCCCGTACCGGCCGGGCCAGGTCCGCCGGCATCAGTGCGAGGCGTTCGCACAGCTCCGCGCGGCGTGTGGTGGCAGTGCCCTGGAGGTCGCCGAGCAGTCGCAGCGTCTGCGCACCGGTCAGCTCCGGGTACAGCCGCAGCTCGCCGGGCAGGTAGCCCAGGTGCGGGGCGAGTCGCCGGTGATCAGCGACCGGATCGAGACCCAGCGCCCTGATCCGGCCGCCGGTGGGCCGCAGCAACCCCACCAAACAGCGGATGGTGGTGGTCTTCCCGGCGCCGTTGGGACCGAGAAAGCCGAACACCTCGCCCCGCCGGACGGTGAGGTCGAGGCGGTCGACGCCGACCTTGCGGCCGTAGTTCTTCGTCAGCGCGGCCAACTCGATCGCGGGCCCGTCGTCGTCCATCCGACACCTCCCGAATCATGCCCGGCGAACATCACGCTCACCGTCGTTCTGTCCTGTCCTGTCCTGCCCTGCACAGCCGGACAGGATGACAGTGCTCCACCGGTCGGCGCCGACGGCAGGGCCTGATGGGCCCCTCCAGCGAGGCAGTCGGTCCTCCGCGGTCCCGGAGTTCGGGCCCGCCGCCTCTCGCGCCGGCAGCGGCCGGGCTGAAGGTCCCGGCGGCCATGGCCCCCACGGCCCTTCGCTCCCGGCGGCTGGAAACCGAGGCTTGAAGCACTGGCGCCGCGTTCGCCGGCCTGCCCCGGCCCTCCGGGGCGCCACCGGCAGACGCGCCCCGTCCACACATGACAGGAGAACCGAGAATGCGACACCGGATCGTGGGAGAGCTGATGACCTCGGCCGTCGTGCACGTACGGCCCGACACCGGCTTCAAGGAAATCGCCCGACTGCTCGCCGAGCACGACATCACCTCCGTGCCCGTCCTCGACGACCAGGACCGGCCGATCGGCCTGGTGTCCGAGGCCGACCTGCTGCTCAACGAGGCCGGCCAGGAGGACCCGGCGGGACTGCTGCTGGTCCCCAGCCTGTCGCCCGCCGAGCAGGCCAAGAGCCGAGCTGCCACCGCTGAGCACCTCATGACCAGCCCGGCCGTGTGCGCCCGGCCCGAATGGACCGTGGTGGAGGCGGCCCGCCTGATGCAGCGCCAGCAGCTCAAGCGGCTCCCCGTCGTCGACGAGGCGGGACGCCTGGTGGGCATCGTCAGCCGCAGCGACCTGCTGCGCGTCTTCCTGCGCCACGACCGTGCGATCCGCGAGGAGATCCGCCAGGACGTCCTCTCCCGCACCCTGGGCATCTCCCCGGACAGCATCGACGTCCAGGTGGCCGACGGACAGGTGACGCTCACCGGCACCGTCGCCCACCGCAGCCTGCCGCCGGTCGTGGAGCGGCTGTGCCGGGGAGTTGACGGCGTGATCACGGTCACCAGCCGGCTCGACCACCGCACCGACACCACCGTCGCCCCGCACCCGGCCCGCTGAGAGCGCACACCGGGCGCATCCGGTTCGCCGCGTCCCGCAGCAGCAGGACGGCCGGGCACCGCGTGCACCGCGTACACGATGGGTGTACGCGGTGCACGCGGCCACCGCGAGCACGGTGGCGGTCGCCGTGAACGGCGTGGCCATCCCGTCGGCCTTCGCTCGACGGTGCGGCAGGGCCCGGTACGGCCCGGTCAGTGGGTCCAGGTCCAGGTGGCGACCTCGGGCAGGTCGGTGCCGTGTTCGCGGATCCAGACGTCGCGCCGGGCCGCCCGATCGCCACGGGCGTCTGCGCCGTCTACCGGCCCTGAACGGGGGTGCCGGGCGCCCGGCGGACCAGGAGCAGGCCCCGGAAGGGCTCAGTGGCGGTTGCCGAGGGCGAAGAGCAGGATGACGAAGCCGGCGAACAGGTGGGTGCCGAGGATGTAGATCGAGGCGCGGATGAGCATGGCCTTGCGACGGGCCTTCTCGTCGCTGGTGCTGTCACTCATCGGGACTCCCGGACGGGCTGCGGCGGGGCGGTCTGCTCGGGGCGGATGTGCAGGCGTCGGCCGGTGGTGGCGGCTTCGGCGAGAAGGGCCCTGAGGGTGGGCAGGTCGACGGTCTGCGGGGGCGCGGGGGCGCCGTGGTCGTCGAAGGGGGTGATAGCGAAGCGCAAGGGCGGTACTACTCCGGGGTCGGGGCGGGCGGGGTGAGCGGGAATCGAACGAGGACGGTCGCCGTGATGTGGCGGCCGGGGGCGGGACGCCGTCGTGCCCCCGGCCACACCAGCGGCGAATCACCACGGCTGTTCGGTCTCGTGGTCACCGAGAAGTTCCTGTGGCGGTGAGAGTGTCCTCGGTGGAGAGGACCTGGTGGCCTGTCAGGTGCTTGCGGGCGTAGGCGATGGCGTCCGGGGTGGTGTCGAACACGTGGCCGTCGGTGCGGAGCCGGTCGAGGATGCCGAGGGCGTCGAGGGTACGGTGGTGTTCGTCGCGGATGCCGGAGACGAGCACGAGGGTGCCTCGGCGCTGGAGTTTGGTGATGGCGTCGCCGAGGACGGTGGCGCCGCTGGCGTCGATGGCGCTGACCCGGGACATCCGCAGGATCGCGACCTTGACCTCCGCGGATTCGGTGAGTTCCAGCAGGAAGCGGTGGGCGGCGGCGAAGAGCAGCGGGCCGTCGATCCGGTAGGCGACGATGTGCTCGGCGAGCAGCGCCTGCTCCTCGGCGTGGTGGTCGGCCGGGGGTAGGTCGGCGTGCAGCGGGACCTGCTCGACGCGGGCGGCCTTGGCGACGGCGGCGAGGGCGAGCACGCCGGAGACGAGCAGGCCGATCACGACGGCGGTGACCAGGTCGAAGGCGAGGGTCGCGGCGGCGGTCAGGAACAGGACGGAAGCCTCGCCCCGCCCGGTACGGGCGAGCGCGCGCAGCGAGCCGACCTCGACCATGCGGACGGCGGTGGCTATGAGCACCCCGGCGAGGGCGGCCAGCGGGATGCCGGACACCAGCGGGGCGGCGGCGAAGACGATCACGGCGAGCACGGTGGCGTGCACCAGTGCGGCCAGTCGCGACGCGGCGCCGGAGCGGACGTTGACGGCGGTACGGGCGATCGCGCCGGTGGCGGCGACGCCGCCGAACAGCGGGGCGGCCAGGTTGGCCAGGCCCTGACCGAACAGTTCGCGGTCGCTGTCGTGGCGCTCGGAGACGCTCATCGCGTCGGCGGCGGTCGCGGACATCAGCGATTCGAGGGCGGCCAGCGCGGCGACGGCCAGCGCGGAGGGCAGCAGGGCGGGGACGGCGGAGAGGTCCAGGAAGCCCAGCGAGTGCATGGGCAGCCCGGCGGGCAGGTGGCCGATGGTCGCCACCGGCAGGTCGGCCAGCTGCACGACAAGAGTCGCGGCGGCGACGGCGATCAGCGAGAACGGCAGCGCGGGCCGAAGTCGTACGCCGATCAGCATCACGGCCGCGACACCCAGGGCGAGCGCGAGCGCCGCCCAGTGCGGGGCGGTGGCGAAGTCGCCCACGGCCTTGACCGCGACGACGGCCGGGTTGTCACCCTCGGGCTTCTTCAGCCCGAGCGCGCCGGGCACCTGCTGCAGCGCGATGACGCCGGCGATCCCGACGGTGAAGCCCTCCACGACCGGGACGGGCACGTACGCCATCCACCGCCCCGCTCGTGCCAGCGCCAGCGCGACCAGGACGACGCCCGCCAGCAGGCCGACGGTGAGCACGCCGCCGGTGCCGTAGCGGGCGACGATCGGCACCAGGACGACGGTCATGGCGCCGGTCGGCCCGGAGACCTGGAGGTTGGAGCCGCCGAAGATCGCGGCGAGCGCGCCCGCGACGACGGCGGTCGCCAGGCCCGCCTCGGCGCCCGCGCCGGACGATATGCCGAAGCCGAGCGCGAGCGGCAGCGCGACGATGGCCACCGTCAGTCCGGCGAGGAGGTCCTTGCGCGGCGAGCGGCCCATGGTGGCGAGGATCTCGCGGTTGGGGAGGACGGAACGCACCCGGTCGAGGACAGCGTGGGCGGCGCTCATGCCCGGACCTCCTGAGCAGTGGCTGCGGTGGGCGCGCTCAGCTCGTTGAGGAGTTGGCGCTGGTCGGTGATCAGCTCGCCGAGGATGCTGCGCGGCCCGCAGCAGCCCGGCGACGTCCGGCGTGCTGAGCGCGTAGACGACGGTGTTGCCGTCCCGGGTGGCGGTGACCAGGTTGGTGCGGCGCAGGACCGCGAGCTGCTGGGAGAGGCTGGACGCCTCGATCTCCAGAGCCGCGAGCAGTTCGCGCACCGGCAGCGGGCCGTCCTGCAGCAGCTCCAGAACGCGGATACGTGCCGGATGGCCCAGGGTGCGGAAGAACTCCGCCTTCGCCTGGTACAGCGGGACGGCCATGTCTCAGCTCTCTCCTTGCTCTTCCGGCTGGGCGGCGTGCGGGACGTCGATGCCGTGGTCGGCCGCGATCCGCAGCAGGCTCGCCTCGCGCCCGGCATAGGCATGGGCGCCGTCGTCGTCCCCGCACTCGCGAGCCTGGCCCAGGGCCTGTCGGGCCTGGGCGAGCTGTTCGTGCAGTTCCTCGTCGAACGCTGCGGTCATGACCACCCTCCCCGGTCGCCGGTACGACACCGGACGCACCTCATGTCGATCCAACAGCAAGCCAGCATGTATGAATATGAAGAATTTTTCAAATCGCTTGTTTCGCATGTGATGGATTCAGACAGTGACGATCTCTTGTGATCAGTACTCGTCATCGAGCCGCCAGGAGCGTCTCGGGTGCCTATGCTCCGTGTGGGTCGGCGCGCAGGGCCGGTCGTGACATGGAGCGGTCGGGAGGATTTCCGCATGGCAGGCATCGACGGGGCACTCAAGGACGCGATGGCGATCGGCGGGGTGCTCGGTGCGGCCCTGGTCGACTCGACGAGCGGGATGGCGCTCGGCACGCTGGGCGAGGCCGCGGGCCTGGATCTGCAACTCGCCGCGGCCGGCACCACCGACGTCGTCCGCGCGCATCGGCGGGCGACGGAAGCCCTCGGGCTGCACGGCGAGGCGCTGGAGGACAGCCTGACCACGCTCACCCACCAGTACTACCTGGTGCGACCGCTCACCTCGCCCGGCGGGAGGGACCTGTTCCTCTACCTGGTCCTCGACCGCGCCCGGGCGAACCTCGCCATGGCCCGGCACCACGTCCGGCGCATCGAAGCGGAACTGGTCGTCTGACGCCACGCGCCCGGCGAGCGGGCCGGTTTCAGTGCTGGGCGGGACGTTCGGGCTCGGCGCGCAGGCCGTCGAGGAGTTCGGCCTGGCCGCTGATGACGTCGCCGAGGATGGTGCGTGCGACCCGCAGTAGCTCCGCCACCTGGGGGTTGGTGAGGCGGTAGTAGACGGTGGAACCCTCGCGGCGGGTGGCGACCAGGTTGGAACGGCGCAGGACGGCGAGCTGCTGGGACAGGTGCGATGCCTCGATGCCGACCTCGCGCAGCATCTCGGCGACGGCGTACTCGCGCTCGCTCAGCAGCTCCAGCACGCGGATCCGCGCGGGATGCCCCAGCGTCTTGAAGAACTCCGCCTTCAGCTGGTAGAGCGGCGCGCCCGTCACGGGAGCCGGGGCGGGCGATTCGGCGTTCACGTCGTCACCGTCTCCATCGGGCACTGCGGCTTTCAGGAGTTGATCTTAGCAACCGGATGCTCGCCGCCGCCCCCGGGCACAACTCCAGGGGCGGCGGCGAGCGGGCATGCACCCCTCGCGACCAGCGGGGACGGCTCGGAGGGAAGAGCGCCCGCAGCACCCGCACGGGCTGCGCCCACCCGGCACAGGGCGGCACACCACCACTGCCCCTCCCGGGTACGGAGCGGACGGCGCGTTCCTGGACGGTCACCGCAACCACCTGCGCACCGGCCGCATCGAACTCCTCGCCCCGGCCGGCCGATGAATCCCGCGTCATCGGGACCCGAGGCCGCTCGGCCGGTGCGCCCAGGGCCGTTGGGCCCTTGCCGGGCACCGTCGGCGCGGCGGACCATCGAATCACCGGCGCTCCCCGCCGGCAGCAGGAGGTGAACCCGCCATGACCACCGAAACCGAGCTCACCGCCGCCGACCTGCGCCTGCTGGCCGAAGCCGGCGGGATGGCCCCGTCGCTGCACAACAGCCAACCCTGGCACTTCCGCCCCACCCCGGACCTGCTCGGCCTGGAGGTTCGCGCGGACCTGAGCCGGGCTGTTTCGGCCGCAGACCCGGACGGCAGGGCCCTGCACATCTCCATCGGCGCCGCAGTCTTCAACCTGCGGGTGGCCGCCGCCCACCTCGGCCGCGAGGCCGTCGTCCAGCTTCTGCCGAACGGCGCGGGTACGCAGCCGCGCGCCGTCCTCGGCCTCTCCGCGCCCCTGCGGACGCCGCAGCCCTTCGGGGCCGACCTCTACCCGGCGATCCCCCAGCGCCACTCCAGCCGACACCCGTTCACCAACCGGGACGTCCCCGAGGCGCTCGTGGCCGACCTCATCACGGCCGCCCGGGACGAAGGTGTGACGCTGACCGTGCTGGAGGAACACGGCATGCGCCGCGTCCTCGCCCTCACCTCCGAGGCCGAGGCCCGCATCGCCGCCGACGTCACCCGTGAGGCCGAGACCCACCGCTGGCTGCGCCTCGAACCCTCCTACGACGGCATCCCGCTCGCCGCCCTTGGCTCGCACGACCGCGATGCCCACCTCCCGATGCGCGGGTTCGCAGGCCACCCGCCGCGCCACACCACCCCGGCCGCGCACTTCGAGGCCCTGCCCCAGATCGCCACCCTCACCACCCACTTCGACGGCCAGGCTGACTGGCTGCGCACCGGACAGGCGATGGAGCGGGTCTGGCTGCTCGCCACCGTCCACGGCCTGCGCGCCTCTGTCCTGCACCAGGCCGTCGAGATCCCCGACACCCGCTGGCGACTGCGCGACCCGGCCGAGGGGCCCGCCCACGTCCAGTTGGTGCTGCGGCTCGGCTACGGCCCGCCCGGCGCCGCCAGCCCGCGCCGCCCGGTGTCGCAGGTCCTCGACCTGCCGGAGGAGTAGTGACTGGGGTTCAGGTGCTGCCGAGGGCGGCCTCCTCCAGGTCGAGGTCGCGCTGGAGGACGCGCAGGGTGGTGTCGCTGATGCGGTGCTCCTCGTAGAGGCGGCGCAGTTCGGTGTT
>NZ_JOCF01000120.1 GCF_000720635.1 Streptomyces sp. NRRL WC-3742 | reverse complement strand
GGGACGGAGCGGTCGCCCGGGGGCACGGGAGTGAAGAGGACCGTGGCGTCGGGGCCGAGGCGGTCGAGGTGGGCGGAGGCGTTGCGGGCGCCGGTGGGGGTGGCGGGTTCGCAGATGAGGACCTGGTCGGCGAGGGCGGCGAGGTGGGGTGCGGCGGTGGCGTCGGTGAGGACGACGGGGGAGAGGCCCCCGGCTTCGGCGAGGGAGTGGGGGTAGTCGCCGTCGGCGGGGAGGGTGCGCAGCAGGAGCCGCCCGGTGCGTACTTCGCCTTCGCCGGGCCCGGTCGGGTCGAGGACGATGACGGGGTCGGCGCGGTGTTCGGCGAGGAGCGTGCCGAGGAGCGTGGCGACCCCGGCGCCGCCGGAGCCGACCACGGCGATCCGGTGGCAGACGCGCAGCGGCGTGCGGATGCGCTCGACCAGGTGACGCCGCCTCGCTTCCCGGCCCTGGGGGAGGAGGGGCCGCCGACGCGGGGAGGCCGTGGCGGGAGGTGGCGGCGGAGGAGCCCAGGTCACGGCGACCGGCGGCGCGGCGAGGGCCCGGGGCCGTTCCGCGGGCGGGATCAGTACGGTGCCCAGCGGGTCGAGCGGTGTGCGCGGTACGAGCGGGACGGGTTCGGGCCACACCGCCGGGGTGTAGTCGCCCATCGCCTGACCTCCCGGATCGGTGCCGCCCGTGTGCCGCCCCTGCATCCGCTTCCACGTCCCCGGGCCCGCCGGGGGTTCAGCGGCGGGTTCAGCTGAACCGGCCCGCCGACAGGGCCCGTTGAGCGGGTCGGGGCGCAGGGAGCGTCCCTCAGGAAAATCCCCTGCCGCGACGGCGGCCACTCGCTACCGTCTGCCACGGACCAGGAACCGGCAGCAGTCCCGAGGACGGGGCGGGGGAGGCACGAGAACGATGGACGCGGAGGAGCCGCGGGCGCGCGAGTGGGTGACGGAGCTGGTACGGGAGCAGGCTCCGCCGAGGCCGGGGCGGCCCGCGCTGGCGGTGCCCCGCCAGTCGGCCGCGCAGGTGATCGACGTGGCCCGCCGCCTGGCGGTCGCGGCGGTGCCGCGGGTGCGGCGCCGGCCCGATCCGGTGCCGGAGCTGCTGCGGGTGGCGCGGGCGCTGGTGGTGGACGAGCACCCCTCGGCGCCGGGGTGGTCGGCGGCGGAGCGCGCGGAGTTGGCCGATTGGGTGGCGCTGCTGATCGAGCACCGGGGTGAGGACGGTGTTCAGCACCTGGTCAGCGCGCTCAACGCCGCCGCAAACGTTCGGACGGACGGACGTTAGCGAAGCGTTGGTGGCGCATTTGCGACGCCCGGCAGGCTGCTGCACAGCCGAGCCGGACGGGAACGACCGGCGGGCTCCCCGTACAGCGCCCGCGCCCGTCGCGGTGCCCCTGCCCGACCTGAGAGGTAGCGCGTGTCGTCGAAGCCGTCCGTCGCCCCGTCCACGCCCGTCGCGACCAGCACCGCCGCCAGGGTCCCGGCCCAGCGCACCGCCGGCACCGCCGGTACCGCCGGCACCGAGCCGCTCCCCGTCCAGCCGCGCCCCACCCTCGACCAGGACACGCTCGCCGAGATCTACCGCCTCCACGGCGGCTACCTCCTGCGCTCGCTGCTGCGCGCCACCGGCGGCGACCGGGGCAAGGCCGAGGACATCCTCCAGGAGACGCTGCTGCGCGCCTGGCAGCACCCCGAGGCGCTGGCCGCCGGTGCGGAGCAGAGCCGCCCGTGGCTGTTCACCGTCGCCCGCCGGATCGCCATCGACCACTACCGGATGGCCGCCGCCCGCGCGAAGGAGGTCATCGGCGAGCCGCTGGAGGACCGCCCGCTCGCCGAGGACCCGTACGAGCAGGTGGTGGTGGCCCGGGACATCGCCCTGGCCCTGCGCCGGGTGCAGAAGCACCACCGCGAGGTGCTGGTCGAGCTGCACCTCAAGGACAGCTCGGTGCAGGAGGCGTCCTCGCGGCTGGGCGTGCCGCCGGGCACGGTCAAGTCCCGCAACTTCTACGCGATCCGGGCGCTGCGCCCGGTGCTGGCCGCCGAACACGGCTACGCCCCGACCGGGACCGCCGCGGCCGTCTGACCGCCACGGTCGTCCGACCGCAGGGCCCGAGAAGCAGGAAAGCCCCCGCCCGGGCAGTGGGCGGGGGCTTCGTGGCGCGGGAGGGGCTCAGATCCGGGTGTCCTCGACGACCGGGAGTTCCTCGCCCTGGCCCGCCGCCGGCGTGAACGCCGTCCGCGGCGAGACCCCGTTGGACGGCTTGGCGGCCGCCGGCTTGGCGCCGCAGAACGCCGGCTCCAGCGCGCCCATCAGGCCCTGCGTCACCGAGCCGTTGTTGGAGGCGTTGGCGAAGACGACCACCGTCCGGTGCCCGTCCCGGGTGGTGAAGGACTGCGTCTGGAAGCCCTGGACGATGCCGCCGTGCCCGTACACGTCCCCGCAGGAGAGCGAGATGCGGCGCAGCCCCAGCCCGTAGGAGATCTTGGCGCTGGGCGTCGGCAGGGCGGCCGTCATCTGCTGGAGCGAGGCGTCGGAGACGAGCCCGCCCGCGCTGCCGGCGACGAGGGCGGTGAGGAAGCGGTCGAGGTCCTCGGCGGAGGAGATGACGCCGCCGGCGGCCCAGAGCCAGGAGGCGGTCTGCTCGGTGGAGTCGAGCAGCGGCTTGCTGCGGTCGTCGTTGGTGAGGTAGCCGGTGACGTGCGGGCCCTCGATCCGCTGGTCCGGCACGACGAAGGAGGTGCGGGTGAGCCCGAGCGGCTCGATGATCCGCTCGTTGAGCACGTCCGCGTACGGGCGGCCGGTGAGGTGCTCGACGGCGAGGCCCATCAGCACGAAGTCGGTGTTGGAGTACGAGTAGCGGCTGCCGGGCGTGTACTGCTGGCCGTGCCGCACGGACATCGCGACGAGGTCGGTCGGGCTGTACACCTTGGTGCGGATGCGGGCCTCGAAGGCGGCGGTGGTCTCCTCGCCCGCCTGCTCCAGCAGGTCGTTGGTGTGGTCGTAGATCCCGGCGCGGTGTTCCATGACCTGGCGGCCGGTCATCGTCCAGCTGTCGGGCAGGGTGCCTGCGGGCAGGTACTCGCGCAGCGGGCGGTCGAGGTCGATGCGGCCCTGCTCCGCCAGTTGCATCACGAGAACGGCGGCGAACATCTTGCTGTTGCTGCCGACCCGGAACCTCCACGAGGAGTTCATGGGGGTGCCGTCGAGGTCGGCCTTGCCGACGGTGAGCGAGCGGAGGTTCTCGTCGTCGCCGTGGTCGGTGATGACGGCGAACGCGCCGGGGGCGCCTGCGGCGGTCGTGGTGCGCAGGGCGGCGAGCACGCCGGCGGTGTCGGGTACGGGGGCGCCGTTGCCGTCCTGGTCGGCCGCGACGGCGTGAGCGGCTCCGGTCGCGGTCAGGACGGCGGCTGCGGCGGCCACGGCCAGGGGGCGCAGAAGACGGGTCTTCGCCATGTTCCTCAGTTCTCTCCTTCGGCTGACGCGGTGTGGTCCACGTCGATCGAAGATCCACTATCCGCTGCCCGGGCGGACGGTGGCAATCTGAACCGCGTTGCCCCGACAGGCCGTTGTCCAGCGTGATCTGAGGCGGTTTCACTCCTTTCGCACCGCCGCGACCGCGCGGCGCGAGGCCGTTCCGGAGGCCGCACCGCCCGTTTCCCGGCCCGGCGGCAAGGCTTAACCCGCTGTCATCTGCCCGTGGCGGCCGGTCACCGCCATGCTGTTCGTCGCCCGGTGCGGCCTGCGCAACAGCCCGCTCCGGGGCTTCCCCGTCCCCGTTCCCCCGACAGTGGAGCCCGAATGCCCCTCGCCTCCCTCGCGCGCCGTGCCGGCGCGGTGCTGCTCGCCGCCACCGGCCTGATAGCCGTCGGCACCCCCGCGAACGCCGCCGGAACGTTCACCGCGTACGTGTTCCCGGACCAGTCCCACAGCGTGGTCTACAGCCTGATCAACTCGGCGACGAAGTCCGTCGACGTCACCATGTACGAGCTGCGCGACACCACCGCCGTCAACGCGCTGATCGCCCGCCAGCGGGCCGGCGTCCCGGTCCGGGTGATCCTGGACGGCGCCCACACCTCGGTGAACGGCTCCGCCTACTCGGCCCTCAAGGCGGCCGGCGTCGGGGTGACGTACTCCTCGACGGCGTTCGTCTACACCCACCAGAAGTCCGTCACGGTGGACGGCGCCAAGTCCCTGATCATGACCGGGAACCTGGACACCACCTACTACGCCAACGACCGCGACTACGGCGTCCTGGACACGGACCTCAACGACGTCGCCGCGATCGAGCGGGTCTTCGCCGCCGACTACGCCAAGACCTCGATCACCCCCACCGACGGCGACAACCTGGTCTGGTCGCCCACCGACTCCCAGTCCCGCCTGCTCGCCCTGATCAACGGCGCGCAGACCTCCCTGGACGTGGAGCAGCTGGAGTTCGGCGACCCGGCCCTGGTGGACGCCGTCGCGGCCGCCGCGAACCGGGGCGTCACCGTGCGCGTGGTCGGCATGGACCAGAGCTCCTACTACTCGAACTTCGACCAGGTCGTCGCCGCCGGCGGCAAGGTCGTCACGTACTCCACCACCACGGGCCTGTACATCCACGCCAAGGCCATCGTCGCCGACTACGGGACGGCCTCGGCCAAGGTGTTCGCCGGCTCGGAGAACTTCTCCGACAACTCCCTGAACCACAACCGCGAGCTCGGCCTGATCGTCAACGACGCGGGCGTGCTCAGCGCGATCGAGAACACCGTCGCCAACGACTTCGCCAACGGCACGCCGTACTAGGACTGTTGGCGACCCCACCCGCCCGTTCTCGCCCGAGAGGTTCGTCATGACTTCCTCTGCCAAGCCCGCCAAGGCCGCCGAGCCCGCCACGGCTACCGGCCGCAGCCGCCGCACCGCGACCGCGATCGGCTCCGCCGTCGCCCTGGTCGCCTCCTCCGTCGGCCTGTGGGCCGCGAGCGGCACCAGCGCCCAGGCCGTCGGCCTGCCCACGCCGGACCACATCGTGGTCGTGGTGATGGAGAACCACGCCTACACCCAGGTCATCGGCAGCAGCAGCGCGCCGTACATCAACCAGACCCTGGTGGCCGGCGGTGCCAACCTCACCCAGTCGTTCGGCATCACCCACCCGAGCGAGCCGAACTACTACGCGCTGTTCTCGGGCTCCACCCAGGGCCGCACCGACGACAGCTGCGTCGTGGTCGGCGGCTTCACGGCGCCGAACCTGGCCAGCGAGGTCCTCGCCGCCGGCAAGACCTGGGCCAGCTACAACGAGTCCCTGCCCAGCCAGGGCAGCACCGTCTGCAGCAGCGGCAACTACGCGCAGAAGCACAACCCGTGGTTCGGCTTCGGCAACGTCCCGCTCAACTCGGCGATGACGTTCGCGCAGTTCCCGACGAACTACTCCACGCTGCCGAAGGTCTCCTTCGTGGTGCCGAACCTGTGCAGCGACATGCACGACTGCTCGGTCTCCACCGGCGACACCTGGATCAAGAACAACCTGGGCGCGTACGCGACCTGGGCGAAGAACAACAACAGCCTGCTCGTCATGACCTTCGACGAGGACAACAAGCTGTCGGGCAACCGCATCCCGACCGTCGTCTACGGCGCCCACGTGATCCCGGGCAGCACGACGGCCACCACGTACAACCACTACAACGTGCTGCGCACCCTGGAGGACCTCTCCGGTGCGGCCGGCCACGCCGGCAACGCGGGCACGGCGGCGGACATCACGGGCATCTGGAACTGACGGCCCCTTCCCGGGTGGTCGGGCCGGTGGCCCCCGCCACCGGCCCTCCCGGTCCCGAGGCCGGGTCACGGGGCCGGGTCGAGGCCAGGTCGCAGGGCCAGGTCACAGGGCCGGGCTCGACCCGCGCCGCGCCCGCCTGGTAAGGATGGGCGGGTGCGATTCGAACGTGTGCCGATGCCGCAGGCCCTGGAGGCCCGCCCCCGCGACGACCGGGGCTACCCGGTGCCGGCCATCACCCCCTGGCAGGACGGGCAGCCGCAGTTCGCGCTGACCGACCACGACCGCAGCGCCGACTGCGCGCTGAAGCGTCTGTGTTCGGTCTGCGGCGGCTTCATGCCGCGCGGCCCGGTGTGGCGGGTGGTGGGCGCCGAGGAGAGCGCGGCCATCGCCGCCGCGCTCTCCTCGGGCCTCCCGTACCGCAACTTCGCGCCCACCCTGGAGGGCCCCGGCCACCGGGCCTGCATGCTGTACGCCGCGATGGTGTGCCCCTACCTGGCGCGCCCCAACGCCCGCCGCCGCACCAGCGCCGAGGACGCGGCGGACGAGGTGACCGGCGCCGCCGTGCGCGGTGCGGCGCGCGGCGCGGGCGGGGCGGTGGTCGGGTTCGGCGACTACGAGTACGCCGTCACCGGGACCCGGGTCCTGTTCCGCTTCCTCGACCTGGTGGAGTTCCTGCCGCACGACTCGGCGGACGAGCAACTGCCGCTGCTGCGGGCCGAGTTGTCGGCTGCGGATGTTACAGACGTTACGGGCGGTAGGACGGCAGCCCCTTGATCGTGGAGACCTGCGTCGGCGCGGCGGAGCCGTCCGAGGGCAGGGTGACGATGCCGTCCGGCGTGCGGGCCGCGATGGTCCTGCCGTCCGGGGACCACACCGGCTCGGTGTAGTCGGTGGTGGCGGAGGGGGTGAGGTCCTTCTCGCTCTTCGGGCCGTCCAGCGGGGAGCGGCTGAAGAGGTGGTCGTGGCCGTTGACCGAGCGGACGAAGACGAGGTGCTCGCCGTCCGTGGAGAGCGCGGGCTGCGAACCCTTGCCCATGGAGTGGGTGTTGGGGCGGATGTAGGTGTCGTAGATGAACACCTCGCCCGCCGGGGTGTTGGCGTACGCGATCTCGCCGCGCTGGCCGCCCGCGTTGGCCCAGGTGTTGCCCGCCTGCGGGGGCTGCGGGATGTTCTCGTTGCCGCCCTCGGAGTTGTGCGGGGTGAGGACCTCGGGGGTGCCGCCGACGGACTTGACGGGGATCGTCTCCAGGCGCAGCGTGCCGCCCTTGTCGGAGGCGAAGACGAGGTTCCTGAACCGCTCGGTGGCGTTCGCGGAGGTGTCGCCGCCGGTGTCCTTGGTGGCGCGCTGCCAGGTGGGGTGGGACCAGGTCTCGCCGGCGGGGTGCTTGGCGACGACGACCTTGCCGCCGCCGTCCGGGTTGGCGGTCATCAGGTCGCCGTCGCCGTTGATGAACACGGCCTTCTTGCCGTCGGGGGACCAGGCCAGGTCGCGTACGGCGGTGCCGAAGTCGACGGTGGTGCCGTTGAGCGCCACGGTCGGGGTGCCGGTGCTGATGGTCAGGTGGTTGGCGGCGGTGGTGCCGTTGATCTCCTTGCCGCCGGGGGCGGGGGAGCCGGTCTTGCCGCCCGGGCCCGCGCTGCCGGTGGCGACGGGCGCGCCGGAGGTCGGGGCGGCCACGGGATCGCTGGTGTCCGGGCCGCAGGCGGTGAGCAGGACGGCGCTGACGGTGGTCGTCAGGGCGATGGCGGCTGCGGAGCCGAATCTGTTGCGCACGGACATTTTCCAGGTCCCCCTCGGGTGTGGTTCGCGTTCGAGGAAGATCATCGCAGAGCCAGGTCAGCGCCCGGTGAGGGTCGCGTCACAGACGTGGAACAAGGTCCGGCGCGGAACAGAGTCCGCGCGACGGTCCGTCACGCCGGGGGCGGGGTGCGGACCCCCGGCGCCCCACGGGGAATCGGGCGGGGTCCGGTGTGGCCAGGCCGGGTCAGGAGATGGTGTACGAGCTGCCGAAGGCCGTCACGGAGAGCGGGCCGTCGAGGTCGTAGTTGCCGGTGGCGGCGATCCGGCGCAGGCACTCGACCCGGTCGACGGACTTGCGCCACTCCTCGGCGGTCGAGGAGTTGGCCGGGTTGGTGAGGTCGTCCACGCGGACGTCGAAGAAGGCGTCCAGCCACGCCTTCTCACCGGCCCCGGCCGGGGAGCCGACCTTGGCGGTGGTGCGCGCGACCAGCGCGGGCAGGGCGTCGTACTCGCCGCCGTTGCCGTGCTGGATGGAGGCGTCGTACAGCTCGGCGCGGGCGAGCGCGGTGGTGAGGCCGAGCCGGTCGGCCTGGTCCATGGCGGGGGAGAAGTAGCGCTGGTCGACCTGGTCGTCCTGGATCTGGCGGAACGCCGGGTCCTGGGCCGCCTGTTGCCAGGCGCCGATGTACTCGTCCTCGGGCAGGCCACCGGTGTCGCCGCTGCCGGAGGCGGCCAGGCGCTCCAGCTCGGGGATGAAGCGGGCGAGCGGGTTGCCGGGGGAGACGGCGGTGTAGGCGCGGACCACCTTGAGGGCGTCGCCGTCGTTGGTGGTGAAGCCGGCGCGGCCGGCGGTGACGCCGCGTCCGTCGTGGATGTTCTCGGCGTAGGCGTACTGGATCTCGGTGGTGCTGTTCTCGAAGACGCTGATCAGCTGGTCGGCCCGGCGGCGCTGGTCGGGACTCAGACCTCCGGCCCGGACGGAAGGTCGGGCGTCGGCCTGCGCGGCGGCGGTGGCGGTGGTGGTGGCGGTGGCGCGCGGGGTGGCGGCGGGCACGGCCTCGGCCGTGGTGCAGGTCCAGGTGAAGGCGGTGGTGAGGGCGGTGGTGAGGGCGGTGGTGAGGGCGAGGGCCGCAACGGCGGTGGCGGTGCGGTGGGTTCGGGTGACGCGCATGGGGGCTCCGAATCCGTCTCTTGTTAGGAAACTTTCCTAACTCGCGGCATTGAAGCACCGATGGCCGGGGCCGTCGAGACGTCGCGCACGGCCGGCTTGGGTGACTTGTCTGATTCATCAGAGGATCGTGAGGATTGTGTGCCGCTCGGAGCGGTTGTTTATCGGCCGTTGATCGCCTGCGCCTACGGTCGCTCCCATGAGCGAGACAGCGGCCGAGGGGCCGGCGCCCGAGGGGCGGATGACGGAGCAGGACGTCGAGCGGTTCCGGGAGTTGCTGGCCCGGCTGGACAAGTCACTGACGGCCGACCGCGAGGCGGCCCGCCGGGAAGGCTGAGCGGGGACGGCGAAGGCCCGGGGTGCGCTGATCGCACCCCGGGCCTTGTGTCGTCCGAAAGTTGACGGACCGTCAGGCAGGCAGTCAGTCAGTTGCAGCCGTCGCAGCAGCACCCGTCGCAGCAGTCGCACCCGTCACAGCACTGGCAGCAGTCGCCGCAGCCGCTGCAGCCGTCACAACCGTCGCAGCAGTCGCAGCAGTCGTGCCGCTCGCAGAACCCCTTCCGGGGCTCGCGGGTGAACGGGTCGTTGTGATCGCAGCACAGCAGCTGGCACGAGCAGGCCATCAGGGCCCACACCGCGCAGCCGGCGAGCAGGTTGCGCGGCGGCGGAGGCTTCTGGCCGGGCGGGGTGAACCCGGGGCCCATCGGCACCCACGGCGGCGGAGGCTGGTTCGGGTCATACCCGGGCGGCGCCTGGTTCGGCGGCGGACCGTACGGGCTCGCGCCGATCGGCGCTGCGGCGCCCGTACCCGCGACGCCCGTGCCCGAGTCCGCGACGCCCGTACCCGTGCCCGTACCAGCGCCCGTACGCGTGCGGCAGGTCGCACCGTGCCCCGGGGCACCGAAGACCCGCTCCACGGCGCGCTCCGTCTCGTGCGCCAGCAGCACGTGCACCAGCTGCTTGTCGGTCAGCTCGACCTCGCGCAGCGCGAGCCGGATGCCGTGGACGGCGTCCCGGCAGAGTCGTTCGGCCTCGGCGCGGTCGGTGCCCGTCGCGGTGAGCGGGTTCCACGCGCCGCTCGCGGCGTCCTCGGCCTGGTCCTCGGCGGCGTCCAGCAGGTGGGCGAGGCGGCCGAAGAGCCGTCCGGCCTCGGCGAGGGGAGCCGCGTTGCCGGGGCGGCCGGCGATGACCGCGGTGTGCTCGAAGGCGGCGGCCGTGGCGGTCTCGGTGGGCTCGGTGACCAGCAGCACGGAGTTGCCGGGCAGCAGCGAGCGCTCCAACGCGCCCTGCCGGGAGGCGGCTTCGAGCAGCACCCCGGTGTCGAAGCCGACGACGGACGCGCTGCCCGCGCTGCGCCGGTCCCAGCGCCGGGTGACGGCCCGGGCCCCGGCGGCGACCGGGCGGCGGGCGAAGACGCCGTCCCGGTCCTCGACGTGGTCGCGGATCTTCACGGAGGCGAGGGTGAGTGAGACGGCGGCGGCGAGCCTGGCCCCCTCGCCCTTGGCGACGGAGGCTGTCCGCATGCCGCGCAGCGGGCAGGGCCCGGCGGTGCGGCGCCAGGAGGAGTCGTCGCGGGCGGCCTGCGCCTCGACCAGGACGGAGATGATCAGACCGTCGTAGTTGGTCGCCGTGCGGGCGAGCTGGCCGTGGTCGTCGCGCAGAGCGAGGCAGAGGCCGCACAGGTGCGCCATCCAGGAGGCTTGGAGCCGTTCGGACAGGCGGTGTTTGCACGGTCTGATGATGCCGAACACGGAACTCCCCCTCGCCTTGTGGACCGCTGACCGGCCACGATGTCCGGGACATCATATGATCGACGGCGCTCGTGGTCAGGGGCTTGGCCAGGGGCCGGTCAGGGCCCGGTCAGGCGTTCGCGAAGTTGCCGCCTCCGTCACCCTCACGCCTCGCCGGTCGCACCCTCCCCGATCACGGGCAACTCCACCGCCACCGCCCGCAGCGCCTCCTCCACCCGCTCCACCGCCGGTCCGCCCGTGTGCGGCAGCCGGGCCACCGAAAGCCGCCGGTGCTCCTGCGGCCCGCCGCGCACCGGCAGGACGCGCACCCCCTCCGGCACGGCCGGGGCCAGCAGGGCCGGCACGGTCGTCAACCCGAAGCCCGCGGCCACCAGGTGCAGCTTGGCCAGCCAGTCCCGGACGGACAGCACGATCTCCGGCCGCTCGTCCAGCCCCGGCCACACCCCCATCAGCCGGTCCTCGCCCACCGAAGGCGCCGCGATCCAGCGTTGCCCCCGCAGGTCCGCCACGTCGACGAAGTCGGCCCGGGCGAGCGGATGCCCGGCCGGCACCGCCAGGCACAGCTGCCGCTCACTCAGCGTGCGCATCCGCAGCGGGGGCGACTCGTCGTCCAGCGGCCGGTACGGCGGCACCGAGGCGAGCAGCGCGAGGTCCAGACTGCCCGCCCGCAGCGCCCGCACCAGCGTCGGGGTGGTGCCCTCGCGCCCGACCACGTGCAGGTCCGGGTCGGTGCGCCGCAGCCGGGTGAGCACCCGCGGCAGCAGGACGGCGCCCGCCACCGGCACCCAGCCCAGCCTCACCGTCCCCGGCTGGCCCGGCAGTTGGGACAGCTCCCGGGCCGTCGCCTCGATCTCGCCGAGCACCGCCGTGGCCCGCCGCAGCACGATCCGCCCGGCGGCGGTGAGCCGGACGCCGTCACGCCGCCGCTCCAGCAGTTCGGCGCCCGCCGCCCGCTCGATCGAGGCGATCTGCCGGGAGACGGCCGACTGGGTGTAGCCGAGCGTGACCGCGGCCGAGGTGAACGTCCCCTGCTCGGCGACGGTGCGGAAGACCCGCAGCGCGGTGAGTGACACATCCGTAAAGTCCATGACGTTTGCTCATACTACCTGTGCGCAGCTTTCGTTGGACGCATACGGCGGAGGCTCCTAGCGTTGTGGGCATGGACATCGAACGCACCGCAGGTACCACCGGCACCGCCCGTACGGCGCTCGTCACCGGCGCCAACCAGGGCCTCGGCCTCGCCCTGGTGGAGGGCCTCGCCGCCCGCTTCGACCCCCAGGACCTCGTCCTGCTCACCGGCCGCGACGAGGGCCGCGTCGCCCGCGCCGCCGCCGAGGTCGCCGCCCTGCCCGGCACCCGCGCCCGGGTCGAGGGCCGCGTCCTGGACGTGACCGACACCGACGCCATCGCCGCCCTCGCCGAGGAACTGCGCCGACGGCGCGGCGGCGTCCACACGGTGATCTCCAACGCCATCGCGCGCATCCTGCCCACCGAGTCGCAGGCCCCGCGCGTCGACGAGTTCATCGACGTCTCCAACACCGCCACCCACGCCGTGCTGCGCTCCTTCCTCCCCGTACTGAACCCCGGCGGCCGGATGCTCGTCGTCGCCAGCACCCTGGGCACCCTCGGCCACCTCGACCCCCGGCTTCACCCGCTCTTCGACGGCGCGACCCTCGACCAGGTCGAGTACGCCGTCGAGTCCTGGCGCCGCGCCCACCACAACGGCACGATGCGGGACCTGGGTTGGCCGCTCTGGGTGAACGTCCCGTCCAAGGTGGCGCAGGTCGCCGCCGTACGGGCCGTCGCCGCCGAGCGCCGCGAGCGCGACCTCGCCGAGGGCACCCTCCTCGCCTCGATCTGCCCCGGCATGGTCGACACCGCGACCTCCCGTCCCTGGTTCACCGACTTCAGCCACGCCCAGACGCCCGCCAAGGCGGCGGAGGCGGTCCTCGACCTCGTCCTCGCCGAGGGCGCGGACCCGGAGCTGTACGGGCAACTCGTCCGCTTCGGCCAGGCCCTGGACTGGTACAGCGGCGCGCCGCTGACCGACCAGGACGGTCTGCTCATCCCCTGACCCCAGACCCCAGACCCCAGACC
>NZ_JOCF01000119.1 GCF_000720635.1 Streptomyces sp. NRRL WC-3742 | reverse complement strand
GCCGTCCCCGTCCGTGCCCGCCCCCGGCGCGGCCACCGGGGAGCCCGTCCACCGGGTGCTCACCGAGCGGGAGAGCAAGCCCGTGTACGAGCTGGACGCGGCCCAGCGGGTGGTCGCCCTCACCATCGACGACGGACCCGACCCCCGGTACACGCCGACCGTGCTGGCGCTGCTCCAGCAGTACGGCATCCGGGCCACCTTCTTCCTGATCGGCGAGAACGCCACCGAGCACCCGGCCCTGGTGCGGGAGATCGCCGACCGGGGCCACCACATCGCCAACCACACCTGGACCCACCCGGACCTGCGCCACCTGTCGGAGGCCAAGGTGCGCGAGGAACTGGAGCGCACCTCGGACCTGCTGCACCGCACCACCGGCCGGCTGCCCACCTGGTTCCGGGCGCCCGGCGGCGACTGGTCCCCGGTCTCGCTCAAGGTGGCCGCCGACCTCGGCATGCGGAACATGGGCTGGTCGGTGGACCCCCGGGACTGGGCGCGGCCCGGCACCTCGGCGATCACCGACCGCATCCTGAAGGACGTGCGGCCGGGGGCGATCGTGCTCAACCACGACGGCGGCGGGGACCGCTCGCAGACGGTGGCGGCGCTGAAGACGTATCTGCCGACGCTGATCGACTCCGGGTACTTCTTCACCGCCCCGCCGAACTGAGGGCCCCGGTCCCGCCGCTGCCCGAGGCGGCCGGGTATCGGTCTTGATGTCTAAACCACTCGAACGAGTGGATTGGGAGAACCGTTTCTGCGGTTTTTGGGCCTCTAGGGTGATCTCGCACCAATTCATCGGGTACCTGCGCGTACCACCTGAAAGGCCCTCAAACATGCGTCTCCGCAACGCCGCGCTCGCCGTCGCCAGCGCCGCCGCCCTCGTCCTGTCCGCCCCGCTGTCGGCCAACGCGGCCACCGGCGACTTCCTCTACAAGGTCGGCCCCGGAGTCCCGGCCGGGATCGCGGATCCGGAGAGCGGGAAGTGCATCGACCTCTTCGGTGCCACCGAGGCGGCCCCGGCCTTCGCGCCGGACAACTTCACCACCTCCACGGCGACGGTGTTCCTGGACTTCGGCTGCAACGGCGACACCTACTACGTGATGAACCCCGGCAAGAGGCTCGGTGACCGGCTCAAGCTGCGCTCGGTCATCTTCTCCTGAGCCCGGCTGCCGCCTTCCCGGGAAGCGCGGGGATGATCACTGTGCAGCTCCGGTACAGGTTCCGCCTGTGCCTGAACAGCCGTCGGCGTTCCGCGCCGGCAGGAGTGTTCGGGTGTGCCCGGGTGGTCTTCGACGATGCTCTGCGAGCACGTGGGACGGCCCGTGCCGCCGGGCTGCCGTTCATCTCCTCTCATCTCTTCCGGTCTCATCTCTTCCGGCGAGCTGTTCAAGGCGCTGACGGCATCGAGGAAGGCGCCCGGACCGGGTGGCCCGGGCCGGACGTCCGGCGTACGTTCGAAATGTCCGGCCCGGTCGCCGGTGCTTCCCCGTGCCTGTGATCGGACGCCCTGGCAGCGCCGAAGGAGGCCGGGAATGACCGGCAAGGAGTACGCGCACCCCGAGTCGCTGGTGAGCACCGAGCGGCTCGCGCGCCACCTGGACGACGGGACGGTGCGGATCGTCGAGGTCGACGAGGACACCGCCGCCTACGACCGGGCCCACATCCCCGGCGCCGTCGGCTGGAACTGGACGACCGACCTGCACAGCAGCGTCGGCCGCGACTACGCGGACCGCGCGGCCGTCCAGCACCTGCTGCGGGCGGCCGGGGTGGAGGAGGACACCACCGTCGTCCTGTACGGGGGCAACAGCAACTGGTTCGCCGCGTACGCCTTCTGGCTGCTGCGGCTGCGCGGCTTCGGCCCGGTGCGGCTGCTGGACGGCGGGCGCAAGAAGTGGGAGCTGGAGGGGCGTGAGCTCACCGCCGAGGTGATGGACTACCAGCACACCTCCTACCGGCTGACCGGCCCCGAGCGCCCGCAGTTGCGCGCTCTGCGTGACGAAGTGCTGGCCAAGGCGGAGGTCTTCGCCAAGCCCGGGGCGGACGCGGTGCTGGTGGACGTCCGCTCCCCGGCCGAGTTCCGGGGCGAGCTGATCGCCCCGGCGCACCTGCCGCAGGAGCAGGCCCAGGTGCCCGGGCACATCCCCGGCGCCGTGAACGTGCCCTGGTCGCAGGCGGCCCGGGACGACGGCTCGTTCCGTTCGGCGGAGGAGCTGCGGGCGCTGTACGGCGGCAAGGGCGTGGAGCCGGAGCGCGAGGTGATCGCGTACTGCCGGATCGGCGAGCGCTCGGCGCACACCTGGTTCGCGCTGACGGAGCTGCTCGGCTACCCGCACGTCAAGAACTACGACGGCTCCTGGACGGAGTACGGCTCCCTGGTGCGGGCACCGGTCGCGCTGGGGGCGTGAGGGGCGCCTGAGCGAGGGGCGCGTGTAGCGCGGTCATTTCGGCCTGTTTCTTATCATGAACAGCTCATAATTTGAGAGTGGCTTGGGTCCCACCGGGACATGGATCGATCCAACATCGATCCAACCCCGACGTTCCGGTGATCCTGGAGGACCCACGTTGCGCAAGAGGCTGATCGTCTCCGCCGCCGCCAGTGCCCTGAGCCTGCTGCTCGCCGTCCCGGCCTCGGCCGCGGACTTCCAACCCGGCGCCGCCGGGATCGGCGACCCGTACTACCCGACCTACGGGAACGGCGGCTACCGCGTCTCCCACTACGACATCCGGCTCAAGTACCAGCCCGCCACCGACGAGCTCGAGGGCACCACCACCATTCTGGCCACGGCCACCCAGGACCTCTCCCGCTTCAACCTCGACTTCGCGCTGAACGTCTCCGAGGTCCGCGTCAACGGCCGCCCCGCCACCTTCGCCACCAGCGGCGAGCAGGAGCTCGAGATCACCCCGGCCCGGCCGCTGCCCAAGGGCGCCCAGGCCACCGTGGTGGTCCGCTACAAGGGCGTGCCGTCCACCGTCAAGAAGTACGGCTTCACCGCCTGGCTGCGCACCCCCGACGGCGGGGTCGCCGCCGGCGAGCCCGAGGGCGCCTGGTGGTGGTTCCCGAGCAACGACCACCCGGGCAACAAGGCCACCTACGACGTCTCGGTGCTCGTGCCGGACGGCAACCAGGTGATCAGCAACGGCGTGCTGACCGGCACCAGTTCCACGGCCGGCTGGACGCGCTACACCTGGCGCGAGAACAAGCCGCAGGCGACGTACCTGGCCACCCTCGCCGTCGGCAAGTTCGACATCGCCCAGGACACCACCCCCAGCGGCCTGCCCGTCTACACCGCGTACAGCAAGGACCTCGGCGAGAACGCCGACGCCGCCCGCGCCAGCGTCGAGCGCACCGGCGAAGTGGTGGACTTCCTCAGCGGCTACTTCGGCGACTACCCGTTCAGCTCGGTCGGCGGCTACGTGCCCAACGTGACGACCGGCTACGCGCTGGAGAGCCAGACCCGGGTCTTCTACAGCCCCAAGCAGTTCTCCCGGGGCGCCAACACCTCGGTGGTGGCGCACGAGCTGGCCCACCAGTGGTTCGGGGACAGCGTCTCGCTCTCGCGCTGGAGCGACATCTGGCTCAACGAGGGCTTCGCCCGCTACGCGCAGTACCTCTGGTCCGAGCACGAGAACGAGGGCACCGCCCAGCAGCTCGCCGACTACGTGTACGCCTCGCACCCGGCCGAGGACCCGTTCTGGACGGTCAAGCCGGGCGACCCGGGCCCGGACAACCAGTTCGCGGGCGCCGTCTACGACCGGGGCGCGGTGGCCATCCAGGCGCTGCGCAACGCCGTCGGGGACGAGGACTTCTTCGCGATCCTCAAGGGCTGGCCGACCGAGCACCGCTACGGCAACGCCACCATCCCGGAGTTCCAGGCGTACGCGGAGAAGGTGTCGGGCAAGAAGCTCGGCGACCTCTTCACCACCTGGCTGTTCACCCCGTCCAAGCCGGCCGTCGGTCCGGTGGCCCCCGGTGCTGCCGCCTCCCTGGCGGCGGCCTCGCCGTCCGCGCAGGGGACGGACGCGGCGCCGGTGGAGCCGAAGTCCTGGAAGAAGATCCAGGAGAGCACGGCGGAGCACGCCGCGGGGCACACTGCGGGGCACTGACGGGTACTGCTCGCGGGCAGAGGGGCGGCCCGGGCGATGGCCCGGGCCGCCCCTCGCTCGCTCCGGGGCTCAGGCAGTGGGCACCTGGCCGAGCGCGCGGGCCTCGCTCAGGACCGTCTCCTCGACCCCGTACAGGAAGCGCTCCATCTCCGGGCGGGGCAGCACGGCCGGATCGGCCGTCATGGCCAGGCTCAGCGCCTCGCCCGACTGCACCGCGTCCAGCGCGTACGTCAGCCCGGGGCGCGGCTCGAAGTCCACCGGCCAGGTGAGGGTGGTCGCGCCCGGCTCCCCGGGGGCGTCGGTGCCCGGGGGGACCACCTCGCGGACGTCGTTGAAGACGCAGGAGCGGTCGGCCAGCGGCACGCCCTCGGCGGTCAGCTCCGCGATCTGGGCGTCCAGTGCGGTCCTGTCGTAGTACGAGTTCAGGTAGCCGCCGAGCGCGGCGGCGTGGGTGCGGCGCACCAGTGCGCCGAACTCCCCGTCCGCGTCCGGGAGATGGAGCAGTACCTCGCCGGCGACCGCGCTGACCGAGTTGGCCAGCTCGGGCAGGAAGCGGTTGCTGACCACGACGTCGATCAGCGCGTCGTTCGAGCCGGACATCCGGGCCGTCATCGCGGCGACGGCCGCCAGCAGCACCGAGGAGGTGCTCGCCCGGTGGCCGGCGGCGACCTGCTCGACGGCGATCGCCAGGGCGGGGGAGCGCAGTACCGCGTTGGGGAACCGGGCGGCGGGGTCGGCGGCCTCGGGGTGGGCGGTCTTGGGGTCGGCGGGCCCGGGGTCGGGTGGCCCGGCGGGCCTCGGGAACTGGCGGGCGGGGCCGCTGCGCAGCTTGCGCAGGAACTCCCGGCGGCCGGCGGAGTCCCGTCGCGCTCCCCGGGGCGAGCGCTGGAACTCGGCCTCCTCCAGCGGCTGCCGGGCGGGGACGCGCAGTTCGGCCAGTTCGGCGGGGGTGCTGCCGAGGCAGAGCGCGGCGAGGTCGGCGACCAGGCGGTTCATCCCCGCGCCGTCCACGGCGGTGTGGGGCAGGGCCAGGGTGGCGTAGCGGACCAGTCCGTCCGCCTCGATGACGGCGACGTGCAGCGGCCACTCCATGGCGGTGTCGAAGGTGCGCGCGGAGAGCTCCCGGTGCAGGCGGGCGCCGGCCTCGGGCAGGCCGTCGGTGTCCGGGCAGGAGTGCACCTCCAGGGTCAACGTCCCTTCGGCGTCGACGGTTTGGAGCAGCTGCCCGTCCTTGCCGGGGAACAGCCGGGTGCGCAGGGAGTCGTGCAGGCGGAGGAGCTGGGCCAGCGCGTCGACGAGGACGGGCAGGGGGAGGCCGGGGTCGATCGGGGCGCCCCCGGCGACGTTGTAGCGCGGTCTGTCGGCCGGGGCGAGGGCGCGGATGGTGTCCCAGAAGGCGCGTTGGCCCCAGGTGGCCGGTCCGACGCCTGAGCGGCCGGATGTGAAGGGGATCTCCAGCAGTTGGCGGTTCGTCACCGGGTGGCTCTCCAATGGGGGTTGGGGTTGTCGGCGGTGGCGGATCGGTGCGTCGTGCTGGTGCGTGGGAGCGCGGATGCTGCTGGGCAGCAGTCTTGCGCACGGTGCCCGGGGCGTCGAGGGTGCGCCTTGGGGCGTCGGCCGTGGGGGAGTGTCACCAGGGGTCGACCCCGTCCGGCCTGCGGAAATGGGGGGTTTCGGAATCTCTCGCCCTCAAGTATCTTGACGTCGAGATTAAATCGGAAGGCAGAGGCACCAGGGGGAGCCGACATGCGGGACAACGGACTGATCGCACAGCTGCGCCGGCCACCGGGCGGACGCGACGCGCGCATCATGCTGCTGGCGCAGGGCATCGACCGTACCGGCACCGGCGTGTGGGCGGCCGCCTCGGTGCTCTACTTCACCTTCGTCTGCGGCCTCGACGAGCGGCAGCTCGGCCTCATGCTCGGCGTCGCGGCCGTCGCCGGGATCGCCGGATCGCCCCTCGCCGGGCGGGCCGCCGAACGCTTCCCCGTCCGGGGCCTGCTGATCGCCAGCCACCTGCTGCGCCTGGGCACCATGGGCCTGATGCTCATCGTCCACGACTTCCTCGCCCTGCTGCTGGTCGTCGCCGTGACCTGCCTGGCCGAACGCTCCGCCAAGACCCTCGAGATGCTCTTCGCCAGCCGCGTCGCGGGCGAGCAGCGCGGCACCTTCCAGGCCCTGTTCCGCAGCATCGCCAACGCCGGGTACGCCGTCGGGGCCGGGATCGCCGCCCTCGGCCTCGCCTTCGGGACCACCACCGCGTACCAGGTGCTGATCCTCGGCAACGCGCTCTCCTACGTCCTCGCCGCCGAACTGGTGCGCCGCACCCGGGAGCCCGCCGGGCGGGGGCTGCTCACGGCCCCCGCTCCTTCGGCGGAGGCCCCCGAGGCTGCTCACGCACCGCGCGGCCCCTGGCGGGACAAGGGCTACCTGCTCTTCGTCCTGATGGACATGCCGCTCAGCCTGGACGACTCGATCCTCAACGTCGGCCTGCCGGTCTGGCTCGTCCACCACACCTCGGCCCCCAGCGCCGTCGTCCCCGTCTTCCTGGTGCTCAACACCGTGCTCGTCGTCGCCCTCCAACTGCGCGTCTCCGCCTGGGCCCAGGGCGCCCGCGGCGCCACCAGGGCGGTGCGCTGGTACGGGCTCACGGTGCTCGCCGCCTGCGCGCTGATCGCCCTGTCCGCCGGAGGCGGGGCCTGGACGGCCTCCCTGGCCCTGCTGGCCGCCGCCATGCTGGTCACCTTCGCCGAACTGCTGCGCTCGGTGACCTCCTGGGAGCTGGCCGTCAGCCTCGCTCCCGCCGGGGCGGGCGCCTCCTACCTGGGCGTGGCCGGGATGGCCCAGTCGGTGCAGCGGGCGGCCGGACCGCTGCTGCTCACCGGCGCGGTGATGGCCGCCGGCCCCCTCGGCTGGCTCGCCCTCGGCGCCGCCACCACGGGCCTCGGCGCCCTCCAGCGCCGGGCCAGCCTGCGCCGCCTCGACGCCCTGGAGGCCCCGGCCCGCCCTGCGGGGGCCGCGCAGCCGGTGGCCTGCTGACGCGGGCCCCTGAGCGCGGGAGCCCGGGCGGGCTCCCGCGCGGGGCGTGCCAGGGCCTGTCCGGCAAGATCCGCCGGACAGGCCCTAGTTGCCGGCGGTCTTGGCGAGCAGCGTCGCCAGCTCCAGGAGGCGCGGCATGTGCTCCTGGTCGACGATGTTGTCCCCCGACAGGCTCAGCAGCCGGTCGCCGACCCGGACCGTGATCATCTCGTCGGTCGCGTAGGGCCCGGTCGGCACCCGCTTCAGGTCGATGGCCTCGTCGCCGAGCCCCGGCACCGCCTGCACGGTGACCGTCTCCGGCACCGGCTTGTTGTCCCAGTCCTTGCCGGTGTACGTCTTGCAGCGCGCCGCGTACGCCCGGACCTCCTCCAGGACCTTGGCGGCGTCGCCCTGGTGGTAGGCGGACAGCCGGACCTCCACGTCGTTCTTGCCGTTGGTGACCTTGTTCATCGCCGCCGAGGCTTGGAAGTCCCCGGTGAGCGTCGCCCCGGCCACCCGCATCTGGGTGCACGGCTCCTTCGGTAGGAGCGCTTCGTCGGTGTCGTTGATGTCGGTGCCGGTGTCCGACTCGCCGCCGTCCCCGTCGATCGTCCAGCCGGCGGGCAGCACGGCGGCGGTCGGGAGGAGGTCGCGCAGGTGCGCGCCGATGGCGACGGGCGGGCCGCTGGGCTTGCCGCCGGGCGTGCTGTCGGTGGAACCGAGGCCACCGAGCGGCGGCGTGGACGCCGGAGTGTCGTGCCCCAGACCGGAACCGCCCGCCGCGGCCGGGCTCGAGGAGGCGACGGCGTTCGCAGGCGCGCCCGCGGGCCCCGGGGAGGAGGAGCATCCGGCCAGCACGGCGGCGGCGACCAGGACGGCGGCGCCGGCCGCGAGCGGTTTCCCTGCGGTGGTTCGAACGATGGACAAGCGGGCCCCCAGGTGTCGGTCGATCGCGCACGGACACTTCGTCAACGTGCGGTCGCCATGGTGCCATGAGGCGCTACGGCCCCCGCCGCCGCCCCTTCCGGGACCGGCGGATCAGGCGTCGGCCGGGCCGGTCCTCCACAGCCGCACCACGCCGCCCCGGCAGGCGGCGGCCACGAGCGAGCCGTCCGGGCTGACGGCGAGGTCGAGGACGAGGGGCTGAGGGGCCTCCAGGCTGAGGTACCTGAGGTTGAAGTACTTGAGGTAGGGCGGCATCCGGTTCTCCGTCTCGGGAACCCCCAGGGTCGCGACGGCCCGGCCGGAGGCGACGTCCCACACGTGGACGCTCTCGCCGCCCCCGTACGCGGCGCCCGTCCCGCCGTCCGCGCTCAGGCCCAACCTCGGCGCGGCCGGGACGACGGCCGTGCCCACGCCGCCGGTCACCTGGCCGGTCGCGACGTCCCACAGGGTGACCCCGGCCGGTGACCAGCCCCCGGCCGGGATGCCGCCGGCGATCACCGTACGGCCGTCGGGGCTGAAGGCCACCGAGTGGGCCGCGGTCATCGCGTCCGTGCGCAGCACGCCGAGCACGGCGCGGCTGCCCACGTCGACGAGCGTGACCGAGCACGTGCCGCGCGAACGCGGCCCCGGCTTGCCGCCGCCGACCGCCAGCAGCCGCCCGTCCGGGCTGAACGCCGCGCACAGGCCCCGCAGTTTGACCGCGCCGACCAGCCCGCCGGTGGCGGACTCCCACAGGCGCAGGTCCTTGTCCCGGCCGACGCTCGCCAGCACCGTCCCGTCCGGGCTGTGGGCGACGGCGCCCGTGACGATGTCGGTCCTGAACCGGTGGCCGGCGCTCACCCGCCCGGTGGCGGTGTCCCACCGCACGGCGTCGACGTGCAGGGGCACGTAGTTCGTCACCGGCACCCCCTCCACCAGGGACAGGGCGCGGCCGTCGGCGCTGTACGCGAGGTGGCTGACCGTGGTGCGCGCCGCCGTCCGGGGCTCCCCCCAGCGCGCGACCTGCTCGCCGGAGGCGACGTCCCACAGGTGGACGGCCGGCGCCCGGGAGCCGCCGGCGGTGGCGAGCGTGCGGCCGTCCGGGCTGAACGCGAGGGCGGAGACGCGCTCGTGGGCCAGCAGCACCATGCCCGTGCTCAGCCAGCGCGAGGGGGCCTGCTCGAACACCGTCGCCGAGTACGGCGGCGGCGCGTCCTGGGGCCTCGGTGCCCGCGCGGCCGTCGACTCCGTCCGCACGCCCAGCATCTCCAGGGCCTGCGCCGCCGTCGGGCGGGCCGCCGGGTCCTTCTCCGTCAGCGCGGAGATCAGCGGGGCCAGCCGCCCGGCGCGCACCATCGGCGGCAGGGGCTCCACGGCCACGGCCAGGACGGTCCCGGTCCACGTCGGGCGGGCGAACGGCGAGTGCCCCTCCACCGCCTCGAACAGCGCCACGCCCAGGCTGAACAGGTCCCCGGCCGGGGTGTCCACGCCGTCCCGCCGCTCCGGCGCGAGATACGGCGCCGAACCGATGACCACACCCGTCTCCGTCAGGCCCGTCTCGGCGACGTCCTTGGCGATCCCGAAATCGGTCAGGAGCGTCCGCCCGTCGGCGTCGTTGATCATGATGTTCAGCGGCTTGACGTCCCGGTGCACGATCCCGGCCCCGTGCGCGAACCCCAGCGCCGACAGCAGCTGCGCCGCCAGCACCGCCGCCTCCTCGACCCCCATCGGCCCGCCCGCCAGCGCCTCCGCCAGCGTCCGGCCCCGCACGAACTGCATGACCGTCCACGGCATGCCGTGCTCCACGACCACGTCGTGCACCGTCACCACGTTCGGATGGTCCGCCAGCGCGGCCGCCTTCCGCCCCTCCCCGGCCGCCCGGCTCAGGAACTCCTCCCGGTGCGCGGGCGCGACCGACTCCAGCGACACCTCCTTGATCGCCACCGTCCGCCCCAGCAGCGTGTCCCGCGCCTCCCAGATCCTCCCCATCCCGCCCTTCGCGACCTCGCGCTCCAGGACGTACCGCCCGCCGCCGATGTGCTGCACGAAGATCCCACCCCTGCAAGAGCCTTGACGTGTGACGACACCACCCTACTGTCGCCCCGGCCCCCGCCCGCCCGACGTCCTGACCGCAGGGCGTCGGGCGGGCCCGAGGTCTCAGCGCTCAGCGGGTGGCGGTGAGGAGGTGGTAGTCGAGGAGGCCGTCGCGCCAGGCGGGGAGGAAGTTGCGGGTCCAGTGGCCGGTGGGGACGGTGTCGGTGAGGTAGCGGTCGAGGCCGGGCCAGACGTCGGGGCCGATGGGGTCGACGGAGACGGAGGCGAAGCCGGAGGTGGCGAGGTCGGTGGTGAAGTCGTCGAGGGTGTGGGGGACGTCGAGGCCGTCGGCGAAGCTGGCGAGGAGGATCTTCAGGCGTTCGGCGATCTCCGGGCCGGGGGCGGCGAAGAAGGTGGTGACCACCAGGCGGCCGCCGGGGCGCAGCACGCGGGCGGACTCGCGGGCGAAGCTCGTCAGTTCGCGGAAGTGCTGGGCGGCCTCGACGGAGAAGAGGCCGTCCAGGGAGGCGTCGGGGAAGGGCAGTTCGTCGGCGGAGCCGAGGGTGTAGGCGAGGCGGTCCGGATAGGTGGCCAGGGCGAGGGCGTTGACGGCGCGGGCGCGTTCGATCTGGTCGGGGTGGATGTCCACGCCCGTCACCGAGGCGAACCGGAACTCCCGTAGCGCCAGGGCCGCCCCGAGCCCCCGCCCGCAGCCGACCTCCGCGAGGCGCAGCTGCTCGCCGGGTTCGGGGAAGGCGCGCAGCACCCGGCGGTAGAGCTGCTCCTGGCTGCGCACCCGGTCCTCGGCGGTGGGCGCGGTGAGGTCGATGCCCTGCCAGTCGCCGAAGTTGATGAATCCCCCGGCGAACGACGGTGCGGTCGACAGGTCGTCCGTGCCGTAGGTGCGCCGCACCGTGGGCGGGATGTGGTTGTGGTCCATGGCCGCTGGGTCTCCGTGATCGGTTCGCGCCCGACCCTCGGGCGCGCGGGGTACGTACCCAGACGTGTACCGATCCGAACACGGAACGTGACGGCAGGGGTGCGGAGTTACCAGCCGAGGAGGTGGGTGCGGTGGGGGAGGGAGGTGAGGATGGAGTCGGCGGTGGCCTCGGGGGTGGGCTCGGCGGTGGCCCCGGGGTCGTCGGAGGAGGGGGAGAGGACGACGTAGTGGAGGGCGGCGCCGGTGGTGCGGCTCTCGCGGCGGAAGGTGTCGAGGGTGGGCGGGGCGGCCGGGGACTCGAGGACGACCTGGTAGCCGCCGGTGGCGTAGGCGAAGGCCGCCTGGGCGGCGGCCGCGAGGGCGGTGGTGGTGCGGCGCTGCGCGTCGAGAGGGGTGGGGGTGTCGCGGATGACGCGCAGGAAGTCGTCCGTCCGGAGGTGGACGCTCGGGTGCAGGCGGGCCGCGAGGAGTTCGGCGACCTTGCTGTGGCCGGCGCCGGCCGGGTCCACGAGGACCAGGACGCCCCCCGCGCCCCGACCGCCCCCTAGTTCCGGCCCACCTACGGTCGTACGGTTCACAGCTGCTGATCCCTTCGCGGGCCGGGGGAGGGGAGGGGAGCCGGTGCGGGGTGACGGCCGGGCCGTCCGGATACGGACAGCCGACCGCCTCGTCCCTACGACTGATGCGTTCGGGGATCAACTTAGTCCACTCGGGTGGTCCGAGTCGTCCCCCACCCGGGCTCAGCGGCCCCCGGCGCTCAGCACGATCGGGTTGGTCAGGGCGGCCATCGGGCCCCAGGGGAGATCGGGCCCCATGGAGTTGCCCCTGCCCGGTGTGCCGTCCGCCTTCGGGTGGCGCACCTCGGCGCGGACGTAGGCGGCGAGGGAGGCGGTGGTGCGCCACACGACCGTGCCGGAGCCGTCCGCGGCCAGGGGTTCCTGGTGCATCTGGCCCTCGTCGGTGATCAGGCGGACGGTGCCGCCGGGCACCCCGGACACGGTGAGGCGCACGTCCACCGGCGCGTCGGCGGGGACGGTCAGCTCCTCGCCGATGCCCGCACTGCGGCCGTGGCCGGTGGCGGTGAGGTCGAGGTGCACGGCGGAGGACTCGGCGAGCCAGCTGCGCCCGGCGCGCAGCCCGTCGAGGACCGCGTCGCGGGTGAGGTCCTCGGCGAGGACGACGTTGTGCGGGGAGCCGATCACCTGCGGGACGCTGTGGGCGTCGCTGTTGCCCATCGCGGGCGTCCAGGAGCGGCCGTGGCGCAGGGCGACGGCGAGCTGGGAGTCCCAGGTGTCGACGGCCGACTCGTCGTCGTACGTCCAGGGGCCGTTCCACACCTCGACGGCGTCGGCCTGCTCGTAGCCGAACTTCCACTGGCAGGCGACGTACGGGCAGTACGGGTGCGCGGGCACCACCAGGCCGCCGGAGCGGTGGACCTGGCGGACGAAGCGCGGGAACTCCTCGTCGCGGGAGCGGTAGCGCCAGTCGACGAACTCGCCGGCCTCCAGGCCGAGGGCGAGCCAGTGGCCGTTGCGGGTGGTGATCTCCTCGCCGGGCAGGATCAGCAGGTCGGGGCCGGCCAGCGGGCCCCAGGCGGCGTGCGAGGAGCTGGTGTTGTGGTCGGTGGAGACGATGAAGTCCAGGCCCGCCGCGCGGGCGCCGGCCGCGACCTCCTCGGGGAGGCGGCGGCCGTCGGAGTGCACGGTGTGCAGGTGGCAGTCGCCCCGGTACCAGGCCCGGCCGCGGCCCCGGGCACGCTCGGCCGGGTAGTGCGGGACGAACTCCGGCCCCGGCTCGCCGAATGTGAGGGTGACCTCGACGTGGTAGTCCAGGCCCTGCGGGGCCACCTGGTAGGGGCCGAGCACGAGGTGCCAGGTGCCGGGGTTGATCGGGCCGGGCAGGTAGCCGGGGGTGGCGGCGTCGCGGGCGAGGCTGAACTCGGTGCGGAAGCCGCCGGACCAGCCGCGGAAGCCCTCGCCGCCGAGGTCGGTGCCGCGCTCGTCGAAGATGCCGATGTCGCAGGAGTTGCCGGGGGTGCCGGCCGGGACCGGGGGCTTGTCGTAGCCGTAGGTGACGGCGATCTCCCGTACGCCCTCGGGGACTTCGACGGGGAGGTAGACGAAGTCGGGGCAGCCGGTGGGGAGATGGCCGGTGAGGGGGAGGGTGGTGGTGCGGCCGCTCGCGGACGGGGAGGCGGCGGCGGGGGTGGGGGCGGCCAGGGAGAGGGCGGTGGCGCCGGTGGCTGCGGCGGCGAGGGTGGTGCGTAGGACGGTGCGGCGGGTGGGGTCGGCCTCTGCGGGCATCGGGGTCTCCGTGGGCTGGCGGCGGGCGGGTCGTCCGTGCGCCTACCCCGGCGGATGAACCGGCGGTGAGGCGGGGGCCACGGGGGTGGGG
>NZ_JOCF01000118.1 GCF_000720635.1 Streptomyces sp. NRRL WC-3742 | reverse complement strand
CTCCCCGCCTCTCCCTACCCCTCCCCGCCTCCGGCAGGCGCAGGAGTAGCCTGAGTCGGAAATATGATCTTCGGGAGAGATATGTCCGTCGCCCCGCGACTTCGCGTCCTGCTCGTCACCGACCTCGCCTACCCGGCCCGGGGCCGCCGGTACGGCGACGAGGACATCGCGCTCTCCGCCCGCCTGCGCGAGGACTTCGACCTCGCCCTGTGCCACCCGCTGGACGCCGTCGCGCTGATGGACGGCTTCGACGTGGTCCTCGTCCGCAACAGCGGCCCGGTGCTCAACTACCCCGCCGAGTACGAGGAGTTCCGCACCCGGGCGCTCGAGCGCGGCACCCGCGTCCACACCCAGCTGACCGGGCGCGGCGACATGGCCGGCAAGCAGTACCTGCTCGACCTCACCTCCGCCGGGTACCCCGTCATCCCCACCGTGGACCGGGCCGAGGACCTCCACCGCCTGCCCGTCGTCCCCGAGTACGTCGTCAAGCCGAAGCTCGGCGCCGACTCCATCGGCCTGCGGACCGTCCCCCGCGAGGAGCTCGACACCGTCGGGTACGAGGGCGGCGTCCTGGTCCAGCCGCTGATCCCCTTCACGTACGAGGTCTCGTTCTACTTCGTCGACGACGCCTTCCAGTACGCCCTGCACGCGCCCAACCCCGAGCAGCGCTGGCGCCTCGAACCGTACGAAGCCACCGCGGCGGACCTGGAGTTCGCCCGCCGGTTCATCGCCTGGAACACCGTCGAGCACGGCATCCAGCGGGTCGACGCCTGCCGCACGCCCGAAGGGGAGCTCCTGCTCGTCGAGTTGGAGGACCTCAACCCGTACCTCTCCCTGGACCTGGTCGACCGGGCCACCCGGGACGGGTTCGTCGCCGCCCTCAAGGCGTCCCTGCTCAAGCTGGCCCGGACGCCCTGACGCGGGTCGAAGCCTCCGTGAGCACCGCGCCCAGCGGCAGGGCGACCCTGGCCTCGGCCAGGTCGTCCCCGCGGGTCGCGCCCTGGTTGACGATCACCACGGGCGTGCCCGCGCGGGCCGCGTGGCGCACGAAGCGCAGGCCCGACAGCACGGTGAGCGAGGAGCCGAGGACCACCAACGCCTGGGCGGCGTCGACCAGTTCGTAGCAGCGCTGGACCCGGGGCTTGGGCACGCTCTCGCCGAAGAAGACGACGTCCGGCTTGAGGACTCCCCCGCAGGCCGGACAGGGCGCGACCTGGAAGCAGTCCACCAGCCCGGGCGCCAGCTCGGCGTCGCCGTCCGGGTTGAGCTTCACCTCCTCCGCCCGGAAACCGGCGTTCAGCTCCTCCAGCCGCTCGTCCAGCTCCGCGCGTGAGGTGGTGCGCCGGCACTCCAGGCACACCACCCGGCGCAGCCCGCCGTGCAGTTCCACGGCGGTGCGGGTGCCGGCCGCGTGGTGCAGGCCGTCCACGTTCTGGGTGATCACGGCGGCGACGTGGCCCGAGCGGCGCAGCTGCTCCACCGCGCGGTGCCCCGCGTTGGGCTCGGCCCGGGCGATCGTGCGCCAGCCGACGTGGCTGCGCGCCCAGTAGCGGCGGCGGGCCGCGTCGCTGCCGGTGAACTCCTGGTACGTCATCGGCGTGCCGCGCCGGCGGCTGCCGCTCTCGCCCCGGTAGTCGGGGATGCCCGACTCCGTCGACAGCCCGGCCCCGCTGAGCACCACCACGCCCCGCCCGGCCAGCAGCCGCACCAGCGCCCGCAGCCCGGCCGCGTCGGCCGCGGTGGCGCCGGGGATCGTCACAGGCACGTCCATGCCGTTCAGGGTAGGACTCGGCCTCGGCCGGGCGCGAGCGCGGGGGGTCAGCCCGTGACGTCGACCGTGAGGTCGTAGGTGCGCTGGCCCGGGGCGCAGAGGAGGGCTTCGCCGCAGACGGTGCGGGAGGCGGTGAGGTGGGCCGTGCCGGGGGTGCGGGCGGTGAAGGAGGTGGCGACGGTGCCGCAGCCGCCGCCCGGGCGGCAGGAGGGGGACGGGGAGGTTGCCGGGGACGGGGCCGGGGAGCCCGTCGGGGCGAGGACCTCGGGGGCGGAGCTGGCGGCCGGGGACCAGTAGGTGCTGTGCAGTTCGACGGTGACCGTCGTGCCCACGGCGACCTTGACGGTGGTGCGGTTGGCGTCGTCGCCGGCGGTGACGGCGGCGGGAGTGGGCGTGGGCGTGCTCGTGGACGCGGTGGCGGGGGCGGCGGAGCCGGACGAGCCGCAGCCGGTGAGGGTGAGGACCAGGCCCAGGACGGCGGAGGCACAGGTCAGGGCGAGGGTGGCGGGTCTTCTCAGGTTCACGGTCGTTCCTTGTGGAGGGGTGGTTGCAGCGGTGCCGGTTCGACGCGCCGGAGGCCGAATCGGCTCCCCCCCCGGGAAAGAAAACCGCACCGGGGCGGGCGCGAGGCCCACCCCGGTGCGTACGGCGCGGCGTTCGTCAGGAGACGGTCACGTCGTCGTAGGAGGTGTAGGTGGCGTCACCCGCGTAGTTGTCGTCGTGGTTGACGAGGGTGAGGGTGTAGCTGTGGCCGGGGGTGACAGTGGCCGTGGTGTTGGTCCAGGCGCCCGCCGCGGAGCAGGTCTTGGCCAGCACGGTGGTCGTGGTGTTGGTGGTGTTGTCCTTGAGGGTCGCGGTCGCCCAGTCGTAGGTCAGGGTGTCCGGGCAGGTGTTCTTGGACCAGAAGGACAGCTTGCTCGAGCCGGTCGGCGCCGTGAAGGTCTGGGCGGCGGTGGAGTCGGCGGTCGGGCTGGTGGAGCCGAGCTGCAGGCCGTAGGAACCGGTGTGCGCGGCCCCGGCGGGGGCGGTGGCGGTGCCGGTGGTGGTCCAGCCGGTGGTGTTGCCGGTCTCGAAGCCGCCGTTGGTGATCGCGTTGCCGCCACCGCCGCTGGTGGACTCGGTCCAGGTGAAGCTGGTGCTGCCGGTGGCGCTCGTGGTGTCGGTCGCGGTGACCGTCACACTGGAGGTGCCGGAGGCGGTGGGCGTGCCGGAGATCAGGCCGGTCGAGGAGTTGATCGACAGGCCGGCGGGCAGGCCCGTGGCCGAGTAGGTCAGGGTCTGGCCGGTGGCCGAGTCACTGGCGCTGATCTGCAGGCTCGCGGCGGTGCCGACGGTGCCGCTCTGGCTGCCCGGGTTGGTGACGGTCACGGTGTTGCCGTGGTTCAGGATGGCGTGCGAGATCGCGCAGGAGTTGGTGTCGTTCGACCAGCTGGCCTGCTCGGCGAAGGTGCCGTAGGAGCCGAACGAGATGTTGGCCGCGCCGCCGGTGCTGCCGGGCCTGATCCAGGCGCACTCGTCGGAGTTCTCCTGGCCGTTGTAGCTGCTGCCGCTGACGTGGTTGGTCCAGCCGCCCGCCGGGTTCTGGTCGGACATCATCTCCTGCCACTCGTGGCCGAGAGTCATCGTGTAACCGTCCAGCGTGCCGGGCGAGTTGACGAAGCCCACGCCGCAGTTGGTGCCCTGGTCGATGTTGTACGGCTGGTTGGAGAACGCGATGTCGCCGTAGGGCGAGCTGGCCGCACCGCCGGTGAGGGTGGTGTCGCCGTTCCAGTCGTGCCAGGCGCAGTACCCGGTGGTGGGGTTCTGGTAGTCGTCCGGGTTGGTGCCGTGAGGCGACAGGATGATGTAGTACGCGTCGCGGTTCGAGGCGGCGGTGGTGTTGCCGAAGTGGGCGGCCGCGTTGACGGCCTCGACGCCCAGCTGGTGGCCGCTGGCCTGGGCCGGCGAGGCGGCCGAGTTGTCGTACCAGACGCCGGAGAGCACGCCGCCGCTCTGGTACGGGATGAAGTTGGCGTTCGACGGGCAGCTGACGGCGCCGGCGGCGACGTTGGGGCCGTCGCACCACTGGGTCAGGTCGGCGGACCAGGTCTCGCCGTTGGTGCCGATGCCCTTGAACATCTGCTGGGTGGCACCGGCGGCGCCGGCCGAGTCGTTGGAGAACTTGGCGTTGCCGTTGGCGTCGGTGGTCTGGGTGCCCCACTGAGTGCCGTAGAAGACCAGGTAGACCTTGGAGTGGCCGCTCTGCACGCCGATGCCGTCGACGCCGCCGCCGTAGGACAGCGTCTGCTGGCCGGTGGCCGCCGCCTGGTTCTTCGCGGCGAGCCACTTCTTGTAGTTCTCGTGCTGCTGGAGGCCCTGGACCGCACCGTGGCGGTACGGGTGGCCCTGCTGGGGGCTCCAGGGGTTGAACTCGTTGCCCGTGCTGGACGCGACACCGGGGATGTCCTGTGCGGCGGCCGGCCCGGCCACGCCGGCGAGGCCGGCGGCGGCGAGTGCCAGGGACGCGATTCCGGTGAGCGTCGCGTACCTGGCGCGCCGCATGCTGCGGGAGTGACCCATGGGTGAGGGTGCCCTCTCTCGTACCGATCGCCCGAGCGGCCGGGGAGGCCGGGGACGATCCCTTTGTGGGGGGAAGGAACCGACGGCGAATTCCGTCGGGCGACGATTCCGGTGAGTTGATCCGCACTCCGGAATTGACGGCCCGGCGGTGGGGGCCGCCTGCTGGGAATGAAGAAAAGCAGAGCTGATGAACACTGGTCAACGGGGAAAGGTAAGGGTTCATTAAGAACGGTTCCGGGGCAGGTGAAACGCCGTTAAGTCACACATGGAAGGCGAAGTTGACGCGCGTAACCATTCACTGAATACCGATCGGCGAGGAGTTTCCCATTCACCGGTTCTTCACATCCGTGGCCGGGGGGATATTCACCGGCACACGAAGCGAATTCCCTTCGGGCAGGCACCTTCGCGCGCATTCGGATTTCGCGCGGGGGCGCGGGGACGGCGTGGGGGCGAGGCGGGGGCACCTCGGGAGCATCGCGGGAGCCGTCCGTGGGAGCCGTCCGCGGGCCGGACCCGGGTGGACCTGGGGACCCCGAACACGGCAAAATGGTCTAGACCCTTGAGGTCTAGACCTCAGCTAGCCTTTGCCAGCCTCGCCTCAGAACGGTGGACCGTATGGAAATCGTGATCGTCCCTGACCCCGCAGCGGCCGGCGAGCTCATCGCCGCGGCGATCACCGACCTGCTGACCGACAAGCCCGAGGCGCTGCTCGGCGTCGCCACCGGCTCCACGCCGCTGCCGATCTACCAGTCCCTGGCCGCGCGGGTCGCCGACGGCCGCCTGGACGCCTCCCGCGCCCGGATCTGCCAGCTGGACGAGTACGTGGGCCTGCCCGCCGGGCACCCCGAGTCCTACCGTTCCGTCGTGCTGCGCGAGGTCGTCGAGCCGCTCGGCCTGACCGAGGACTCCTTCCTCGGCCCGGACGGCAACGCCGAGGACATCGCCGCCGCCGCCATCGCCTACGACCGCGCGCTCGCCGAGGCCGGCGGCGTCGACCTCCAGATCCTGGGCATCGGCACGGACGGCCACATCGGCTTCAACGAGCCCTGCTCCTCGCTGTCCTCGCGCACCCGGATCAAGACCCTGACCCGGCAGACCCGCGTGGACAACGCCCGGTTCTTCGACAGCATCGACCAGGTGCCGCACCACGTGATCACCCAGGGCATCGGCACCATCCTGGAGGCCCGCCACCTGGTGCTGCTCGCCACCGGCGAGGCCAAGGCCGAGGCCGTCGCCCTGGCCGTGGAGGGCCCGCTGGCCGCCGTCGTCCCCGCCTCGGCGCTGCAGCTGCACCAGCACGCGACCGTGGTGGTCGACGAGGCCGCCGCCTCCAAGCTCAAGCTCGCGGGCTACTTCCGCGACACCTACGCGGCGAAGCCGGCGTGGCAGGGGCTGTAGGAGCCGCTTAGCGCGTGAAAGCCGTTCAGCGCGTGACCGCCGGGGTGCGGCCACCGATTCGTTCGGTGGCTGCACCCCGGGCTTTCCTTACCTGGTTAACTTTTTTCCCTGGACCCACTTCTTCCCGGGTCAGCGCTTGCGCAGCCAGTCCCCGAAGGCGTCCAGCGCGGGCCCGGGGTCGCGGCGGCCGAGGCCGATGCGGAAGCGGTCGGTGGGGGTGGGGGTCAGCTCGGAGCGGTAGATGCTCGCGGGCAGCAGGAGCACGCCCGCCTCCTCCACCAGGCCCGTGCAGAACGCCTCCACCCCGTCCGCGCCGAGGTAGCGCGGGTACGCGACGCAGCCGCCGTCCGGGGCACGCCAGTCGAAGAGTTCGCCGAACTCGGCGAAGAAGGCGTCGAACCGCGGGGTGTTCTCCGCGATGATCGCCCGGTTGCGGGCCAGGATGCGCTCGCGGGCGGTGACGGCGATCCGCGCCAGGACCTCGCTGGGCGCCGCGTTGCAGATGGTGGTGTAGTGCTTGGCCCGCTCCAGGCGGGAGCGCAACTCCCGGTCGCGGCAGGCGATCCAGCCGACCCTCAGGCCCGGCAGGCCCAGCGACTTGGAGGTGACGTTGAGCGAGAGCGCACGGTCGGACAGGTCGGCGGCCTGCGGCAGGGCCCGGGCGGGGTCGCTCTCCAGGCCCCGGTAGACCTCGTCCGAGAAGAGCCGGATACCGCGCTCCTCGCACAGTTCGGCGAGCCGGAGGAAGTCGGCGGCCGGGATGATCTTCCCGGTGGGGTTGTTCGGGAAGTTGACGGAGACCACCCGGGTGGTGGGCCGCAGCGCCGCCTCGACGGCGTCGAGGTCGAGCGCCCAGTCGTCCCGCTCGTCCAGCGCGACGCCGGTGACCTCGCAGAGGGAGAGCGGAATCGTCTCGGCGGACTGGTAGCAGGGCGTCACCACCACGGCGTGGTCGCCCGGTTCGAGCAGGACCTGCATGGCGAGGTTGAGGCCCTCCTGGGCGCCGCCGAAGCAGAGCACGTCCTCGGCCTCGACGTTCTCGTACATCCCGGCGATCGCCCGGCGCAGCCCCTGGTCTCCGAAGGTCTCGGTGTAACCGAGGGCGAGGCCGTCCCAGGCTTCGCGGTCCTCGGGGCCCGCCAGGGCGAGGAGTTCGGCCATGGTCATGGTCTGGGCGTCGGAGGCGGTGAGGTGGTGGCGGGCGGTGAACTCCCAGCGGGAGAAGTAGGTTTCGAGCCGGAAGTCGGGCAGCCGGGTCATGGTCTGGTCACTCGCTCTCGGGCGTGGGGGTTTCGGACTTCCGGGTTTCGGGCTTCGGGGTTTCGGGCTTCAGGATTTCGGACGCCAGGCTCTCGGACTTCAGCTCGGCGATCAGGGCGTAGACGGTGGACCGGGAGACCCGCAGCGCGGTGGCGACGGCCGGGGCGGCGCGCCGCACGGACAGGACGCCGGCGCGGTCGAGTTCGCGCAGCACGGCGAGCCGGTCCTCGCGGGTGAAGCGCTCCAGCGGGCGCCCCTGCGCGCGGACGTGACCACCGATCACCTCGTTCATCCGCTCCGTCCAGTCGCGCTCGAAGAGCGGTTCGGGTCGGGGCGCGGTCGGGGCGGCGAAACCGGCGAGCAGGGCGGCGGCCTGTTCCAGGGGCCCCCGATCGAGGTTGACGCAGAGCACCGCGGAGGGGCGGCCGTCCGCGTCGCGCAGCACGGCGCTGACGCAGGAGAGCCTGCGCCCGTCCGGCAGCAGCTTCTGGTACGGGCCGTACACGTCGGGGGCGGCGGGGTCGAGGCCGTCCAGTTCTCCGAGGTACGACGGGTCGCCGGGGCCGCGGGCGGTCATCGGGTTCCAGACGGCGAGGACCCGGTCGGCGACGGCGTCGTGCAGGGCGACCTCGGCGTACGGGCCGAGCAGCAGGGCCACGGCCCGGGCGACCGGGGCCCAGGTGCGTACGCGGGGGTCGGTCGCCCGGGCCGTGGCCCTGGCGGTGTCGTTCTCGGTCATGGTTCGGACTGTACGTCCATCTCGGACGTTCCGTCCAGGCTGGACGGAACGTCCGGCTCCGATCCTTTCGGCTCCGATCCGTTCGGTCCTGAGATGCCGAATCGTGCCGGGCGCCGGCCCCGGGCAGGGCCGGCGCCCGCGACGAGCGCCGCTACGCCCTGAGTTCGAGGGTGCAGCACTTGGCCCCGCCGCCGCCCTTCAGCAGTTCGGAGACGTCCACCGGGATCGGCTCGTAGCCGCACTCGGCCAGTCGCCCCGCCAGGTTCTTCGCCGCCTCCGGCAGCAGCACCCGGCGGCCGTCCGAGACGGCGTTCAGGCCGAAGAGCTCGGCATCCTCCCGGTCCGCGAGGATCGCGTCCGGGAAGAGGGTGCGCAGCACGCGCCGGCTGTCCGCGTCGAACGCCTCCGGGTAGTACATGACGTGGTCGTCGGCGAGCACCGCGAGGGCGGTGTCCAGGTGGTAGAAGCGCGGGTCGACCAGGGTGAGGCTGACGACGGGGACCCCCAGCAGGCGGGCCGTCTCGGCATGGGCGGCGCGTGAGGTGCGAAAGCCCGTACCGGCGAGGACCCGGCCGCCGACCACCAGGTGGTCGCCCTCGCCCTCGTTGACGTGGGCGGCGCGGAGCACCTCGCGGTAGCCCCGGGCGCGGAACCACGCCTGGTAGGCGTCGGATTCGGGGGCGCGTTCGGGGTAGCGGAAGCTGGCGACCAGCGCCCGGCCGCCGAGCACGGTCGCGCCGTTGGCGGCGTACACCATGTCGGGCAGGCCCGGGACGGGGTCGATCAGCTCCACGGTGTGGCCGAGGAGGCGGTAGGTGCGGTGGAGGCGCTCCCACTGGCGTAGGGCGAGCGCGGTGTCGGTGGGCTTCGCCGGGTCCATCCACGGGTTGATCGCGTAGTCCACGGTGTAGTGCGTCGGGCGGCACATCAGGTAGCGCCGCGGGCGTGCGGTGCGCTCCGGGATCTGGTTGGGCATGGTCCTCAACCATCCTTGACTGGAAGGGAGTTCGCGGTAGCGGACGTTCCAGGGGCGGCTGCCCCGGCACCGTCCTTCGCACACCCGCGCAAGCTCCCCCGCCGGGCGCAGACCCCCGCGCACCCGGCGCGAACACCGGCGCACAGCCCCGGATCGGCCCCGGGGTCACCAGCGGACGGCGGTGAAGTCCACCGGCGAGGGGCGCAGCTCCCCGCAGCGCTCGGCCAGGGCGCGCAGCCGCCGCCGCACCTCCTCGGCGGGCATCCGGCGGCGGTCGCCGTGACCGGGCAGCAGCCACTCGAAGCGCAGCCGGTCCAGGCTGCGGGCCAGCGAGGCGGCCTGCTCCTCGATCGAGTACCAGGTGAGGGACTCGTGCACCTCGATGTCCCCCGTGGTGCGAGACCAGTAGAGGCTGTCGCCGGTGAAGCAGTGCCGCTCGTCGAGCACGTACAGCACGCTGCCGCGGGTGTGGCCGGGGAAGGGGTGGGCGACGGCGCCGGGGCCCAGATCCAGCGGGTCGGCGCCGCGCAGCACCCGGTCCGCATCGGGGGCGGCGTCGAGGTCGCCCTCGTGGACGGTGAGCCGGGCGCCGAGCCGGTCGGCCCAGGCGCGGCCGTGGGCGGCGTGGTCGCCGTGGGTGAGCAGGACGTCGGTGACCGGGCCGAGCGCCTCGTAGCGGGCGGCGAGGCCCTCGGAGAAGCGGGGCGTGTCGATCATCAGCCAGCCGGTGGGCCGCCGGCACAGGTAGGAGCTGGCGCCCGCGGTGCGGCGGGAGTTGTGGCCGAGCAGCAGGACGCCCTCGTCAAGGGTGAGCGGGAACGGGTCGGTGTCCCGGGTGAGGGCGCCCGTGCCGGGGCGGATCGAGCGGGTCGGGCAGGCGTGGGCGGCCGCGAGGAGACTGCGCGTCTCGGCCTCGTCCTTCGGCGGGCGTACGAGCGCGGAGCGTCCGGCGCGCTCCTCGATCAACTCCGGGGCGAGCTGGCGGGCGGCGTCGCAGTTCATGCAGCGCTCGTCCACGGACCAGTCGGCGGGCAGGCCGGAAGCGGGCGTCGGGGGCATGGGGGGTGCTCCTTCGGAAGACTTCGGGTGGTATCGGACGGCTTCGCGAGGCGGGGTAGGGAGGTTACGTGGTCCATCTCACGTTCCGCCGGGGCCACCTACGGTGGCGTAGGTTACTTGAAGAGGTGAACTATCTACGTCATGCCGAACCTCCAGGAGACCCTTGACCTCAGTTCGTACGCAGCCCTCGGGGACAGCTTCACCGAAGGGCTGAACGACCCCGGCACGGACGGCGCCTTCGCCGGCTGGGCCGACCGCCTCGCCGGGCTGCTCGCCCAGGGCCGCCCCCAGGGCGGGTTCCGCTACGCCAACCTGGCGGTGCGCGGTCGGCTGCTCGACCAGATCGCCGCCGAGCAGGTGCCGCAGGTGGAGCGCCTCCAGCCCGACCTGGTCACCTTCTGCGCGGGCGGCAACGACATCCTGCGGCCCGGCAGCGACCCGGACGAGGTCGCCGAGCGCTTCGAGGCCGCCGTCGTCCAACTGGCCGCCAACGCCGGGACGGTGCTCATCTGCACCGGCTTCGACACCCGCGAGATGCCGCTGCTCAAGCACCTGCGCGGCAAGATCGCCACCTACAACGGGCACATGCGCGCCGTCGCCGACCGCAACGACTGCAAGGTGGCCGACCTCTGGTCGCTGCGCGCCGTGCAGGACCGCCGCGCCTGGAGCGAGGACCGGCTGCACCTGTCCCCCGAGGGCCACCAGCGCGTCGCCCTCCTGGCCGCCCGCTCCCTGGGCCTGCGCACCGAGCAGGACCCCGAGGCGCCCTGGCCGGCCGTACGCCCGCTCTCGCCCGCCGACCAGCGCCGCGAGGACCTCCACTGGGCGCGCGAGCACCTCATCCCCTGGGTCGGGCGGCGGCTGCGCGGCGAGTCCTCGGGCGACCAGGTCGAGGCCAAGCGGCCCGACCTGCTTCCGCTCTGACGACCCGTCACGGAACGGGTCCCCAGGCCGAGGAACCACCGCGCCTCCCCGGACGTCACTCCCCCCGTTGAACCATCCGTGCAGGTCACGGGCGATGGTCGGAACGGGACGGACGGGCGGGGAGCAGTGGCAGTGACGACGGACGGGGCCAGGGCCGGGGCGGTCAGCGGCGCGCGGCGGGGATTCGCCGTCGCGGGATTCGCGACGGAACGGGACGGGCGGGCGCGCGAGCGCGGCAAGGCACTGCGCGAACGGGTGCCGCGCGAGCGCCACGCCGAGTTCGCGCCCGCCACCGGGCGGCCCGGCGCCGTCGAGGCGCTCGAGCAGTCCAACGCGGGCCGCATAGCCTCCCTGGTGCCCCTCCGGGTCGGACGGATGGCGGCCTCGCCCTTCGCGTTCCTGCGCGGCTCGGCCGGGCTGATGGCCGCCGACCTCGCCGGCAGCCCCGTCACGGGCGTGACCGCCCAGCTGTGCGGGGACGCGCACGCAGCCAACTTCGGCCTGTACGGCGACGCGCGCGGCCGGCTCGTCATGGACATCAACGACTTCGACGAGACCGTCCCCGGCCCCTGGGAATGGGACCTCAAGCGCCTCGCCACCAGCCTCGTCCTCGCCGCCCGCGAAACCGGCGCCGACGAGGCCACCGCCCGCGACGCCGCCCACCACGCCGCCGGCTCCTACCGCCGCACCCTGCGCACCCTGGCCAAACTGCCCGCGCTGGACGCCTGGAACGCCGTCGCCGACGAACAGCTGGTCTCCTTCGCCGAGGCGCACGACCTCGCCGACGTCCTCGAGCGCGTCGGCGCCAAGGCCCTCGGCAACACCAGCGCCCGCTTCGCCGCCCGCAGCACCACCCGTACGGCGGACGGCGGTTGGCGCTTCACGGCCGCCCCTCCGGTGCTCACCGAGGTCACCGACGCCACCGCCTCCGCCGTCGCGGACTCCCTCGGCGCGTACGTGACCACCGTGCCCGCCGAGGTGCGCACCCTCCTCGGGCGCCACCGGGTCGAGGACGTGGCCTTCCGCGTCGTCGGCACCGGCAGCGTGGGCACCCGCTCGTACGTCGTCCTGCTGACCGACCACCGCGACCAGCCCCTCGTCCTCCAGGTCAAGGAGGCCCGCCCCTCCGCCCTCCTCCCCCACCTCCCCGGCCGCGGCGGCGCCCAGCCCCTGGAACACGAGGGCCGCCGGGTCGTCCGCGGCCAGAAGCACATGCAGGTCGTCAGCGACACCCTCCTCGGCTGGACCACCGTCGACGGACTCCCCTACCAGGTCCGCCAGTTCCGCAACCGCAAGGGCAGCGTCGACCCCGCCGCCCTCCAGCCCGCCCAACTCGACGACTACGCCCGCATCACCGGCGCCCTCCTCGCCCGCGCCCACTCCCACACCGCCGACCCCGGCCTCCTCTCCGGCTACTGCGGCAAGAGCGAAGCCCTCGACGAAGCCATCGCCACCTACGCCGTCGCCTACGCCGACCGCACCGAAGCCGACCACGCCGACCTCCTCACCGCCGTACGCTCCGGCCGCCTCCCCACCGACCCCGGCGTGTAACCGGCCCACCCACCCGCTCCACGGGGAGAGCCCCGACGCACGAGAAGTTGACCCCGCCGACTTCTCGTGCCGCCCGCCAACCCGCTGAGGCACCAGCGGGGCGCACGACATGGCAAGTGGAGGTGGTGGCGCAGGAAGTCGATGTTGCCGACTCCTTGCGCAGGGTGGCGGGGTAGGCCGTGTCCTGGCGATCATGAGCGGAGCCAGATGGCGAGCGCGGCTACGGTAGGGGTGCCGAGGTACATGTAGCCGCGCTTGTCGAACCTGGTCGCAACCGCACGGAAGGTCTTGAGTCTGTTGATCGCCCGCACGACGGCGTTGCGCTTCCTGTAGCGCTCCCGGTCGAATCCGGGCGGTCGGACAGCGGCGGCGTGGTGGTGTGCGCGCACGGACGTCGAGTCGACCGAGACGTCCCAGTCGATCTCGCCGGCCGCATCCACCTCCGCCTGGATCCGCCGAAGCGGCATCTCCCGTATTTCGGTACAGCACCCCGTTCACGACCTGGCGATGGTCCCGCCACCTGCCACGACGCCCGTTACTCACCGGCAGGAACGGCTCCAGGCGCTCCCACTGGGCATCCGTCAGATCACTCCTGCCTCCCATAGCCGTATCAACAACTCAACTGATCGGCAGGACACTGCCTAGCGCGGCGCCCGAACCTCCTCGCGCATGGCGGCCACGTCTGCGGCGACGGCGTCCAGGTCCACGTCCTCCGGCTGGACCGAGCGCTGGAAGATCGAGGCGACCACCACCACGGCGGAGGAGTCGGCCCAGCTGCACTCCGCCAGGGCGCTGTCGGAGCTGACGTACAACCAGCGGATCAGCAGGACCCGGCAGCGCAGCGGCTCGCGGGCCCCGGGCGGCGTGGTCGTCCGCACGGGGACGACGACACGGCGGAGGTTGTAGGCGCGGCCCTTGATGTCGAGGAGCTGCTCGCGCGCCGTCACCGGGTTCGTCACCGTGCCGTAGACGCCCGTGAGCGTGACCTCCGCCAGTCCGCCCCTGTTCTCGGGCACGGGCAGGTAGGCGGCGAACTCGGGGGTGGCTTCGGTGACTTGGTCGGACATCGCCTGTGCCAGCTTGGGGTCCGGCGGTGACGCGTCGTGGCGGGCGTAGCTGCCGTGCACCAGGGTCTCCGGCATTGCCAGGCGGTACGGGCGCTGGCGCGGCTGCGTATCGGAGCCCACGGGTGGCGTCGGCGCCGGCGCGCTGCTGCATCCGCTCACCGACGCCGCCACCGCGAGTACGACCCCGACCCACCTCAGGCGCTTCACTTCGGCCCCCCGTCGCTTCGTGTTCGACGGACCAGCGTAGTGCGCGCTCGAGGCCCTGTCCGGCCGGACGCGGGCTAGGGGGTGGGGGTGCGGCGG
>NZ_JOCF01000117.1 GCF_000720635.1 Streptomyces sp. NRRL WC-3742 | reverse complement strand
TGAACGAAGTTCGGGCGCTTGGACACCAGGCCCGTCGTGACGGCCTCGAACCGGGCACCCGCCGGGCCCTCGGGGAGGGCGGGCAGCTCACGCGGACCGACAGCGACCGGCGCGGCAGCGACGGGCACGGCCGGGGCGGGCTGCTCGACGACGGCCTGGTCCTCGACCTCGACCGACGCCTCGAGCGCCGGAGCCCGCTGCTCGACGACGGCGGCGGGGCGGGTCAGCGCCGGGGCCACGGCGGTGGCGGGCTCGGCCGCCGGCTCGGCCTCGGTTGTTGCGGGCGCCGGGGTGGGCGCAGCGGTGACGGTGGCCTGGTCGTCGGCCTTGGCGGCGCGGACGGCGGCCGGGGTCGGGTCCAGCAGCGGGGCGATCCGCACGACGTCGGCCAGCGTCAGCCCGGATGCCTTCGCGATCGGCGCGGCCTGGGCGCCCTCGTACCCCGCGAGCTCGGTGATCCGGCGGGCGCGCTGCAGGTTGAGCTTGTCGAGCGCGGCCTGCGCGGCCGCGACCGTCTTCTCGGCCTTGCCGATCTCCTCGCGCAGCGGGCGCAGCTCGGCGACCTTCGCGGTGTACGTCTTGCGGTCCATCAGCGGTCACTCCCCCTCGACGGCGATCTGGTCGGTGGTGGTCGGACGGGTGGGGACGTAGGCGATGGGGCCGCCGGAGAGCGACGGCAGGCGGGTGCCGAGCAGCAGGCCGGCGAGGCGGGCGTCCTCGGGATCGGTGGGGGTGGTCGCGTTGGCGGGGGCGGTGAGGTCCCTCAGGTAGCCGGCCAGCCTTGCCTTCTGGAATCGGACCCGGCCGGCGGTGCCGGCGGTGCCGTCGGCCTCACATGCGGTGAGGCCGGTCAGCACCGCGACGACGAACCCCGCCACCGTCACCGGCAGCACCGCGCCGGCCGTGACCCGCGCCGGGTCGCACCGCCACCAACCGGACAGCGCGGCCAGCAGCTGCGCCTCGTCCAGTGCCGTGCCGAAGCCGATCCACTCCCGGTCCGGCTCCTCGACCCGCGCCGGGGCGTCCGAACGCAGCACCGCCACCTCGGCCGCATCGAACACGGTCAGGTCCGCTGCCGGGCGGGCCTGCAGCAGTTGGAGCGCGGCCAGCGGGAACACCTGCCGGCCGCTCCCGCGCACACCGGGGACCACGCCGGTGGCGATCAGCTTCTTCACCGTCGGGATCGAACACCCCAACGCCGTCCCGGCCTGCCCCGTCGTCACGAACACACCCACACCACCCACATGCCTATTTATCTAGCTTGAAATGCTAGGAAGACCCTACGCCTCCCCGCGGCACCTTCCACGCCTTTCGAGCCGGCCGTCTGCCGCCTGGTCCGCGGGTGTCGGCGCGGCGCGGCCTCGCGCTGCTGGGAAGGCTGGACTGTTCCGGTGCCCTGGTGGCCGGCCGGCCTCCGTGTGGTCCCTTTTCCGGCCACGTGCTCTTGGGTACTGGTCCGGCGCGTGCGGTGGTTCCGCGATCTCCCCGTGTCAGGACGGGCGGCGGGCGGCCTTCGGTCGACGTTGCGGCCACCCGGTCCCGGAACCTCTCGGGCCACACCAGAACGAAGCACCCCACGCCTTGCGGAAATCCCGCATGGAAATGGCCTGGAACATGTTGGGTCGAGGCGTGTTCGATTGACCCTCATAAAAACGGCCCGGATACTGATCGGGCACGATGCAACAGAAACTTGTTGCACAGCGGAATTTGATTCGTAATTTCATCCGACTGGGGAGGACCTATGTTCTCGAACGCGAGGAAAGCCGTGGGTTCGATGGCCGCGGCCTTCGCCGCGGCGGCCACGCTCACCGTGGCCGTGCCGTCCGGCAGTGCCTTCGCCATCGACCACATCCCGTGCGACGGAAGCCGCAACGACTTCCTCAAGATCTGGTCGCACCTCGACGGCCGTGACAGCGTCGACTGCTACGCGAACGGCGGGTCGATCGGCTTCGGCGGGTGGTGGGTCGACCGGATCTCCACGGGAAACAACGACCTGGTCTACTCCGACGACAATGGCGACTCGGTGAGGGTCAACCGCTGGACCGACATCTCGTACCCGAACCGCCCGCCGAAGGTCAACTCCATCCGGATCCTCTGAAGAACCGGCGGAGCGGGCCCCGCACGGGGTTCTCCCGTCCGCGTCACCGCAAGTCCCATCACCTGGGTCGTCGTCGAATTTTTCCGTGACGTGAATTCGCTCCGGCCCGGCTCATCGGTGCCGGCCACGCCCCCCGGGCACGGCCGGCACCGGCCCGTGGCGCCGCGCCCTGCGCCCAGGGCGATGAGCATGTGGGACTAGCCGGTGCCGGAGTCGCCGATCAGGCAGAGCGGCTGGCTCTTCGCGATCCACCCGCAGCCGGCGAGGGTGTTGATCACGGCGGGGTCGATGTCGGGGTTGGCGTCGAGGACGCAGGGCGCTGATACCCCAGCCGTAGATGTGATCTCCGTGGCTGGAGGGTTACCTGGTGGCGGCGGCGGCTGGCCGTAAGGTGCCCGAATGATCGAGATGCCAGGGGCGTTTGCGCGGAGCACCATCGAGCGCGAGGGAGAGTCCGGAGCGGTGTGGCTCGCCGAACTGCCCAAGATTGTGGCCGAGCTGCTGGGGCGCTGGGGGTGCGTGCCGGACGGCGAGGTCATGCACGGGGGTGTCGGGGTCATCATCCCGGTGCGGCGGCGGGCCGGGGGGACCGCTGTGCTGAAGGTGTCCTTTCCGCATCCCGGCAACGTCCACGAGCCCGACGCGTTCGCGGCGTGGGGCGGGCGCGGAGCCGTCCTGCTGCTTGAGCGCGATGACGAGCGGTTCGCGATGCTGCTGGAGCGGGCCCGAACGTCGACGCTGTCGGAGGTCGAGGACGGCGAGGAGGTGGTGACGGTCGCCGGGCGGATCAATCGCCGCTTGGCCATCCCCGCGCCGCCCGGTCTGCCCCGGCTGCGGGATCAGGCCGGTCCCTGGGAAGAGCAGTTGCGCAAGGATGCCGAGGAGCTGGCGCACACAATGTCACGCGACGTGGTGGACGCCGCCGTGGCGACCGTCGGTGAGCTGGGCCGCATCCAGCCGGACCTCCTCGTCCACGGGGACCTCCACTCCGGGAACATCCTGCGTGCCGATCGTGAGCCGTGGCTGGCCGTCGACCCCAAGGGGTATGTGGGAGACCCCGCTTACGACGGCGGCACGCTGCTCAAGTCCCGCGCGCTGGTGCTCCTCGAAGCGGACGACCTGCGCAGGGCAGTCGACCGCACCCTGGACATCTTCGCCGAGGCCGCGGAACTCGATCGCGAACGCGTCCGGCGGTGGGCCCAGTTCCATGCCGTCCAGGCCGCGTTCTGGGGCCGCCGCCACGGATTCCGCATGGCCCGCAGCGGATCACGGTTGGATTGGCTCACCGAATTCGCGGACCGCCTGGCGGAGTTGCTGGGTCCGCGCGACCGGCTCGCACGCCGTCGCCCGAACCGGTTCCCCGAGCGTCCGGCCGCCAGCGGTCAGTGAGGTCGAGCGGCGGCTGGAGGCCCTCGGGGCGGCCTGGTGGGCCGGGTCGGTTTTGGGGCATGACATGGTGTCCCGTGAAGGCATCGACCCGACACCACCCCACCAGGAGGTCCTGTATGAGCAGCGGCGTAGCGTCACCCGAGAACCCCGAGAACCCCGAGAGGCCGGAGGCCGGCCCGACCGTCGAGGTTCCCGCGGCCGACGCCCAGGACGACGTCAAGGCCCAGTTCCTCGCCGCGCTGGAGCGCAAGCAGGGCGCCAATGGCGGGAGCACGGCCGGCGGTCCGAACGGCGATTCGAAGATCCACGGCGCGCACGCGGCGGCGGGCGGCAAGCGCAACTTCCGCCGCAAGAGCGGCGGCTGACCGCGCTGGTGCGCACCGGGGCGGCCGGGCCTCGGCCGGGCGGGCAGGGCGGGTTCAGGCTCATTTCCCTGTCACCTGGCCTGCCTGACTGCCGGATCTGAGGATGATCGTCTCGCGGGCGCCGGCGAGTACGGAGGCGGCGTCCGCCCAGTGGTCCCCGGAGGTCTCGACCAGCAGGGTGCGCTCCCAGGGCAGGCCGGGGCCCCTGGCCGCGGCGGGCCCGGCCACGATGGCGGTCCTGGTCCTCGGCCTCCGGCCTCGGCCGGCCTCCGTCCGCCGCGGGGCTGAGCCGCGCCCTCTGCCGTGCGGGGCCTGCGTGCCGGGGGGCGTTGGCGACAGGTTCGCCCGCGACGACGGCCGGGTCGTCCGGAGGGCTGCCTTCGAGGCCCCGTCCGAAGGCGGCCGGCCGGCGCGGGCGGTGGTGACCAGGGCGACGCCGTGGTGGCCGTCGGCCCCGTCGATCCCGCGGAACGCCCTCCTGGGCGTCTGTCGCATCTGCGGCCCAGGGGTCGGCATCTGCTCGGCGGTACTGGAGGGTCGGGGAGACGCCATGGAGGGCGTCGGGCCGAGGAGCGTGCGCGAGGTGCCGCGGTCGTCGACGTGGCGGAAGCCGTGCGCGGGGTCTACGTGCCGCCGGGGGTGTCCCCTTCGGGTGTGCCGTCCCGGCCGGTGGGGCGTCGGTCTGTGGAGGGGAGGTTCCCGCCGGGTGTGACCATGCCTGTCTCGTAGGCGATGACGACCAGCTGGGCCCGGTCGTGGGCGTGGAGCTTGGCCAGCAGCCGGCGGACATGTGTCTTGACGGTCGCGATGCTCAGCCCCAGGTGTTCGGCGATCGCGGGGTTGGGCAGTCCCCGGGCCACCAGGCGGAGGACCTCCCGTTCCCGTGGGGTCACGCCCGCCGGTTCCCGGGTGAGTCGCGGGTGCGGCTCGTGGCGTCCGGCGAACTCGTGGATCAGACGGCGGGTGACCGCGGGCGCGAGCAGGGCGTCGCCGGAGGCGACCACCCGCAAGGCTGTCAGCAGGTCGGCGGGGAGGATGTCCTTCAGGAGGAATCCGCTGGCTCCGCCGCGCAGTGCCGCGTACACGTACTCGTCCAGGTCGAACGTGGTGAGGACCAGTACGCGGGTGCCGGCGGCGTCCGGATCCGCGCAGATGCGCCGGGTGGCCTCCAGGCCGTCCATGCCCGGCATCCGGATGTCCATCAGCACGACGTCGGGCCGCAGCCGCTGGGCGAGTTCGACGGCCTGCTCGCCGCCGGCGGCCTCGCCCGCGACGGTGAGGTCCGGCACGGACTCGATGAGCAGGCGAAAGCCCGCCCGCAGCAGCGCCTGGTTGTCGGCGATGAGGACGCTGACGGGCCGGTTGTTCACCGTGCTGTCTCCGGTCCGCAGGGCAGGCGTGCGTGCACGCGGAATCCGCCTGTCGCGAGGGGGCCGGCGGTGAGGGTGCCGCCGCACGTGGCGGCCCGTTCCCGCATGCCGATGAGTCCGTGTCCGCCGCCGGGGCGCCGGGGCGGGAGGTGGGGCGGTGGGTCGTTGACGACCTCGATCTCGACCGCCTCGGGGCCCGTCCGGGACAGGTTCACCCGGCAGTTGGCCGATCCCGCGTGCCTGACGACGTTGGTGAGGGCTTCCTGGACGATCCGGTAGACCGCCAGTTCCACCCCCGCAGGCAGCGGTGGATCCGGGTCGACGGACAGTTCCACGCGCGGGCCCGCGCCGTCCGCGAGCGCGGGCAGGTCCGCCAGACCGGGGGCGGGCCCCGACTCGGCTCCGTCACCGGGGGATCGCAGAACGCCGAGCATGCGGCGCATCTCGGTGAGCGCCGTCCGGCCCGCCGTCCCGACCAGTGCGAGGGTGCGCTCGGCCTCCTGCGGGTCGGTGGGGGCCACCGCACGGGCCACCTCGGCCCGTACCGCGATGACCGTCAGATGGTGGGCCACCACGTCGTGGAGCTCGCGGGCGATCCGCAGGCGCTCGTCCGTCACGGCCTGTCGGGCGGCGAGTTGCGCGTACGAGCGCTGCTCTCTCAGCGCGGTGCCCACCAGCCAGGGCAGGGTCATCATCAGCGACGCGAAGACGACGCCCCACGCGACCCCGGAGGCCGGGACCGGTCGCGGTACGAGGGCCGCGGCCGCCGCGACGGCGCCCAGCGAGCAGCCGAGCGCCGTGGCGGAGCGGCGCCGCGGCTCCCGCGCCGCCACCGTGTACAGGGCGGCCCCGACGGGAACCCAGGACTCCTCCCATCCGGTGAACGCCATGGCGAGGACCGCTCCGGCCAGGACCGTGTACAGAACCCGGACGGGCCATCTGCGCCGTACCGCGACCGGCAGCCAGACCGCCGCCGCCACGGCTCCCGCGTCCCAGCCGCCGCTGCGCGTCTGGCTCGCGCCGAACGCCAGGGCCAGGAGCACGGCCGCGGCCGTGTCCACGCCGTGCCACTGTCCGTCCCGCAGACGTCCGGCCACCAGCGGCCGTGACTGCCCATCACCCATGCCGGCCACGCTATCCAAGCGGGGCCCGGGGCCTGTCAGCCCCAAGGACGTCATCTCGCAGGCTGAGTCATCCGCGCGGCCGATGCCCGCCGTACCCTCCTGGGCTGACACCGGGTTCCTCCCCGGGGGCGAAGCCGTCGGGGCCGTCGGACGCGACAGTGGAGCGCATGAATCGGAGAACACTGCTGTCCTCGTGCGCCGGTCTGGCCGCCGCCGTGGTCCCGGGTCCGCTCGCGCCGGCGGCCGCCGCGCGCCCGGGGCAGGGGGAACCGGTGCGGTTCCAGTTGCCCGCCCCGAACGGGCCGTACCCGCTGGGTACGGTCGCGCTGCACCTGGCCGACACCGCGCGGCCGGACCCCTGGGTGCCCTCCCGCCCCTGCCGTGAGCTGATGATCAGCATCTGGTACCCCGCCCGCGGCGGCGCGGCCCGCCCCACCGTCGCCTGGATGCCTCCGGGGGCGGCCGACCGGTACCTGGGCCTCCTCGGCCTGCCTCCCGGCCGGGTGGGGCTGGGAGACACCCACGGCCGCGAGGGCGCTCCCGTCGGCGGCCCGCCGGGCCCCCTGCCCGTCGTGCTCTACTCCCCCGGCGCCGACGCGTCACGGTCGTTCGGCACCGGCGTCGTGGAGGACCTCGCCGGTCACGGCTTCCTGGTGGTCACCGTCGACCACACCTACGACGCGGCGGCGGTCGCCTTCCCCGGTGGACGCGTCGAGACGAATCCGCCGGGCGGGGTCAGCGACCACGCCAAGGCCCTCGCGGTCCGTACCGCCGACATCCGCTTCGTCCTGGACCGGCTCGCCGTCCTGCGCTCGGCCGGCCACCCCGGCGTCTGCCGCACCCCGCTGCCCGCCGGCCTGCGCGGGGCGCTCGACCTGCGGCGCGTCGGGATGCTCGGCCACTCCCTGGGCGGCGCCACCACCGCCGCGACGATGCTCGCCGACGGGCGGATCACGGCGGGAATGAGCCTGGACGGGGGCGCGGCGGGCCCGGTGGTGGACGCCGGACTCGACCGTCCGTTCCTGGTCGTGGACACCCCGGGCAAGGGCGGCATGGAGAACAACCCCGCCCTGCGCGCGTTCTGGTCGCGTCTGCGCGGCTGGCGCCTGCACCTGACCGTGCGGGGAGCCGCGCACCGGTCGTTCGGCGACGACGTGCTGATCCTGCCGCTGATCGGCCCCCTCCTGGGCATGTCACCACCCGATCTGGAGGAAGAGGTCGGGACGATTCCCGGGCACCGGGCACAGGCGTTCCAACGCGCCTACCCGCGGGCCTTCTTCGACCTCCACCTCCGCGACCGGGGGCGGCTGCTCGACGCTCCCTCCCCCCACTTCCCCGAGGTCGACTACGCCCGGTGAACGCCTCGGCGCCGGTCCCGGCCGGCGTCGCGGTCGCTGGCACAAGGCCGCGGCGGCCGTCACCGGGAGCAGGAGGCCCGGGGTGAGGCCGGCGGTGCGGCACGGGCACGGGCACGGGCACGGGCACGGGCACCTGCTCGACGTCGGCCGGATCCGCACCGGCGAAACCCAGTCGCCTCCGTCGGCGGTCCCGAGGTTCGGTTCCGATCGGAGGCGGCGCCGTCAACCTCAGGGCCGCGCCTCGTCGCAGGACGGCGGACCTACGGGGAAGCGGATGGGGCTGAGCAGGTAGGGTGCGCGGCCGGGTGCCGGCCCGTTGGCCAGCCGGGGGCTCAGCACCGCGAGGAACTCGGCTGTCATCTCGGCGAGTTCGTCCGGGCTGAGCCAGAGCGTGCCCTGGCGGTACGAGACCGCGTCGGCCACCGGGTCGGCGCCGTCGCGGTCGAGGTAGGCGTTGAACTCGGCGATCAGGACGGCCATGGCGGTGGCGAAGCCCCGGCGGTGGTCCTCCGGCGTCATCGCCGCAGCGGCGTCGGCATCGACGACCGGGCGGTCCTGGCGCAGTCGGTAGTGCCGCTCGACGGTGCCACGCACCCGCTGCTCGTCGGCCACCTCCAGGAAGCCCGCCTCGGCCAGCAGTGCGACGTGCCGGTACATGGTCACCTTCGGCACCTCGGGCATGCGCTCGCACAGCTGCGCGGTGGTCAGTACCCGGCCGCCGGAGAGCGCGTGCACCACCCGCAGGCGGACCGGGTGGAGAAGTACGTCGGTGGTGTCCATGGCTTGACGATTCCATACTCGGTACTATTATCGAAAATGGAAACGGTGAGTTTGGGGGAGGCATGCGTCAGGCAGCGGGGCGGGCGGTGCGGGTCAACGGCCGGACCGTCCATGTCGAGGAGTCCGGCAGCGGGGCGGACTGGGTGGTCTTCGAGGCGGGCGGGGGGATGGGGCGCACCTGCTGGGACCCGGTGCTGCCGCGGCTCGCGGACCGGGCGAGGCTGGTCGCCTACGACCGCGCCGGCTTCGGCCGCAGCGGCCGGACGACAACCCAGCTGAGCATCGAGGACCTGGCCGCGGACCTGGCCGCGCTGGTCGAGGCGGTTGTCCCCGACCGCTTCGTGCTCGTCGCGCACAGCATGGGCGGGCTGGTCGCGCGCCGCGCGGTGGAGGGGTTCGGCCGGCGGCTGCGGGGGCTGCTGCTGCTCGATCCGGCAGCGGAGGGCGCGCCGGTCTACGACACCTTCGACCGGACCGCCGTGAAGGTGGACCGTTCACTGGCCGTGACCCAGGCGCTGTTCCGCTTCCGCCCGCTGGCCCGCCTGGCCAGCGGGAACATCGCGCGGCTGTTCCCGCCGGACACCTACGCGGCCATGCTCGCCGAGGACTTCGTCCCGTCCGGCACCGCACAGACGAGGAAGGAGATCAAGGCCGTGGCCGCGGCCATCCCCCGCTTCCGCGCCGACCCGCCCGCCCCGCCCACGTGCCGGACCGTCCTGCTCTCGTCCTCCCGACCCCAGAGGGGCCGGGCACGGCACCACGCCGAGCTGGCCGCGCACCAGCGGAGCTGGACCGAGTCGCTGCCGGACGGCCGGTTCGAAACGGTCGACTCCGGCCACTTCATCATGGCCGAGCAGCCGGAGATCGTCGCCGACCGGGTCGAGCACCTCCTCGACCACGCGGGCCGGACAGACCCCGGGTCGGCCTGACAGGATCCGCGCCGCCCGACGACGCGGTACGGGACGGACCAGCCGGCAGGACGGACCAGCCGGCCGCCCGCCCCGGGCCGCCGGGTCGCCTCCGGGGACCGGGAGGAGGTGTACGAGGCCGGTGACGCGTTCTACCAGCCGCCGGGACACCGGCCGTACGTGGACGCCGGCACCGAGCTGCTGCAGTTCAGCCCGACCGAGGAACTCGCCGGGACCGAGCGGGCGATCGAGGAGTGGATGAGCCGTCAGCAGGGCGGTACGCCGTAGGCCCGGCTGTCCGTCGCAGGCGTGCGTGCCTGCTCGCGTCCGCGAACGACTCCCCCGGCGCTCGCCGGCGGCGCACGGGCGTTCGTCGCGGCAGCGCCGGGCGGGGGCCCGATGGCCTGCGTGCGGCGGCCCGAAGCCGCCGTGGGGCGAGGACTCGGCGGTCGGTGCGGCTGGACGGGTGCAGTTCGGCACGTGGCTCCCGCGAGCTACGGCCGAAGCAGTGCGCCGCCGGGTTGCATGGGCCTGCGCCTGGGCGGGCGCGCCGGCGTCCTCCACGGCCCCGGGCCAGACGGATGAAAGAGCACCATGGCAGATCGCGGCCCTCGCAACCGCACCGGCCGCAGTCCCCTACGTCGCGGGCTCGCCGCCGCCGTGTTCGCGGCCGCCGTGCCGCGCCCTGAACTACCTCGGCGTGGCCCACCGCCTGGTCGGCCGCTACGAGGAGGCCAAGGCCGAACTCTCCTGCTCCGCCGAGCTCTTCCACGATCTCGGAGACCGGCGGGGCGAGGCCGTCGCCCTCGCCAACCTCGGGATCGTCCACCGCCAGACCGGCCGGTACGACTCCGGGACCGGCCTCGTCGAACAGGCCCTCGCGCTCTCCCGGGGGATACGCGACCGCCGCGGCAGCATCTACATCATCCACGCGCTCGGCGTGCTGCGGTCGCTGACCGGCCGGACGGACGAGGCGTTCGACCTGCAGAGCGAGGCCCTGCGAACGGCGCGCGAGCTGGGGGACCGCCGCGGCCAGGTCTACAGCCTCAACTACCTGGGGGCGGTCCGCCGGTCCCAGGGCGATGCGGCCGGCGCGGCCCGCGCGCACCACGAGGCGCTGGGCCTGGCCCGGGAGCTGGGCGACCGGCGGGCCCAGTCGCACGCGCTGCGCCACCTGAGCGCGGCCCACCGGCTCCGGGGCGACCTCTTCCAGGCCGGCACCGCCGCGGAGAGCTCCCTGCTCATCGCTCAGGAACTGGGCGACCGGCGGGGCGAGGGGAACACGCTCCGGACCCGGGCCGAGGCCCGCCTGGTCTCGGGCGAGCGCGAACTCGCGGCCCGCGACCTCGACGACGCACTCGCCATGGCGCGGACCATCGGAGACCGGCACGGCGAGGCGCAGGCCCTGGACGCCCGCGGCAGGCTGCGACGTCCCTCGCACCCGTCGTCCGCGCTGGCCGACCACGAGTCGGCACTGGCACTGGCCCGTGAACTGGGGAACCCGGCCCAGACGGGCGCGGCCCTGCTCGGCATCGGCCGGTGCGAACGCGACCTCGGGCTGGTCGACGCGGCGGACGGGCATCTGCGTGACGCCCTCGCGGTGTACGAGGACCTCGGCGCCCGGGAAGCGGCATCCGTCGCAGCCGAACTCGCCGCCCTACGGGCCTGAGCGCGCCACACTCCCCACCCGCCCCGCCCCGCCTGCGGAACCTCGCTGCGCGGGCACCTGCGGTACCGGCAAGGGCGGGATCTTGAGGATCCCCGAGCCGCATATCGTCTTCGGCGACCAGGCCGTCCACCTCGCGAGCACCTCCCGCACGACGCCCGGCGTGCACGTCGATCCGGGCGATTCCAGGTGCCTGGCTTTTCGACCTGGCCTGCGCCTGGCGGGCTCTGTCGCGCTACCCGACGGCCGAGGTCGACCCCTGGCCCTGTGGGTGACCGGCCGCGGTCGGGTCGGCCGCGGCCACGAGTGGGCCGTGGCCGAAACAGGGGCTCGGCCGTGTCCCGGTGTCGTACGCGGCGGTCTGTGTGAGGGCGTACTGGAACGGCACGCCGATGGCCGCCACCGGCAGCGCCGCGCACAGCAGGGCGTGCCCGAGGCTGAGCCGGAGCGTCCTGGACCGCACGCCGGTGACGAGCTGCCAGCTGCCCCAGCACACCGCGCCGACGGCCAGCACCAGGCCCGCCCAGCTCAGCGGCAGTACGTACGCGGGGGCTCCCGGGCTGTCGAGGCAGCGGCTCACGAGCTCGTGGATGTCGCCGTCCGCGACGAGTGTCGGCACCGTGCAGGCCCATCCGAGGCAGGCGAGCAGCAGGGGGCCACGGGCCCGGAGCCACCGGGGGGAACGCTGTTCATCGTTCATGCGACTAGTACCAGTTCGGGTTCACGCGGACGTAGTGCAGCTTCTGGTGCCCGCGGTGCTCCTGGAAGCCGTCGATCCGGCCGTCCACGCTCGCGTTCTGCTGGCCGCCGCTGTGCTGGGTGTAGCGGATGTCCCCGTCCGGGGCCACCGCCGTGACCACCGCGGTGTGGTGGATGACGCCCTTCTTGTCGTCGGCGTCGTGGTCGGAGTCCTCCTCGTAGTAGACGAGGTCCCCGGGCTTCACCTCGTTCGGGGCCACCTCCTGGCCGCCGTGGCGCATCATGAAGTCGTGCATGTTCTGTGCGCCGGCCCAGCTCTTGGAGTAGTCGACCCGCTGGTCGAGCCAGCCCCCGCCCGCGTCTTCGCTGCGGCCCCAGGTGTCGTCCCCGCGCCAGCCCCACAATCCGTCGCCCTTGCCGCGCAGACCGCCCTGGCGTAGCGCTTCGGAGGCGAAGTTGGTGCAGTTGTCGTCGAAGACGTCCCTGGATTTGTCGTTCCAGTGCTCGAGCGCCCACTGCACCGTCTTGGCGCGGTCGTACTTGGCGTTCGGGCCGCCGCGCAGGCCGACCTTCACGTCCTCGGGGATACCCGGGAGGTTGGCGAGCGTGACCGGATCGGAGAGCATCAGCTGCTTGTGCTGATTGTCGGTCAGCGAATTCCACCAGTCGGTGACCAGCCGGGGATCCTTCCCGTCCGGGATGCCCCCGGTGTACATGGACAGCTCGATCCTCGATGCTTCGCCCTGGAGGTCGTCGAGCGCCTTGCGCGGGTCGGTCTCACAGGTCGCCGCGCCGAGCTTGCGCAGTTCCTGGGCGGCCAGTTTGTCCGCCTGCGACGCGTCGCGCAGCGCCTCCTGGAGCATCGCGTTGATCTCCTGGACCACGGTGTCGTCCGAGGGCGCGGCGCCGCCGGTCGTCTTGACGGTGGCGGTCGTCTCGTCGACGGTCAGGCCGTGCTTCCTGGCCATGTCGAGCGCGGAGTTCAGTGTCAGCTTCGCCCGGGTGATGCAGGTGCTCAGCCCGTCGAGGACCATGACGACACCGCGCATGATGTCCGCCCCTGCCTCCAGGATCTGGGCCTGTTCCTGGAGCCTCTTGCCGGCGGCCTCGCCGACGCGGTCCTTCCAGTTCTCCTTGAGCGGGTCGACACCGTTGGCGTGGATGTCGTTGACGGCCCGCCAAGCCTGCTTGGAGAGCGAGAGCCAGGAGTGGGCGGCGGCTTCGACGTCGATGCTGTTGGCGGACCTGAGTGCGGCAATGGTCATCGTCACTGCCGTGGCCCTGCGGCGTCGGCTCCGGGGGCTTCGAGATCGCCGAGGGCGGAGTTCAGCCGGCGGGCGTGTTCCTGGTCGGCTTTGTCGTAGCTGTGCGCCGAGTCGTGCAACTGGCGGGAATAGGTGTGGAGTTGGTCGACGACGGATTTGATGTGCTTCTGCCAGGCGTCGGCGCAGTCCTTGAGTGCCGGTCCGGACTGCCAGGCCGACAGGCCGTCGGCGGCGGTACGACTGTTGTCGAGCCAGTGTCCGGCCGGAGTGGCCGTCCTGGCGGCTTCGGCCAAGCGCTCGGCGGAGTGCCGCAGGACGCCGGTACGCACGTGTATGTGGTTGATGACTCCCCCTGCCCAATTCTCTCGACGGCGGTCGACGTGGGTCCGGCCATGGTAGCGACAGCTTGGCGGTGGCCGGTCAGGTGAGGGTCCTGCAGAAGGAGGTACAGGGGGCGCGGGTGTGGTCGAGGTCGTGGAGGAAGCCGATGGAGGCGCTGTCGGCGACGGCGTCGAGCAGGAGGAGGGCGGTGAGGGCGTAGCGGGCCGGGTGGGGGCCGGGAGCGTTGTCGTGCCGCGGGGGCTGGGGCGGTGCGCAGCAGTTGGGGCGGTTCGGTCTCGGCTTCGGCGGTGAGGAGTCGTCGGGGGATCAGCCGTGTTCGGCGCGGCGGGTGGTGGGGCGCTGGTTCTCGGGGCGGGTTCGGTTGTCTCGTATCAGGGACGGTGTCCCTGGTTGGGGACAACGGGGGGTGGGGGGGTGTCGGGTAGCGTGGCGCGCCTTGGTGTGGTCGGTGCGGGAATTGGAGGAGCGCGGTGGGTGTGGAGGTCGGGCAGCGGGTGAGGCTGGGCGTGGATCTGGGGATCGGGGAGGCGGTGGCCGAGGGGGCCGGTGTGGTGG
>NZ_JOCF01000116.1 GCF_000720635.1 Streptomyces sp. NRRL WC-3742 | reverse complement strand
CCCCCACGCCGTCCCCCACCCGGCACCGACCCGCCCCGGGCTTTGCCGGGGGCGGCGGCGAGCAGGCAAGATAGCCGGGTGACCCTCCTTGACCTGATGCCGAAGCCCGCCACGCCCGACGCGCTGTACGAGACGTTCGCCGCCTGGGTGGAGGAGCGGGGGATCTCGCTGTACCCGGCGCAGGAGGAGGCGCTGATCGAGCTGGTGTCCGGGAACAACGTGATCCTGGCGACGCCGACCGGCTCGGGCAAGTCCCTGGTGGCGGCCGGCGCGCACTTCGCGGCGCTCGCGGAGGGGCAGCGCACGTTCTACACGGCGCCGATCAAGGCCCTGGTCTCGGAGAAGTTCTTCGACCTGGTGAAGATGTTCGGCACCGAGCAGGTCGGCATGATGACGGGCGACGCGAGCGTCAACCCGACCGCGCCGATCATCTGCTGCACGGCCGAGGTCCTCGCCCAGATCGCGCTGCGCGACGGCACGCGGGCGGACATCGGCCAGGTGGTCATGGACGAGTTCCACTTCTACGCGGAGCCGGACCGCGGCTGGGCCTGGCAGATCCCGCTGCTGGAGCTGCCGCAGGCGCAGTTCCTGCTGATGTCGGCCACGCTGGGCGACGTCCGCCGCTTCGAGGAGGACCTGACCCGCCGTACGGGCCGTCCGACCACGGTGGTGCGCAACGCGACCCGCCCGGTGCCGCTGTTCTACGAGTACCGCCGCACCACCATGCACGACACGCTGGAGGAGCTGCTGCAGTCCGGCCAGGCGCCGGTCTACGTCGTGCACTTCACGCAGAAGGAGGCGGTGGAGCGCGCCCAGTCGCTGATGAGCATCAACATGTGCTCGAAGGCGGAGAAGGACGCGATCGCCGACCTGATCGGCGGCTTCCGCTTCACCACCAAGTTCGGCCGCAACCTGTCGCGTTTCGTGCGCCACGGCATCGGCGTGCACCACGCGGGCATGCTGCCCAAGTACCGCCGGCTGGTCGAACGCCTCGCCCAGGCGGGCCTGTTGAAGGTGATCTGCGGGACGGACACCCTCGGGGTGGGCGTCAACGTGCCGATCCGCACGGTGCTGTTCACCGCCCTGTCCAAGTACGACGGGCAGCGCGTGCGCATCCTGCGCGCCCGCGAGTTCCACCAGATCGCCGGGCGCGCGGGCCGGGCCGGCTTCGACACCGTCGGCCAGGTGGTCGCGCAGGCGCCGGAGCACGTGATCGAGAACGACAAGGCGATCGCCAAGGCCGGGGACGACCCGAAGAAGAAGCGCAAGGTGGTGCGCAAGAAGGCCCCGGAGGGCTTCGTCGGCTGGACGGAGGAGACCTTCGACAAGCTGATCGGCGCCGACCCGGAGCCGCTGGTCTCCCGCTTCAAGGTCAGCCACGCGATGCTGCTGTCGGTGATCGGCCGCCCGGGCAACGCCTTCGAGGCGATGCGCAAGCTGCTCACCGACAACCACGAGGACCGGGCCGCCCAGCGCCGCCACATCCGCACCGCGATCGCCATCTACCGCTCCCTGCTGGAGGGCGGCGTCGTCGAGCGCCTGCCGGAGCCGGACTCCGAGGGCCGCATCGTGCGCCTGACCCTGGACCTCCAGGAGAACTTCGCGCTCAACCAGCCGCTGTCCACCTTCGCGCTGGCCTCCTTCGAGCTGCTCGACCCGACCTCCCCCACGTACGCGCTGGACGTCATCTCCGTCGTCGAGGCGACCCTGGACGACCCGCGCCAGATCCTCGCCGCCCAGCAGAACAAGGCGCGCGGCGAGGCCGTCGCCGAGATGAAGCGCGACGGCATCGAGTACGAGGAGCGCATGGAGCGCCTCCAGGACGTCACGTACGACAAGCCGCTGGAGGAGCTGCTCACCCACGCGTACGAGGTGTACCGCCGGGCGCACCCGTGGATCGGCGACCACCAGCTCCAGCCGAAGTCCGTCGTGCGGGACCTGTTCGAGCGGGCGATGACCTTCTCGGACTACGTCGGCTTCTACGAGCTGGCCCGCACCGAGGGCATCGTCCTGCGCTACCTGGCGGGCGCGTTCAAGGCGCTGGAGCAGACCGTCCCCGAGGACGTGAAGACCGACGAGCTCAAGGACGTCATCGCCTGGCTCGGCGAGCTGGTGCGCCAGGTCGACTCCAGCCTGCTGGACGAGTGGGAGCAGCTGGCCAACCCGACCGAGGCGGCCACCGCCGAGGTCACCCTCGAGGACAGGGCGGCGCCGGTCACGGCGAACGCGCGGGCCTTCCGGGTGCTGGTGCGCAACGAGCTGTTCCGCCGCGTCGAGCTGTGCGCGCTGGAGCACTGGGCCGAACTCGGCGAGCTGGACGGCGAGTACGGCTGGGACGCGGACCGCTGGGCGGACGCGATGGACGGCTACTGGGACGAGTACGACGACCTGGGCACCGGCCCGAACGCGCGCGGCCCGAAGATGCTGATCATCGAGGAGGAGGACTCCGCCTGGAAGGTCCGCCAGATCTTCGACGACCCGGAGGGTGACCACGACTGGGGCATCAGCGCCGAGGTCGACCTGTACGGCTCGGACGAGGAGGGGCGGGCGGTCCTGCGGGTCACGGCGGTGGACCGGCTCGGGGGCTGACCAAGTCCCAAGGGGCCCAACGGTGTTGGGCCCATTTGCCGTACCTGCATCCAGACGTGCCGTACCTAGATCCAGACGAACTGCGACCCCGCCGCGTACGACAGCGCCCGGTTGGCCTCGTCCAGGGACTGCTCCGCGCTCGGCCCGGAGGCGGCCGGCGTCGGCGCACCGGAGGCGCCCGGCGTGGGCGTGGCGGTGGCGCCGCCGGGGCGCGAGCTGGTGACCGTCACGTAGTGGCCGACCGCCTCCACCCGCGAAGCCTCGCTGCCGCCGCCCTTCGCGGCGGACCCGCTCGGCGCCGGGGCGGGCAGGGCGTCCGGGAGGATGAAGGTGAGCGCGCCGGGCTTGCCGCGCAGCATCTCGGCGGCCTTGGCGGCCGAGCCCTGGTCGCCGAAGCGCAGCAGGGTGACGGTGCTGAGCACCGGCCGGTCCTGCCCGCTGAAGCTGACGATCAGGTAAGCCTGGCAGCCGCTGCCCTTGAACAGCTCCTGCGTACGGTCCTGGAGCGCCTCGGCGCAGTTCTCGCCCTGCCGGGCGCCGTTGCGCCTGGCCTTGTACCCGGCCACGTCGACGAGCCGCTGGGCGGGGAAGAAGTTGTCGACGTTCAGGCCCTCGGGGTCGGTGCTGGGCGGCGCGGCGCCGACGACGGGCGGCGACTTGGTCGCGTCCTTGTGGGAGGGGCCGAGGCCGGGAATGTAGTCGCCGGGCATCGGGCGGGTGATGATCCAGCCGCCGGCGGCGACCACGCCGAGCACCACGACCCAGCCGAGAGCCTTGCGGGGCGTCAGCCGCCCGCCGATCCCGGCCAGCCCCGCGAGTCCGGCCCCCCGGCCGGTCCGCCGCTCAACCGTTTCTTCGCCGTCTCCCTGAGTCGGGGTGCGCTCCCCCTGCGTGGTCATGGCGCAGATTCTAAGCACCGGCCGTGTGGCGAGGACCACGGGGTCGGTGGTTGTGGATCATCCGCGGGGGCGCTAGCCGCCAGCATCCGGTAGGCCGGGTGTCCGTCCCCCGTCAAGCCCGTGACCAGCGGCGACGCCGTGAGCTTCGACACTGTGGCAAGTGGCACATCCTTCCGCGGATCTTCTGGCGGGTTTCCTCTGGCGAAGCTCGATCGCCACGGGGCAGGATCGCCCCATGGATCTGCTCGATACCCTCACCGACAAGGGCCTGCGCGGCGAAGTCCCGACCCGCGAGGAGGCGCTGGCCGTCCTCGCCACCACGGACGACGAACTGCTGGACGTCGTCGCCGCGGCGGGCAAGGTCCGCCGCCGCTGGTTCGGCCGCCGGGTGAAGCTCAACTACCTGGTGAACCTCAAGAGCGGGCTCTGTCCCGAGGACTGCTCGTACTGCTCGCAGCGGCTGGGCTCGAAGGCCGAGATCCTCAAGTACACCTGGCTCAAGCCCGACCAGGCCGCCGAGGCGGCGAAGGCCGGGGTCGCGGGCGGCGCCAAGCGCGTCTGCCTGGTCGCCAGCGGCCGCGGCCCGACGGACCGCGACATCGACCGGGTCACCGACACCATGGCCGCCATCCGCGAGGCCGACCCCGCGGTCGAGCTGTGCGTCTGCCTGGGCCTGCTCTCCGACAACCAGGCCGAGCGCCTGAAGGCGGCCGGCGCCGACGCGTACAACCACAACCTCAACACCTCCGAAGCCACCTACGGCGACATCACCACCACCCACACCTACGCGGACCGGGTGGACACCGTGCAGAAGGCGCACGGCGCGGGCCTGTCCGCCTGCTCCGGCCTGATCGCCGGCATGGGCGAGAGCGACGAGGACCTCGTCGACGTGGTCTTCGCCCTGCGCGAGCTCGGCTCGGACTCCGTCCCCGTCAACTTCCTCATCCCCTTCGAGGGCACCCCCCTCGCCCAGGAGTGGCACCTCAGCCCGCAGCGCTGCCTGCGCATCCTGGCGATGGTCCGCTTCGTCAACCCGGACACCGAGGTGCGCATCGCGGGCGGGCGCGAGCTGCACCTGCGCACGCTGCAGCCGCTCGGGCTGCACATCGCCAACTCGATCTTCCTGGGCGACTACCTGACCAGCGAGGGCCAGGCCGGGCACGCGGACCTGGACATGATCCGGGACGCCGGGTTCGAGGTCGAGGGCGCGGGCGAGGCCACCCTGCCGCGGCACCGGTCGGACGTGGCCGCCGCTGGTTCGTCGTGCGGCACCGCCGCTTCGGCCTGCGGCAGCGGCGGCGGGTGCGGGCCCTGCGGCGGGCACTCGTCGGAGGCTCCCGCGGAGGCTGCTGCGGAGGCCCTCTCGGAGGCTCCCTCGGAGTCCCACAGCGACCAGGTGAAGGTCCGCCGCCGCGGCGCCGGCACCGAACTCGCGCCCAACGCCTGACCCTTCGCCCCTTCGGAGAACCGCCCCCTCATGCTTGCCCCTGACGCCCTCCTCGCCCTCGACCGCGCCCACGTCTGGCACCCGTACGGGCCGATGCCCGGCACCGTCACGCCGTACGTGGTCGAGTCCGCCTCGGGCGTCCGGCTGCGCCTGGCCGAGCCCGTCGCGGGCGGGCAGCGCGAGCTCGTCGACGGCATGTCGTCCTGGTGGGCGGCCATCCACGGCTACCGGCACCCCGTGCTGGACGAGGCCGTACGCGAGCAGCTGGGCCGGATGAGCCACGTCATGTTCGGCGGGCTCACCCACGAGCCCGCCGTCCGGCTGGCGGCGCGGCTCGTGGAGATCACGCCCGAGCCGCTACGGCACGTCTTCCTCGCCGACTCGGGGTCGGTGGCCGTCGAGGTGGCCATGAAAATGGCCCTGCAGTACTGGCAGTCGGTCGGGCGGCCCGGAAAGCAGCGGCTGCTCACCTGGCGCGGCGGGTACCACGGGGACACCTTCCACCCCATGTCGGTGTGCGACCCCGAGGGCGGGATGCACCACCTGTGGGGCGGGGTGCTGCCGGGGCAGCTGTTCGCGGCGGAGCCCCCGGCGGGGTTCTCGGCTCCCCTGAACGCCGAATACGCCGCTCGGTTCGAGGAGTTGATGGCCCGTCACGCGGACGAGCTGGCCGCCGTCATCGTCGAGCCGGTGGTGCAGGGCGCGGGCGGGATGCGCTTCCACTCGCCCGAGTACCTGCGGATGCTGCGCGAACTCTGCGACCGGTACGGGGTGTTGCTGATCTTCGACGAGATCGCCACCGGCTTCGGCCGCAGCGGCGCCCTGTTCGCCGCCGACCACACCGGGGTCTCGCCCGACGTGATGTGCCTGGGCAAGGCCCTCACCGGCGGATACCTGACGCTGGCCGCCACCCTGTGCACGGCGGAGGTCGCGGACGGCATCAGCCGGGGCGAGATGCCGGTGCTGGCGCACGGGCCGACGTTCATGGGCAACCCGCTGGCCTGCGCGGTGGCCCTGGCCTCCGTGGACCTGCTGCTCGGACAGGACTGGACCGTCGAGGTCAAGCGCATCGAGGCGGGGCTCTCGGCCGCTCTGGCGGGGGCTGTCGAGGTGCCGGGTGTGCGGGACGTCCGGGTCCAAGGCGCCATCGGCGTGGTGCAGTTGGACCACCCGGTGGACGTCGCGGCCGCGACGGAGGCGGCGGCGCGGGAGGGCGTGTGGCTGCGGCCCTTCCGGGACCTGATCTACACGATGCCGCCGTACGTGTGCGACGACGAGGACGTGGCGCGCATCGCCGCCGCCGTGACCGCTGCGGCGGTGGCGGGATGAGCGCGCGCATCCTCTTCGTGACCGGCACCAACACGGACGTCGGCAAGACCGTCGCCACGGCCGCCGTCGCCTCGGTGGCGCTGCGGGCCGGGCAGCGGGTCGCCGTGCTCAAGCCCGGTCAGACGGGCGTCGCGCCCGGCGAGCCGGGCGACGCGGCGGAGGTGCGGCGCCTCGCGGGCGACGTGACCTTCCTCGAACTCGCCCGCTACCCCGAGCCGTTGGCGCCCGACACCGCCGCGCGGCGGTCCGGGCTCCCGTTCCTCTCCCCCGCCTCCGTCGCCTCCGCCGTCGCCGACCTCTCCGACACCCACGACCTCGTCCTGGTCGAGGGCGCGGGCGGCCTGCTCGTCCGCTACGACGACGAAGGGCGGACACTGGCCGACCACGCGCGGGCCACCGCCTCGCTGGGCCTGCCCGTCGAGATCCTCCTCGTGGCCTCCGCCGGGCTCGGCACGCTCAACATCGTCTCCCTCACGGCGGAGGCGCTCGAAGCCCGGGGGCTCCCGCTCACCGGCGTCCTCGTCGGCTCCTGGCCCACCGAACCGGGCCTCGCCGAGCGCTGCAACCTCGCCGACCTGCCCCGCTCCGCCGGTGCCCCCCTCCTGGGGGCCCTGCCCGAACGGGCCGGGTCCGCTTCGGACTTCGGCGCGCTTGCCCTCGCTTCCCTGGGCCCTGAGCTGGGCGGACACTGGAACGCCGAGCACTTCGCGAAGCTCCACTCGAAGGTGTGAAGCCCGTCCGGAACCGGCCACGTGCGGCCACCGCGCTGCGTACGGTTCCTCGCATGACAGACGGGCTGACCATGGACGAGTCCCTACGGGCCTTGGCCGCCCTCGAGGCGGCGTGGAAGGACGACGACGAGGCGCTCACCGCCCTGGCCCTGTGCGGAGCCGACGAGCGCCAACTCCCGGCGCTGGTCGCCGCCTACGGCGAACACGCGATGGACACGCTGATGGCGCTCGCGTTCGGACTGCGCGCGACGATGAGCGAACAGGAGATGGTAGACCTCTCCGACGCGGTCAGCTCCAACATCGGCGCCCGCATGAGCGCCCTGCTCACCCGGAGCCTCAAGGCGTGGGGCGAGGCGACGGCGGCCGACGACCTGCCGGTGACGAAGGCCATCGCCCACACGGTCATCGACGCCATGCGCGCCGTCACGCAGGACCCGGCCAAGACCGAAGTCCTGCCCCTGCTGGCCACGTTCCGCACCTACGCCCTCAACGGCGCCTGAGGGGGGGCCGATTCGGTGCGGGCTTCGACCGTCCTCGAAGCCCGCGCTCACGTGCGGCGGCGTCAGCGGATGACCACCGGAGTGGGAAGTCGGCCCCGCTGACTTCCCACTCCGGGCGGCGGTCCCAGGCTTCAACGGGCCGTCACGGCACGGAGACGCTGGACCCGAAGTCGAAGGAGCCCATCTCGCCCGGCCCGACCGTGCCGTTGACCGGGCCGGTGCAGTCGTCGTTGCCGAAGACCGTGACGGTCTGGTCGGTCTGGTTGTCGACGACCGTCGGCCATCCCGGGGAGTTGTAACAACCGGACGGGTCCTGGATGGCCTGGCCGTTGAGGATGATCGCGCCGGAGGCCGCGCCGGCACTGGTGGCGGTGGCCAGGCAGAGGGCGGCGGCGGTCAGGGCGATACCGGTCGCGCGGAGGACTCGCTTCAAGGGGTTCTCCCGGTGCTGGAGGGGCGGATGGCGAGGTCGCCGCGTCAGTGCTTCCCTGCCCGCCGACCGGCTATCCCCGCATCCGGGCGAAGCGCAACCACCCGCCCCGGCCGGCGGACGTGACGGCCCGCCGGCGCGCCCGCCAACCGAGGAAGGCGACGGCGAGGACCGCCGTGACGATCATGGCGAGGCCGCAGCCGCTCAGCAGCACCGGCGCGTCCACCCGGTGCAGGAGCAGCCCGCCGAGCACGGCGCCCAAGGGCGAGGCCGTGACGAGCACCGCGCTGCGGACGGCGAGCACCTCGGTGAGCGAGCCGCTCGGCGCCCTCTTCTGCAGCAGCGCGAGGGACAGCGCGGAGTACGGTCCGTAAATGAGCCCCGCCGCCGCGAAGCCGATCAGGGACGGCACGGCGGTGTGGGCGAAGGCGAAGGGCAGCAGGCTGAGGCCGTGGCCCGCGACGATGGCGATCATGGTCGGCCACAGCGGCAACCGCCCGGCCGCTCCGGCGCCGAGAGCCCCGACGACGCTTCCCACGCCGAACACGACCCAGTAGGCACCGAGCAGCCCGGCACCGTCGTTCAGGGAGTGCACGACGAACAGCGGCAGCGCGACCTCGACCGGACCGTAGGCGAGGTTGAACAGCCAGGTCAGCACCAGCAGTCCGAGCAGCTCCGGGTGGCGCCGCAGCACCCCCAGGCCCTGTCGCGCGCCACCGGCAGCGGCACCGGCCTGCTCGGACGCCGCCACCACCGGCACCGCGACCCGGCTCGCCTGCACCGCCAGCACCGCGAAGGTGACCGCGTCCAGGCCGATGATCCACGCGGGCGGCACCGCGCCCGCCAGCAGGCCCGCCAACGCGGGGCCGAGCACGATCGCACTCGACAGGCTGGTGCTCAGCGCGCTGTTCGCGGCCAGCCGCAGGCCGTCGTCCAGCAGCGGCGCGAACAGGGCGTACTTGGCGGCCTTGCCCCAGGCGTGAAGCAGCGAGGAGGCGCCCAGCAGCACGACGTAGCCGGTCGGGCCGAGCACGCCGGCCACGTCCGCGACCGGGATCGCCCCCAGGAGCAGCGCCCGCAGGGCGGCGTCCGCGACCAGCAGCCGTCGCGCCGGCAGCCGCCTCAGCCAGCGGCCCAGCAGCAGCGCGCCGAGCACCCCCGGCAGTGTGTACGCGGCGACGCTGATCCCGACCAACGCGCCCTGCCCGCCGGGCGGGGCCAGCGAGAGCGCCAGCCAGGCAACGGCGACGGTGCTCATGCCGTCCCCCAGGTCCGACAGGGCGAAGACGGGCATCAGCCGGCGGAACGGGCGGACGGCGAACAGCGGGCGGTAGGCAGCGGGCAGCAGGCGCCCCGGAGATGAGATCATGCAGGTCACACTCGTGCTTCAAGCACGCGTGAAGTCAACCCGGCCAGGGGGGCGTTGGCGTGCGGTATCTGGGGATCGGCGAACTGGCCCGAAGGGTGCGGGTGCGGGCCTCCGCACTGCGCTACTGGGAGGAGCGCGGGCTGCTGCCGGGCTCCCATCGCGAGGCGGGCCGACGGGTCTGGCCGGTCAGCGCCGTCCGGCGGGTCGCGCTGATCCGAATGGCGCAGCGGGCCGGCTTCACCCTCGCCGAGATCGCGGGCCTGCTGAACGGCGACACCTCCCCCGGAGCCACCCGGCAGTGGCGCGAACTCGCCGCCCGCAAGCTCCCCGAACTCGACGACCACATCACCCGGACGCAGGCGCTGCGCCGGGCCGTCGCGGACTGCATGGAGTGCGGCTGCATGAACTTCGACCGGTGTGTGCTCCTGGCGGCGTCCGCAGACGCGCCCTGACCGAAGGGCCGGTGTCCGCGCCTTCGGGTGTGGCGCGATGTGTGGGGTGCCCGTCGTTGACGCCATCCGCGCAGGTCAGGCAGCCTGCTGGCATGCGTCGGGTGGTGTTCGTGGTGTTCGAGGGGTTCCAGGCGGTCGACCTGGTGGGCCCGCATGCGGTGTTCCACTACGCCCAGGAGGCGGTCGGCGGGTACGACTGCCGGGTGGTGGCGCCCCGGGCGGGGCTGGTCCGGTCGTCCAGCGGACTGCCGATGGGCGCCGAGTACGGGATCGACGGCCTCGAGCCTGAGGGGGTGGACACCCTCGTCGTGATCGGCGGACCGGGGGTGGTCGAGGCGCGGGGGGACGGGGAGCTGGTCGCGTGGATCGGTGCCGCTGCGGCCGGGGCCCGGCGGGTCGCGTCGGTGTGCAGCGGGGCGCTGCTGCTGGCCTCGACCGGGGTCCTCGCCGGGCGGCGGGTCACGACGCACTGGAGGAAGGAGCGGCAACTCGCCGCTGATCACCCGGAGTTGACCGTCGACTGCGACCCGATCTTCATCCGGGACGGCCATGTGTGGACCTCGGCGGGGGTCAGCGCCGGGATGGACCTCGCCCTCGCCCTGGTCGAGGACGACCACGGGCCCGAACTCGCCCTCGCCGCCGCCCGCGAAATGGTGCTGTACCTGCGGCGGCCGGGCAACCAGTCGCAGTTCAGCGTCCCGCTGTGGTCGGCCCAGCCGACCAGCGACCCCATCCGCAAGGCCGTCCGCGCCATCCAGGACGACCCCGGCGCCCGGCACACCGTCGCCGCCCTGGCCGCCTGCGCCGGCCTCAGCCCGCGCCACCTGCAACGCCGCTTCACGGCGGAGATCGGCACCGGCCCGGCGGCGTACGTGGAACGCGTACGGGTCGAGGCCGCCCGGCGCGCCCTCACCGAGGCCGACGAACCGGTGGCGGCACTCGCCCGCCGCCTCGGCTTCGGGACGGCGGAGACGCTGCGGCGCACTTTTCACCGCCGGATCGGGATCGCGCCTGCCGAGTACCGCGACCGCTTTGGCTCTGTCCGCTGAATCCGTACGAACTTGGGAGAACATCAGATGCAGGATTTCGTCACCGTGGTCACCGGCGGAAGCCGAGGCATCGGCGCGGCCATCTGCGCCCGCCTCGCGTCGGAGGGGCACGACATCGTGATCGGCTACCGGTCCGACAGTTCGGCGGCGGAGGCGGTCGCGGAGGTGGTGCGGAAGGCTGGGCGCCGGTGCCTCGTCGTGCGCGCCGACACGGCTGATGAGGCGGACGTCGACCGGCTCTTCGACCGTGCTGCCGCCGAACTCGGGCCTGTCACCGCGCTGGTGAACAACGCCGGCACCGGCGGCCCGGTCGGCTCACTGGCGGACGCGGACCCGGAGGAGCTGCGCCGGGCACTGGAGGTCAACGTCCTGGGGTACCTGCTCTGTGCGCGGCGCGCCATCCTGGACATGTCGGGGACGGGCGGCGGTGCGATCGTCAACATCTCCTCGGCGGCGGCGACGCTCGGTAGCCCGGGGTTGTACGTCCACTACGCTGCGGCGAAGGCTGCTGTCGACGCGATGACGATGGGGTTGTCGAAGGAGGTCGCGGGGCAGGGGATCCGGGTCAACTGCGTTGCACCTGGGACGATTTGGACCGAGTTCCACCAGGACCCGGAGCGCCCCCGCAAGGTGGCGGCGGCGATTCCGATGGGCCGCGCCGGGCAGCCGGAGGAGATTGCCGCTGCGGTCTCGTGGCTTCTCTCCGCCGACGCGTCGTACGCGACGGGTGCGGTGCTGCGAGTTTCCGGGGGGCTGTAGTTCGGCGCGGGCTTCGAGGTTCCTCGAAGCCCGCGCGGCTTACGGGTGCGTCCTCATCCAGCAGGCGGCGAGCGCGAATCCGCCCGTGGAGGAGCCGAGGAAGATGAGGACGAACACCAACGCGCTTGCCGAGGTCGAGATGTTCTCGGGCATCGCGAGGAAGACGACGCTTGCGAGGACGAAACTGCCGACGGTGATGGCTCCGGCGGCAACTACGGTCGCATACCTCGCCGGAGAACGGCGACCAGCCGTTCGATGACGTCCGGCCGGGCGGCTCCGAGGTCGATCAGGATGACTCCGGTGGCTTTGGCCGACCGCCAGTCGATGCCGAGCGAGGGGAGTTTGAGGTTCGCGGCGTGCAGGACGGCCTGGAGGTCGTCGAGGATGTCGGCGGCGGCACGACGGTCCTCGGTTGTGGTCTTGTCGATCATGCTGCTCATGGGGCATCTCACTGTTCGGTGGTGGTGATCCAGCGCGGCTCGGTGTCCCATTCGACGCCGCCGGTGAGGGGCCGGAGGAAGATGTGCCCCTGCTGCCACCCCATGAAGGCGCCCCACTGCCCGGACCGGACGTCGAAGACTCGCTCCCCGACGATGAACGGCCGGTAGGGGTTCGAGGGCGACGCCACCCGCCTCGCGGGCGGCGCCGCCGGAGCGATGGCGTCCGCGTGCAGGCGCGCTTCCGGGATGGAGTCGCCGCACTGCGCGCAGCGGCACGGCGGGAAATTCCGCCGCAAAATCAAACTCTCAGTAGATTGACCGTTTGTCATATCTACACCTCCGAGATTCTGGTCACCGAGCAGCTCCCTTTTCGCTAACTCCTCACTAAGGGTGGCCAATCGTGACTAGCATCGGAAGGGCTTCACTTTGACATCCGGTCTTGTGGAATGACGTGATCACTGTGCCGCAGCAGGAACTTGACCTCGCCTCATCACCCAACGTCGCCATCGGCGCCCAACTCCGCCGGTTCCGCAAGGCCAAGGGCTACACGCAGATCCAGCTCGGCGAGTTGATCCACTACAGCGACTCGCTGATCTCCCTGATCGAGAACGGCCAACGCCCCGCCCCGCTGACCCTCCTCCGGCGCGCCGACAAGGTGCTCGACACGTGCGGGGCTCTTGAACTCCTGTACTGGAGCACGAAGGGCAGCACCCTCATCGGCGGATTCCTCGCCTATATCGAGCACGAGACCAAGGCCACCGCCCTCAAGATCTTCGAGCTGAACGTCATCCCTGGACTTCTCCAGACCCGAGCCTACGCTTCCGCCCTCATCACCGCCGCAGCCCGCCGAGGAGAGATCCCCGAGGACAAGATCGACGAACGCCTTAATGTCCGCATGGCACGTCAGGCGATGCTGTTTCGAGAGCCCGCTCCATCTGTCCACATCATCATGGAGGAGAGCTGCCTGCGCCCCATCGGAGGCCCCTTCGTCATGGCCGAACAGCTCAGGTGGCTCGAGAGCATGGCCACCCTTCCGCACGTCACACTTCAGATCGCACCGGCCAGCCTCGGCGAAGACCTCCCTGCGACTTGGCCGTTCACGCTCCTGACCACCCCGAACGAGACGTGGATGGCCTACCTCGAAACCATCCAGCGTGGCTACGTTGAGCGCGATGATCAGAACGAAGTCCGCTCCCTCGCAAGGCGTTACGATTGGCTCCAGGTCCAAGCCCTCTCGTGCGCGGACTCTCTGGCATTCATCCGCGCCCGGCTGAAGGAGTTCTGCGCCATGTTCCCCATCGAGGCGATCAAGCCCAACTCCTGGATGAAGTCGTCCTACAGCAACGGCGGCGGCCAGTGCATCGAGGTCGCCCCCGGCCTCCCGGGCATCCTCCCCGTCCGCGACAGCAAAGACCCCGACGGCCCCCAACTCGCCTTCGGCGAAGCCGCCTGGAAGTCCTTCATCGCCAGTGTGAAGTCCGGTGACTTCGGCGCCGTCTAGCCACCTGACCTACAACGGCCGGTACTCCGCGACTGCCGGCAAAGAGGCGACGGCCTGCACCACGCGGTGCAGGCCGTCGCCCACATGCACAATCTGAACCAGCAGATCAGGCCATACGCCGACCTGCCGACATCAGTTCTGGAAGAGGACTTCCGGGTTGTCCGGCGTGGGGCCGTCCAGCAGCGGGCTGCAGATCCCCTTCAGTGTCTGGTCGAAGAACGCCGTCACGTACTCACGCGTGATCTCCATCCCGCGTTCCGGGGAGAGGGCCGGCTGCGCCGGGAAGCCGGCCTGCTTCTGGAGTACCTCCAGGTCGGCGAAGCTGAAGTGGTCGGCGCCGGTGACCGTCAGCCACTTCTTGTAGCCGCCGAGGGCGGCCCACGCCTGCTCCCACGTGGTGTCGTGGCCGCCGGGCGTGTGGTCGCCTCGGCCCAGCATGAGGAACGGCCGGTCGATCTGACCAGGCGTCGGGGCCGGGTGGAAGGCGCCGTCCATGTCCACTCCGGCCCGTACGCGCGGGTCGGCGATCATCGTGGCGGCGGCTGCCCCTCCGCCGAGGGAGTGTCCGGCCATGCCGATCTGGTGCTTGTCGATGAGGTGTGCCAGGCGCCACGCGGTATTGCCGTGCGTCAACTGGTCGATCACGAAGGACACGTCCGTCGCGCGGCTGGCGGTTTCGAAGTTGAAGTCGATCTGCTCC
>NZ_JOCF01000115.1 GCF_000720635.1 Streptomyces sp. NRRL WC-3742 | reverse complement strand
GCCGGGGGCGGGGAGGAGCAGGCGCGGCGCGTGGGTGGGGGAGGCGACCAGGGCGAGGGGGAGTTCGGCGAGGTCGAGGTGGGCGAGCGGGGCGGGCGGCAGGGGGAAGCCCAGGGTGCCGAGCGGGCCGGGGGCGTCCAGGAGCAGGGCCGCGTCCAGGGCGCCGGCGGCGACGCCGTGGAGGAGGGCGTCGTAGGTGGTGGAGGTGTGCAGTTCGAGGCGGTGGTCGGAGAGTTGGGCGAGGGCGGCGGCGAGGTCCGCGGCCGGTATGGAGTGCAGGACGCCCAGGCGCAGGCGGGCGCGGGGGCCGGCCACCTCGCGCCGGGCCTGGTCGGCCTGCTCCAACAGTCTTCGGGACCACGGGATCAGCCGCTCGCCGGACGGGGTGGGGACCAGGCCGCGGGGCGTGCGGTGGAGCAGGGCGGTGGCCAGGCTCCGTTCCAGGGCGCGTAGTTGGGCGTCGACGGCGGAGGGGTCCAGCGCGAGGGCCGTGGCGGCTTCGGCGATGGTGTGGTGGGCGAGGACCGCCTCGAAGACGCGCAACTGACCGAGTTCCACTGGCTTTCCCGACTGCCTGGTGCTGACGAGTGCGTGCTGTGCGTGGGTGTGCGTGGGTGCACGAGGGTATGCGTGTTGCGTGTCAGCGTACGGGCAAGTGGGTCGGCGGGCGGGCGGGTCGGTCAGGTGGTTCCGGCCGGGGGCCGCTCGGCGACGGTGAGGTGGTAGTCCACCCCGGTGGAGAAGGAGCCGGACTCGCCCCGCAGGGTCAGCTCGTGCGTGCCCGGGGTGAGCGGGTCCAGGCGCACCCACAGGCCGCAGGACCAGGTGTGGGCCGAGGTCTCGGAGGTGAACGGGTTGCCCGGGACGGCGGCCATCTCGATCGGCGTCGCGTCGAAGGTCTCGGGTGTCAGGGGGCTTCCGTCCAGGGCGGCGCTGCCCTTGGCGGCCTTCATGAAGTCGGTGCAGTCGGAGGTCTGGCCGAAGATGTTCACCAGGGGGAACGCGATCGGGGCGCCGACGGGGACGGTGCAGGAGCGGCTGACGGTGCCCCCGGTGGTGCCGGCGAGGAACCAGATCCCGTCCTTCTGACCCCGGGCGCACAGGTGCCCGTCCTCGTCGAGGACCGGGTTCCGGGACTGCTCGGTGGACGCGGCCCAGGACCACCACTGGCCCTGAAGCTCCGCCGGGGTGAGCTTCCGCGCCTGGGCCGTGGCGCTCTGCGTCGGAGCGCTCTGAGTTTGAGCACTTCGAGACGTGGGCGTGGGTGAGGGCGCGGGCGCGTCGGTGCAGGCGGCGGTCAGGGCGACGGCGCCGGCGAGCAGCGCGGCCAGTCGTATGCAACGCATGGTCGGAGAGCTTAGGGCGTGTCCCGGACCTCGGCGGGACCGCCCGCCGGTCACGCCTCCGGTGGGCGGAAGGAGACCGGGGCGTCGAAGGCGGCCCGGCGGGTGGTGCGGCGCAGGGCGCGCAGGACGGGGGTGCCGAGGGTGAGGCAGAGGACGACGGTGAGGGCGGCGCGCGGGAGGTCCCAGCCGAGGGAGGTGGTGAGGCAGTAGGCGGCGAAGCGCAGGAGGTTGGCGGGCAGCGGGTCGCCGGGGACGAAGGAGATGGAGCCCGAGAGACCCGCGATGTACGGCCAGCCCTGGAGGTTCATGATCGTGCCGTAGAGGACGGCGGACAGCGCGCCGTACACCGCGAGTAGGGCGAGTTCGCCGCGCCCGCGCAGGGTGGCGGCGCCCGGGAGCAGGCCCGCGCCGAGGCAGACCCAGCCCATGGCGAGCATCTGGAACGGCAGCCACGGCCCGACCCCGCCGGTCAGCAGGGCGGAGGCGAACATCGACAGCGAGCCGAGGACGAAGCCGAAGCCCGGGCCGAGGACGCGGCCGGAGAGCACCATCAGGAAGAACATCGGCTCCAGCCCCGCCGTCCCCGCGCCCAGCGGGCGCAGCGCGGCGCCCGCCGCGGCCAGGACGCCCAGCAGGGCGACGGACTTGGCGTCCAGGCCCGGCGCGCCCCCGCCCGCCGACCGGCCCTCGCTGATCTGCGCGATGACGACGGCCAGGAGGAGCGGCAGCAGCAGGGCGAACAGCCAGGGCGCGTCGGCGGAGTGGCCGACCAGCGCGGACTTCGTCGAGGCGAGCAGCGGCCAGCCGAAGGCGGCCACGCCGACGAGGGAGACGAGGGAGAGGGCGAGGACGGAGCGGCGGCCGAGCGGCACGGGGTGACTTCTCATCACGCCAGCGCCTCCGCGACCTGGCGGACGGTGAGCCAGGGCCCCGGCGCCAGCACCTTGGCGACCTGCGGGGCGAAGGCGGGGGAGGAGACCACGACCTCGGCGGTCGGGCCGTCCGCGACGACCTCGCCCTCGGCCAGGATCACCGTGCGGTGGGCGAGTTCGGCGGCCAGCTCGACGTCGTGGGTGGCCAGCAGGACGGCGTGCCGCTCGGCGGCGAGGTCGCGCAGGACGGCGACCAGCCGGGCCTTGGCGGCGTAGTCCAGGCCGCGGGTCGGCTCGTCGAGCAGCAGCAGCGGGGGCCGGGCGGTGAGCACCACGGCCAGGGCCAGGGTGAGCCGCTGGCCCTCGGAGAGGTCGCGCGGGTGCGCGGTGTCGGCGATGCCGGGCAGCAGCCGCTCCACCAGGGCGCGGCAGGTGCCGGGTTCGGCGTGCGCGTCGGAGTCGGCGGCGGCGCACTCGGCGGCCACCGACTCGCCGTACAGCAGGTCGCGCGGGTCCTGCGGGACGAGGCCGACCTCGCGGATCAGCTCGGCCGGGCGGGTGCGGTGCGGGATGCGGCCGCCGACCCGGACGGTGCCGAAGGCGGGCGCGTGCAGTCCGACCAGGCTGCCCAGGAGGGTGGACTTGCCGGCGCCGTTGCGGCCCATCAGGGCGGTGATCTCGCCGGGGCACAGCACGAGGTCGACGCCGCGCAGCGCGGGCACCGGGCCCCGGCGCACGACGAGGCGCTCGACGGCGGCGACGGGGTCGGACGTCGGGGTCACGGGGGTGGCGGGGGCGCGCCCGTCGAGGCGTTCGCGCAGGCCGGCGGCCTTGCGGCGGGCGTCGCGGACGGACAGCGGCAGCGGCCGCCACCCGGCGAGCCGGCCCAGGCCCACCACCGGCGGGTGCACCGGCGAGTGCGCCATCACCTCGGCCGGCTCGCCCAGCACGGGCGGGGCGCCGGGGCTCAGCAACAGGACCTGGTCGGCGTACTGGACCACCCGTTCCAGCCGGTGCTCGGCCATCAGCACGGTGGTGCCCAGGTCGTGCACCAGGCGCTGCAGGACGGCCAGCACCTCCTCGGCCGCGCCAGGGTCGAGCGCCGAGGTGGGCTCGTCCAGGACGAGGACGCGCGGGTGCACGGTGAGCACCGAGCCGATCGCGACGCGCTGCTGTTGGCCGCCGGAGAGTGAGGTGAGGGCGCGGCCGCGCAGGTCGGCGAGCCCCAGGAGGTCGAGGGTCTCCTCGACGCGGCGGCGCATCACGTCGCCCGGCAGGCCCAAGGACTCCATGCCGTAGGCGAGTTCGTCCTCCACGGTGTCGGTGACGAAGTGTGCGAGCGGGTCCTGCCCGACGGTGCCGACCAGGTCGGCGAGGTCACGCGGACGGTGCTCGCGGGTGTCCCGCCCGGCGACCGTCACCCGGCCGTGCAGCACCCCGCCCGTGAAGTGCGGCACCAGGCCGGAGACCGTGCCCAGCAGCGTCGACTTGCCCGAGCCGGACGGGCCCACCAGCAGGCACAGTTCGCCCTCGGGCACCGTCAGGTCGAGGCCGCTGAGGGCGGTTTCGGGGCGGCCAACGCCGGTACCAGGCCCAGCAGTACGGCCAGGACGGCGCCCAGCGGCAGCGCGGGGACGGACGGCGGGACGACGGTCGGGGCGAAGGCGGCGGGGTCGGCGCCCGCCAGGTACGTGGTCAGCGCGGCCACGGCGAGGCCGGAGGTGGCGGTGAGCCACTCGGGGAGCACCCAAGGGTCGGGCCGGTAACGGGTTCTGACGGACCGTCGGCTGCCGAGCGCCAGCCCGGCGAAGGCGGCGGCCAGGCCCAGGGCGAGGACGGGCAGCGCCCAGCCGGTGCCGCCCGCCGTCAGCAGGCCGTACGCGGCCAGGCAGACGCCCAGCAGCCCGGCCAGGGTGAGCGCGGCCGTGGCGAGGGCGAGGCGGCGCGGGACGTCGGCGGTACGGCCGAAACCACGGGTGTCCATGGCGGCGGCGAGCGCCACCGAACGCTCCAACGCGCCCTCCAGGACCGGGAGTCCGACGCTCAGCACGGCGGCGATGCCCCGGTCCTCACGGCCCCGCAGACGGCGGGCCGCACGCAGGCGGCGCACGTCGGCCACCAGATTCGGGGCGAAGGTCATCGCCACGACCACCGCCACCCCCGCCTCGTACAACGCCCCGGGCAGGGCCCGCAGCAGGCGCGCCGGGCTGGCGAGGGAGTTGGCGGCGCCCACGCAGACCAGCAGGGTCGCCAGGCGCAGCCCGTCGTAGAGCGCGGCCAGCAGGCCCTCCAACGTCACCCGGCCACCGATTCGCACCCCCTGCGCCCAGGCGGGCAGGGGCACTTCGGGCAGGGAGAACAGCACATGCGTACCGGGCACCGGCGAACCGAGCAGCACGGCGAACACCACCCGGATGCCCAGCACGACCAGCCCCAGGCGCAGGAACGCCCCGTACGACCGCGACCAGGGCGCATCGCCGCGCCGCGCGGCGACGACGTAGCCGGCGACGGCGGCGATCAGGAGAAGGATCGCGGGATTGGTGGTGCGGGTCGCTGCCGCACCCATCCCGAGCGCCCACAACCACCAGGCACCGGGGTGCAGTTGGCGCGGCCCGGCGGGCGTTCGGGTACTGCGGGGAGGGGGCACGGGGGTGTTCCTGGTAGGTGGGGTGGTCAGGCGCTGGTGGGCGCGTGGGAAGTCAGGCCCGCCGACTTCCTGTGCACGGGGTTGGGGGTGGGCGGCATGGGCTGGTCCTTGAGGCCGGTCACGTCGAACGGCGGCGGCGGGCCTGCCAGACGGCGCCGCCCGCCAGAACGGCGACCAGTGCGCCACCGGCGATCAGGCCGAGGTCGGGGCCGCTCGACGGGGAGGAGCCGGGGGCGGCGGCCGCCGGTTGGGCGGCCGAGCCGAGCTGGTCGGCGCAACCGGCCTTCGGGAAGCCGGAGATGGCGCAGAGCAGGCCGTTGGTGTCGTAGCGCAGCGGCGGTGCGGCGGCGGCCAGCACCTCGGCCGAGGTGGCGCCCGGCGCGACGGAGGCGCACAGCGTGCGCTGCTCCGGCGGCGGCCCGGCGGAGCCGGCGTCCTCGGCGGTGCCGAAGTCCAGCACCACGGCCACCCGCTTGCGGCCCTGCTGCGCAGGTGTGCCCGCGCACGCGGCGGCGAAGTCGGCGCCGACGCGCGGCTTGGCGGCGTCCTGGCCACCGTCGGGGCTCACGGCGAACCGCCACCCGTCCACCGCCCCGTCCGTCGGGACGGCGATCGCGGGCCCCTGCTGCTGATAGGCCCACCCGCCGTCCGCCCCACGCCAGAACGACCAGTACCGATACCCGGCAGCCTCCGCCGTCCCGGCCCCCGCGAGGACGACGAGCACGGCCAACACCGGCACCAGCACAACCCCGAGCCGGCCCCCACGCCGTGTGCCGCTACGCGCACCCGCCCCGGCAGCCCGGCCGGCCACGGCGGTGCCGCGGCCCGGGCGGACGGCCCGGGCCGCGGAGAGGCGGTGGGTATCGGCAGCCGAAGGAGTGTCGGCCGTGGTGAGGGCTGGGAGGCCGGCGGCCTGGGCGGGCTGGCCGGTGGTGCTCGCACGGCGCTCGACGGGGTGGGTGTCTGCCGCTGCGGGGGAGCTGTCGGGGCTGCCGGTGTCGCCGCCCGGGCGGGTGGCCCGGGTGGCGGGGTGGGGGGCGGAGGTCATGGGCGGGGGGTGCGCTTGCGCTGGAGGCTGAGGAGGAAGCCGCCGCCGATGCCGACGAGGAGGCCGACGATGATGAGCCAGTACTGGCCGATGCCGTCGTTGTGCTTGGGCTCGGAGGTGGTGGTGGGCGCGGGGGCGGTGGTGGCCTTGGGGGTGGGGCCGAGGGCGGTGAGTTGGCCGGTGAGGGCGGCGGTGTCGCCGTGGGCGGCCTGGGTGACGAGGAGGAGGCTGGCGGTGGCGCCCGCGTCGGTGCCGTTCTTGGTCCAGGTGGCGCCCTGCCCGGTGAGCCAGTCGACGGCGTCGGCGGCCTGCTGGGGGTGGCCGGACTGGATGAGGCCGAGGGCGGCCCAGGCGGTGGCGGTGTAGTCGGGGGTGGGGGCCGCGCCGGGGGTGGTGAGGGTGAGGTGGTTGCCGCCCGAGGTGAGCTGGGCGGTGACGTACGCGGCGACGGCCTCGCCCGAGTCGAGGCGGGAGACCGGTCCGGTGGCGGCGGCGTCGGTGCAGGCCAGGGCCTTGGGCGCGGCGTCGCTGCGGACGGTGGTGGCGACGGGCAGGTGTCCGCCGGCGGCGGCGAGGGCGGCTTGGCCGGTGGCGAGGGAGTTGGGGGCGAGCGCGCCGCCCTGGGGGGCCGGCTGGTAGGCGAAGGCGCCGCGCTGGTCGGCGGGGGCGGCGCAGCCGAGCTGGTAGAGCGCGAGCCCGTCGTACGCGGACTTGCCGGACTTGGCGACGCCCGCCGGGTCGGTCCTGGCGGCGAGGAGGGCGCTGATCGCGAGGGCGGTGGAGTTGGCGTCGCCCGGGTTGCCGGGGTTGTAGGCCCAGCTGCCGTCCGCGTTCTGGTTGGCCTTGAACCACTTGACGCCCTTGTCGACGGCGTCCTGGTGCCCGCCGAGGGCGATGAGGGCCTGGACGGCGACGGCGGTGGCGTTGCTGTCCTCGAACTTGGCGTCGCAGGCCGCGCCGGCGGCCCGGTAGGAGGGCCAGCCGCCGTCCTCGCACTGCTGGCCGGTGAGCCAGGCGACCGCCGAGTCGGCCGGGGTGACCTTGGCGCCGGCCAGCGCGGTCAGGGCGAGGGACTGCCGCCAGACGCCGTCGTACGTCGGGTCGCCCTTGCCGTACAGGCCCTCCGGGATGGCGGGCGTGGGAACGTCGGCGAGGGCCGGGGCGGCGGCGAGGCCCGTCAGCAGCACGGAGGACAGCGCGGCGGACAGGGCGGCGGCGCCCAGGCGGGCGGCGGTGAGCATGATGCGGTCGTGCCTTTCGGTGAGCGGGGGCGGCCCCGGGCGGGCCCGTCGACTCTAGCCGCCGGGCCGCGGGACGGGCCCCGGGCCGCCGCGTACCGGAGCAGGGCCCGGAGAGGGAGCCGGATCAGGAACGGGACCCGGAGCCGGAGCAGGACCCGGAGCAGGAACAGGTTTCAACTTCAGGGCAGGTTGAGCAGCCGCGCCGCGGTGTGCAGGTCGGCCCGGACCTCGGCGATCGAGGAGCGGCCGGAGAGCCAGGAGACGAGCGCCGAGTGCCAGGTGTGCTCGATGACGCGCACGGCGGCGCGCTGGCTCTCGCTGGGCGGGCCGGACTGCCCGATCGCGTCGAGGATGAGCTGTCCGGTGGCTCCGCTGACCTGGTCCACCTCGGCGCCGACGGAGCGGTCCGCGAAGGACAGCGCCCGCACCATCGCCTCCGCGAGCAGCGGTTCGCGCTGCAGCGCGTGGAACGCCCGGGTGAGGGTGTCGGCGACGCGCAGGGCGGGTTCCTCCTCGGTCGGCGGGTGGCGCCGGATGTGGTCCTGGAGGCCCTGCAACTGCTCCAGCATCACCGCGACCAGCAGGTGCACCTTGGACGGGAAGTACCGGTACAGCGTGCCGAGCGCCACCTGCGCGCCCTCCGCGACCTCCCGCATCTGCACCGCCTCGTACCCGCCGCGCGCCGCCAGCGCGGTCGCGGCCCGCAGGATGCGCTGCCGGCGCTCGGCCTGGCGGGCGGTCAGCGGAGCGGCATCGGAAACCGAGGGGACCACCGAGGGCGAAGGGGCGGACGAGGCGGACGACGGCAAGGAGTGCTCCCGGGGCGCGTGGGCGGTGACGTGCTCCACCGTGGACGGCACGGGTCGACGCGGGGTCGACCGGGCCGGCGTGGCGGGAATCACCAGCCCTGGCTCCTGAGCGGATGCTACGGGCCGGTATCTTCGAGGTCTCTCATTGTTCACACGGTCGATGACGAGTTCCACAGCCACTGAAACCTGATCTACTTTAGCGACCGGCACACCGACCGGCAGCACAGATCGCAGCGAGAGATGAGGGCCCAGGATGACCGCGCAGCCGCTGCGCATCGCCCTGTTGTCGTACCGGGGGGACCCCTTCTGCGGTGGCCAGGGCGTCTACGTCCGTCACCTCTCCCGCGAACTGGCCAGGCTGGGCCACCATGTGGACGTGATCGGCTCGCAGCCGTACCCGGTGCTGGACGAGGTGGAGGGCCCCGGCTCGGTGCGCCTGGTCGAGCTGCCCAGCCTGGACCTCTACCGCGCGGACGACCCGTTCCGCACCCCCGCCCGCGAGGAGTTCCGCGGCGCGGTGGACGCCCTGGAGTACGCGACCATGCGCACCGGCGGCTTCCCCGAGCCGCTGACCTTCTCGCTGCGCGCCCGGCGGTACCTGGCCGCCCACAAGGGCCGCTACGACGTGGTGCACGACAACCAGACCCTCGGCTACGGCCTGCTGGGCCTGGCCCGGCACGGGTTCCCGCTGGTCACCACGATCCACCACCCGATCACCGTGGACCGCCGCCTGGAGCTGGAGGCGGCCCCCACCCGGCTCAAGCGGCTGTCGCTGCGCCGCTGGTACGCCTTCACCCGGATGCAGCGCCGCGTAGCCGCCCGGCTGGACCACGTGCTGACCGTCTCCGGCACCTCGAAGCGCGAGATCGCCGAGCACCTGGGCGCCGCGCCGGGCGCGATCTCGGTGGTGCCGATCGGCGCCGACACCCGGCTCTGGTCGCCCTCCGAGGGCGTCGAGCGGGTGAAGGGCCGCATCGTCACCACCTCCAGTGCGGACGTCCCGCTCAAGGGCCTGGTGTACCTGGTGGAGGCGCTGGCGAAGGTCCGCACCGAGCGCGAGGCGCACCTGGTGGTGGTCGGCAAGCCGCAGAAGGACGACGGGCCGGTGGCCGAGGCGGTGCGCCGCTTCGGGCTGGCCGAGCACATCGAGTTCCGTACGGGCCTGAGCGACGCCGAGCTGGTGGACCTCTACCGCTCCGCCGAGGTGGCCTGCGTCCCCTCGCTGTACGAGGGCTTCTCGCTGCCCGCCGCCGAGGCGATGGCCACCGGCACGCCGCTGGTCGCCACCACCGGCGGGGCGATCCCCGAGGTGGCGGGGCCGGACGGCGAGACCTGCCTGTCCGTGCCGCCGGGGGAGGCGGACCGGCTGGCCGCGGCGCTCGGCCGGCTGCTGGACGACCCGGAGCTGAGGGCGCGGCTGGGCGCGGCCGGACGGGAGCGGGTGCTGGCCCGGTTCACCTGGGAGCGGGCCGCCGAGCTGACCGCCGAGGCGTACCGCGCGGCGATCGCCACCGGCTCCGGTGCGCGGGCCCGCTCGGGCCCGGGCTGGCGGTACGTGCCCTAGGACGTGCCCTGGTGCCCTAGCGCCCCAGTGGCCTGGGGCGCGCACATACATACCTGACGGTGCGTCAAGAACGCTTGTCGGCAATAGGAATGGGAGCCCAGCAGTGCTGACCGTCGATTTCTCGCGCTTCCCGCTCGCCCCCGGCGACCGGGTGCTCGACCTGGGCTGCGGCGGGGGCCGGCACGCGTTCGAGTGCTACCGCCGCGGCGCCAACGTGATCGCCCTCGACCAGAACGCCGAGGAGATCGCCGAGGTCAAGAAGTGGTTCGCCGCGATGGAGCAGGCCGGTGAGGCCCCCGAGGGCGCGTCGGCGGTCGCGATGGAGGGCAACGCGCTGGCGCTGCCGTTCGAGGACGGGTACTTCGACAAGATCATCATCTCCGAGGTGATGGAGCACATACCCGATGACGAGGGCGTGCTCGCCGAGATGTTCCGCGTCCTGAAGCCGGGCGGCCTGCTCGCCGTCACCGTGCCGCGCTGGCTGCCGGAGAAGATCTGCTGGGCGCTGTCCGACGAGTACCACGAGGTCGAGGGCGGCCACATCCGGATCTACCGGGGCGACGAACTGCTCGGCAAGATCAAGGCCGCGGGCCTGGAGCCGTACGGCAGCCACCACGCGCACGCCCTGCACTCCCCGTACTGGTGGATCAAGTGCGCGGTGGGCGTGGACAACGACAAGGCGCTGCCCGTCAAGGCGTACCACCAGCTGCTCGTCTGGGACATCGTCGGCACCCCGGTGATCAGCAGCCTCACCAAGGCCGCGGAGAAGGCGCTCAACCCGCTCATCGGCAAGAGCTTCGTCGCGTACGCCTCGAAGCCGCACGCCTCGAAGCCGCATGCCTCCGAGCCGCAGCAGGCGACGGCGAAGGCCGGGGCATGACCGCCGCCGTCCCCGAGGTGCTGCTCCTCGACGGGGTGCTGGACGCCGAGCAGGCCGCCGACACCGTGCGCAGCATCCTCGCCGAGCAGCGCCCCGACGGTGCCATCCCGTGGTTCGCCGGCCACCACCTCGACCCGTGGGACCACACCGAGGCCGCCATGGCCCTGGACACCGCCGGCGAGCACGCCGCCGCCGAGGCCGCCTACCGCTGGCTCGCCGAGCACCAGAACCCGGACGGCTCCTGGTACGCCGCCTACACCGACGGCGTGGTGACCGACCGCTCCAAGGAGACCAACTTCTGCGCCTACGTGGCCGTCGGGGTCTGGCACCACCACCTCAGCACCGGCGACGACGCCTTCCTGGAGTGGATCTGGCCGGTCGTGCGGCAGGCGCTGGACTTCATCGTCGAGCAGCGGCTGCCCGACGGCCCGATCGCCTGGCGCGTCGGCGAGGACGGCACCGCCACCGGCGAGGCGCTGCTCACCGGCTCGTCCAGCATCCTGCACGCGCTGCGCTGCGGCCTCGCCATCGCCGAGTACCGCGAAGAGCCGCAGCCCGACTGGGAGTTGGCGGCCGGACGGCTGCGCCACGCGATCGCCCACCACCCCGAGCGGTTCCTCGACAAGGACCGCTACTCCATGGACTGGTACTACCCCGTCCTCGGTACGGGCCTGCGCGGCGACGCCGCCGTGGCCCGGATCGAGCGGGAGTGGGAGCGCTTCGTCGTGCCGGGCCTCGGTGTGCGCTGCGTCAGCGACCGCCCCTGGGTGACGGGCGGCGAGAGCGCCGAACTCGCCCTCGCGCTCTGGGCGATCGGCCAGTCCGACCGCGCGGTGGACATCCTGCGCTGGATCCAGCGCCACCTGCGGCACGAGGACGGCTCGTACTGGACGGGGTACGTCTTCGAGGACGACGCCATCTGGCCGGAGGAGCGCACCACCTGGACGGCCGGGGCGCTGCTGCTCGCGGTGGCCGCGCTCGGCGGGGACCCGGCGACGGTCGCGGTGTTCGGCGGCGAGGACCTGCCGGCGGGCCTGGTGGTCCAGGACTGCTGCTGACGGACGGCGGCCCTGCGAGGGGTACGCGAAAGGGCACGAGGAAGGGGCGGGACCGGAGAAACCGGTCCCGCCCCTTCCTCGTACGTGCGTACGGGCGGTCAGCCGCGCTGGATGCCCGTGGTGTCGGCCAGGACGCCCTGGGAGCCGTCCGGCAGCTGGGCGACGAGCGCCGTACCGCGCTGCTCGACGGCCAGGTACCAGGTGCCCGGAACGACCTCGCCGACCGGGGCGCCGGCCGGGTTGTCCTTCGGCGCCAGCTGGCGCGGGGCCGGGACGGCGAACCAGAAGGGCTGGAAGTCCGCGGCCGGGGCGCCACCGGCGGCCGGCTGCGCGACCTGGGTCGGCTGCGGGGCCGGCACGCCGGCGTCCTGCGGCTGGACCGGGGCCACGGGCTGGCCGGGCTGCGGCTGGCCGGCGCCCGGGTAGCCGTAGCCGCCCGGGGTGGGCTGGGCGCCGAACGCCGGGTCGTGGCCCTGCGCCGGGTAGCCGTACTGGCCGGGCTGCGGCTGGCCGGGCTGGCCCGGCACCGGGTAGCCGCCCTGGTAGGGGACGGCCGGACGGTCGGTCACCAGCGGGGCCTTGAGCGCCGGCATCAGCGGGCCGGCCGCGGCCGCACCGGCCAGGACGATCAGCGAGATGAAGCCGAGCCAGGCACCGAAACCGTGACCGGCGTTGGTGCCGTAGGTGTCACCACCGCCGCCGAGCGCCCAGATGGAGGCCCACAGCGCGGACACGGCGAACGCGATGCCCCACTGGTCCAGCCGCAGGCCGAGCACCTGGCGGTTGGCGGCAGCCGGGCCCTGGAACCGCTGCACGAGGATCAGCGCCGCGGCGAGGATGCCGAGGAGGTAGACCGAAGGCAGGACGGGGAACCACGCGGTGCTCCACGCGTTGGTCGACACGCAGAACCTGCTGTCGTTGCAACCCGGGGTCCAGTAGGGCAGGAAGGAGGCGATGAAGAGCAGGACGGCCCCGCCTGCGACGGCGGCGTCTCCCCTGGTGAGAGCGCGCAGATTCACTAACGTTCCCCTCGTTGACGTGTCGTGGACGGTGATTCGTGCGGTCGGGGTGACCGGCCGAAACTCCCGAACGGACCAGAAGCCTAGGGCCAACCGTCCCGCCGGTGCACAGCGGGACCGGGAACGGGGCGAATTCGTTGCAAACCGTGCGGGCCGGTCGCGGTTCGGACCGCCCCGACCCCGCCGTCACCGGGTGGTCAGATAAGCCGTCAGCGCGTCGGCGATCCCCAGTGCGGCCTGTTGGCGCCACTGAGGGTCCGTCATTCGCTTGGCATCCGTCGAGTTGCGCATGTTACCGCACTCGATGAACACCTTGGGGACGGAGGAGAGGTTGAGTCCGCCGAGGTCCGAACGGGTGTCCAGGCCCTCACTGGCGGTGTAGTCCGCGTACGGCTCACCGGTCGCGGCGTGGAAGTGCTCGCGCAGCAGCAGGCCGAGGCGGTGCGAGGGCTCGACGATCGCGGAGTTGTCCGCCTTACCGGCGACGACCTTCGCGGGCATGATCACGTGGAAGCCGCTGCCGCTCGCCGGGCCGCCGTCCCCGTGGACGGAGAGCGCGACGTCGGCGTGCGCCACGGCGCCCGCGCGGGCGCGCTCGTCGATGCACGGGCCCCAGGGGCGGTCGCCGTCCTGCACCAGGACGACGGTGGCGCCGCGGGCGGCGAGGATCTCGCGGGCGCGGCGGGAGACGTCGAGGGCGTACTCGGCCTCGGTGTACCCGGCGTTGGTCTCGGTGCCGGTGGTGTCGCACTCCTTGCGGCTGTTGCCGATGTCGACCTGGCGGTTGATCTCGGAGGGGTGCTGGAAGTTGCCGGGGTTGTGGCCGGGGTCGAGGACGATCGTGCGGCCGGCGAGGGTGGGGGCCGCCGGGGTGGGGGCGGGGGTGGGGGCCGGCGTCGGCGCGGCGGCCGCGGTGGGTGCGGCGGCGACGGGCGGGGTGAGCGGCGTCGTCTGCGCCTCGGTGGCCGTGGGGGAGGCGACGGCGGTGGCGGTGGCGGCCGGGGCGTCGTCGATGGCCCGCCAGCCCAGCCAGCCCGCCGTGCACAGGGGGACGACCGCGGCCACCACGGTGGTGGCGCGCAGTAGGGCGGAGCGGCGGGGCGGTGTCACGGGAGGGTCAGATCCTGTCCTGGTTCGGCGCGGTCAGGCCGTAGGTCTCGGCGATCGACTTCCACTTGGTGGAGAACTCCGCCTTCGCCTTCCTGGCCTGTGCGCTGAAGGCGTCGCCGCGCTTCTGGTCGTCGGTGGACGGAGCCCTGCCCGAGCAGCCCTGTTGCGCGATGGCGTGCGCCCACGTCGCGTACGCCTTGTCCATGTCGATGGACGCCTGCCAGGCGGACTTCAACGAGTTGACGGCCTCCGCTCCGCCCGGCACCTCCACGACGCTCTTCTCGGGGAGTTGATCCAGCAGCTTCTGGCGCTGGGCGGCATCGCCGTCGAAGACGGCGGCCGCCTTCTCGATCTCCGTCTTCGCGGGGCAACTGGTCACCTGTGCGACGGCGTTGCCGATCTGGGCGGTCCCGACCTCGCCGAGCAGGTCGTTCAGTGCCTTCGCCTGGGCGGCGGCGTGCGGGCCCGCGGTCGCGGTGGGGGAGGGCGCTGAGGTGGGGGCGGTCGACGTCGAGGTGTCCGCCGTGGTGGGGGCGGCCGTGGGCAGCGGCTGGGGGGCGCCGGTGGCGGGCGCGGGTGGGGCGACGGTCGGTACGGGTGCGGCGCCCTTGTCCTCGTCGCTGCCGGAGGTCATCAGCAGGCCGCCGCCGATGGCGAGGACCAGCAGGACGGCGCCACCGATCAGCAGCAGCGGCCGACGGTCGGCCGGTCCGGTGGCCGGTTCGGCGGGCTGCGGCGGGGTGGCCGGGGGC
>NZ_JOCF01000114.1 GCF_000720635.1 Streptomyces sp. NRRL WC-3742 | reverse complement strand
GGGGCGGGGAGGGGCGGGGAGGCGGAGAGCGAAGGGGCCCGGCCCGGAACTGCCATTCCGGGCCGGGCGGCGCCGTCCTCTCGGAGGCGCTTAGAACGGGTTGGTACAGGTGGTCACCTGCCGGGCCGCGTCCAGCGCCGGGCCGGCGGTGGCACAGACGATCCGCAGCTTGTCGGTCACCACCCGCTGGGTGGTGGCGTCGGCCGAGCCGTAGCGGACGGTGGTGGCCGAGGCGACGGTCTCCCACGGGCTGCCCCAGGCGGCCTGGGTGCGGAGCTCGACGCGGACGACGGTCAGCTGGCTCGGGTCGGCGGTGACGCGGGCGACGCCGACGACGCCCTCGTTGTTCGACTCGTGCGAGAGGCACGGGCGGTTCAGCACCGTGGTGCAGGCCGTGGTGCCGGGCTCGGCCGTCGCCGTGGTGGCCATGGCGGGGGCGGCGGACAGCCCGGCGATCCCTGCCACCGTCATCATCACAGCTGCGATCCGAGTGCGCATGTTATGAACCTCCTTGGAAATTAAGGGAATCTCACTCCTTGGGATGAGTCTTACACAACGAGTGGACGATCGACCACTGTGCGTTGCGTCACACTCATGGTGATCGTTCAACTACGTCCTGCAACCGTTATCGAATGTTCAGCACACGGACAACTTTCGGCTTGACTGATGATCAGTTCGTCTGTGGCGCAAGGGTTTTCGGCGGGTTTTCGGGGGGTTCCGGCGTCCCGCGTCACTCGTCCGAGTGGCGGGAAGCCTCCTCGACGGATCGGACGGATACCATCGATCCGATCCCACGGAGGTGTCCGCGTGGACACGGTCATCGTTCAACTCCCCAGCCCGGCACGGTCGGTGGCGCCCGGAGCGGCCCCCGCGCTGCTGCGGATGGGCCCCGGCGAGAGCGCCGTCTTCGGCCGGGGCGAGCCCGGAAGGCCCGCCGCCATCCCCCTGCCCGACCAGGGCGTCTCCCGCAGCGCGGGCGAGGTCGTGGCCGCCGAGGACTACTGGCGGCTGTCCAACTTCAGCTCCTCCGCCACCTACGTGGTGGAGAACCTGGAGGGCGCCGGCGAGCACGTGAAGGTCGCCCCCGGCAGACTCGGCGCGCCCGTGCCGTTCGAGTTCTCCCGCGTCCTGCTGCCCGCCCTCGGCGAACCCGCCTCCTTCAAGGTCTTCGCCCCGCAGCACGCCTACCTGGAGGGCCGCCCCGGCGGTGTGCCCGGCGCGCCCGGCGAACACGGGGAGCCCGGGGAACTCGGCGGGCTCGGCGAGCACACCGTCAGCCCCTTCGCCCTCGACCCGACCGCCAAGTACTTCCTGGTGCTGCTCGCCCTGTGCGAACCGCGCCTGCGCTCGCCCTCCGCCGCCGCCGTCCCCGGCGTCACCGAGGTGCTGGCCCGGCTGCGCGCCCTGCCCGGCTGCCACAGCCTCACCCGCTCCGCCGTGAACTACCACATCGACTACCTGACGGCGACGAAACTGCGGCTGCGCGAGCTGTACGAGGAGGGGCCGGGCGGCGGCAAGCGCGAGGAACTCGTCGCGCTGGCGCTCAGGTTCGACCTCGTCCGGGAGGAGCACCTCGCCCTGCTCCCGTCGCGCCGCCCGCAGGCCCGTACCCCCGCCCGCCCGAGCACCCGGCCGTGATGTCCGGCGGCCCCGGCGGCCCCGACGTCCCGGACGGCTACCCCCTCGCCGGGTACCGCCTCGGCCCGCTCATCGGCGCCGGCGCCTGGGGCCGGGTGCACGCCGCCCACGGCCCGGACGGCGCCCCCGTCGCCGTCAAACTCCTCGGCCCCGCCGGCCTCAGCCCCGGCCAGCGCGCCACCATGGCCCAGCTCGCCCACCGCGAGGAGCGGTTCAGCCGCCGGGCCGACCACCCCCACCTGATCCGCACCCTCGCTGTGCTCACCGTCGACGACCCGGCCCACCCCGCCCTCGACGGCGCCCTCGCCCTGGTGATGGAACGCGCCGCCCGCAGCCTCGCGGACCTCCTCGCCACCACCCGCCCCGGCACCCCCGCCCCCGGGGCCGAGCGCATCCTTGCCGAGGTCTGCTCCGGACTCGTCCACATGCACCGCGCCGGCTGGGTCCACGGGGACCTGAAACCGGCCAACATCCTGCTGATGCCCGACGGCACCGCCAGGATCGCCGACTTCGGCCTCACCGCCGAGCTCGAGGGCACCCACGCCTACGCGCCGCCGCTCGGCTCGCCCGACCACGTCCCGCCCGAGTGGTGGTCCCAGCGCACCGGCGCGCGCGGCGTCGCGCTGCGCCCCAGCGCCGACGTCTGGGCCTTCGGCGTGATCGCCCACCAGCTGCTCACCGGGGGCCTGCACCCCTTCCTCGGCGCCACCGCCCGGGCCCGCTCCCTCGCCGCCCAGTCGTACGCGCGCGGCGCCGCCCCGCTGCGGCTGGACGAGGCGCTGCCCGCGCGCTGGCGGCCGGTGGTCGCCGCCTGCCTGGCCCCGGCGCGGGAGGACCGGGAGCGCACCGACCTCGCCGCCCTGGTCGCGGGCGCCGCCCACGCACCGAGGGCCCGCGCCCGGCTCGCGGCGAAGGTCTCCGCGCTCGCCTGCGCCCTGGCCCTCCTCGCCCTCGCCGGAGCGCCCGAGCCCGCCGCCCGTCCAGCCGCCGCCCGTCCGGCCGCCGTTCGCGTGCCCGCCGCCCGTGTGCCCGCCCCGGTCCTGGCCGCACCCCCGCAGCCCGGCGCCATCCCGCCCGACTCGGACGTGCCGCCCGCCTACCGGGACATGATCGAGAACGCCGCCCGCCGCTGCCCCGAACCGGAGATCACCCCCGCCCTGCTGGCCGCGATGCTCAAGGCCGAGAGCGGCTTCGACCCCGCCGCCGCCCGCCCCGAGACCGGCGAGTACGGCATCGCCATGTGGACCCCCGCCGTCTTCGACGCCTGGGCGCGCGCCGCCGCCCACGAAGGCCCGAAGTCGTACCTCGATCCGGGCGACGCGATCGCGGCCATGGGCAACTACGTCTGCTGGCTCGACCAGCAGTTCAAGGCCAACGGCCTCACCCGGGACCTGCCCGCCCTCGTGACCGCCGGCTACCGCACCAGCGACAAGACCGTCAGGGCCGCCGGGGGCGTCCCCGAGCGGGTGCGCCCGCACGTCGACCGGGTACTCCGCTATCTGGCCGACTACGGTGGGTCACCGGGCAAATCGGGATGAGTTGTGCCACATCCGCCCGTACGGCGGCGCGGGCAACCGGATGGCGGGCCTCCGGTCTGTCATTCTCGGGCGCATGATCACGAAGCTCCGCGCGGCCACCGCGCAATGGACCGTCGTCGTTCCGGTGGTGTCGTTCGTCGTCCTCGTCCTGACCTGGCACAAGGACCTGCCCGGCTGGGCGGTCGGCGTGGTCGCGGTGTTCCTGATGGCCGCCGTGCTCTCCGCCGTGCACCACGCCGAGGTCATCGCCCACTGGTCCGGCGAACCGTTCGGGTCGCTGGTCCTGGCCGTGGCGGTCACCGTGATCGAGGTCGCCCTGATCGTCACCCTGATGGCGGACGGTGGCGACAAGTCCTCCACCCTGGCGCGCGACACCGTCTTCGCCGCCGTGATGATCACCTGCAACGGCATCCTCGGCCTGTCCATCATCGTGGCCGCGATCAAGTACCGCACCGCCGTCTTCAACGCCGAGGGCACCGGGACGGCCCTGGCCTGCATCGCCACCCTCGCCACCCTGAGCCTGGTGCTGCCGACCTTCACCACCAGCTCCCCGGGCCCGCAGTTCTCGACCACCCAGCTCAGCTACGCGGCCGCCGCCTCGCTCGTCGTCTACGGCCTGTTCGTCACCACCCAGACCCTGCGCCACCGGGACTACTTCCTGCCCGTCACCCCGGAGGGCAAGGTCCGCCGGCTCGAGGAGGAGGACCACGCGGCCCCGCCCACCCTCCGGGCCGCGGGCGTCAGCCTGCTGCTGCTCGCCGTCGCGCTGGTCGCCGTGGTGGGCCTGGCCAAGGGCGTCTCGCCGACCATCGAGTCCGCCGTCGAGGACGCCGGGCTGCCGCACGCCGTGGTCGGTGTGATCATCGCGCTGATGGTGCTGCTGCCGGAGACCATCGCGGCGCTGCGCGCGGCCGCCCGCAACCGGGTGCAGACCAGCCTCAACCTCGCCCTCGGCTCGGCGCTCGCCAGCATCGGCCTGACCATCCCGGCCGTGGCCGTCGCCTCCGCCTGGCTGGAGGGCCCGCTCGTCCTCGGCCTCGAACCCTCGCACCTGGTGCTGCTGACGCTCACCGTCGTCCTCGGCACCCTGACCGTCATCCCGCGCCGGGCGACGCTGCTCCAAGGGGCCCTGCACCTGGCGCTGTTGGCGGAATTCGTGGTGCTGGCGGTGAACCCGTGACGGCGCCTCGCCCGTAGTCACACACGGGAGCCCCTGGCCGGCCGCGATATCGCGGGGCCAGGGGCTCAGTGGTGCCCGGGCGGCCCTGATCAGGCACAGGAGCAGTGCTGATCAGGGTCGGTCGCCCGGCGCGGTCCGTCCGATCGCGTGGACGGAGGTGTCTCAGGTGGTGCGGCGACGTCGGGTGTAGACCACCGCGCCCGCGCCGGCGGCCAGCAGCACGGTGCCGGCGCCCGCGTAGAGCAGGGTGCCGTCGCTACCGGTGGAGGCCAGCTTCTTGCCGTCGGCGATCGGGGTCGGGGTCGGGACGGGGAGCTCGGCGGCCTTGGCCAGCGGCTCCTCGGGGTTGACCACGGGGGTGCTGCCGGCCGGCGGGGTCGTCACCGGGACGGTGGCGGTGGGCTTGTCGTCGGTCGGCTTGGGGCTCGGGGCGCCCGTGGCTGGGGTGGTCGGCTCCGGGGTGCTCGGCTCGGTGGGGGCCGGGGTGGTCGGGGTCGACGGAGTCGCCGGGGTGGTGGGCGTCGTGCTCGGCGTCACCGGGGTGGTCGGGGTCGCGGCGGGGGTGCTGGGCGTCGCGGCCGGCGTGGTCGGCTTCGGCGCGGGGGTGGTCGGCGTGGCGGACGGCGTCACGGTGGCGGTCGGCGTGCCGGTCGGCGTCCTGGTGGGCGTCGGCTTCGGGGACTCGGCGCCGCAGTCGACCTTGAACACCTTGTGCTTCGGGTTGTTGATCTTCGTCTTCGTCGGCACCTTGCCGTCGACCAGCTCGACCGACGACCAGTACAGCTTGTACATCCCGTCCGGCAGGTGGATCTCTTCGGTGCGCACGTGACCGCTCGCCAGGACCGGCAGCTGGCCGTACTTCGCGAGGGTCTCCTTGCCGCCGTCCTTCGCGTAGATCGCCCAGATGACGTCCTGGCCCGGGTCGAAGCCGAAGGAGTCCAGGTAGAAGGTGCAGACCTTGGGCTCGTTGCGGGTGTCCTCCTCGCCGGTGGCGGCGTTGTGGATCTTCACGGTGCCGTTGTTGCCGGGAGCGCCCTTGCCACCGCCGGCGGCGGCCTGCGCGACGGGGGCGAGCAGCATCAGCGCGGCGGCGGTCGGGACGGCCACCATGGCGCGTGCGGCGGTGGAGCGGAGGTGCATGGGAGTTCCATTCGACGGGAGGGGCACAAAAGTTCCCGTAACGGGCGGATGGACGCAAGGAGTGTTTGGCCGGATTGAGTCGTTGTGGCCGATATGTGGCGAACAGTTCGTTACTACAATCCGATCACGTGCCCGTGGATAAGCCGTGCGCGTCGTGGGCACCTCAACGGGAAGGCGGCCCATATCGTGCAGTGGCCGGTATTGACCGGTCGCCGACACCGGACCGCGTGTCGGGGGAGCGGGTGACCGGCGCGGTTCTCTATCGTCCGTCTGGGACCGCCGAGCCCACAGGTGCAGGAGTGGCGCCGGCCGGTCCGATCCGCCAGAGCCCAGCCCAGCCGACCCCGTGGGAGTGCGCGATGCCCGGTCCGCAGCAGCAGGTGACCGCCAGGACGGACCGCGGCGTCGAGGAGGCCGACGTCATCGTCGTCGGCGCCGGCCCGTCCGGCTCCACCGCCGCCTACCACCTCGCCCGCACGGGCCTGGACGTCCTGCTGCTGGAGAAGTCCGCGTTCCCCCGCGAGAAGGTCTGCGGCGACGGCCTCACCCCGCGCGCCGTCAAACAGCTCACCGACATGGGCATCGACGTCTCCGAACAGGCCGGCTGGCTGCACAACAAGGGCCTGCGCCTGGTCGCGGGCGGACGCCGCCTCGAGTTCGACTGGCCGGAACTGTCCGCCTACCCCGGGTACGGACTCGTGCGTCGGCGCGCCGACTTCGACGAACTCCTCGCCCGCCGGGCCGCCGCCGCCGGCGCCCGGCTCGTCGAACGCGCCAACGTGGCGGGCCCGTTGGTGGACGAGCGCACCCGCCGCATCACCGGCGTCAGCGCCAAACTGGGGGAGGGGCGCGAGCCCGTCGAGTACCGGGCCCCGATCGTCCTCGCCGCCGACGGCAACTCCACCCGCCTCTCCGTCGCGATGAACCGCCACCGCCGCACCGACCGCGCCATGGGCGTCGCCTACCGCACGTACTTCACCACCCCGCGCCACGAGGACCGCTACCTCGAAGCCTGGCTCGACCTGCGCGACCCCGACGACCGCACCCGCCGCCTCCTGCCCGGCTACGCCTGGGTGTTCGGCATGGGCGACGGCACCGCGAACGTCGGCCTCGGTGTGCTCGACACCGCCCACGTCGACCTCGACTGGCGCGAACTGCTGCGCCGCTGGTGCGAGGAACTGCCGCCCGAGTACGGCTACACCCCCGAGGGCGTCACCGAACCCGTCCGCGGCTCCGCCCTCCCCATGGGACTCAACCGCCAACCCCACTACGCGGACGGTCTGTTGCTCGTCGGCGACGCCGGCGGCACCGTCAGCCCCGGCACCGGCGAGGGCATCGCCTACGCCATGGAATCCGGCCGCTTCGCCGCCGAGAGCGTCGTCCAGGCCCTCGCCCGCCGCACCGACCGCGGCCGCGAACTCGCCCTGCGCACCTACCCGCAGGCCCTGCGCTCCGCCTACGCCGGCTACTTCGCCCTCGGCCGCCTCGCCGCAGACCTCCTCGGCCGCCCCCGCCTCCTCGGCGCCGCAGGAGCGGCGGGGCTCGGCCAGCCGGCGCTGCTGAAGATCGCCTTCCGGCTGATGGTCAACCTCACCGAGCCCAACTCCAAGGACGCGCTGGACCGGCTGCTGCACCTGATCGGGCGGGTCGCCCCCGGGAAGTGACGGTCCGTCACCGGGATCGTCACCACACCTCGCCCTCACGCCAGTCACAGGTCAGCTCACCGGAGAGGTCCAGCGGTACGGCGCCCGGGAGGACGAAGATCGCCCCCGCCTCCTCGGGCGTCGGCCGCACGCCCTCCGGCGTCAGCGCCGACAGCGGCCCCCGCCAGGGCCGCCAGCCACGCCGCCGGTAGAAGTCCACGGCCTCGTCCGAGGAGCCCAACACCCCCAGCTCGTACGCCCCGCCGACCACCCGCTCCACGGCGTCCATCAGCATCGCCCCGTGCCCGCGCCCCCGCCGGTCCGCCCGCACCCCGACGGCCTCCACGTACCCCGCCCGCAACGCCCGGCCCCGGTGCACCACCCTCCGCTGCACCACGGCTGCGTGGCCCACCAGTTGGCCCTCCTCCCACAGCAACGCGTGCACGCCGCCCAGCGCGTGCTCCCAGTCCTCCGGGGTCATCTCCCCCTCGAAGACCGCGTCCAGCAACTCCCGCGCCCCGTGCAGGACGGCGCGGTCCACATCCGAGGTGTGGGCCGTCATCAGCTCGATCACCCGTCGATCGTCGCACCGGTCCCGGGCCGGGGCGATCCCTTTTTCACTGGCGGGCGGGGGAGCGCAGAGGGTAGGAAGGCAGGATGAGCAGCAGCGACTTCCGGCCGGCCGTCCTCGACCTCGGCGACGCCCTCCTCCGCCCGTGGGGCCGGACACTCGACCTGCCCGGTGGAACGGTCCCCGCGCTCGTCGCCGCCGCGGCCGACCCGGAGATCGCCCGCTGGAACCCCCTGCGCGCCACGGACCCGGCCGAAGCCGAGGCGTACCTCGACCGCTGCGTCACCGGCTGGGCCAAGGGCAGCGCGGCCGCCTTCGCGATCACCGACGCCGTCGACGGCAGCCTCCACGGCAACGTCGCCCTGCGCTGGACCGACCAGGCCGAAGGCGTCGCCCTGATCGGCTACTGGCTCCTCCCGACCGCACGCGGACGCGGCCTCGCCACCCGGGCCACCACCGCCCTCACCCGCTGGGGCGTCGAGACCGCCGGCCTGCGCCGCATCGAACTGTGGCACGCCGTGGGCAACACCCCCTCCTGCCGGGTCGCCGAACGCTGCGGATACCCGTACGAGGGCACCCTCCGCGCCTCCCACCGCTACGGCGGCGACACCTACGCGGACGAGCACCTGCATGCCCGCCTCGCCACCGACCCCGCCCCGAGCGCCACTTGACACTCCCAGGCACTAGGCCGTGTCTTTCGGCTCACGTCGGATGAGCGGGCGTCGTTGGGGTGCGTGCATCGGCGGTGCCGAGGAGGGAGCCACTGCGGTGGGGGCACCTCCCAGCCGCCAGGCTGGGGGACATTGGTGACCGACGAGAAGCCGGCGAGGTGCGTGCCCCGGCGGCGACCGCCCGGCGTGATCCGAAAGACACGGCGTAGCGTGCAGGCATGACCGCCGCCGAATCGCTCGACCGCCTGCTGCTCCTCCTCCTCGATGACCCAGACTCGGATGTCGACGAGTCGACAGACCTCGCCGAACGGCTTGCGGACTGCGAGGACCTCTCGCTCGTTCCCGCCCTGGAGGCTGCGCTCGACGAAGCCCTGGCCGCAGGCAACTTCCATGCCCGCGACACGGTCGCCGGCGTCCTCGCGGGCCTCACCGGCCCCGCCGCGCTGCCCGTCCTCCTGCGGGCGAGCGCCCGCGACCTCGGCGACGACCAGGACTCCCTCTCCGCCGTACTCTGCGACCTCTTCGACGAGCACCCCGACGCCGCCCGCGAAGCCGCCGACCCGCTCCTCAGCGACCCGGACGCCCGGCTGCGCGCCGTCGCCGTCTGGACACTCGGCTTCGCGAGCCACGCGGAGGACGTGGACCTCCTCGCCCGCACCGCCGCCGACCCCTCCGAGGAGGTCCGCGCCGCCACGGCCGGCTCCCTCGGCTCCCTCGCCGCCGCCCACCCGCAGGCCCTCGACCTCCTGATCACCCTCCTCGCCGACCCCCACCCCCAGGTGCGCATCGACGCCCTCTCCGCCCTCGGCTGGTCCCACCGGACACGGGCCCTCCCCGCCGTGCAGTCCCTCGCGAACGACCCCGACGAACGCGTACGCCGCTGGGCGGCCATCAGCGCCGACCGCTTGGGCGCGCAGCGGGGGGACGACCAATGACCTGCCCCCGGCGGGGAGTTGCTCCCGGCCGGGGGTGAGGGGGTGGCCCCGGTCTCCCGCTTCGGCCACCGCGCGGGCTGAGACGGGCAGGGCGCCCACGGGCTCCGGTGCGGTCGGACGCGGCCGGATACGGCCGGATACGGTCGGACGCCTTCGGATGTGGTCGGGCGGGGCCGGATCGTCAAGATCGCACCGGAGCGACCCCGTTCGGCAGTAGCCTCGGCAACGACGGTGTGCGTACGGCGAATTGGGGGGCGGCGATGGCCGAAGGGGACCTGGCGGTCGAGGGCGGCGGGAGCGGCGCTTCGCTGCACGAGCGCGAGGCCGAGATCCGGTCCGCGCAGCGGGCGGTGGAGGCGCTGACCGGGCCCGCCGGCACCGGGCTCGGCGAGCTGCTGGTGTACACCGGCGCGGCCGGGCTGGGCAAGACCGCGGTGCTGACCGAGGTGCGCCGCCGGGCCCGGCGGGTCGGCTGCACCGTGCTGTTCGCCCGCGGCGGGGAGCGCCAGGGCCACGAGCCGTTCCGCGTGGTGCGCGAGCTGGTGCGGCCGGTGCTGGCCGCCCTCTCCGCCGCGGAACGGGCGCAGGTGTTCGGCCCCTGGGAGGGCGTCGTCGGCCCGGCCGTGGGCCTGCTGCCGCCGGGCGGGCAGCTCGACCCGCAGGGGGTGCGCGACGGGCTGGACTTCGTCCTCACCCGCCTCGTGCAGCTGCGCCCGCCCGTGGCCGTGATCGTCGACGACCTGCACTGGGCCGACGCCGAGTCCCTCGGCTGGCTCGCGGGCTTCGCGCTGCGGGCCCGGGAGCTGCCCGCCCTGCTGGTGCTCGCCTGCCGCGACGAGTTCCCCGACGAGGCGCTCGCGTTGCAGCACGGCCTGCTCACCAAGGCCGACCGGCGCCACGAACTGCGCCCGCTGCAGCCCGCCTCCGTCGCCCACCTGGTCCGCGCCGCCCTGGGCGCGCAGGCCGAGGACGCCTTCTGCCGCCACGTCTGGGCCGTCACCGCCGGCAACCCGTACGAGACCACCGCCCTGTTGCGCGAGGTGGCCGACCAGCGGCTCGACCCGGTCGAGGAGAGCAGCGGCCAGCTGCGCGAACTCGCCGCCGGGGCGCGGGGGATGACGCTGCGGCACTGGCTGGAGAAGATCGGCCCGAGCGCCCTGCGCTTCGCCTGGGCCGCCTCCATGCTGGGCACCGACATCCGCCCGGACCTCGCCGCCGTCATCTGCGCGCAGGGCCCGGACGGCGCCGCCGAGTCCGTCCGGCAGCTGCGCCGCCACGGCGTCCTGGTCGGCGCGCCGGGAGGCCGGCTGGAGTTCGTCCACCCGCTGGTCGCCACCTCCGTCTACCAGTCGATGCCGCCCGCCGCCCGCACCGGGATGCACGGGGTCGCCGCCATCGCCACCGAGAACGCGGGCCTGGGCCTGCTGACCGCCTCCCGGCACCTGCTGGAGACCCTGCCCGAGGGGGACGGCGCCGTCGTCGGCAAGCTGCGCCGCGCCGCCCGCGAACACCTGGCCATCGGCGCGCCCGAGGCCGCCCAGCGCTGCCTGCGCCGCGCCATCAGCGAACCGCCCGCCGACGAGGACCGGGCCGCCGTGCTCTACGAACTCGGCTGCTCGGCCCTGCTCACCGACCCGGCGACGACCGTCAACCAACTGCGCCTGGCGCTCGCCGACCCGTACGGGCTCGGCCCCGAGCTGAGGGTCGACGCGATCTTCCGCCTCGCCCAGGCCCTCGCCCACGGCAACCGGGTCGGGGAGGCGTCCGCGGTGTGCGAGCAGGAGGCGGCCCGCACTCCTCCCGGCCCCGGGCGGCTGCGGCTGGAGGTCGCGCACTTCATGTTCGCCGCCTTCCGGTCCGAGGACCCGGACGGGCCGGGGCGCTCCCGGCGGCTGGAGGAGTTCGACGCGATGCTGCGTACGGTCGGCCTGGCCTTCGGCGAAAGCGAGGATCCGACACCGGCCGATCCGACGCTGTCCGACCCGACGCCGGCGGGTTCGAGGCCGGCCGAGGCGGCCTTCGAGCGCGACGGCCTGACCCACGCGGTGGCCGTGCTGCGCTGCTGGGACCTCACCCTGCGCGGCGCCCACCGCGACGAGGCCATCGCCTTCGCCGAGTCCGCCCTGCCCGGCGGCCGCCTGCCGGACAGCCTCGGCTGGACCAACACCACCTGGGGCTTCGAGCTGCCCGGCATCCTCGGCATCTCCTACCTCTACGCCGACCGCGTCGACCGGGGCGAGGCGCTGTTCACCGAGGCAATCCGCGCGTACGAGGTCGCCGGGTGGAGCGGCGGCCACCTTGGCTTCGCCCACCTCCTGACGGGCCTCCTCCGGTTCCGCTGCGGCGCCCTGGCCGAGGCGGAGGACCACCTGCGCCGGGCCCTGCGCCTCGCCGAGCGGATCGGCCCGGGCGTCCCGCTGTACTGGGACGCGGTCGGCGCGCTCGCGGAGACCCTGGCGGCGCGCGGCCGTCTCCCCGAGGCCCTGGACCTGGCCCACCGACACGGCTTCGCGCCGCCTTACCCGACGGTGATGGTCCTGCCCGACGCCCCGACCCTGTACGGCCGCCTTCTGCTCGCCCGCGGCGACGCGCCCGCCGCGGCCGCGACCCTGACCGCCGCCGGGGCGGCCCTGGACGCGCGCGGCTGGCGCAACACCGTGTGGGCGCCCTGGCTCGGCCACCTGGCCCGTGCCGTCGCCGCCGAGGAGCCGAAGCGCGCCCGCGACCTCGCCGAGGAGGCCGTACGCCGCGCCCGGGAGTCGGGCACGGACTCGGCGATCGGCAGCGCCCTGCGCCTCGCCGCGGCCGTCCACGAGGGGCCGAGGGCGGCCGAACTGCTCGCGGAGGCCGTCCACCACCTGGAGCGCTCGCCCGCCCGCTACGAGCACGCGCTGGCCCTGGTGGACCTGGGCGAGGCGCTGGGCGACCCGGCGGCCCTGGAGCGGGGGCGGGAGCTGGCCGCCCGCTGCGGCGCCGACGCCCTGGCCGCCCGGGCGGGGGAGTCGCTGAGGAACCATTGACGGAGTGAGTACTCACTCCGCAGGCTGCGCGTCATGCCGGAGACCACACCCGCGCACCGCCGAACGCGTCGACACCACCCAGTGCCGCGTCAGGCAACCTTCGCCCCGTCGCGACGCCCGGCACGCACTCTCGCCGCACCGGCCGAAAGCCCAAGTACGTCCAGTACGAGGGCTTCCGGCCGGCACGCCGAGAGCACGCACCGGACGCCGCTCCCTGGGGGCACCTCCCGGCCGGAGGCTGGGGGAGGGCGAAGGTTGCCTGACGCGGCACTAGGCCGCCACAGCCGACCGGTCGCCGCCGTTCCGCACCGTGCACGCGCGAACACCGTGACAGGCTCCCCGCGGCGGTGGGGGCGACCGGTTTTCCGGGTGCCCCCGCAGGCTGCGCGGTGGCGGCGGGGGCGGTCTAGCCTGGAAGGGCGCGTATCGGTCGGGGGCCTTTTCGAGCGGGAGAGGTGGCCATGACGGTGATCTCGGCGGTGGTGTTCGGAACCGGTTGGCGGCCCGGGCTGCCCGGCGGGGCCGAGCTGCTGCGCGAGTGTGCCGCCCGGGGCTGGACGGTGGTGCTGACCGGGCCCGGGGTGGCCGGGGCGCCCGCCCTGGCCGTGGCCGAGCCGGGGGACGAGCCGGTGCGCGCCGCGCTGGCGCTGGTGGACGGCGCGCCCTCGCACGCCGTGGCCGTCGCCGGGAGCGTGCGCGAGGTGCTGGCGGCGAGGCGGGCGGGGGTGCCCTGCGTCGCCCTGGAGGCCGGCGGGGAGGCCGGTCCCGAGCTGCGGGCGGCGGGTGCGGCCGAGGTCCACCACGACGCCGTCGCCCTGCTGCGAGTCCTGGACGACAGCCTGCTCGCCCGCCCCCGGGCCTTTGGCCCCGAGGGCGCCGCAACAGGCGCGGCCCGGAACGGTTAGCCCCGGCCCGTACCGGGCAACCGCCGGGTACGAGCACGTCACCGGAAGTGTCGGAGGTGGCCGAGATGGACGGACCCGCGTTGAGCGGATGGGAACGGCGGCTGCTCGAGGAGATCGAGTCCGATCTGCGCCAGGACACGCGCCTGGACCGGAAGTTGAGCACCATGGGGGCCAAGCGGCCGAGCCGTGTGCGCAAGGTGCTGCGCGGCGTCGGGAGCAGGCTTACCGCGGGCGTGGTGCTGACGGCCCTGGTGACGACCGCGATCTGCCTCAGTATCGGCGTACGCACGCCGACCACCGCCGTGCTGACCGCCCTGGGGGTCGTCTGGGCGGCTTCCCTGGCGGCCGCGGTGGTCGCCTCGGAGCTGCTGCGCCGCCGCCGCAGGGCCGGGGCGACCGACCCGAGGGACTGGCCGCAACCCGGTGAGAACCGTGAACGCCGTGAACACCGAGACAACCGTGAACACCGAGACAACCGTGAACGCCGGGACCGCCGCGAGCGCCGGCCGTGGGACCGACCGGAGGCGTGAGGCCATGAGCACCGACCTGTGGGAGCACCGCCCCGGTGCCCACCCCGCCGCCGATCCGAGCCTGGTCGGCTACGAGGTCCTGGCGATCGACGGCCCGCTGGGCCGCGTCGAGCAGGACACCGGCGACCACCTGCTGGTCGACGCCGCCCCCTGGGTGCCCGGCGCCCGGGTGCCGGTGCCGTTCGGCCTGGTCGCCCGCGTCGACCACCTGGAGCGCTCCGTCCGCCTGGACTGCACGCGCGCCCACCTGAGCGCCGTCCCGCCACCCGCCGTCGACCTCACCACCCCGCACCCGCGCTGAGCGATCATGCGCTGGCCGGCCACCACCCTCACGGGCCGTACGATCGCCTTCCTGGTCGCGCCGTACGGGGCCGAGCAGGCCGAACTCACGTCCCCCTGGCAGGCCGTCGCCGAGGCCGGCGGCACCCCGCGCCTGCTCTCCACCGCGCCCGGCCGCGTGCTGGCCGTCCGCCACCGCGATCCGGGGGACACCTTCGCCGTGGACGCGACCGTCGCCGAGGCGGACCAGGCCGACTACGACGGCCTGGTCCTGCCCGGCGGCGTGGCCAGTCCGGACCATCTGCGCCTGGACGGCCGGGCCGTCGCCTTCGTCCACGCCGTCTGCGCCTCCGGCCGCCCGGTCGCCGCGATCTGCCACGCCGCCTGGACCCTCATCGAGGCCGACGCCGTGCGGGGCCGCACCCTCACCTCCTGGCCCAGCCTGCGCACCGACCTCCTCAACGCGGGCGCGCGGTGGGTGGACGAGGAGGTGCACGTGTGCCGCGACGGCCCGGGCGTGCTGGTCACCAGCCGCAAGCCCGCGGACCTGCCGGTGTTCGAGGACGCCTTCGTGACGGAGTTCTCGCACGCGGCATCGAAGCGCCGCTGAGTCTCAGCCCCGGGGTCTCGGCCCCCGGGTCTCGGCCCTCATGTCTCAGTCCCCGCGCAGCCGCAGGAAGGTGGCGGTGGGTGGGCGGCCGGTGAGGAGGAGTTCGGCGCGCAGGGGGGCGGTGAGGGGGTGGAGGGTGCCGTGCCTGTCTCTTATACAC
>NZ_JOCF01000113.1 GCF_000720635.1 Streptomyces sp. NRRL WC-3742 | reverse complement strand
CCCGCGACCCCGACGCCCCCCTCGCCGCCCAGGTCGTCCGCGTCACCGCAGACGCCTACGTCGGCCGCATCAGCCTGCTGCGCGTCTACGCCGGCACCCTGCGCCCCGACACCCGGATCCACCTCAGCGGCCCCGCCCACACCGCCGACCAGAACGGCGACGAACGCGTCACCGCCCTCACCAGCCCCTTCGGCAAACTCCAGCGGCCCGTCCCCCACGCCCTCGCCGGCGACCTCGTCTGCGTCGCCAAACTCACCACCGCCCGCGCCGGCGACACCGTCCACGACCCCGGCCACCCCGTCGACCTCGACGGCTGGACCCTGCCCGAACCCCTGCTCCCCGTCGCCGTCGAAGCCCACAGCAAGGCCGACGACGACAAGCTCTCCCAGGCCCTCACCCGCCTCGCCGCCGAAGACCCCGCCCTACGCGTCGAACAGAACCCCGACACCCACCAGCTCGTCCTCTGGTGCACCGGCGAAGCCCACGCCGACGTCGTCCTCGACCGCCTGCGCACCCGCCACGGCGTCCACGTCGACACCGTCGAACCCAAGGTCGCCCTGCGCGAGACCTTCGGCACCGCCGCCGCCGGCCACGGCCGCCTCGTCAAACAGTCCGGCGGCCACGGCCAGTACGCCATCTGCGACCTCGAGGTCGAACCCCTCCCCGCCGGATCCGGGTTCGAGTTCCAGGAGAGCGTCGTCGGCGGCGCCGTCCCCAAGCACTTCATCCCCTCCGTCGAAAAGGGCATCCGCGCCCAACTCGCCAAGGGCGTCGCCACCGGCCACCCCCTCGTCGACGTCCGCGTCACCCTCACCGACGGCAAGGCGCACTCCGTCGACTCCTCCGACAGCGCCTTCCAGACCGCCGCCGCCCTCGCCCTGCGCGACGCCGCCGAGCACGCCGTCATCCGCCTGCTCGAACCCGTCGCCGCCGTCACCGTCCTCCTGCCCGACGACTACCTCGGCGCCGTCCTCGGCGACCTCTCCGCCCGACGCGGCCGCGTCCTCGGCACCGAGACCGGCGGCCCCGCCCTCACCCTGCTGCGCGCCGAGGTCCCCGAACTCGAACTCGCCCGCTACCCCGTCGACCTGCGCTCACTCACCCACGGCACCGCCGAGTTCTCCCGCGCCCACCTGCGCCACGAACCCATGCCCGCCGCCCTCGCCGAGCGCTACACCGACTGACCGGGCTGTACGGCCCGTACTGCCCGACTGCCTACGCGGACTGAGCGGGCTTCCTCGGCGGCAGCGCACACGCCGCCGTACCCCCCGGCATCCGGTGCCGGTTCCTCGCCACCCAGCGGTACACCACCGCCACCACCGGCCGCACCGGCGCCAGCGCCGCCACCGCCCCCAGATACGCCCACACCCCGCCCGTACGCATCAACAGCCGGGCCACCGCCTGCGCACCCCCGTACACCGCACCCGAGGGCGTCACCCACAGCACCTCGCGCTCGGCCCGCTCCGCCGACACCTCCCCCCGGCCACCCGCCAGCGCGTCCAGCTCCGCCAGATCCGCGAACTGGAACGGCACCGCCTCCCAGCCCCCCGAGGCCAGGGTCTGCCGCAGATACCGCTCCCCCCACCGCACACAGGACGAACAGAACGCGCAGTCCCCGTCGAAAACCAGCACCGGGTCCTTCACAACGACCTCCCCTGTCTCCACCACGCCTGACACCCCCATCCTCCTCCACCCCCACACCACGACGCCCGGCGGGCCCACCGGGTATCGAACCCCCGGAACCTGGGCATCATGCCCCTCAGGCCCGCCCGCCCGGGCCCGATCCAGCCGGCGCTGACGGCACTTCAGACGATCATCGGCGCACCGGTGCCGCGGCACGATAACCTGCCGCTGACAAGGGGAGGAGGGGACGCCACCGTGACCACACTCGACATGACCCCGGGTGCGCAGATACCCCGGACGGACACCGGCCCGCAGACCGCCGTCAGCCTGGCACTCGCCTCCGCCGCCTACCGCGACGGCGAGGTCACCGGCTTCGTCGACGCCCTCGCCTCGGGCAGCGCCAAGAAGGGCCGCTTCGCCCTCTTCCGCCCCAACGTCGGCGAGGCGTTCAGCAGGGCCCTCATCTCCCGCACCATCGGCGGCGGCCGCAAACCCCTCGTCCCCGCCTTCGGCGTCGACACCCGCCAGATCGTCGAACACTGCCTCGCGGCCGAGGAACTGCGCCACGCCCGCGACCGGAAGCTCAGCGGCGTCACCGTCCTCACCGCCCTGCTCTTCCTCCCCGGCACCCTCGTCTGGCTCGGCGCCTTCCAACTGCGCGCCTGGCTCAAGCGCGACAGCCGGCGCGGCGCCGACACCTACGGCGCCTTCGCCCTGATCGCCGCCGCGCTCCTCGCCGTCGTCCTCGCAGTGAGCCCACCGGCCGACGGCTTCCTCGGCTTCTACCTGCGCATCACCATGCTCGCCCCCGTCATCGGCTGGTACCTCGCCCGCCGGATCGTCGAACGCTCCGCCGTCGACCTGCGCCGCCGCTGGGAGGACCTCGTCGGAGGCAGCGCCGTCGCCGCCACCGTGGCCAAGGCCGTCCCCCGCGACGACCTCGACAAGAAGGCCAACGAACTGCGCGACAGCCTCGGCCGCCTCGAGGCCGAGCAGGAGACCAACATCCAGCACTACGCCGTCCCCAAGGGCATCCTCGGGGCCGGCCGCCGCTGGGGCGAATGGCGCCTCGCCGACACCCTCCACCCCGCCGAGGGCCACGTCGACTTCCGCGCCTTCCACCCCTGGGACCTCGTCCGCCGCATCTCCGCCCACCTCAAGGGCCTCGGCGTCAGCCACGTCGCCAACAGCGGCATCCCCAACGTCGCCATCAAGCAGTGGGTCGTCTACGACATCAGCGACGGCGCCGACGAGATCAGCCGCCCCGCCGGCGCCGACATGGACGGCGAGCGGATGCGCGACTTCGCCGTCCAGAGCATCGCCGACAAGCAGACCTTCCCCGGCGGCCCCCGGCACTACCTCGCCACCCAGTTCATCACCCACGACGGCAAGTTGGTCCTCACCTTCACCGTCACCGTCACCCTCCTCGCCAACGTCCTCACCATCTCCGTCGCCGGCTACGCGCTCGGCCCGGTCAAGGGCGTGTTCTTCGACAAGCCGAAGGACAAGGAGAAGAAGATCCCCAAGACCGTGAAGTTCTGGGAGGAGCGCACGGTCAAGCTCCCGCTGATCGACAACGACGAGGTCGTCCGCCAGGCCGTCCGCGCCCCCTTCCACAAGATCCCCGGCCTCCTCGGCTGGCTCGGCGGCAGCCTCGCCCTGCCCGAACCCTTCGGCCTGCGCCACGCCTGGGTCGGCCGCGCCTGGGACAGCCGCACGATGATCGACAACGCGACCAACGCCTCCGTCCCCGTGCTCAACGCCGTCCACGCGGCCACCCTCGAGTTCCTCGAGGAGCACGACCTCGACGCGGACCGCTTCTTCAAGACCCGCACCTCGATCATCAAGTCCGAGGCCCAGGGCACCCGCCCCTACGAGGCCGACGTCTACAACGCCAACTGACCTCCGCGCGTACGAAGAGGGGCCCGCCACCTGTGAGTTCGGTGGCGGGCCCCTCTTCGTACGTCCCTAGCCCTGCGGCCAGACCTCGGCCAGCATCTTGCGGGTGTCCGCGAGCAGCTGCGGCAGCACCTTGGTGTGGCCGACCACGGGCATGAAGTTGGTGTCCCCGCCCCAGCGCGGCACCACGTGCTGGTGCAGGTGCGCCGCGATCCCGGCCCCGGCCGCCGCACCCTGGTTCATGCCGATGTTGAACCCGTGCGCCCCGGAGGCCGCCCGCAGCGCGGTCATCGCCTTCTTGGTGAAGTCGGCCAGCTCCGCCGTCTCGGCGGCGTCCAGCTCCGTGTAGTCCGCGACGTGCCGGTACGGGACCACCATCAGGTGCCCGCCGTTGTACGGGTACAGGTTCAGCACCGCGAACACCGAGGAGCCGCGCGCGACGACCAGCCCGTCCTCGTCGCTGAGCGACGGAATCGAGCAGAACGGGCAACCGTCGTCCGGAGCCGGGCCGGTGGGCTTGTTCTCACCCTGGATGTACGCCATCCGATGGGGCGTCCACAGGCGGCGGAAGCCGTCCGGCTCCCCGACGCCCCGCTGCAGTTCCGGCTCAGTCGTCATGCTGATCAGCATATTCGCCCGACCGGGCTCGCAAAGCCCTGCGGGGCAGACTCATCAAGAGCCTGCCCCGCACGTGGTCGTCCGACTACCGCGTCACACCTGGACGCGGTTCTTCACGGCCTCGACGATCTCGGCGACGGCCTCCGCCAGCGGCACGCCGTTCTTCTGCTCACCATTGCGGTAGCGGAAGGACACCGCGCCCGCCTCGACGTCGTCGTTTCCGGCGATCAGCATGTACGGGACCTTGCTGCGCTGCGCGTTGCGGATCTTCTTCTGCATGCGGTCGTCCGAGGTGTCCACCTCGACCCGGATCCCCTGCTTCTTGAGCTCGGCCGCGACCTCCAGCAGGTACGGCACGTGCTCGTCGGTGATCGGGATACCGGTCACGGTGACCGGAGCCAGCCACGGCGGCATGGCGCCCGCATAGTGCTCCAGCAGAACCGCGAAGAAGCGCTCGATCGAACCGAAGAGCGCCCGGTGGATCATGACCGGCCGCTGACGCGAGCCGTCCGCCGCCGTGTACTCAAGATCGAAACGCTCAGGCAGGTTGAAGTCCAACTGGATCGTGCTCATCTGCCAGGTCCGGCCGATGGCGTCCCGCGCCTGCACCGAGATCTTCGGCCCGTAGAAGGCCGCGCCACCCGGGTCCGGCACCAGCGGGAGGCCCTGCTTCTCGGCCACCGCCGCCAGAACGCGGGTGGCCTCCTCCCAAGTCTCATCCGATCCGACGTACTTCTCCGGATCCTTGGTCGACAGCTCCAGGTAGAAGTCCGTCAGACCGTAGTCCCGAAGGAGGTTGAGCACGAAGGTCAGCGTGGAGTCGAGCTCCTCCGCCATCTGCTCGCGGGTGCAGTAGATGTGCGCGTCGTCCTGCGTGAAGCCACGCGCACGGGTCAGGCCGTGCACCACGCCCGACTTCTCGTACCGGTACACCGTCCCGAACTCGAAGAGGCGCAGCGGCAGTTCACGGTACGAGCGGCCACGCGCGTCGAAGATCAGGTTGTGCATCGGGCAGTTCATCGGCTTGAGGTAGTAGTCCACGCCCTCGTCGAGCTGCATGGGCGGGTACATACCGTCCGCGTACCAGTCGAGGTGGCCGCTCTTCTCGAAGAGCTTCCCCTTGGTGGCGTGCGGGGTGTAGACGAACTCGTAGCCCTCTTCCTCGTGCCGCTTGCGCGAGTAGTCCTCCATGGCGCGGCGGATGATGCCGCCCTTGGGGTGGAAGACGGCGAGGCCGGAGCCGATCTCCTCGGGGATGGAGAAGAGGTCGAGCTCGTTGCCGAGCTTGCGGTGGTCGCGCTTCTCGGCCTCGACGAGGAAGTCGAGGTGCGCCTTCAGCTCGTCCTTGGTCGGCCAGGCGGTGCCGTAGATGCGCTGCAACATGGGGTTCTTCTCGCTGCCGCGCCAGTACGCGGCGGCGTTGCGCATCAGCTTGAACGCCGGGATGTGCCGGGTGCTGGGCAGGTGCGGGCCGCGGCAGAGGTCGCCCCAGCACTGCTCGCCGGTCTTGGCGTCCAGGTTGTCGTAGATGGTGAGCTCGGCGCCGCCGACCTCGACGTCGGCGCCCTCGCCGGCGGTGGCGGCGGAGCCCTTGAGGCCGATCAGCTCGAGCTTGTACGGCTCGGCGGCGAGCTCCTCGGCGGCGGCCTCGTCGGTGACCACGCGGCGGGAGAACTTCTGCCCCCGCTTGATGATCTCCTGCATGCGCTTCTCGATGGCCTTGAGGTCATCGGGGTGGAAGGGCTTCTCGACGTCGAAGTCGTAGTAGAAGCCGTCCTTGACCGGCGGGCCGATGCCGAGCTTGGCCTCGGGGTAGAGCTGCTGGACGGCCTGGGCCATGACGTGCGCGGTGGAGTGGCGCAGGATGTCGAGGCCGTCCTTGCTGCCGATCTCGACCGGCTCGACCTCGTCGCCGTCCTGGACGGCGTAGGCGAGGTCCTTGAGCTGGCCGGCGACGCGGGCGGCGATGATCGAGCGGTCGTCGGCGAAGAGGTCGGCGGCCGTAGTGCCCGTCGTCACCACGCGCTCTTCCCGATCGGGTTCGCGGCTGATGATTACCCGGACGTCCGTCACCGGTCTCTCCTGACGTGCTGGATCAAGACGCAGCACAGCGCTGCGCGTGACGATGGTACCGAGAGCACCGCCTGCGCTGCGCACCTGCGTCTCCTCTACGTCTCCTCTACGTCTCCTCCGTTCCTTCCTGGAGGCCCTTGAGCAGTTGTTCGCGGTCGCCTTCCTCCCAGCCGCACAGTTCGAGTGCGTGGGGTCGGCCGAGCCGGCGGAAGCCTCCGTGGGGTTCGAGGCGGCCGGAGAGGCGGACGGGCAGGCCCGCGAGGTGGGCCTCGGCGGCGAGCCGGTAGTCGGGGTCGGGCAGGCGGATCTTGAGTTCGCGGACGTCGGCGCCGGAGAGCACCCGCAGCCGTACGGAGCCGGGCCCGGCGGGGTCGGCGCGCTTGAGGCGGACGATCAGGCCGGTGACGGTGACGGGTACGGCGGGTTCCAGGCTCTCGAGGAGGTCGGACGCCTCGGCGAGGGCGGGCAGGTCGCCGGGTGAGAAGTCGAGGACGATGCGGCGGTCCCCGAAGCCGCCGGGTGTTCCGGTGGCGGCGGACCAGGCGACGGTGAGCCGGGCGCCGGTGGTGCCGCGGACGAGTTCCGCGACGGACTGGACGAGTTCTCGGCTGACGCCGGCCTGGACGGCGTTCTCGAAGGCGTCGAGTCCGCCGCTGACCCGGCGGTAGTCGACGGCGTCGCGCAGCGCCTCGAGCGCGCGGACGAGGGTGGTGACGGCGGCGCGGCCCTCGGGGGCGGGGGTGTACGCGGTGAGGGCGGGGCCCTGTTCGACGACGAGGACGCCGTCGAGGAACTCGCCGGCGGGTCCGTCGAGCCGGGCGCCGAAGTAGGCGGCGCGGGTGCGGCCGGCCTTGGCTCCGGCGGCGAGCATGGTGCGGGCGGCCTGCCGGAGGCGTTCGGCGTCGTCCCAGCCGGTGGCCTCGGCGGGGCCGGGCAGGTCGCGGTGCCAGCGCAGTTCGTCGCCGGGGACGGCGAGGGCGAGGAGGATGGAGCGGGCGGAGGGGGTGCTGGAGCGGGAGAGCGCGGTGACGGCGTCGGTGAGGAGTTCGACGGCGTCGTCGAAGCCGTCTCCGGCGGGGACGAGGAGGCTGGTGCCGGGCTCGTGGTCGGGCGGGGTCCAGCGGCCGTAGCGGGCGGCGGGGCCTCCGCGGCGGACCCAGCCGTAGCGGGCGAGCAGGGTGGCCAGCACCGCGGGGTCGACGGTGGCCGGGTCGGGCAGGGGGCGGGCGGGCTCGCCCGGTCCGTGCGACGCAGTCATGGGGGTGCTTCCTCGCTGCCGGGGCCGGGCGGTCACGGGCTTGCGCCCGCGCCGACCCGGGCCATGATGTCGCAGAGCGCGCGGTCGTCGAAGACCTGGTCGGTGGGGACCCTGACGTTGGTGCGCCGGCGGCCGGTGACGGGGTGGCCGGCGAGGTTGGTCCAGTAGCAGCAGTGCCGCAGTTCCAGTGCGTCGGGCCGGGCGTCGAGCCACTGGTCGACGCGGCTGGGGAGCAGCATGACGACCAGGATGCGGGGGACGGCGACGCGGGTGCGGGCGAGTTTGCGCAGGTGTTCGTTGTCGAGGGTGAAGCTGAAGTGGGGGCCGGGCGGTCGGGCGGCGATCTGCTGGGTGGCCTTGAGCTGGATCTTGACGGTGACCTCGTCGTCGACCTCGTGCTCGCGGGAACCGTGGCTGACGTGCCAGTCGATGCCGTTGTCCGGGAAGGGCTGGGAGAGCGAGCAGCCGGCGGCGGCGGCGACGGCGTGCAGGTAGCCGACCTGCAGGGTCTCCATGCAGGCGGTGACGGCCAGGTTTCCTCGTGGTGCGTCCGCCGCCGCCCCTTCGGGCTGCGGCTGGGTCAGTGCCATGGCCCCGTGGCCTCCCCCGGCTCCGGGCCCGCCCGGGCTCGGGCGGGACACCCTCCGTGAGGATCCCCGGTCGGGCCTGGGCCAAACGGTTGAACGGGTGTCAGAAGCGGGTATCAACCGGGCGCGGAACGCTCGCCTGAGGGGCAGTCATGCAGCAGATCTGGTACACCGGCCCACTCGCCTCCTTCGACACCGAGACCACCGGCGTGGACGTGGAGTCCGATCGGATCGTCTCGGCCGCCCTGGTCGTCCAACTCGCCCCGGGCGCACCGGTGCACGGCACCACCTGGCTCGCCGATCCGGGCGTGCCGATCCCCGACGGCGCCCGTGCGGTGCACGGCATCAGCGACGAACGGGTGCGGGCGCACGGCCGCCCGGCCCGTACGGTGGTGGCGGAGGTCGTGCGCGCGCTGGCGGCGCAGGCGCGGTCGGGCCGTCCGGTGGTGGTGATGAACGCGCCGTACGATCTGACGCTGCTGGACCGGGAGTTGCGCCGTCATCACGGGGTGACGCTGGCGGACGGTCTGGAGTCGGCGCCGCTGGTGATACTCGATCCGCGGGTGCTGGACAAGCACGTGGACCGCTACCGCAAGGGCCGCCGGACGTTGACGGACCTGTGCGCGCACTACGAGGTGGAGTTGACCGGTGCTCATGACGCGGCGGCGGACGCGACGGCGTCGCTGGCGCTGACGCGGCGGATAGGTGCCCGGTATCCGGCGGCGCTGGGCGGGCTGTCGGCGGCGGAGCTGCATCTGCGGCAGGCGGTGTGGCACGCGGCGCAGGCGCGTGGGCTGCAGCGGTGGTTCGACCGGTCGGGGACGCCGGAGCGGGTGGACCTGTCGTGGCCGTTGCGGCCGGCCCGGTGCGGCTGCGGCCGCCGGCTGGAGCCGGAGCACGGCTGCGAGGCGGCGGCGTAGGGGTCCGGGACGTGCAGCAGGCCCTGATCCTGTTCGGATCAGGGCCTGCGTGCTGTCCGGTGGGCGATACTGGGATCGAACCAGTGACCCCTTCGGTGTGAACGAAGTGCTCTCCCGCTGAGCTAATCGCCCGGGCAACGAGAAGAACTGTAGCACCATTGCGAGCCGGTCGTACAACTCGTCCCTTCCGGGGACGGCCGACGCATCCGCAGAACTCGCGCTCCGCCGGGCTGCTGACTGATCCTCAGCCTGATTAGCGGGTGATCTCCGGGGGATTCCCGGAAATACACGTGAGGCCCAGCCGATAATCGACTGGGCCTCACATATCACAATGCATTCCGGTGGGCGATACTGGGATCGAACCAGTGACCCCTTCGGTGTGAACGAAGTGCTCTCCCGCTGAGCTAATCGCCCGGGTGCAGGGAAAACATTACCGCATCCCGAGCGGTGGTCCGACCACCCTGCGGGCCGGCGGCCCCTACACGCGCGCGCCCGTAGGGCCTGCCGACGTCCGGAGGCGCGCCGTCCGGCCCTGCGATGTCACCCGATCCCGTGTTCCCTGCCGTCTTGTCGTTTCGCACAGTCGTACCGGGAAACGTACCGAGAAGCGCCCCGCTAATGCCCGACCCTCGCGCCGTGGGGCGATTCCGCAATGCGCCGTAAGGGGTACGACTCGCGCCCGAATCGGGACAGAGGGGTTTACATCGGTCTTGGGGGTGGGATGGTCCGTTCGCCGACGTGCGATTCCCCGAGCGCACACTGAGCGAAAGGCCATGGCGCTTATGAACACCACGGTCAGCTGCGAGCTGCACCTGCGCCTCATCGTGTCCAGCGAGTCCTCACTGCCCGTCCCCGCGGGCCTGCGCTACGACACCGCCGACCCCTATGCCGTGCACGCCACGTTCCACACGGGCGCCGACGAGACCGTGGAGTGGGTGTTCGCCCGAGATCTCCTCGCGGAGGGGCTGCACCGACCCACCGGTACCGGCGACGTCCGGGTGTGGCCGTCGCGCAGCCACGGGCAAGGGGTGGTCTGCATCGCGCTGAGCTCTCCGGAAGGAGAAGCCTTGCTGGAGGCCCCGGCGCGGGCGCTTGAGTCCTTCCTCAAGCGGACGGACGCCGCGGTGCCCCCGGGCACCGAACACCGCCACTTCGACCTCGACCGGGAGCTGTCCCACATCCTCGCCGAAAGCTGATTCCGACCGGAGGGCGGTCCTGCCCCGCTGTCGGCGGGGCGTACTCCCTGCCGCCATCACTGCCGTCCTACTCGGGGGCACGGCAGCGGACCAAGCCGCGCACGACGCGGCCTCGGGGTCGGTGAGCGGCCCGCTCCCACCGGGGCGGGCCGGTGACACCGCAGGCGCCCGGCGCCGGAGTCGGTCATCCGTACGGGTGGCCGGTTCCGGCGCCGGGCGCCGTCGTCGTTTTTGGGGGGCTCCGGCGGAATCCGTACACGCCTTCGAACGAACGCGCCGCCCATCCCCGGCGGCGCCGGGTATGGTCTTGGGTTAACCGTGACCGCGGGGTACCACGAGTCCCCCTGCGCGAGGAGCCCCCAAACGTGCTGATCACCCACGACACCGAGTGCGCTCTGAGCATCCTCGTCGACCTGCTCAACACCGCACCAGAGGTGTGCGGCGACGAGAAGCTGCCGGACGTCGCCGCACTGGACGGCTTCGTGATCCGCAACGAGATCAGCGAGATCGACTCGCTGACCGAGCACGACCTGCACCGGGTGCACGGGCTGCGCACCCGGCTGCGCGAGGTGTTCGCGACGGAGTCCACGGAGGACGCCGCCGAGCTGGTCAACGCCATCGTCACGGACGCCGGGACGACCCCGCGCCTGGTCAACCACGACCACCACGGATGGCACGTCCACTACTTCGCGCCGCACGCCGCGATCGGCGACCACCTGGCGGCCGAGCTGGCCATGGCGCTGGTCTTCATCCTCATGGCGGGCGAGCGGGAGCGGCTGCGGCGCTGCGAGGCGCCGGACTGCGCCCGGGTCTTCGTCGACCTCTCGCGCAACCGCTCCCGGCGCTACTGCGACAGCCGGACCTGCGGGAACCGGCTGCACGTGGCCGCGTACCGGGCGCGCCAGCGCTCGGCGGAGGCCGTTCCCTCCGCCTGAGCCCGCGCCCTGGCGCTTCAGATCCCGCGCTTGCGGAGGATCTCCTCGATGTCGTCGAAGTCGCCGCCGAGGCCGTCGTCGCGCTTGCCCGACTGCTTCCTCGGCTTCGGTTTCGGCGGGGCGGGCGTGACCGCGGGGCGCTCGGGGGCCGGGCCTGCGGCGGCCGGGCGCTCCGGGGCCGGCTCGACCTCGCCGCGGCGGCCGACCCAGCGGGTGGTCACCAGCAGGACGGCGGAGACGCCGAGCAGCGCGACGCCCGTCCACACCCGGGGGTCGAACACGAGCCTGGCGGCCCAGTGCCCGAACTCGCGGCCGATCGTGGTGGCCAGCGGGAACAGGCCCGTCAGGTAGAGCCCGGCGGGCAGCAGGGCGACGGCGAACCAGCGGGTCGCGGAGAGGAAGCGCCGGCGCCACGCCCGCAGGCCGGCGACGGCCACCCCGCCCGCCGTGAGCGCGAAGCTGATCGCCGCCGTCAGCACGGGCTCGCCCCTTCGCGTCCGCGTCCGGTGGTCCTGGTCATCGGTGCCTCCTGTGGCTGGTCGAGGTGCCCATTGATGGAACACTGGGCGGATGATCGATGGTTCCCTCCCCCGCCTCGAGTTCTGGTGCGACCTCCAGTGCCCGGACTGCCGCACCGCCCTGGACGACGTACGGGCTCTGCGCGAGCAGTACGGCGACGCGCTGTCCGTGGAGCTGCGGCACTTCCCGCTGGAGAAGCGCAAGCACGCCTACGCCGCCGCCGAGGCGGCCGAGGAGGCGTTCGCGCAGGGGCTCGGATGGCCGTTCGTCGAGGCGCTGCTGGAGCGGACGGAGGAGCTGGGCCGGGGCGGGCAGAAGGTGCTGCTGGACGTGGCCCGGGAGGTCGGGGTGGACGCCGAGGAGGTGGACACCGCGCTGATCGACGGGCGGCACATGCTGACCGTGGACGCCGACCAGGCGGAGGCCAGGGCGATCGGCGTCACGGGCACGCCCACGTACGTGATCGGCGGGCAGCGGCTGGACGGCGGGCAGAGCCAGGAGGGTCTGCGGGAGCGGATCGTGGCCATCCTCGAGGCCGCCGAGCCCGCATCCTGACATGACGGCCCGACCGTTCGTCGGTCAGAGCTGTTTGCCGTAGAGGCGCTCGGTCACCGCGTAGCCCAGCGACTCGTAGAGCCGGACGGCGACCTCGTTGCGGGCGAAGACGTTGAGCCCGAGGTTGTGCACTCCGGCGGCCAGGCACTCGCGTTCGGCGAGCAGCATCAGCGTGCGTCCGTGCCCTCGGCCCCGGTGGGCCGGGGGCACCTCCACGCTCATCACCCAGGCGAGCGGTTCGCCGTCGGGCAGGTCGCGCAGGCGCAGCTGGAGCCAGACCGAGCCGTACGGGCCCTCCCCGGCGTCGGCGCCGTAGAGCCTGCGCAGGACGACGCCGGGGTTCCCGATGCTCTGCTCGGCCGGGTCGACGGCGCTGATCCTGGTGCGGGCCTGCTCCTCGGTGAGGCCGGACTCGACGAGCGCCTCGTGGTAGCGCTCGGTGGAGAGGGCGAACCAGTCGTCGAGGTCGGCGGGGTCGAACGGGCGCGCCTCCAGGCCGTGCGGCAGGGCGGGGGGAGCGGCCAGTCGCTTGGCCATGCCGAGGGTGCGCTCGGTGTAGCCGAGGGCGAGGGCGAGGCCCCGTGCCGCGTCGGCCGCCGCGGGGATGCTGACGTCGATCCGGAGGCAGCCCCAGCTGCGCAGGACCTCCTCGGCGGCCAGGGCTCCGAAGGTTCCGCGACCGCGACCCCGGCCTTCGGCGATCTCCAACTCGGATATCCTGCCCCAGAGTTGACGGCCCTGCGGGTCCGCGGTGGTGCGCAGGGCGCCGACCTGACGGCCGTTCGCGAGTATCCGCCAGCGTCTGGTGCGGCCTCCGGCCGCGGTGGGTGACTCGGGGCCCTCGGGGCGCAGCGTGGTGGTCATGTGGTGGTCCCTTCCCCTTGTCGGTGAGGTTAGCCGTGTGCCGCGCCCCGGGGTCGCTACCGGGCCGGGCCGCTCAGGGGTCGAGGTCGTCGCCGCTGCGCTCGGCGAAGACGGCCATGGCCTTGGCGGTGACGGGGCCGGTGCCGGGGAGTTCGCGGTCGTCGACGCGGGTGACGGCCTGGACGTCGCGGGTGCTGGAGGTCAGGAAGATCTCCTCGGCGTCCCGGAGGGCCTCGAGCGGGAGGTCGGCCTCCTCGGCGCCGCACCAGTCGAGGACGAGCTGCCGGGTGATGCCGGCGAGGCAGCCGGAGGCGAGCGGCGGGGTGAGCAGGCGGCCGCCGAGGACGACGAAGACGTTGGAGCCGGTGCCCTCGCAGAGGCGGCCGGCGGTGTTGGCGAACAGAGCCTCGGAGGCGCCGGCGCGGTGGGCGGCGGCGAGGGCGACGACGTTCTCGGCGTACGAGGTGGTCTTGAGACCGGCGACGGCGCTGTGCTCGTTGCGGCGCCAGGGGACGACGGCGACGGCGGTCTCGTCGGGGCGGCGGGTGATGGCGCCGAGGGCGGCGACCAGGGTGGGGCCGGCGGTGCCGCGTTCGGAGCCGAGCGGGGCGATGCCGCCGGTGTAGGTGACGCGCAGGCGGCCGAGCGGGACAGGGTCGGCGGCGAGGACCTGGGCGCAGGCTTCGCGGACCAGGTCGTGGTCGGGGTCGGGCAGGCCGAGGCCCCGGGCGGAGCGGGTGAGCCGGTCGAGGTGGCGGGTCAGGGCGAAGGTGCGGCCGTCGACGACCTTCATGGTCTCGAAGACGCCGTCGCCGGTGGTGAGTCCGTGGTCGAGGACGGAGACGGCGGCCCGGGCGGAGTCGACGAGCGTTCCGTTGACCCAGCTCGTGGTGGGGTTGTGCATCGGGCGCGGCTCCTCGGGGGTCTCTGGATCAGGAGGTGTCGGGAAGTGTCAGGGGGCTCAGGGGCTGTCAGGGGTTGTCGGGGGTGTGGCCGCCCGACGCTATCGCGACGAGGCGGGCGGCCTTGAGTTCCGTCTCGTCCCATTCGCGTTCGGGGTCGGAGCCCCAGGTGATGCCGGCGCCGGTGCCGAAGCGCAGGACGGGGGCGTCGCAGTCCTGCCGGTCGATCCAGAACGTGCGGATGCCGACGGCGAGTTCGGCCTCGCCGCGGTCGGCGTCGACCCAGCCGATCGCGCCGCAGTAGGGGCCTCGGGGGGCCGTCTCCAGGGCGTCGATGATCCGCAGGGCGCTGGACTTGGGGGCGCCGGTGACGGAGCCGGGCGGGAAGGTGGCGGCGAGGAGCTCGGGCCAGCCGGCGCCCTCGCGCAGGGTGCCCTCGACGGTGGAGACGAGGTGGACCAGGCCGGGGTGCTTCTCGACGACGCACAGGTCGGGGACGGTGACGCTGCCGGTGGCGCAGACGCGGCCGAGGTCGTTGCGGACCAGGTCGACGATCATCACGTTCTCGGCGTGGTCCTTGTCGAGGAGGTCGTGCTCGGTGCGGCCGGTGCCCTTGATCGGGCCGGAGGAGACGGTGCGTCCGCCGCGGTGCAGGTAGAGCTCGGGTGAGGCGGTGGCGATCTCGACGCCGTGGTCGGGCAGCCGGATCGTGCCGGCGTACGGGGCGGGGTTGCCGCGGGCGAGCAGGCCCGTGAGGGCGTCGATGTCGGTGCGCGCGGGGTCGGGCAGGGGCGCGGACAGGACGCGGCAGAGGTTGGCCTGGTAGACCTCGCCGGCGGCTATGTGCTCGCGGATGCGGCGCACGCCCGCGGTGTAGGCGGCGCGGTCCAGGGAGCTGTGCCAGTCGCCGGCGGCCGGGCCCTGCCAGCCCGTGCCCGAGGGCGGGGCGGGGGCGGGGCGCACGTGTTCGAAGCGGGCGCAGGTGAGGCGGCCCTCGAAGTCGTACGCGACGGCCCAGTGGCCGGTGGAGTCGAGGGCGGCCGGGTCCGAGGTGACGTCGCGCAGCCCGGTGGCCAGGCGGCCGCCGAAGCGGGCGAGGGGGGTGCGGGGGTCGATCGGGCCGGACACGGTTCTCCTGCGCGGTGGTGCTGGGGGCGGTGCCTGAAGTGTAGGTCGGGGGCGCCCGCCGGGGCCGGGGGCGTGAGCAGTCGCGGGCGTCGCGCGGGTGTTCGCCGGGTGGCCTGCGGATGATCGTCCGTGAGCGGCGCAGGTGGCGGCAGGTGCCCCCTCGCCGGGGCTGACGGAACGGCACGCGCAGGGCATCCCCTCGGCACGCTGCGGGAACGGATTTTTAGCTGGCCCGGGAATCCGCTAGAGTTCAACACGTCGCCAGGGAGCGCAGCCGAGGAAAAGCGGTGAAGGCCCCCGGGAGACAGGCGGACGTAGCTCAGTTGGTAGAGCATCACCTTGCCAAGGTGAGGGTCGCGAGTTCGAATCTCGTCGTCCGCTCGATGGAGAACAGTGTAAGATCGTTCTTCGAGTGTTGCCTGGTGGAGTGGCCGAGAGGCGAGGCAACGGCCTGCAAAGCCGTGTACACGGGTTCAAATCCCGTCTCCACCTCCAAGAGGATCGCCCGGTTCCGCCGGGAGACCTCCCCGCGCGATTAGCTCAGCGGGAGAGCACTACCTTGACACGGTAGGGGTCACTGGTTCAATGCTGCAGGAACGCCTTACCAGGCGCGATTAGCTCAGCGGGAGAGCACTACCTTGACACGGTAGGGGTCACTGGTTCAATCCCAGTATCGCGCACAGTGACGGCCGGGGCCGCGATCCGTGAGGATCGCGGCCCCGGCCTTTTTCGGCTTGCTCCAACGTGCTCCAAGAGGAGAAGAGCCGCGTACGGTCGCCCTCACCGACGTCCGTACGCGGCGTCTCCGCCTGCCGGGGCGCTCTGCGCACCGCTCTCGCCCGTCCGCGTGTCATCGCGGCCGCGGCTCTCCCCGGCGACACCGATCCCCGTCCCCAGGGGATCAGTGCCCGTTCTGTGGCCGGCCCCGCGGGGCCGGGTGTATCAGTGGCCGAGCAGGTCGACGACGGCCTGGGCCTGGTTCGCCATCTGCTCCCAACCACCGAAGAGGATCACCAGCAGCACGGCGCACGGCAGGGCCATGGCCAGCGCCACGGCGGGGTGCCGCGTCTGCTGCTCGGTGGACCGGGACTGGACGAAGGCCGGACGGCGGCGGCGCGGAGATCCCGTGAGCTGCGATGCCATGCCCTTGCTCCTGATCCGGTCGAGTTGGCGCGGTGGACGGCTTACCTCGGGGGACGAGCTCCCCGTCCACCGCTGAGGACAACGCTATTGGTCAGGGGGCCTTTCGAGCGTCATGCCGTCGTACTGTTCCTCGGGCATCCCGGAGGATGACTGCCGTACTTAGGGCCTACTACCGCAGGGGGAGGGAGCCGTGATCCGGCCCCCGGGGGAACCCTGAGGGGGAACCCCGAGGCCGGATCGGCCACCCCTGTGACCTGCGGGTCAGCCCAAGATCGGACAATCGCACGGCCGCTTCAGGTGTTGCGTATCAGCACACCGCAGCGGGCAGTCCGTAAGCTGTGCCAGGCAGGAACTGACGATGCCCCAACCGACGGGGCCTCAACCACGGGCTGACGGGGAACGGGAACATGGCGATGATGCGGCTGAGGCGTGAGGACCCCCGCATCGTCGGGCCGTACCGACTGCACCGGAGACTCGGCGCCGGCGGCATGGGCGTCGTCTACCTCGGCTCCGACCGCAAGGGGCAGCGCGTCGCCCTCAAGCTGATCCGCGCCGAACTCGCCGAGGACCAGGAGTTCCGCACCCGCTTCGCCCGCGAGATCGCCGCCGCCTCCCGCATCCGGGGCGCCTGCACGGCACGCGTCGTCGGCTCCGACATCGAGGCCGAGCGGCCCTGGCTGGCCACCGCGTACGTGCCCGGGCCCTCCCTCTACAAGCGGGTCGGCGACGACGGGCCGATGGGCTGGCCCGAGGCCGCCCGGATCGGGGCCGCGCTCGCGGACGGGCTCGTCAAGGTGCACGAGGCCGGGGTCGTCCACCGGGACCTCAAGCCCTCCAACATCCTGCTGTCGCCGCGCGGCCCCAGGATCATCGACTTCGGCATCGCGTGGTCGCGCGGCGCCAGCACGCTCACCCACGTCGGCACCGCCGTCGGCTCCCCCGGCTTCCTCGCGCCCGAACAGGTGCGCGGCGCGGCCGTCACCCCGGCCACGGACGTCTTCGCCTTCGGCGCGACGCTCGCCTATGCGCTCACCGGGGACACCCCGTTCGGCTCCGGTGCCTCCTCGGAGGTGATGCTGTACCGGGTCGTCCACGAGGAGCCCGACCTGTCGGCCGTACCGCCGCAGCTCGCGCCGCTGATCCGGGCCTGCCTGGCCAAGGAGCCCGCCGAGCGGCCCGGCGCGGCCGCACTGCACGAGCGGCTCAGCGAACTGGCGGCGCGCGGTGCGGCGTTGGGGGCTTCCGCCGGGCGCGCTGTGCGGGCGGGGCGGGGGGCGGGTGCTCCGGGTTCTCCCGTTGCTCCGGCTGGTTCCGCCGGGCCCGCCGGTCCCGCCGGCCCCGTGCACGGGGTGCCCGGGCCCGGGCGCTCCCCCGAGCCGCAGGCCGCCGCCCGGGCGCGGGCCGCCTCCGGCGCGGCCGCACGACGGCCCGCCGGCGCCCCGCTCCCCCGGCCCGAGCCGACACCCGTCACCCGGCCGCTGCGCGAGCGGCCCCACACCCCGCCGCCCGGACGGCCCGGCGGGCGCCCGCCCGGCAACGCCCGGCAGCGGCTGCTCCGGCAGCGGCTGGTGGTCTTCGTCACCGTCACGCTCGGGGTCGCCCTGGCGATCGCGGCGGCCCAGGGGTGCGAGGAGCGCGGCAACCAGGGGCGCCGGGCGCCCGCGACCTCCTCGCCCGCCACCGGCGGTTCGGCGGACGTGGCGCCGCAGTCCAGCGGCACGCCCGTACCGGCGGCGGCGCGCAGCCTCCCGCCCGTGGACGCCTCGCTCGCGGCCGCCCAGGGGCCGGGCCCGGCGGTGGACTGGCCCAACCGCACCTACCCGGACGGCACCGGCGGGCCCGGCATCACCCTCCGCGAGGGGCACTCGGCCGGGGCCGGACCGCAGGTCTCGCTCAGTGCGGTGCTCCCGGCCCGCTTCAGGGGCGCGCCCGCCTCGATCGTCGTCCTGCGGCGCACCGAGGGCTCAGTGCCGGTCGACCTCGTACAGATGTACACCTTCGCGGCCGACAACACCCCGGTCGCCGCGGCCTCCCGCACCTCCGCCGCGGACCCGCAGGCCGCCGCCACCTGGCGCCTGGACGGCGGCACCGTCGTCCGCGAGGAACGCGTCCCCACCACCGGCGCCACCACCTCCACCCGCTACGCCGTCCGCACCGACGGCACCCTCGACGAATCCTGGCCCGGCGCCGGCGCCTCCGGCGGCACCCCACCCCCCGCCGCCGCCCCCGCCCCACCCACCGCCCCCACCAGCTGACAAGCCGCCCAGAAAGTCGGCGGGATCGACTTCCCACGCCACACGACGGGAAAGGCCCGCACACAACTGCGCCTGCCGCCTCCCCACACGGAAGTCGATCAGCGCACACCCAAACCCACGGCAACCCGCCAGCCCCGGACCCTCCCCCGCTGCGCGAAGGCGCACGAGCACGCTGATGCGCAGGAAGTCGGCGGGGCCGACTTCCTGTGCGAAGGGCTGAGGCACGGGCGACTGCGCAGCAGTGGGCCGCGGCGCGGCGAGGCGGCGCAAGGGGAGGACATCACCGGCGGCTGCCAGGGGGTGAGCGCAGGAAGTCGGCGGGATCGACTTCCTACGCGGGAGGAGTGGCAGCCGCCCTGCGGATGCGGGGAGATTCATGGCGAGCGTAGGAAGTCGGGCTGGCCGACTTCCTACGCAACGGGCAGAAGTGTGGCCGGGCTGCGGGGCGGCGGGTAGGCCACGCGCACCGGGTGCGGGGGGTGCGGCCAGGCGGCGCAGGAGGGTGGCATCGCTGGGGGTGCGAGTGGCCGACTCTGTGCACGTGCGCAGCAGGTGAGCGGGCAGCGCAAGCGAGCGCAGCTGCGTAGGAAGTCGGCCGAGTCGACTTCCTACGTACGGGCCGTGCCCGGCGGCGCACGCGATGTGACGCGGGCTCGTGCTGGCGCGCTGATGGGTGAGAACGAGGCTCGGCTGCACAGGAGGTCGGCGGCCGAATGCCCTGAGGTGGTGGGCCCCGGGTCGGGAGATACAACCGGGCGGCCCGTGGTGGGGCGGCATCGCTGGGGGCGGGCGCAGGAAGTCGGCGGGGCCGACTTCCTGTGCGGGGGCGCGCGGGGCAGGGCGGGTGTGGGGAGGTTGGTGGCGAGCGCAGGAAGGCGGGGGGCCGACTTCCTGTGCGG
>NZ_JOCF01000112.1 GCF_000720635.1 Streptomyces sp. NRRL WC-3742 | reverse complement strand
GCGCCGAGCGAAGCGCCGAGCGAAGCGCCGAGCGAAGCGCCGAGCGAAGCGCCGAGCGAAGCGCCGAGCGAAGCGCCGAGCGAAGCGCCGAGCGGGGTGGTTACCGGGCCTGGGTGTCGGCCGAGAGCAGGTGGCCGGTGCCGGAGACGGTGACCGTGAGGGTCAGCGGCGGCCGGCCCGGACCGGCGGGGCGGTGGTAGGTGAGGGTGCGGGCGGTGTCGCTGACGGGCAGGGGGGTGACGGTCGGGGTGAGGCCCGTGATGCGGTCGCCGAACCAGATCTGGGCGAAGTCCGCGCCCGCCGCGACGACCTGCTCGGGCGGGAGGACGAACCCCGTCACGGCGCCGTCCGCGGCGGCGGAGAGCAGGCTCCCGGTGGACGCGTCGATGCGGAAGGTGCCGCGATCGGTGGTGACGGACGTGACCGGGGGCGCGTCGGCCGCCTCGGGTCCGGTCCTCGTCGCGCTCACCCGGGTGTTCGGTCCGAACAGCCCGTCCGCGACCTCCTGGGCCCGCACGATGTCCTCGGACGGCGGGGCGTGGAAGCCCGGGTCCCCCCGGTCGATGCGGATGCCGAGGACGAGGACGAGGCCGACCGCCCCCAGCCCGAGGCCGCCGACCAGCAGCCCGTGCCGCAGGTCCCGCAACGTCCTCCCGGGGCGGCGCCCGCGCAGCAGCAGCCATCCCACCCCGAGCAGGGTGCCGGTCAGCGCCCCGGCCGCGTTGTCGAGGAAGTCGGCGGCGTCGCAGGCCCGCCCCGTGCCCAGCAGCGTCTGCGCGACCTCGGTGACGCCCAACAGCACGACCAGACCCGCCAGCCCGGTCAGCGGCCGCCGGAAGAGCAGGACGGTCAGGAACGCGGGCGGCGCGAACAGCGCGATGTTCATCAGCCCCTGCTGGCCCGTCAGGTCGGACCAGACGGACGAGCCGATCGCGCAGTACGGCGTCCCGGAGTAGCCGGACCGCACGGGCGTGAGCGTCACCGCCGCCTCCCCGGCCAGGCTCACCGCCCACAGCACCGCGACGGCCGCCGGCCGCCCGCTCCGCCGGGCCCACCACCAGGCGCCGGCCCCGAGCAGTACCCCGAGGACGCCGAAGACCGGGAACAGGAGGGGGGTGCCGTTGAGGGCGGCTTCTGTCATCTGGGATTCCAGTCAGGAGAGTTGACGGAACGGAACGGTCCGACAGTCAAACAGACGCACACGACCCGTTCCAAACCGACGCCCCCGACTCTCCCCCCGGATCCGTCCCCTAGGGGCGTAGCGGAAGGCGCCGACGGGCATTCCACGGGCGTAGCAGTGACCTCGGGAAGCATGAGAAGGTACGGACCATGAAGCCGCTCCAGTTCATCCTCAACATCATCTGGCTGCTCTTCTGCGGCATCTGGATGGCCCTGGCCTACGTGCTCGCCGGGCTCATCTGCTGCGTGCTGATCGTGACGATCCCGTTCGGCATCGCCTCGTTCCGGATCGCCGGGTTCATACTGTGGCCGTTCGGGCGGACGACGGTGGAGCGGCGGGACGCCGGGGCCGGGTCGTGCGTCGGGAACGTGATCTGGTTCGTGTTCGCCGGGTGGTGGCTGGCGCTGGGGCACATCCTCACCAGCATTCCGCTGTTCCTGTCGATCATCGGCATCCCCTTCGGGTGGGCCAACCTCAAGATGGTGCCGCTCTCCCTGGCGCCGCTCGGCAAGGAGATCGTCGACACCGACCAGGCGTGGGGCGCCCGGTACTAGGAGCAGGAGACGACGGCTGGCGGGGCAGCAGCCCTCGCCGGCCGTTCATGTGTGGGGGGGTCAGAGGCCCAGCAGGCGGGCGGACTCCTCGCGCATCTGGACCTTGCGGATCTTGCCGGTGACGGTCATCGGGAACTCGTCGACGATGTGGACGTAGCGCGGGATCTTGAAGTGGGCGAGCCGGCCGGTGCAGTAGGCGCGCACGTCCTCGGCGGTGAGTGGGTCGGCGCCCTCGCGCATCCTGATCCAGGCCATCAGCTCCTCGCCGTACTTGGGGTCGGGGACGCCGATCACCTGGACGTCGAGGATGTCGGGGTGGGCGTGGAGGAACTCCTCGATCTCGCGGGGGTAGAGGTTCTCGCCGCCGCGGATGACCATGTCCTTGATGCGGCCGGTGATGGCGAGGTAGCCGTCCTCGTCCATGACGGCGAGGTCGCCGGTGTGCATCCAGCGGGCGGCGTCGACGGCCTCGGCGGTGCGCTCGGGCTCGCCCCAGTAGCCGAGCATGACGGAGTAGCCGCGGGTGCACAGTTCGCCGGGCTCGCCGCGCGGGACGGTGCGGCCGGTGGCCGGGTCGACGACCTTGACCTCCAGATGCGGTCCGACGCGGCCGACGGTGGAGACGCGGCGCTCCACGGAGTCGTCGGTGCGGGTCTGGGTGGAGACGGGCGAGGTCTCGGTCATGCCGTAGCAGATGGACACCTCGGTCATGCCCATCCGCCCGATGACCTCCTTCATGACCTCGGTCGGGCAGGGCGAGCCGGCCATGATGCCGGTGCGCAGGCTGGTGAGGTCGTAGCGCTCGAAGTCGGGGTCGGCGAGTTCGGCGATGAACATCGTCGGCACGCCGTACAGCGAGGTGCAGCGTTCGGCGGCGACGGCGGCGAGGGTGGCGCCGGGTTCGAAGGCGGGGGCGGGGATGACGGTGCAGGCGCCGTGGGAGGTGGCGGCGAGGTTGCCCATCACCATGCCGAAGCAGTGGTAGAAGGGCACGGGGACGCAGATGCGGTCCTGCTCGGTGTAGTCGAGGAGTTCGCCGACGAAGTAGCCGTTGTTGAGGATGTTGTGGTGCGAGAGGGTCGCACCCTTGGAGAAGCCGGTGGTGCCGGAGGTGTACTGGATGTTGATCGGGTCGTCCGGCGCCAACTCCGCCTCCCGCTCGGCGAGTCGGGCCCGGTCGGCCAGGCGTCCGGCGGCGGTCACGGCCTCCCACTCGGGGTGGCCGATCAGCAGCACCCGTTCCAACGCGGGGCAGCGGGGCCGGACTTCCTCGATCATCGCCGCGTAGTCGGAGGTCCTGAAGCGCTCGGCGGCGACCAGCAGCCGGATGCCGGACTGCTTCAGCACGTACTCCAACTCGTGCGAGCGGTAGGCCGGGTTGACGTTCACGAGGATCGCGCCGAGCTTGGCGGTGGCGTACTGGGTGAGCGTCCACTCGGCGCAGTTGGGGGCCCAGATGCCGACGCGGTCGCCCTTGGCGATGCCCAGCTCCAGCAGCCCGAGGGCCAGCGCGTCCACGTCGGCGCCGAGCTGGGCGTACGTCCAGCGGCGGGCGGTGGGGCGGTCGACCAGGGCGTCGCGCTCGGGGAAGGCGCGCACCGCCCGGTCGAGGTTCTCCCCGATGGTGTCGCCGAGCAGGGGGGCGTCCGAGACTCCGGAGGAGTAGCTGCGCATGGTCGGCACTGTGGTGGGGCTCCTTCGGCGGCGCGGGGACGGAGTGACCATGGTCGCGTTCCGGACCGTCGGCCGCCACCCCCGAACAGGGGTGCGGACACGGCGCCGGGGCCGCCCGCCTGGTTCGACGGACGGCCCCGGCGCGCGGGGTCAGGCGTTGATGCAGGTGTTGCCGAACGCCGGGTTCAGAGCGCCGATCACGTTGACGGTGTTCCCGCAGATGTTGATCGGGATGTGGATCGGGATCTGAATCTGGTTGCCGGACAGGACACCGGGCGAGCCGAAGGCGATGCCGTTGGCGGTCGCGTCGGCGGCGGCGGTACCGGCCCCGGCGAGGACGCACACCGCGGCGACGGCGGTGGCGGCGAGGGTCGTGCGAATACGCATTGCGTCACTCCTTGTGAGGGTGGCGAGAATCCGTGTGACGATCACACTCGCCCCCGATCACAGCGGACGGCCTGCGCGCCACGCCGGGATTGGGCGAACGGCGGGCGTGTCGCCCCGCCCCCGTCCGCCCTGCCCGCCGGCCGCCCCCGCGCCGCACCACCGGCCGCGCCGTCGGCGACTCAGCCCAGCGCCGCCAGCAGCGACCGCGCGGGTGCGAGCCCCGGCTCGGCCGCCAGGGCCCGGCGCAGCAGCACCCTCGCCTCGGAAGCCTCCCCCGCTCGCAGCGCCTCCAGGGCCGCGTTGTAGTCCATCCGTCCGGAGTAACGCAGCCGCACCAGCGCCGTCAGGTCCTCCCCGCAGGAGGGGCAGCGCAGCGACGGCGGGGCGAGCGGCACCCGGCAGCCCGGGCAGGACACCTCGACCGGCTCGACGGTCCCGTTCGGCTCGACGACGACCTCGCTCATCGCGGCCCCGCCTCCTCCGGACGGACCGGGCCGAGCGACTCGGCCGCAGGCTCCGCGCCCAGTTCCCTCTGCGCCTGCGCGTACAGCTCCAGCAGCGACGACATGTGCCGGTTGACCTCCTCCATGTTCGGCGCCTCCACCGCGTCGTCCAGACCGCGCAGGTGCGCCATGATCCGCTGGGCCAGGGCCGGGGAGACCATGTTCTGCGTCACGTAGACGTTGCACATGGTCAGCATCCGGAAGGTGTGCCCCAGCGAGTCGCACAGCTCGTCCGCCCGCTCGGCCGCGCGCATCGCGCCCTCCCAGTCGGCGGCCTCGCGGCGCAGCCGCAGGTCTGCGGCCACCGACCGCAGCCGGTCCAGGTCGCTCGGGTCGAGGTGCTTCTCGCAGTAGTGGATGAACAGGCTCAGGTACGCCTCCGAACCGCGCACCCAGCGCTGTGCCTTGAGCTGGCGCTGCGCCCGCTCCAGCGCCTCGTCCACCGACCCGCCGCGCGACTGGCCGGCCGCCAGGTCGTCCAGGGTGTCCATCAGCCGCTGCGCCTCGCGCTTCTCGGCCTCGGTCAGCTCGCTGCCCCACTTGTCGGTGAAGGACTCGATCTGCCGCTGCTGCTCCTCGACCTGGACCTTCAACTCCGGGTCGAGGGTGGCGCGTTCGAGCTTGACGGTCTTCTCCGAACCGCCCTGGATCCGCACCGACAGGGTGATGGTGCGGTCCCGGTCGAGACCGAAGGAGACGTCCACCGGGATGCGGCCGCCGAGGCTCTCGGGCAGGCGCAGGGTCAGGTGGCCGATCAGCTCGTTCTGCTGGGCGATCTCGTACTCGCCCTCGTAGACGGCGACTTCGAGCCGCTGGCGTCCGCTGCCGGAGACCACGAACTCCCGGCTGACGGGCGAACTCGTCGGGTAGCTGGTGTTCTTGGGGATGATCACGGCGAGCCGGCCGTCGTTCAGCTCGATGCCGAGGTTCTTCGGCGTGATGTCGAACGGGTTGGTGACCTGCATCAACTCGCCGCAGCCCGTGCAGACTTCGCTGCCCGGCGGGTTGACGGTCGAGCAGTTGGCGCAGCGCAGGCCCACGTCCTCGGCGGCGGTGGAGGCCACCCGGGTGTTGCCGGCGGCGGCCGAGTTGAGCGGCTCGCCGCACAGCTCGCAGGCGGTGACGCCGGGGGCCGAGGGCGTGCCGCAGCGCGGGCAGTTGTCGCCGTGCACCACGGCGGTGGACTGCGCCTGCTTCGGGATGCTCGCACCTCCGCCGCCCGAACCGCCCAGCTCCTGGCCGCACTTGGGGCAGGAGGAAGCCTCCGCGTCGACGGGGAGGTGGCAGCCGCCGCAGGAGATGCGGGCGCCGCCGAGCAGGGAGGTCGCGCAGTTGGCGCAGTTGGAGGCGGAGAGGTCTCCGGGCGCCCGGCACTCGGGGCACTCCACCTCCCCGACCAGCGCGGACTGCACGGCCGCGCCCAGCGCCACGCACTGCATCGGGTTGACGCCGCGCCGGATGCGGCGCGGGCCGAACACCTCGCCCAGGCGCCGGGCGACCAGCGGGATCGCGGTCGAGCCGCCGACCAGCACCACCTCGTCGATGTCGCCCACCGTCAGATTGGCCTGCATGATCGCCTTGTGGGTGAGCTCGATGGTGCGCTCGATCTGCGCCTCGATCAGCTCCTCGAACCGGGCCCGCTCGAACTCCGTCTCCAGCACCAGCTGCCCGGCGCCGAGGCCCGGCAGGATCACCTCGGAGGACTCCTGGTTGGACAGCTCGATCTTGACGGTCTCGGCGGTGGAGGCGATCTTCGGGCGGTCCCGCAGGTCCGGCTGGTAGTCGGAGCCGTACTCCTCGCGGATGTCCTCCAGCAGGGCCGTGGTGATCGCCCGGTCGAAGTCGTCGCCGCCGAGCAGGTTGTCGCCCTCGATGCCCAGCACCGACACCGAACCGGGCACCAGCAACAGGATGGAGATGTCGAAGGTGCCGCCGCCGAGGTCGTAGACCAGCACGGTCCTGCCCTCGTCGCCGGTGTCGCTGGTGATCCCGTACGCGAGGGCGGCCGCCGTCGGCTCGTTGATGACCCGCAGCACGTGCAGGCCCGCCATCCGGCCCGCCTCCTGGGTGGCCGCCACCTGCCGCTCGCCGAAGTAGGCGGGCACGGTGATCACGGCCCGGTGGAACGGCTCGCCGAGGCGCTGCTCGGCGTCCTCCTTGAGGCGGTGCAGGATGATCGCGGAGATCTCGATCGGGGTGTACGAGCGGCCGTTGAACCAGACGTTGACGTCGCCGTCCGTGCCCGCGGTGACCTTGTAGTCCACCTCCTTCAGGGCCGCCTGGACCTGCGGGTCCTTGAACTTGCGGCCCATGAAGCGCTTCACCGAGCGGATCACGTTGGCGCCGTCGATGGCGATGCGGCTGCGCGCGGTCGAGCCCACCAGCAGCTCGCCCTTGCGGCCGCTGCCGACCACGGAGGGCGTGCCCTCCTGGTTCTGCCGGTTGAAGATGATCTCCGGCTCACCCCGGCGCAGGTGCGCGACCACGGAGTTGGTGGTGCCCAGGTCGATGCCGAGTGTGCGGTACATGTCGTTCCCCTCTTGCCCCTCGTGGTCCGGCTACTTCTTGTGCTTGCGCTCGGCCCGCGAGCGGGCCCGGGGCTGGGCCCGCTTCGGCCGCGCGGGGGCGGCGGGCTGCTCGGGCGCGGCTTCGGGCTCGGCCTCGGCGACGGGCTCAAGCTCGAGCTCCACGACGGGTTCGGCCTCCGCGACGTGCTCAGGCTCGGGCTCCACGACGGGCACGACCTCGACTTCGACCTCGGCCTCAACTTCGGCCTCAACTTCGGCCTCGACGCCGGCCTCCGGAGCCGCCACCACCACCTGGGCCCGGCGCAGCACCTCGTCCTTCCAGAAGAACCCGGTGACGACCGTCCGCACCACCGTCTCCGGCGCGACCCCGGGCCGCACCTCCGAGCCGACGATCTCCGTCACCCGAGGGTCCGCCGCCATGCCCTCCAGCCGCATGGGCCGCACCTCGGCCTTGGCGAGCCGCCCCAGCAGCCGCCGCCGGGTGGCCTCGATGCCGTCCCCGCGTCCGAGCGCCACCAGTTCGCGGTCGAGGGAGAGGGCGGCGAGCGCGTCGTCCACCTCCACGAGCACGCCCAGCAGTTCGCGCTGCTCCTCCCTGGCCTCGCGCTCGGCCCGCTTCATTTTGCCGTCCAGCAGCGAGGCGCGCAGGAGGAGCCGGGAGAAGTGCTCGGCCAGGTCGACGCCCTCGATCCCGGGCGGTATCTCGAGCGGCTCGCGGCCTTCGAGCAGGGCGTCGGTCGGTGGTGCCTCGGTCATTCCGGTACCTCGATCTGCGGCAGGACGGACAGGTCGGCCGCGTAGCGGGCGGGGACGGGTGGTTCGGGTTCGGCGCCGGCGGGGGCGGGTTCGGCGAAGTCGGCGGCGAGTTCGGCGCGGTGGAGGGCGAGCAGTGCGGGGGCCGGCGGCTGGGCGGGGCGTTCGACGACCAGCAGCGGCTCGGCGAGCGCGGGTGCGAGCAACTCGGCGGCCTGGTCGACGGGTTCGGGCGGCAGGGGCTGCTGCAGGTCGACTTCCAGCCGCTTGTCGGGGTTGCGCAGCAGCGCGGCGGCTTCCTGGATCTGCTGCCGGGTGTGGCGGGCCGCTTTGATCGCCGGGCCGACGGCGAGGTTGATCTCGCGTACGCCGGCGGTGAGCGGGATGCCCAGGATCTCGTACGGCGACGGTTCGTGCAGTGGCATGACGGGCGGTCTCTCTCCTCACGGCGGCGGGCGCTTCGTTGGGCGAACTGCGGTCAACTGCGTTCAACTGTGTTCAACTGCGGTCGACAGAGGTGGAGTCGGGCGCGGGAACCCTTACTGGGACGACGGCGGGTGCGTGCGCGGTTGCGATCCGCGCAGGGTCAGCGCAGGGCGTTGATCCGCGCCTGGAGGGCGCGCAGTTCGAAGTCGGCCGGGTTGTGCTCCAGGGCCTGCTGGGCGGCGTGCCTGGCCACGATGAGGCTGCGGACGTTGGCTGCCTGGACGGCCAGGGAGCTGAAGACGACGGCGAGTTCCTTGTGGAGCTTCGCCGCGTCCTCCGGGCTGTCGGAGAGTTCGAGGGCCTCCTCCAGCAGCCGGATCGCCTCGACGTAGCGGCGCGCCTCGTAGTGTCCGATCGCCTCACCGCGCCAGACGCTGACCATCAGGCGGCGTACGTCGGACGAGTCGTCGTAGGACTTGGCCATCTGGAGCATGGCCGCCTGGAGGGCGAAGGAGTCGTCCTGCATGGCGTCGAGCACGTGGTTGGCGAGCATGACGGAGATCCGGCGCGCGGCCTCGCTGGGGACGTCGCCGTCCCATTCGGGGTCGGCGCGCAGGGATTCGGTCATCCGGGCGAGTGCGCGGGTGCGGTCGCCGGTGAAGGCCGCGGTGCGGGCGAGGATGCGCAGGACGAAGGCGAGGCCCACGCGGTGGTCGGGGTCGGGGTTGAGGGCGATGAGTTCGCGCCAGCACTCGGCGGCCTCCTCGAGTTCCGCCTCGGGGGCGTCGGGGCGGCTGAGCTGGCCGGCCCGGTTGTTGAGGGCGGCTTCGAGGAAGTGCTGGGCGGTGAGGTCGCCGGGGGTGAGCTCCATGCTCTTGCGGAGCAGGCCGATGGCGCGCGGGTAGTCCTTGTCCTCGTTGTTGATCTTCCGGGCCCACTGGGCGTAGGTGGCGCCGAGGTCTCCGCGCACCTCGGGGTCCTCGGGGGCCAACGCGTGGGCCTTCTCCAGGAGTTCGGCCGCTCCCTCCTGGTCGTCGACGGTGCTCTTGAGCAGTGCCCGGGCGGCGCGGACGCCGGATTCGGCGGCGATGGCGGCGGTGTCGGCGGGCAGGGTGAGTCCGGGGAGGGCGGCGGCGCGGGTGAGGCAGTCCAGCGCCTCGGTCCAGTCCTGGTGGCGGTGGTGGCCGCGGGCCTGGCCGAGGAGGCAGTCGCCGAGCAGGGCGTGCCAGGCGGGGCCTCGGCGGTTCTCGGGGACGGCGTCGAGGGCGGTGACGGCGGCGGCCTGGCGGCCCTGGAGGAGCAGGTAGCGCTGCGGGCCGAGGTCGTCGAAGAGGGCGAGGGCGCGGGTCAGGGCCGGTGCGTCGGGGGCTTCGGGGCGGCGGAAGGTCCGGACGGCCTGGGCGAACCAGGCGCCCCAGTCGGCGAGTTCGGGCTCGCGGCGCAGCAGGCCCTCCAGGGTGGGGCCGATGGCGAGGGCGCGGGAGGGGCGTCCGGGCACGGCGATGCGTACGTCCCACTGGGCGAAGACGTCGGCGCTGTACGCCTCCATGCCGAGGAGCAGCGTCCAGGCGGTGACCTCGTCCCCGCTGCGCCCGGCGGTGCGGTCGAGGGCGCGCAGGTCGTCGCGCAGGCGCTCGGTCAGGGCGGTGCGGGCGGCGGCGAGGCGCTGGGGCTCGGGGGTGCGGCCGGTGGTGCGGGCGGACTCCGTCCACAGGTCGGCCTGGTGGAGGGCGGCGGCCAGGCAGCCGAGGGTCCAGGCCCAGGTCTCGTCCGTGCCGTTCGTGGCGGAGAGCCGGTAGCCGGCCAGACCCGTGGCGTGCAGCAGCCGGGGGTGGGCCGGGTCGCGCAGGAGGAGGGCGCGGTAGGCGTCGAAGGCTTCGCGGTGGCGGCCTTCGGCGGCGTGCTGGTGGGCCTCGTGCTCGGCGAGCAGGCCCAGGGTGGCGGCCGCCTGGGGGTGGTCGGGGGCGACGAGGACGACCTGGCGCAGGTCGGCGGCGGCCCGTCCGGGGTGGTTGTCGGCGAGGGCGGCCCCGGCGCGGCGGACGAGGACGGCGGCGCGGGCGGCGCCGGCCTGCTCGGGCAGGTCGGCCAGCGCCTCGTCCAGGCGGCCGAGTTCGGCGCGCAGGAGGGCGAGGTCGAGGCGTACGGGCGCGGCGAGGGGGTTGTCGGCCGGGGGACCGTCGGCCAGCGCCTGGGCCCAGGCGGCGAGGACGGGTTCGGCCTGCGCGGGGGCGCCGGCGCGGCGGGCGCAGTCGAGGACGGCGCGCAGCGCGGGGGCGGCGCAGGGCAGGCAGCGGGGTGCGGCGCCTGCGGGGGCGTACAGGTGGGTGGCGCCGGCTTCGCGTCCGCAGCCTCCGCAGGCGGCGCCGTCGCCCGTGGCCGGGGCGGGGCCGCCGGTGGCGGTGAGGAAGTGCCGGTACCAGTCGAGGGCGCCGCTCCAGTTGCCGGCCCGTTCGGCGAGCAGGGCGCGCAGCCGGGCGAGGGCCGGGTCGCCGTCGGGGGCGGGGGTGAGCGGGGCGAGGAGGGAGACGGTCTGCACCGGGCTGCCGCTGAGCAGGGCGGCGGCGGCGAGGTGGTAGCGGTCGCGCAGGCCGGTGGCGGCGTCCAGCAGCGCCGCGACGGCCCGCGCGTCGCCGCCGGCCAGGGCGAGGGCGGCGCGCAGCCGGGCCTGGCGGTGGGTGCGGGCGCCGGGCAGGGTGTCGGCGAGGGTGAGGGCGGCGGTGGCCTGTTCGCGCTGCTCGGGGTGGTCGCGGCCGGTGACGAGCAGGTGGGCGGCCTCGCGCAGGGCGGCCTCGCGCAGGTTGACGCGGTGGCCGGGGGCGGCGGGGTCCTCGGCGGCGGCCTGCTGCCACAGGGTGCGGGCGGCGGCCGGGTCGGTGGCGAGGCGGGTGCGGGCGAGGCGGTCGCGGGCCCGGGCGCGGTGGGCGCGAAGCTCGTCGTCGTCCAGGGACTGCCAGCGGGTGAGGGCTGCGGCCGGGTCGCCCTGGCGGGCGCGGGCGAGGCCGTGGTGGAAGGCGGCGATGCGGGCCCAGCGGGTGCCGGGGTCGGTGTCGGCCTCGGTGCGCAGCAGCGGTTCGGCCTCGGCGTCCTGCCCGGCCGCGAGGAGGGCGGCGCCGAGGCGGACGCGGGCGGGGCGCCAGTCGGGGGCGTGGGTGAGGCCGGCGCGGTAGTCGGCGGACGCCTCGGCGGGGCGGTCGGCGCGCTCGTGGACGAGGGCCAGGCCGAACCGGGCCGGGGCGAAGGCGGGTTGGAGGGCGAGGGCGGCGGTGAACTCGTTGCGGGCCTGGTCGTCGGCGCCGAGCAGCAGGGCGAGGCGGCCGAGGGCGTAGCGGGGCCGGGGGTCGTTCGGGTTCTCGGCGGCGGCCGCGGCGAGGTCGGCCCAGGCGGTGTCGGTGGTGCCCATCCGCTGCCGGGCCAGGCCGCGGAACAGCAGGCTGTCCGTGCGCAGCGCGGGGCCGCGCCCCCAGGGGGAGGGCTCGCCGGGGCCTCGTCGGAGGGCCTCGTCGAAGGCGGTGACGGCGGCCTCGTCGCGGCGCAGGGTGTACAGGTCGGCGCCCCAGCGGAACCAGAGTTCGCCGCTGCCGCCGGGGGCGGTGGCGGCGAGCAGCTGCTCGGCCTCGGCGGCGCGGTCGGCGCCGCGCAGGTAGGCGGCGCGGGCGAGGACGGGCCAGTCCTGGCCGGGCAGGGCGTCGAGGGCGCGGCCGGTGGCGTCCTCGCGTATGACGGGGTCGCCCTCGCGGCAGCGCTGTTGCAGCCAGGCGCGGACGCGGGCCGCGGCCTCGGACTCCTCGCCCGGTTCGGCGCCGGCGGCGGTGGCCCGGAGGAAGGCGAGCACGGGGGCGAGGTCGCCGCTGCCGGCCGTGCCCTCCTCGGCGAGTTGGCGCAGCGCCCGGCGGGGCATCAGCCCGGCGGGGTCCGTGAGCAGGGGGAACGCCTCGCGGTGGAGGGCGAGTTCGGCCTGCTGGTCGCCGGTGGGCGCGGTCGCCTCGGCCTGTCCGAGCAGGGCGAGTCCGCGCTGCGGGCGCAGGGCTTCGGGTGCCTGGGCGAGCCGGCCCGCGAGGCGGGCGTAGCGCCGCCTCGCCCGGGGCGCGTTGCCGGCGGCCAACTGTGCCGCGGCGGCGGCGAGTTCCCTGGCCACCGCCTGGGCGTCGAGCGCCCGCCTCCGGCGGACGAGCACGAAGGCCACCGCACCGGCCAGCGCCAACGCCACGATCACCACAACCGCGAGCCCCATGTACCGCCCCCCACTGCGCTCGGAAGTCACCTCACCCCATGATCAACAGGCCCCCGTGGACCATGGGTTGACGTCCGGTTGACGTCTGTTCGTGATGTTGCCTCGTGATGTTGCTCGGGCGCCATCAGAATAGGCCCTCCACCCGACAGGCGGGCAGGATCGCGCACTATCCTGGTCAGCGCACCAGCGGCACATCGTCAGTGGTGAAGAGGCGTCGGGGGTCGTGTGTCCGGTTCGCGTTGGGTGGCCGGGCTCCGGTTCGGCCCGGAGTTCGACCCCGAACAGTACGAGCTGCTGGAGTTCCACCACCGGGGCGGCGAGGCCGAGGTGTGGCGCGCGGTGCGTACGGGCCACAGCGGGCTCAAGGAGCTCGTCGCGGCGAAGATCATGCTGGAGCGCGATCCGTCCGAGGTCCGCCGCTGGCTGGGGCGCTGGGACGACGTGTCGCACAACGCGCACCGGCTGGGCATCACCGACCTGGTGGTGCCGAGCTTCCTGCTCGGACCGGCGCCGCACCGGCCCGGCGCGGCGCCCACGGGCGGACTGCTGGGGTACCAGATCTCGCCGTGGGTCGAGGGCGTGCCGCTGCACACCTGGGCGCGCACCCAGCGCGGTGGGGCGACGGCCGCCGCCGAGGTGCTGGCCCGGCTGTGCCGGATCGTCGACGAGCTGCACCGCAAGCGCTGGGTGCACCGGGACATCTCCCCCGCCAACGTGCTCGTCGACGGGCAGGGGCAGGTCAAGCTGATCGACCTGACCTTCCTCGCCCCGCTCGACCACGCCCTGACCGTCGCCGTGTTCACCCCCGGGCACGTGCCGCCCGAGGCCGAGCAGGTCGGCGGCTTCCCCACCACCGCCAAGGACCTGTTCGCCGTCGGCACCCTCGCCCGCACCCTGCTGCTGCCCGACCACGGCCGCCTCGACCACCGCCTCGCCGTGGAGCAGGCCCGCGCCGAACTCCTGGCGGCGGGCTACGCCGAGGAGCTGGCGCACTGGGCGTGCGAGCCGCTGGCCCGCGAGCCGCAGCGCCGCCCCGCCCCACTCGGCCCGTGGGCGGCGCGCGGGCGGGAACTGCTGCGGGCCCACCGGCCGGTGGCCCGCACGGCGGGCCTGGCGGTGCTGCCGGACCGCTCCGGCCGCCCGCTCGTGGTCACCGGCGGCGCGCATGGCAGCGGCACCACGCTGGCCGGCCCCGGCCGTACGGGACTTCGCGCGCCGTCGGGCCAGGGCCCGGGATCCGTACGGGAGCTGGTGGCGGGCCTGGCAGGGCGGCAGGGAGAGCTGGTCGTCTGCGCCGAGGACCACGCCGGCACCCTGTGGGTCGGGACGGCGGCCGGCTGGTGGGAGGCGGCGCGCGGGGTGGCCGGACTGGCCGGCGCCGTCGACTCCGCCGGGGAGCTGACCGCCTGGACGGCCGCGGGCGGCGCCCTGCGCTCCTACCGCTGGGCACCCGGCCTCACCCTCACCGGCCAGGAGCACCCCGGCTGCCCCGCCGACCGGGTCCTCGCGGCGGCCGAGGAGCGGCCCGGCGCCTGGCTCGTCCTGGTCGAGCACCGGGAGCAGGTGTACGGCTGGCGCCCCGGCGCGGGCGAGCCGCCCGCCCCGCTCGGGCCGCCGGGCACCCTGCGCGCGGGGGCGCTGGCCCGTACCTCCGCCGGCCCCCAGGCGGCCACCCTGCGCACGGACGGCTCGGTGCAGCTGCACCGCCTGGGACCGCCGGGCACGGACGGCGTCCCGCGGGGCCCCGAGATCGGCGACGGGGAGCCCGCCCTGGACCTCGCGATGGCGGGCCACCGGGGCGGCCCGACCGTCGCCCTGGCCGGCGAGGGCGGCGTACGGCTGCGGCTGCCCGCCGGCGGCGCCTCGCGCAGGGCCCGCTGGTGGCGGCCGACGCTGCGCCCGGCGACGCGGGTGGCACTGGCGATGGGCGACGACTGGCGGCTGTGCCTGGCGGCGGTCGTGGAGGGCGAGCTGCAGGTGTGGCAGGAGGACGCGGCGTACCGGTGGCAAGCGGTGGGGCTGGGGTAGGGGGGCGGGGACTACGTCCGTAGTATCACTACGTCCGTAGTGCCACTACATCCGTAGTCGCCACTGCTTCTGTCGTGGCAACTACTTCTGCAGTGCCAGGGACAGCGCGCGCTCCAGCGCCGCCCCGGCCTCGCAGGGCACGTCGGGCAGGACGCCGGTGCCCTCCCAGTTGGTGCCCGACACCGGGCTGACCCCGCGGGCGACCGGCACGCTGAGCTCCAGGTGCGGGTGCACCGTCCAACCGTTGCGCGGGTGCGCGCCGCCCCGGGTGGCCTCCCCGACGATCCGGGCGCGCCCGAGCTGCTGCAGGTCGTAGGCGAGCTCCTCGCCCGCGGAGAAGGTGTCGGCGCTCGTCAGCACGTACAGCGGCTTGGTGCCGCCGAAGCGGGCGCCCGGGACGTACGCGGCCGACCAGGACTGCTCGGCCACCGCGCCCTGCTTGGAGAGCATGGTGATGAGGTGCGTCCGGCGGTCGAGCAGGTAGCCGCAGACGAAGGCGACCGTGCCCGGGTCGCCGCCGGTGTTGCGGCGCAGGTCCAGGATGAGGGCCTCGGCGGGGGCCACCAGGGAGAGCGCGGCGGCCAGCGGCTGAGCGGCCCAGTCCAGCGGGAACATCTTGGGCCCGATCTCCAGCAGCGCGACGCCGCCCTCGAGCAGTTCCACGCGCGGCACACCGCCCAGGGAGGTGTCGAAGTCCCTGCGCATCGCGGCGAGCACCGCCGCGCCCCGCTCGGCCGGCACCGGCTCCTCGTGGTGGTGGACGGCCAGGTGCTGGTCGCCGTTGACGGACCGCAGGTCGGCGGTGACCTCCTCGGCCAACTCCTCGGCGGTCCCGGCCCGGTAGGCGCCCTCGGCGGCGCGGCGGCGCAGCAGGTCCGCCAGGTCCCGGGCGATGTCGGGGAAGACGTAGTTCTCGCGGACCAGGTCGGCTATCGACTCGACGACGGCGACGGTGTCCAGCGCGGGCGAAGAAGTGGTGGAGGTCATGGGAGGGAGTAGACCAGCGGCTTGCCAAAGCGTCAAACGTACTTAACGCTTGATCGGGTGAGCCACCCACCAGACGAGAACGTCCAGCGGATCAGCACCCCCGCCCAGCACACCGCACTCGCCCACCCCATGCGCCAGCGCCTGCTCTGGGCCCTGAGCGCCCGGCCGTCGACGATCAGCCGGCTCGCCGCGCAGCTGGGGGCCAACAAGGGCAGCGTCTCCCACCACCTCGGGGTGCTGCACGAGGCGGGGCTGGTCCAGCACGCGGGCACCCGGACCGTACGCGGCGGCACCGAGAAGTACTACCGCCGCACCGCCGAGCGGCTCCAGGTCGACGAACCGAGCGCCGAGGGCACGGCCGCCCTGTTCGGCGCCGTCGCCCAGGAGCTGGACCGCTCCCCCGCCGACCACCTCCTGACGCTGCGCCACATCCGCCTCACCCCGGCCAAGGCGGCACGGCTCGGCGAGGCGCTGGCCGCGCTGGTCGACGAAACGGAGGAGGACGGGGAGGGCGAGCCGGTGCACGGCCTCCTGGTGACGCTCTACCAGCAGGCGGGGGCGTAGCCGAAAGACACGGCCGAGGCCCCGGAACCCTCGTTCGGGGTTCCGGGGCCTCGGCGTTCCGCCCGCAGCGGCAGCCGCTGCTCAGCGGAAGCGGCGCAGCCTCAGGCTGTTGCCGACCACGAAGACCGAGGAGAAGGCCATCGCGCCTCCCGCGATCATCGGGTTGAGCAGGCCAGCCGCCGCCAGCGGCAGAGCCGCGACGTTGTAGCCGAAGGCCCAGAACAGGTTGCTCTTGATGGTGCCGAGCGTCCTGCGGGAGAGTCGGATGGCGTCGGCGGCGGTGCGCAGGTCGCCGCGGACGAGGGTGAGGTCGCCGGCCTCGATGGCGGCGTCGGTGCCGGTGCCCATGGC
>NZ_JOCF01000111.1 GCF_000720635.1 Streptomyces sp. NRRL WC-3742 | reverse complement strand
ATTCCGAACCCGGAAGCTAAGCCTCGTAGCGCCGATGGTACTGCAGGGGGGACCCTGTGGGAGAGTAGGACGCCGCCGAACAATCATTGTGAAGAACCCTCATCCGGATTCCGGATGGGGGTTCTTTGCGTTTCCGGGAGCCCGGAGCAGAAAACGAGGAGACGGGCCTCGGGCGGCCGGGCTACAGTCCTCGTGTGGCCGTCGTAGCGATCATTCGCCGATTTACCGGCCCCCTGGCCCCCGAAGGGCGCCGCAGGGGTCGGACTTCGCCACGTCTCGGGAGCTGAGTCGGGCCGGCCCCGTCGAGCGGTGGAGCCCAGGGGCTGGGGGGCGTGAGTCCCCGTCACCGCTCTTGGCCAGGAGGCCGAACGCATGTCTGCTCATCTCTCCGCCGAACACCTTGCCCGTGACCTCTCCGTCCGGGACCTCAGCGATCCCGCCGCCGGACCGCACGCCCTCCAACTCGTCCTCGCCCGGGCCGTCGACGCGCTGGCGGAGGAGTGGGGCTGCCAGGTCCGCTGGTGGCGCGGCGAGCGCACCGTCACGGTCGAGGACAACTACGACAACCTCGGCTACCGCAGCGACGACATCACCCGCGACACCCGCTACACCCGTACCGTCGACGACCGGCTCATGTTGCGCAGTCACTCCAGCGCCCTTGTCCCGGCCGCGCTGCGTGCCCTGGCTGCGGAGCAGCCCCGGGACTCCTCCGACGACGTGCTCCTGGCCTGCCCGGGGCTGGTCTACCGCCGCGACAGCATCGACCGGCTGCACACGGGCACGCCCCACCAGCTCGACCTGTGGCGGCTCAGCCGCCGCCCGGCCGCCCTGACCACCGCCGACCTGGACGGGATGGTGACGACTCTCGTCGAGGCGCTCCTGCCCGGGGCGAAGCACCGCCACGAGGACCGCGTCCACCCGTACACCCTGTCGGGCCGTCAGGTGGACGTGGAGTGCGACGGGGAGTGGATCGAGGTCGCGGAGTGCGGCCTGGCGCACCCCCGGGTGCTGGAGCGTGCCGGGTTGGGGGCCGAGTGGAGCGGTCTCGCGCTCGGGATGGGGCTGGACCGGATGCTGATGCTGCTCAAGGGCGTTCCGGACATCCGCATCCTGCGTTCGGCCGAGCCGTCCGTCGCCGCCCAGATGACCGACCTGACCCCGTACCGGCCGGTGTCGGCGATGCCTGCGGTCCGCCGGGACCTGTCGGTCGCCGTCGACCGCGACGACCTGGCGGAGGACCTCGGGGACCGGGTCCGCGACGCCCTCGGGCCGGACGCCGACTGCGTGGAGACGGTGGAGATCCTCGCCGAGACGCCGTGCACCGATCTCCCACCGCAGGCCCTGGCGCGGCTCGGCGCCCGCCCGGAGCAGAAGAACGTCCTGCTGAAGGTGGTCCTGCGCCACCTCGGGCGCACACTCACCGACCATGACGCCAACCTGCTGCGCGACCGCGTCTACGCGGCCGTCCACCAGGGCAGCGCCCACCAGTGGGCGGCGGGCGAGCGCTGACGGCCATGGGCCGGCGCCGCCTCGAGCGGGGGGTGGCGCCGGCCCGTCGGGAGGCGGTGGTCGCGGTACGCGAAGTAGTGGGAGAGGTTTTCGTCAGTGCCGCTGGTCATGGGACGGGGAGCCTCGGGGGGATGCGGGCATATGTCAACGCGCCTTGACGACCGACGGTGTTGGGATGATTCCTCAGTGTAGTGTCCGGGCCGGTTCGATGATCCCCACGTCCGGAACGAGGAGCACCCCTTGATGACCATGGAATCCACCGTCCGACCCCTCGACTCGCTGGCCGGCCCGTACCCGCTGCCCCTCGACTACCGGGGCGCGCACGGGCTGAGCGAGCAGGGCTGGCTCGGCATGGAGGCCCGCTGCGAGCGCCACGACATCGCCCTGGTCGTCGACACCCTCGCGGGCAACCGGCGCGTCGTGGAGATCGGCGGCGGCACGGGCGCGGTCGCGCGGGCCGTCGCCGACCGCCTCGGTGCGGTCACCACCGTGGAGCCGCACCTCGCCCGCGCGGCCGCCATGCGGCCGCTCGCCGAGCACGGCGTCACCGTCCTGCCGGGCTGGGCCGAGGAACTGCCGCTGGGCGACGGCGAGTTCGACGCAGCCGTCGCCACCTGGCTGCTGCACTACACCGACGACCCCGACATGGCGGTGACCGAGATGGCCCGCACGGTCGACGCCTCGCACCCCGAGGCCAAGGTCGTCCTCGTCCAGGGCGCGCCCGACAACGAGCTGATCGCGCTGTGGAACCGCACCTGCGCCGCTCTGCTCGGCGAACCCGAGGACCACCAGGGCTACCTGCTCGACCGCGCGGCCCACCTCCTCGCCGAACACGGCTTCGCGGACGTCTCGTTGACCCGGGCCCGCGTCGACGTCGTCTTCCCGGAGGAGGGCGCCGAGGCCAAGTCCCGGGCCGCCGCCGAGGCCCTGGCCGGGTACTGGAACCCCGGCCACCCCAAGCTCGCCGCCCTGCGCGAAGCCCTGCTGCCGCCGCTGCGCGAGCACTTCGCCACCGGCACCGACCGGATCGGCGACGACGCCGTCATGCTGGTGGCCCGCCCTCGGCGCACCGCCTGAGCCGCCCGAGGGCGAGCCGGCTCCTACAGTGGCCCCGGGCGAGGTGGCCGGGCGCACGGTGGCGTTCCTGCCCCGGCACGGGCGCTGGCACCGGCTGCCCCCGCACCGGATCAACTACCGGGCCAACCTGTGGGCGCTGCACTCGCTGGGCGTGCGGCAGGTGCTCGGGCCGTGCGCGGTGGGCGGGCTGCGGCCGGAGTACGGGCCGGGCACGCTGCTGGTGCCGGACCAGTTCGTGGACCGGACCTCGGGCCGGGCGCAGACCTTCTACGACGGGCTGCCGCTGGCATGGGGGTCCCCCCGGCCGGAGGCTGGGGGAGGCTCGGTGCCCGAGGTGGTGCACGTGCCGATGGCGGACCCGTACTGCCCGGTCGGGCGGCGGGCCGTCCTGGACGCGGCCGCCGCCGAAGCCTGGGAGCCGGTCGACGGCGGCACGCTCGTGGTGATCGAGGGGCCGCGCTTCTCCACCCGCGCCGAGTCCCGCTGGTACGCGGCCAACGGCTGGTCGGTGGTCGGCATGACCGGCCACCCCGAGGCCGTCCTGGCCCGTGAACTGGGCCTCTGCTACGCCTCGTTGGCACTGGTCACCGACCACGACGCCGGTGTGGCGAGCGGCGAGGGCGTCACCCACGCCGAGGTGCTGGAGGTCTTCGCCGATAACGTGGACCGGCTGCGGACGGTGCTGTTCAAGGCGCTGGAGAACCTGCCCGCCGAGCGGGACTGCCCGTGCTCCCATGCCCTGGACGGCCAGGTCCTGGACGGCAGGTCGGCCGAGCAGGAACACCGCGACGGGCAGGCCGAGTAGGGGCGGCGGTGGCCCGTCGTGTCTTCGCACGACGGGCCACCGGTTTGGTGCTCAGCTCTGGGTGCTCAGTTCGCGGTGGTCGGCGAAGGGTGCTCAGCTCAGGGTGCGCAGCGACGCCGCGCTGTACGCCTGCAGCTCGTCGAGGCGCCCCGAGAGGACCTTGGCAGCCCACTGCGGGTCCTGGAGCAGGGCGCGGCCGACGGCGACGAGGTCGAACTCGTCGCGCTCCAGCCGGTCGAGGAGCTTGTCGATGCCCTCGACCCCCGCGCCCTCGCCCGCGAAGGCGCGGACGACGTCGCCGTCGAGTCCGACCGAGCCGACGGTGATGGCCGGGCGGCCGGTGAGCTTCCTGGTCCAGCCGGCCAGGTTGAGGTCCGAGCCCTCGAACTCCGGGATCCAGTAGCGGCGGGTGGAGGCGTGGAAGGCGTCGACCCCGGCCTCGGCGAGCGGCGTGAGGATCGACTCCAGCTCCTGCGGGTTCCCGGCGATGCGGGCGTCGTAGGCGCCGGCCTTCCACTGCGAGTAGCGGAAGATCACCGGGAACTCCGGGGAGACGGCGGCGCGCACGGCGGCGACGACCTCGGCCGCGAACTTCGTCCGGGCGACCGGGTCGCCGCCGTAGGCGTCGGTGCGGCGGTTGGTGTGCTCCCACAGGAACTGGTCGATCAGGTAGCCGTGGGCGCCGTGCAGTTCGACGCCGTCGAAGCCGATCCGCTCGGCGGACGCGGCGGCCTGCGCGAACGCGCCGATCACGGCGTCCAGGTCGGCGCGGGTCATCGCCCGCCCCTCGCCCTCGGCGCCGTCCAGGGTGATGCCGGACGGGCCGATGGCGGGGGCGTCGTTGAACGGCGGCTTGCCCTGCTTGCGGACCATGCCGACGTGCCAGAGCTGCGGCACGATCGTGCCGCCCGCCGCGTGGACCTCCTCGGCGACGCGGGCCCACCCGGCGAGCTGCTCCTCGCCGTCGAAGCGCGGGATCTGGGCGCTCTCCCCGGCGGACTCGTGGCCGACGTACGTCCCCTCGGTGACGATCAGGCCCACGCCCGCGGCGGCGCGGCGGGCGTAGTACGCGCTCACGTTCTCGCCGGGCACGCCCTGGGGGGAGAAGCTGCGCGTCATCGGCGCCATGACGATGCGGTTGGGGACGGTCAGCCCGTTGATCGTGACGGGCCGGGAGAGGATCTCGGCCGCGCGGGAGGCCGGGTTCGCGGAGACGGTCATGAGGATTCCTCGGAGGTGGCGGTGATGTGCGCGGGGACGCGGGTGACTGCCGTGCCAACCACCGTGGTGGCCGCCGCATTTCACGGGCCGCCCGCATTCCGGTGTGATCCGCGCCACTGCACCCGCCGGGGCGGGGCACGTCACGGCCGATACGATCGGCGGGAGCGTGGCCGGACGGGGGAGGGGCGGGCGTGATGGACGGGTGGCGTACGCCGGTGGCGGCGGTGCGGGCGAGGCTGCTGGCCGAGATCAACGCGACCGTGCACGGGGACGACCTGCACCTGGAGCGCTACGACCGACCGGCCGGCGATCCCGGGCTCTTCGGGCCCTCCAGCATGGTGTGGCGGGTGCACGGGCACCCGGCCGGGATGCTGGTGGGCGGGTTCGCGGCCCTGCTGCTGCAGTCGCTGCACCCGCTGGCGATGGCCGCCGTCGACGCCCACTCGGACTTCCGGCAGGACCCGACGGGCCGGCTGCACCGCACGGCTCGGTTCGTCTCCACCACCACGCTGGGCTCCACGGAGGCGGCCGAGCGGGCGATCGCGGGAGTGCGTCGCATTCACCCCCGGATCAGCGGCACCGCGCCGGACGGCCGCCCCTACCGCGCGGACGACCCGCACCTGCTCACCTGGGTGCACACCGCCGAGGTGGTCTGCTTCCTGACCGGCTACCAGGCGTTCGCCCGGACCCCCCTGACCGCCGCCGAGTGCGACCGCTACTACGCCGAGGCCGCCCTCGTCGCCGAGCGCCTCGGCGCCCGCGAGGTGCCCCGCTCCCGCGCCGAGGTGCGGGCCTGTCTGGCGCGCCTGCGCCCGGAGTTGGCGGTCACCCCGCCGGCGCTGGAGGTGCTGCGCCTGCTGCGCGGGTTCGGGCGCAGCAGGCGCGAGCGGGCCGCCGTACGGATCCTGACGAACGCCTCCATCGGCCTCCTGCCGCCCTGGGCGCGGGCCGAACTCGCCGTCCGGCGCCCCCGGTTGGTGCGCGCGGCCTGGGACCGCCCGCTGGCCGGGGCCGGCGGGGGCTCCTGGTGTGGGCCTGTGGCCCCTCCGAGATCCGCGCCGCCGCCCTCGCCCGCGCCACGGCGGTGGACTGACGGTCTGTCAGAGGTTCGCGCACTGCCCGGTGCGCGGGCCGACGACGGTGTTCGGCCGTCCGTCGTCGCCCGGCGGCGGGGTGTTGCCGGAGCAGGCCAGCGAGCCGCCGACGGTGTTCGCCGTGATCAGCGCCCGGTCGTCGCGCGGGAACGGGCCCGCGCCGGTGGTGCCGTCGACGACGGTGCTGCCGCCGATCCGGTCGTCGTCGAGGACCAGCCCACCGGTGTTGTCCTTGAGGACGACCGAGCCGTCGATCCGGTTGCCGGCGCAGCCCTCGTCCACCGGGTCGCCGATCACCACGAACCCCGTGGAGCCGACGACCTGCACGGATCCGGTGACGGTGCTCGCGCACACGCCGAGGAAGGAGGCGCCGCGCGAGGCGATGGTGCCGACCGTCGAGCGGGAGACGAACAGCGCCGCCCCCGGCCGCACCACCACCGCGTCGGCGGTGGCGTCCACCAGGCAGGTGCTCGTGCCGGTGGCGAGGACGGACCCGGCCGGGCCGGTGATCGTGCGATCGCAGCCGACCTGCTGGGCGATGCTCTCCGGTGCGCCCGGGAGGTAGGCGTCGTCACCCGGGTACTGGGCCGTGACGGTGTGGGATCCGGGCAGCAGGTGGGACCAACTGATGTGCGTGGTCGCGCAGTTGGGGCCTCCCCCAGGGGCGAGGGTGCCGGTTCCGATGGTCGTGGAGCCGTCGGAGAAGGTGACCGTGCCGCTCGGCGGGGAGGCGGGGCCGGTGCTGGTCGGCGCCGGGCAGACGGTGTCGGTGAAGGTGACCGGGCTGCCGAAGGACGCCGGGTCGGGTGAGGAGGAGATCGTGGTGACGACGGCCGCCCGGGTGACCCGCTGGATGAGCACCCCGGAGGTGGCGCCGAGGAAGGTGGCGTCGCCGCCGTACTCGGCGGTGAGGTCGTGCGGCCCGACCCCCAGGGCGGAGGTGGCGAGCGTCGCGGCGCCGCAGCCGCCGCTCGCCCGCACGGGAGCGGTGCCCAGCACCGTCGTCCCGTCGCGGAAGGTCACCGTGCCGGTCGGGGTCCCGGTGGTGGCCAGGTCGGGGCAGACGGTGGCGGTGAGGGTGACCGGCTGTCCGTAGGCGGAGGGGTCGGGGTCGGAGCCGAGGGTGGTGGTGACGTGGCGTCTGGCGATGTTCAGCAGGACGTCGACGGAGCTGTCGTCGCCGGCGACGACGTCCGGTCTGCCGTCGCCGTTGAGGTCACCGATGGCCACGCGCGCCCCGAACGCCGAGATCCGGTAGTCCTGCCGCGGCTGGAAGGTGCCGTCGCCGTTGCCGAGCAGCACCGACACGTTGGCGTTGTTGACTCCGCCGACCAGGTCGCGGTGGCCGTCGCCGTCGAGGTCGGCGATCGCCACTTCGGAGGGGAACGCCTGCTTCTCCAGCGGAATCACGGTCGGCGCGCCGAAGGTGCCGTCCCCGTTGCCCGGCAGGACGGCGAAGGCGTCCGCCCCTGCCACCGCCACGGCCAGGTCGGGGTGCCCGACGCCGCGCAGGTCGCCGACGGCCACGGCCAGGGGGAACCGGCCGACTGGGTAGGTGCGCTGGGGCTGGAAGGTGCCGTCGCCGTTGCCCCGCAGCACCGAGACCGTGCCGTCCTGGGCGTTGGCGGCCACCAGGTCGATGCGGCCGTCGCCGTCGAGGTCGGCGAGGGCCAGGCCCTCCGGGTCGTTGCCCACCGGGTAGCTCTGCTGGGGCTGGAAGGTGCCGTCGCCGTTGCCCAGCAGCACCGACGCCGTGTTGTCGTTCCTGTTGACGGTCACCAGGTCGAGCCGCCCGAGGCCCCGCAGGTCCGCCGAGGCGAGCCCCTTCGGGGACGCCCCCACGGCGTAGCTGCGCACGGGCTGGAACGTCCCGTCGCCGTTGCCCAGGCGCACCTCGACGGAGCCGACGTTGCTCACCGGGTGCGTGCCGACGGCCACCGCGAGGTCCGTCCGCCCGCTGCCGGTGAACCGCCCGGTCAGCAGGTTGCCGGGCATCTCGCCGACCGGGATCGTCGCCGGCGCCGCGAACGTCCCGTCGCCGTTGCCGGGGAAGAGCGAGACGGTGTTGTCGTAGTTGTTGCTCGCCACGATGTCGAGGCGGCCGCTCCCGTGGAAGTCCCCGAGGGCCACCTCGAACGGGTAGTCACCCGCCTTGTACGCCACCTTCGGTGCGAACAGCGGCTCGCTCGCCGCCGCCGGCTCCGCGTCGAGGGCGCGCGCCGCACCGGGCCCGGCCACCCCCGCTCCCAGCAGCGACGCCGTCACGAGCACCACCCTCAGCGAACTCCCGACCCACCGCATCCTGCCCATCCACCGCTCCTTCCGGCCCTCGACCCGGGAGGGTCGCCGACGAACCATTCCCGATGGTCGGTCATGCACCCCGCCCGCCCGCGCGAGCGACACCGGGCGTTCGAGCGATGCCGGGGCCGGCCGCCAGAGATTGGCCGTCAGAGATTGGCCGTCAGGGGTTGGCCGTCAGGGGTTGGCCGGGGTCCTGCGCGGCTGGCGGGGCAGGGGCAGGGTGAGCGCCTCGCCGGAGGCCGGGGGCAGGGCGAGTGCGGAGGCCGTCTCGGCGGGCAGGGGCCGCAGGCCGAGGAGGGCGCCGGTGAGGCGGGTGGTGGCGCGGTGCCAGTCGGGCAGGCGCTGGAGCATCGCGTGTCCGCTGCCGCCGACGGTGTAGCCGCAGACCCGGGCGCCGGCGGCGCGGCTGCGGGCGGCGAAGGCCAGGGTGTCGGCGGGCGGGGTCACCCGGTCCCGGTCGCCGTGCAGCATCAGCACGTCCCGCCCGGCCAGCTGCTCGCACGGGTCCTGCGGCGGGCACCAGGGGGCGAGGACGACGAGCCCGGTCACCGCCGGGTGCCCGCCGGCCTGGAGGGCGGCCCGCCCGCCCATGGAGTGGCCGATCAGGATCGTCGGCACCGGACCGAGCTGCTCCGCGAGCTCGTCCAGCGCGGCCAGCGCGTCCCGGGCCGCGTCGGCGCGCGGGCCGTTCCAGCCCCGGTGCCGGTAGCGGACGGTGCCCACCGCGATTCGGTCCTGCGCGGCCTGGCGGGCCAGCGGCCGCAGGAAGCCGTGCATCCGCAGCAGCGGCAGGTTGACGGCTCCCGGCCGGGCGAGGTTGTGCTCCTCGCCGCCGTGCAGCACCAGGACCGCGGCCCGGGGCCGCTCGGGCAGGGCCCGCCAGGAGAGCGCCAGGTGGCCCGCGGTCGTACCGTCCGTGACCGAACCGCCCGCGACCGTCATGTCCGCGACCGTCATGTCCGCCGTCGCGCCGCTCGCCGCCGTACCGCTGTCCGCCTCGCCGATGCTCACCCTCGGACCCTTTCGCCGCTGCCACTGTACGCGCGCGCCCGCCGGGCGTGTTCACCCGAGGGGACCATCCCGGGCACCGGGCGCGCGCGGTCCCGGCGGGCGGCTGCTATCCACGAAGGGTGGGGGGCCGCCCGGCGCCGTCGGTCGCGTCGTGCTCACCGAGTGGAGGACTCCGTGGCTCAGCAGCTCGCACTCTCCGTCGACTTCGGATCGGGCTTCACCGAAGCCTGGAACAAGATCGCCAAGTTCATTCCGCAGTTCATCGCCTTCCTGGCGATCCTGGTCATCGGGTGGTTCGTCGCGAAGGCGATCGCCAAGGTGCTGGACCGCGTGCTGCGCAGGATCGGCTCCGAGAGGGTCGCCGAGAGGGCCGGGATGGACCGCTACCTGAGCGGGTCCAAGTACGACCTGACCGGAATCGTCTGCAAGATCGTCTACTACGCGGTGCTGCTGATGACGCTGCAGCTGGCGTTCGGCGTCTTCGGGCCGAACCCGATCAGTGTGATGATCCACAGCATCGTCGCCTGGCTGCCCAGGGGCATCGTCGCCGTCGTCATCCTGGTGGTCGCCATGGCCATCGCCAACGGCGTGCGCGACATCGTCCGCAACTCGCTCGCCGCCGCCTCGTACGGCCGGACCGTCTCCACCCTGGTCTGGGCGTTCATCGTGGCGCTCGGCGTGATCGCGGCCCTCGGCCAGGCCGGGATCGCCACCGCGATCACGGGCCCGGTGCTGATCGCGGTGCTCGCCACCATCACCGGCGTGCTGGTGGTCGGCGTCGGCGGCGGCCTGATCATGCCGATGCGCCAGCGCTGGGAGCGCTGGCTGGACGGCGCCGAGCGGGAGACCGCCCGGCTGCGCGGCAGCGCCTACCAGGCCGGCCGCTCCGACGCCCTGGCCAACCAGCCGGTGAACCCGACCGCCCAGACCGGCCCGGGCGGCTCCCCGGCCCCGGGCATCGAGGAGCGGTAGAACGCTTCAGACGAGCAGCCCCTGCTCGCGCACCAGCCAGCAGATCGCGGTCAGCCGGAGCACGGCGTAGTCGTGGCCGACCGGTTCCCGCCAGCCGATCTCGGCGAGCGCGTCCAGGAAGCCCAGCGCGTAGTCCGACAGTTCCTCACGGTCCAGGGGCCGGGGCGCGAGCTCCGGCCCCTGCGCGTACAGCAGTTCGCGCAGCATCGAGGCGTGCTGGTCGACGGCCGCGACGAAGCCGGGCTCGAAGGCGAACTCGGCCAGCCGGGGCGTGAAGGCGGCCACGATGCCGGGCAGCGGGCAGCCGGCCGGCTCGTCGGGGGAGCGCCGGAAGGAGTCGTCGGAGGTCGCGAACATCCGTCCACGGTAGGCGAGCGCGCGGGTCCGACCGGCCGCCCGTGACGGTTCCGTGCTGAGACCTTGGCCACCCCGGCCGTCTCCCGTGGTTGGCCGGTTCCGTGCCGCGCCCCGGGGGCGATCCGTACCAGAATGGCCCGTATGGATCTTCGAGTGTTCACCGAACCCCAGCAGGGCGCGAGCTACGACACCCTCCTCTCGGTGGCCCGCGCCGCCGAGGAACTCGGCGTGTTCAGCGCCTTCTTCCGCTCCGACCACTACCTCAAGATGGGCGACGTCGACGGCCTGCCCGGCCCCACCGACGCCTGGATCACCCTGGCCGGGCTCGCCCGCGACACCAGCACCATCCGCCTGGGCACCCTGATGACCGCCGCCACCTTCCGCCTGCCCGGCGTCACCGCGATCCAGGTCGCCCAGGTGGACGCGATGAGCGGGGGCCGCGTCGAGTTCGGCCTCGGCGCCGGCTGGTACGGGGCCGAGCACGCCGCGTACGGCATCCCGTTCCCCAAGGAGAAGTTCGGGCGGCTGGAGGAGCAGCTGGCCGTCATCACCGGTCTCTGGAACACCAAGCTCGGCGACACCTTCGACTTCGCCGGGGAGTACTACACCCTCACCGACTCGCCCGCCCTGCCCAAGCCCGCCCAGGACCGCATCCCGGTGCTGGTCGGCGGCACCGGGGCCAAGCGCACCCCGGCGCTGGCCGCACGCTTCGCCGACGAGTTCAACCTGCCGTTCGTCTCCGCCGAGGACTCCGCCGGCCACTTCGCCCGCGTGCGCGCCGCCGTCGAGCAGGCCGGGCGCTCCGGCGACGACCTGGTGTACTCCAACGCCCTGGTCGCCTGCGTCGGCCGCGACGACGCCGAGGTGGCCCGCCGGGCCGCCGCCATCGGCCGCGAGGTGAACGAGCTCAAGGCCAACGGCCTGGCGGGCACCCCGGCCGAGGTCGCGGAGAAGATCGGCCGGTACGCGGAGGCCGGCAGCCAGCGGATCTACCTGCAGATCCTCGACCTGCAGGACCTCGACCACCTGGAGGTCATCGCCTCCGAGGTCGCCCCGCAGCTCGCCTGAGGTCCTGTCCGGCGCCGTGCGGCTCTGACCACGGGTCTTTACTCTTTCTTGGGAATGCGCGATGCTCCCAGGAAGGGTGAACCACCGGGGGAGAGCCGATGGCCGGGACGGGAGCGAGACGGGCGGCGGCGCCCCGCGTGCCGCCGCCCCGCCCGGCCGAGTCGCTCACTGTCCGGACCGTCCACACTGTCCATACCGTCCAAACCGTCCGCGCCGGGCGGCACGAGTTACGTGGCCCCGGGCCCGCCGCCCTGCACTACCCCGCCGGTGACCTCCTCGTCGTCTCCGGCCTGCCCGGCAGCGGGAAGAGCACCCTGATGCACCGCTGCGTGTGCGCCCCGCTGGTCGACTCCCAGCTGGTGCGCGCCGAGTACGCGGCCCGCCTGCCCGCCCGCCTCCCGTACGCCCTCTACCGCCCCCTCGTCCGGCTCGCCCACTACCGGCGGCTGCGCCGCGCCGTACTGGCCGGCGGGGCGCTCGCCGTGCACGACTGCGGCACCCTGCCGTGGGTACGGGCGTGGCTGTGCCGCGCCGCCGCCCGGCAGGGGAGGCGGGTGCACCTGCTGGTGCTGGACGCCGACCCGGACGAGGCCCGCGACGGGCAGCGCCGGCGCGGGCAGGGCGTCTCGCGCTACGCCTTCACCCGGCACCGGGGAGCCGTCGCCCGGCTGCTCGCGGCGGGACTGCCGGCCGGCTGTGCGTCGGCGGTGGTACTCGACCGCGCCGCCGCGCGCCCTGCGGGAGATCGACTTCACCGCGTCGTAGTCTCGGCGGGTCCGCGGCTCCCGCGCGTCCGTCCCGTACGCGTTCGCACGCCGTCGCCTGTCGTCGCGCGTGCCGTTTCGCGTGTCGTTCCGCGTGCCGTACGGCACGTCGTACCGCACGCGGGCGCGCAGGTTGTTGCGCACGCCGCCGGGCGGGCCCGGGGCGCGGCCGACCCTCCGTCAACTCCCTTGTCAGGAGCGCCGATGCGCCGTTCTCCCCGGGTGCGCCCGCGGACCCCTCGCCTGTTCCCCTGCGCCGCCGCGCTGGTCGCCGCGGCCGGTCTGAGCCAGTTCGCGGCGCCCGTCGCGCACCACGCCGCGGCGGCCGGGCCTGCCGTCCATGCCGTCCCGGCCGCCTGCGACGGCTACGACGCCGCCGCCCGCAAGCCGGCCGGCGGCCCGTCCGGCAAGGACCCGAACGCCGTCGGCCCCGCCGAGGCGAAGGCCATGCAGGCCGACCTGGACGACCGGCTGGCCCGGCTCGCCTCCGCCCACGTGCCGCTCGCCGCCGTGCCGACCACCGTGCCGGTGTACGTCCACGTGATCCACGACGGGGCCGCGGGCCTGCTCGACCAGGGCGCCGTCGACGCCCAGATCGACCACCTCAACGCCACCTACGGCGGCCAGGGCGCGGGCAGCACCGACACCCGGTTCCACTTCGAACTGGCTGGGACCGAGTGGACCGACAACGCCGGCTGGTACAACGGCATGACCCCCGGCTCGGCGGCCGAGAAGGCCATGAAGTCGGCCCTGCGCAAGGGCGACCAGGGCACCCTCAACCTCTACACCGCCCACCTCGGCCAGTCCCTGCTCGGCTGGGCGACCTTCCCCAGCGCCTACCGCTCCGACCCGTCCGACGACGGCGTGGTCGTCCTGGACGACTCCCTGCCCGGCGGCCCCGCCACCCACTACAACCAGGGCAACACCGCCACCCACGAGACCGGCCACTGGCTCGGCCTCTTCCACACCTTCCAGGGCGGCTGCCTGCTCCCGGGCGACTACGTGGACGACACCCCGCCCGAGCGCAGCGCCGCCTACGGCTGCCCCGAGGGCCGCGACACCTGCCCGGGGAAGGGGCTCGACCCGATCCACAACTTCATGGACTACAGCTACGACGAGTGCATGACCCAGTTCACCCCCGGGCAGGCGCAGCGGATGGCGAACTCCTGGGCGGCCTACCGCAGCTGATGTCGGGGGCGCTGCTTCGAAGGTGAAACAGCTTCAGCGGCGTGGCAATCGCCGGGAACAGGGCCGATCTGATCTATGTTCGAAGGAATGAGCGAACCCGACCGAAGGAGCAACACCATGAGTGCCAACCCCCGGATCGTCGTCGGCGTGGACGGCTCGCCCGCCTCCGAGCAGGCGCTGAAGTGGGCGCTCGACTACGCCAGGGCCGTCGGCGGCACGATCCACGCCGTCGCCGCCTGGGAGTACCCCGCCTTCTACGGCTGGGGCGGCCAGGGCGTCCCCACCGCCGAGACCTTCAACCCCGAGGAGATCGCGGGCCAGACCCTCGCCCAGGCGATCGAGAAGGTCGCCGGCACGGAGCCGGGCGTCACGATCACCCGCGACGTGGTGCCCGGCGGCGCCCCGCAGGCCCTGCTCTCGGCCGCCAAGGGCGCCGCGCTGCTCGTCGTCGGCAGCCGGGGCCTCGGCGGGTTCTCCGGCGTGCTGCTCGGCTCCGTCAGCCGCCACGTCACCGAGCACGCGCCCTGCCCGGTGACCGTCGTCCGCGAAGGCGCCGTCGCGGCGTAGCCGCACCTGGGGGCCGGTGCGCGGTGGGGCCGCCCCGCGGTGGAGGATGGAGACATGCCCGAAGGTGACTCCGTCTACCGCGAGGCGGCCCGGCTGCACGAGACCCTCGCCGGACGGCCGCTGACCCACGCCGAACTGCGCGTCCCCGCGCACGCCACCGCCGACCTCGCCGGGCGCCGGGTGCTCGAGGTCCGCCCCCGCGGCAAGCACATGCTCACCCGCCTCGAAGGCGGCCTCACCCTCCACACCCACCTGCGGATGGACGGCCGCTGGGAGGTCTATAGCCCCGGCGAACGCTGGACCGGCGGGCCCGCCCACCAGATCCGCGCCGTCCTCGGCACCGAACGCGGCACCGCCGTCGGCTACCGGCTGCCCGTCGTCGAACTCCTGCGCACCACCGACGAGTCACGCATCGTCGACCGCCTCGGCCCCGACCTCCTCGGCCCCGACTGGGACCCGGTCGAGGCCGTACGCCGCCTCCTCGCCCGCCCCTCCCGCCCGCTCGTCGAAGCCCTCCTCGACCAGCGCAACCTCGCCGGGATCGGCAACGTCTACGCCAACGAACTCTGCTTCGTCGCCGGGCTCACCCCGTGGACGGCCATCGGCGAACTCCCGCACCCCGACCGGCTGGTGGAGCGCGCCCGGCAGATGCTCGAGGCCAACAAGCTGCGCCCCGGCCACATCACCACCGGCGACCTGCGCCCCGGCTACCGGCACTGGGTCTACGGCCGGGCCGGGCGGCCCTGCCCCCGGTGCGTCACCCCGGTCCTGACGGCTCGTCAGGGGGAGCCGCCCTACGACCGGGTGGTGTTCTGGTGCCCGTTCTGCCAGCGCGGCCCCGCGCCGGAGGTCACGGGCGCTCGACCAGCGCGGGGTGGCGCGGGTCGTCCATCCGGACGGTGAGGTCCGCCGCCTCGGCCGGGCCCGTCTCCTCCTCGTAGCGGGCGAAGGCGGGCAGCGTCCACCGCTCCTCCGCCGGGGTGCGGCGGGCCAGCGCGGCGGGGGAGAGCGCCAGGTGGACGGTCAGCTCCAGCGGCAGCCAGCGGCCCAGCAGCATCGGCCCGTCCAGCAACAGCACGCCGCCGGGCGGCAGTTGGACGTACGGGGCGCGGGTGGAACGGTCGGTGGCGGGGTCGCGCAGCGAGGGCAGGACGCGGCCGCTGCCACCGGGCTCCAGCGGGTCCAGCACCTCGCGCGCGAGGGCGCCGTCGTCCAGCCACAGGTCGTGGAAGGCGTCCGCGTCCCGGTGGCCGTACTCCAGCCGGATCGAGGCCGGGCGCAGGAACCCGGCGGCCGGGACACGCAGCGCGGGCAGGCCCCGCAGCCGCAGCGGCTCCACCAGGCGTCGGCCAGCTCGCCGGGGCGGGCGGCGTCGGCGCCGTCCACGGCGACCCGCAGGTGGCGCCCGCCCGCGCCGGGCAGGGCGGCGATGCGCTCGGCGAGCAGCTCGGTCAGCTTCTCGGGGGAGATCGGGCGTACCTGCATACGGCCGTCCTCTCGTTGAATCAGGCTGTCGTGTGGTCAGCGCAGTCCGGGTCGGCGCAGTTCGGTCAGTGCAGTTCGGTCAGCGCAGGGGCAGGGCGTGCAGGACGTCGTCGTGCCCGGCGTAGAGGCGCTCGGCGTCGGCGGCCAGCGCCCAGACGTCCCGGCCGGGGCCCGAGTCGCGGAACGTCCACAGGGTGCGCCCGCTCGCGGTGTCCACCGCGCAGACCCCGCCGGCCGCCGTCCCCGGCACGAACAGGGTCGGGCCGACGACCACCGGGCGGCTGCGGCGGTCCAGCAGGAAGGGCATCCGGGCCGTCCAGCGCACCGCGCCGCTGTCCGTGCCGTGCGCGGTGACCAGGCCGTCGTCGCGCGGGACGTACACCTGCGCCCCGTCCACCAGCGGCGGCAGCGCCCGCCAGGACTCGCCCCTGGCGGGGGAGTGCGTCCACTGCGCCTCGCCGCTCGGGCGCAGGGCGCGCACCCCGCCGTTGCCGTCCGGGACGAACACCTGCCGGGGGCCGGCGGTGCACCAGCGCAGGTCCTCGTCTCCGGGTGCCGTCCACAGCTCCCGGCCGTCGGCGGCGTCGCGCACGACGAGCGCGGCCCGGTTGCCGAGGCTGCGCACGCAGACGGTGCGGGTGCCGTCGGCGGTGGTGGCGACCGGCTGCTCGCCGTGCGTTTCGTGGACGGTCCACAGGAGGGATCGGTCGGCCAGGCGCAGCGCGAAGACCAGGTTGTCGGGCCCGGTCTCCTCGCCCTGGTAGCGGTCCCAGACGGAGCCGTACAGGACGCCGTTCTCGCAGGCGGACAGGGTCGGCACATTGGTGGGCGCCGGGCCGGAGTGCTCGGCCGCGCCGACCAGCTCGGGAGGCAGCGGCAGGCTCCAGTCGCGGGCCGGGTCGGTGAAGTGGCGGGCGTCGAGGTGGCCGAAGGAGGTGGAGCTGTAGAGGTACTCGGGCCCGAGGACGACCTTGCCGAGCCGCTCGGCGTCGCTCGGCCACCGCGGGTCCGGCCGGTCGAAGGCGAGCAGCCGCGCGGCCTCGCCGGAGGCCGGGTCGATCACCTGGAGGCCCCCTGCGGACAGGTACACCGGCCGCCCCGGCGGGCGGACCAGCCGCTCCGGGGTCATCGCCTCCGGCCCCCGGTACGTCCACAGCGGCGCCGGCCCGGACAGCGCCGTCGGCCCCGGCCTCGGCTTCGGCCCCGGCGCCGCCCCCTCGCCCGAACGGCCCAGCGCCCACAGCGCCCCACCCGCCGCCAGCACCCCGGCCCCGACCAGCAACCCCCGCCGCCCCCGCCCCCGCCCCCCCCCG
>NZ_JOCF01000110.1 GCF_000720635.1 Streptomyces sp. NRRL WC-3742 | reverse complement strand
GTGTATAAGAGACAGGGTGGTGGGCGGGGGTGGCGGCTGCGGCGATGCGGTCGGGGAGGAGGCCGGGGGCGAGGAGGTAGGGGGAGACGGCGGTGCGGGTGGCGCCGGCGGTGCGGAGGGCGGCGAGGGCGTCGGGGACGCGGGGGCCGGTGGCGGAGGCGTAGGCGACCTCGACGGCGGCCCAGCCGCGGGTGCGGTGCCAGTGGGCGGCCAGGGCGCGGGTGGCGGCGTCGGCGGCGGGGTCGGAGGAGCCGGCCGCGGCCAGGACCACGCCGGTGCGGGCGCGCACGGCGGCGGAGCCGACGTCCAGCCCGGCCTCGGCGAGGCGGCGTTCCAGGGCGGCGAGGAGGAGCGGGGACGGGCCCAGCACGTCCGCGACCGGCAGCGCCGAACCGGCCGAGCGCAGGGCGGCGGGGATGTCGTGCTTGGCGTGGTAGGCCCGGTTGAGCAGCAGCGGCACGGCGACCGCCTCGCCGGGCCCGTAGCGGTGGACGACCTGGGGCAGCCGGGGCGCGCAGTGGTCCAGGTAGGCGGTGGCGACGTCCTGGCCCGGCCGCTGGGCCCGCACCTCCTCGACGAGCGCGGCGACGGTCGCGGCGTGGCGCGGGTCGCGGCTGCCGTGGGCGATCAGGAGGAGGGCGGGCACGGTGCGGCGCCTTACTTCGAGGCGGCCAGCAGGCCGCGGTTGCGCAGGACCCGGCGCTCGACCGGGGTGAACACCAGCAGCTCGATGGCGATGCCGACGAACAGGATGAGGATGATGCCGAGCAGCACCCCGGACATGTCGGAGAACTCGCGCGAGTCCTCCAGGAACCGGCCCAGGCCCCGCCCGAGGTCGGGGGAGGAGGCGACGAGCTCCGCGGCCATCAGCGAGCGCCAGGAGAACGCCCAGCCCTGCTTGAGCCCGGCCAGGTAGCCGGGCAGCGCGGCCGGGAGGAGCACGTGCCGGGCGCCGGCCAGGCCCGTGGCGCCGATGGTGCGCCCGGCGCGCAGGAACAGCGGCGGCACCTGGTCGATGCCGGCGACCAGGCCGTTGGCGATGGACGGGACGGCGCCGAGCAGGATCACCGCGTACATCATCGAGTCGTTGATGCCGAGCCAGATGACGGCCGCCGGCACCCAGGCGACGGAGGGCAGTGACTGCAGGCCCTGCAGGACCGGGCCTATCGCGGTGCGCACCGGTCGGACCCGGGCGACGACCAGGCCGATCGGGGTGCCGATGACGACGGCCAGCAGGAAGCCGGACAGGCCCCGCCAGACGCTGGTCCAGATGATCTCGAACAGCGTGCCCTTGTACCAGAGCTCCTGGAGGGAGCCCCACACGTCGGCCGGGCTGGGCAGCTTGTACGAGGAGGTGAGGTGCAGGCTGTACGCGCCCTGCCACAGCGCGATCACCACCAGGACGCCGATCAGCGGCGGCAGGGCCTTGGTGCGCAGCACCTCGCCGAGCGGGCGGCGCCGGTCGGAGACCGTGTCGAGGGCGTCCAGGCCGGCGCCGACCTCGGCGCTGTCGCCGACCGCCCCGGCGGGCTTGGTGTCAGTGCTGGACATGGCGGCGGATCTCCCCACGCAGTTCTTCGGTGATCTCGATGGACAGGTCGGCCACGCCGGAGGACTCGATGCGGCGCGGCTGCGGCAGGTCGATCCGCCACTCGCGGGCCACCCGGCCGGGCCGGGAGGACAGGAGCACGACCCGCTCGGCCAGCCGGACGGCCTCGCGCACGTTGTGGGTGACGAACAGGACGGTGAGGCGGCGCTCGGCCCAGATGCGGGTGATCTCGTCGTGCAGCACGTCGCGGGTGATGGCGTCGAGCGCGGCGAACGGCTCGTCCATCAGGAGGACCTGGCTGCCCTGGGCGAGGGCGCGGGCCATGGCCACGCGCTGGCGCATGCCGCCGGAGAGCTCGTGCACCCGCTTGCCGTACGCGCCGCCGAGGCGGACGAGTTCGAGGAGGCGCTCGGCCTCGGCGCGGCGCTCGGCGCGGGGCACGCCGGCGAGCTTGAGGGCCAGTTCGATGTTCCTGCCGGCGGTGAGCCAGGGGAAGAGCGCGTGCTCCTGGAACATCAGGGCGGGGCGGCCGCCGGGCACCTGGATCTCGCCGGCGCTGGGCCTGTCGAGGCCGGCGACGAGGTTGAGCAGGGTGGACTTGCCGCAGCCCGAGGCGCCGAGCAGCGTGACGAACTCCCCGGGGGCGACGTCGAGGGTGATGTCGTCGAGGACGTGGGTGCGCGCGCTCCCGCGGCCGAAGGACTTGTGCACGTGCGAGATGCGGACGGCGGGCGCGCCGTCGGCCGGGGCGGGGGCGGCAGCGTCGGTGGGGTCGGCCGAGGTGGTCAGTGCCGGGGTCATCCGGGCACCTCCTGCGTCAGTGGTCGGGCTGGGCGGGAGAGTCGGAGCCGGGGTCCGGGCCCCGCCCGCGCGGTGGGCATCGATCGGGGATCGACCGGGCGGGCGGGGCCGGACCTCGGAGTTACCTGGTGCCGAGTCCGGCGTCCGCCACGGCGGGCCGGCCCTGGGCGCCGAGGACCTTGTTCAGCGCGGTGAGGTCGTAGATGCCGTTCAGGTTGGGCTTCTTGAGGAGCCCGGCGGTGACGGCGTGGTCGGCCTCGGACTGCAGGGTGCTCGCCAGCGGGTCGTCCAGGAAGTCGATGTCGGCCCAGGCCGGGTCGAGGACGGCCGGCTCCAGCGCGTTGCCGGCCTCCTTCTTGATGGCCTCGTTGGCGTCGGCCTTGGCCTTGTCCGGGTTGGCCTTGATGAAGGCGTTGGTGTTCACCGAGCCGCGCAGCACGGCCTCCACCACGTCCGGGTGCTCCTTGAGGAACTTCTGGGACACGATGATGTTGGTGATGACGAACTTCTTGTCCGGCCAGACGTCCTTCTCGTTGAGCAGGACCTTCGCGCCGAGGCTGACGAGCTTGGACGCGGTGGGCTCGGGCACCCAGGCGCCGTCTATGGAGCCCTGCTTGTAGGCGTCGGGGGTGACCTTGTTGTCGGTGCGCACCACCGAGACGTCGCCCGCGCCGGAGGCCGCGTCGACCTTGAAGCCCTTGCCGGCCAGGTAGTTGAGCAGCGCCACGTCCTGGGTGTTGCCCAGCTGCGGGGTGGCGATCTTCTTGCCCTTGAGGTCGTCCAGCGAGGGGACCTTCTCGGGGTTGACGACCAGCTTGACGCCGCCGGAGGCCGAACCGCCGATGATCTTCAGCGACTTGCCGTCCGACTTGGTGTAGCCGTTGATCGCGGGGGAGGGGCCGATCCAGCCGATGTCGATGGAGCCGGCGTTGAGCGCCTCGATCTCGGCGGGGCCCGCGTTGAAGACCTGGGTCTTGACCTGGGTGGCGCCCAACTCCTTCTGGAACAGGCCCTCCTGGAGGCCGACCAGCGGGGTGCCGTGGGTGAGGTTGGCGAAGTAGCCGATCTTCACCGTGTCGGCGGAGAGCTTGGCGCCGGTGGCCGAACCGGCGGGGGCGGCCGCGCTGGGCTTGTCGTCGGCCTTGGAGCCGTAGGAGCAGGCGGACAGCAGGGCGATGGCGCTCAGACCGGCGACGGCGGCCGCGGCGGTGCGTCTGATGCGCCCGGCGTTGGGGCGGATGCGCCTATGGGAGACGTCGGTGCGGGCGGGCGTCGGGTTCGGTGCCATGGTGGAGTCCTGTTCGCGGACGGACCGTCAGGAGGCGGCCTCGGGTCGGCAGTTGGAAGGTGACGCTGCGGCAGCGGGGTGCCGGGCAAGCCGGGCGGCTGTGGGGGGTGGGACAGCCCGGTGGCAGGGCCGGTGTCAGCCCTGCCGGCCCGCACATCGCGTCAGGCCGCCCTGGCCGCTGCCGAGGACGCCGCTGCCGATGCGGCCGCCTTCCTTGTCCATGCCCGAGAACGCCTCGCTGGGCATCAGACCCAGTCCTCCTCTGTGGTGTCCGTGGCGCGTACGGTGTCGAACGCCTCGCCCGCCATGCCGGCGGTGAGAGTGGTGCCGTCCACCGGGTCGACCAGCAGGAACGAGCCGGTGCGACGGTTGTCGGAGTAGGCGTCGAGCGCCAGCGGCTCGGCGGTGCGCAGCACCACGCGGCCGATGTCGTTGACGTTCAACCCCTCGGCGCCGGAGCGCTGTTCGAGGGTGTCGATGTCGATGCGGTAGCTGATCTCCTTGACCAGGGCGCGCACCGTGCGGGTGGTGTGCTTGAGCAGCACCTTGTCCCCGGCGCGCAGCGGCCGCTCGTTCAGGTGGCTGACGGTCGCCTCGATGTCCTTGGTGGGCTCGGGGGCCGGACCGGCGGCGATGAGGTCGCCGCGGGAGATGTCGAGGTCGTCGGCGAGGCGAACGGTCACCGACTGCGGCGCCCAGGCGACGTCCGTCCGGCGGCCCAGCGCGTCGATCCCGGCGACGGTGGTGGTGTGCCCGGAGGGCAGCACGGTGACCTCGTCGCCGACCCGCAGCACGCCGGAGGCCAACTGGCCCGCGTAGCCGCGGTAGTCGGGGTGCTCCTCGGTCTGCGGGCGGATCACGTACTGGACGGGGAAGCGGGCCGGCTCGGCGCTCGGGTCGCTGCCGACCGGCACCGTCTCCAGGTGCTCCAGCAGCGTCGGGCCGCCGTACCAGTCCATGTGCGAGGACGGCTCGACGACGTTGTCCCCGGCGAGCGCGGAGATCGGCACCGCCAGGACGTCCTTGACGCCCAGGGAGGCGGCGTAGGCGGTGAACTCCTCGGCGATCCGCGCGAACACGGGCTCCGCGTACTCGACGAGGTCCATCTTGTTGACGGCCAGCACCACGTGCGGCACCCGCAGCAGCGCGGCGACGGCCGCGTGCCGGCGGGTCTGCTCGACGACCCCGTTGCGGGCGTCGACCAGGACGACGGCGAGCTCGGCGGTGGAGGCGCCGGTCACCATGTTGCGGGTGTACTGCACGTGCCCGGGGGTGTCGGCGAGGATGAACCGCCGCCGGGGGGTGGCGAAGTAGCGGTAGGCGACGTCGATGGTGATGCCCTGCTCGCGCTCGGCCCGCAGGCCGTCGGTGAGCAGCGCCAGGTCAGGCGCCTCCTTGCCGCGGCTGCGGGAGGCGTGCTCGACGGCCTCCAGCTGGTCGGCGAGGACGGACTTGGAGTCGTGCAGCAGCCGCCCGACCAGGGTGGACTTGCCGTCGTCGACGGAACCGGCGGTGGCGAAACGCAGCAGCGAAGTGGCGGTCGTCGTGCTCATTGTCTAGAAGTACCCTTCGCGCTTACGGTCTTCCATCGCGGCCTCGGACAGCTTGTCGTCGGCGCGGGTGGCGCCGCGCTCGGTGAGGCGGCTGGCGGCGATCTCGGTGATCACGGCCTCGATGGTGGTGGCGTCCGAGTCGACGGCGCCGGTGCAGGACATGTCGCCGACGGTGCGGTAGCGCACCAGGCGCCGCTCCACGGGCTCGTCCTCCCGCGGGCCGCCCCACTCGCCGGCCGTCAGCCACATGCCGGAGCGGGCGAAGACGTCCCGCTCGTGCGCGTAGTAGATCTCCGGCAGCTCGATGCCCTCGCGCTCGATGTACTGCCAGACGTCCAGCTCCGTCCAGTTGGACAGCGGGAACACCCGGACGTGCTCGCCCACCGCGTGGCGGCCGTTGTACAGCGACCACAGCTCGGGGCGCTGGCGGCGCGGGTCCCAGGCGCCGAACTCGTCGCGCAGGGAGAAGACGCGCTCCTTGGCGCGGGCCTTCTCCTCGTCCCGGCGGCCGCCGCCGAAGACGGCGTCGAAGCGGTTCGACTCGATCGCGTCGAGCAGCGGGACGGTCTGCAGCGGGTTGCGGGTGCCGTCCGGGCGCTCGCGCAGCACGCCGCGGTCGATGAAGTCCTGCACGTGGGCCACGTGCAGGCGCAGGCCGTGCTGCGCCACGACGCGGTCGCGGTAGGCGATGACCTCGGGGAAGTTGTGCCCGGTGTCGACGTGCAGCAGCGAGAACGGCACCGGCGAGGGCGCGAACGCCTTGAGCGCCAGGTGCAGCATGACGATGGAGTCCTTGCCGCCGGAGAAGAGGATCACCGGGCGCTCGAACTCCCCCGCGACCTCGCGGAAGATGTGCACCGACTCGGCCTCCAGCGCGTCCAGGTGAGACAGCGCGAAGGGCCCCTCTGAATTCTGGTGAGGGTCGTCCGCGCGGACAAAGGTGTCGGTCACGGTGGTCATGCCAGGCCCCGTTCGGTCAGGAAGGCGTGCAGTTCGGCGGCGGACTCGGTGACCTCGCGGCCCTGGGTCTGCAGGCGCAGCTCCGGGCGCTCCGGCGCCTCGTACGGGTCGTCCACACCGGTCAGGCCGGTGATCTCGCCCGCCGCCTGCTTGGCGTACAGGCCCTTGACGTCCCGTTCGGCGCACAGCTCCACCGGGGTGGCCACGTGGATCTCCAGGAACTCGGTGCCGGCGGCCGCGTGCCGCTCGCGCACGGCGGCGCGGGAGTCGGCGAACGGGGCGATCACCGGGGCGAGCACCTTGACGCCGTTGGCGGCGAGCTTCTCGGCGACGAAGCCGATCCGGGTCACGTTGGTGTGGCGGTCCTCGCGGGAGAAGCCGAGGCCCTTGGAGAGGAACTCGCGGATCTCGTCGCCGTCCAGGACCTCCACCCGGTGGCCCTCGGCGCGCAGCCGCTCGGCCAGGGCGAAGGCGAGCGTGGTCTTGCCCGCGCTCGGCAGCCCGGTCAGCCACACGGTGGCGCCGCGCTCGCAGGGGGCGGCTGCGGGGGCCGCCTCTGCGGCTCCGGCGGCGGCCAGGGTGTGAGCTGTCACGGTGATGTCCTTACGCGGTGGGTGAGCGGTGGTCAGAGGTGGATGCCGCACTCGGTCTTGCCCGAGCCGGACCAGCGGCCGGAGCGGGCGTCCTCGCCCTCGCCGGGCTTGCGGGTGCAGGACAGCGGCGAGCAGCCGATCGAGGTGTAGCCCTCCCACAGCAGCGGGTTGAGCAGCACGCCGTTGGCGGCGACGTAGGCGTCCACGTCCTCCTGCGTCCACCGGGCGATCGGGGCGAGCTTGACCTTGCGGCGCCTCGCGTCCCACGCGACGACCGGGGTGTTCGCCCGGGTCGGGGACTCGTCGCGGCGCAGCCCGGTGGCCCAGGCGTCGTACGCGCCGAGACCCCGGTTGAGCGGCTCGACCTTGCGCAGCGAGCAGCACAGGTCGGGGTCGCGGTCGTGCAGGTTCGGCCCGTGCTCGGCGTCCTGCTCGGCGACGGTCCTCAGGGGCTTGAGCGTGATGACGTTGACCGGCATGGTCGCGGCCACCGCGTCCCGGGTGCCGATGGTCTCGGGGAAGTGGTAGCCGGTGTCCAGGAACACGACGTCCACGCCCGGGAACACCGAGGAGGCGAGGTGGGCGACCACCGCGTCCTCCATCGAGGAGGTGACGCAGAAGCGGCTCCCGAAGGTGTCGGCGGCCCAGCGCAGGATCTCCTGCGGCGTGGCCTCCTCCAGCTCGCGGCCGGCCCGCTCCGCGAGCTCCGCGTAGTCAGTCGCCGTGCTGCTCATGTGACGTACCCCCGTTGGTCGGTGCTCCGCTGGTTGACGACAGCAGGCCGAGGAACTTCAACTGGAAGGCGCGGCGGCAGCCGTGGCATTCCCAGGCGCCGTGTCCGGCCTCGGACGGGCGCAGGTCCTCGTCCCCGCAGTACGGGCAGAAGAAGGGTGCGGCTCGTTCACTCATCGCCCACCTCGCTGCGCTCGGCGTTCGCTTCGCGAACACGCCCTGCCTGATCGGTTCGCTCGCTGCGCCCGCTCACGACAGCTGCTCCTCGTCGGCGCGGGCCGTCCACTGGGCGAAGCGCTCGCCCTCGGCGCGGTCGGCCCGGAAGCGGGTCAGCACGCGCTCGATGTAGTCGGGCAGGCCCTCGCTGGTGACCTTGAGGCCGCGGACCTTGCGGCCGAAGCCGGCCTCGAGGCCGAGCGCGCCGCCCAGGTGCACCTGGTAGCCCTCGACCTGGTTGCCGTGCTCGTCGGTGACGAGCTGGCCCTTGAGGCCGATGTCGGCGACCTGGATGCGGGCGCAGGCGTTGGGGCAGCCGTTGATGTTGATGGTCAGCGGCTCCTGGAAGTCCGGCAGGCGCTTCTCCAGCTCGTCGATGAGCGTGCGGCCGCGCTCCTTGGTCTCGACGATGGCGAGCTTGCAGTACTCGATGCCGGTGCAGGCCATGGTGCCGCGGCGGAACGGCGACGGGGTGACCCGCAGGTCGAGCGCCTCCAGGCCGGCGACGACGGACTCGACGTGCTCCTCGGCGATGTCGAGGATCAGCATCTTCTGCTCGGCGGTGGTGCGCACCCGGTCGCTGCCGTGGGCGGCGGCGAGGTCGGCGATCAGGCCGAGCAGCTTGCCGTCGACGCGGCCGACGCGCGGGGCGAAGCCGATGTAGAAGCGGCCGTCCTTCTGGCGGTGGACGCCGACGTGGTCGCGCCAGCGGGAGACGGGCTCCACGGGCGCGGGGCCGTCGATCAGCTCGCGCTTCAGGTACTCGTCCTGGAGCACCTGGCGGAACTTCTCCACGCCCCAGTCGGCGACCAGGAACTTGAGGCGGGCGCGGTTGCGCAGCCGCCGGTAGCCGTAGTCGCGGAAGATGCCGATGACGCCGCCGTAGACATCGGCGACCTCCTCCAGCGGCACCCAGGCGCCCAGGCGCACGCCCAGCTTGGGGTTGGTGGACAGGCCGCCGCCGACCCACAGGTCGAAGCCGGGCCCGTGCTCGGGGTGGACGACGCCGACGAAGGAGATGTCGTTGATCTCGTGCGCCACGTCCAGCAGCGGGGAGCCGGAGACGGCGGACTTGAACTTGCGCGGCAGGTTGGAGAACTCCGGGTTGCCGATGAAGCGGCGCTGGATCTCCTCGATGGCGGGGGTGCCGTCGATGATCTCGTCCTCGGCGACGCCGGCGACCGGCGAGCCGAGGATGACGCGCGGGGTGTCGCCGCACGCCTCGGTGGTGGACAGGCCCACGGCCTCCAGCTTCTGCCAGATCGCCGGGACGTCCTCGATGCGGATCCAGTGGTACTGGATGTTCTGCCGGTCGGTCAGGTCGGCGGTGCCCCGGGCGTACTGCTCGGAGACCTCGGCGACGGCGCGCAGCTGGGGGACGGTCAGGCGGCCGCCGTCGATGCGCACGCGGAGCATGAAGAACTCGGCGTCCAGCTCGTGGGGCTCCAGGATCGCGGTCTTGCCGCCGTCGATGCCCTCCTTGCGCTGGGTGTACAGACCCCACCAGCGCATCCGGCCGCGCAGGTCGGCGGGGTCGATGGAGTCGAAGCCCCGGTGCGCGTAGATCGTCTCAATACGTGTCCGCACATTGAGACCGTCGTCGTCCTTCTTGAACTGCTCGTTGGCGTTCAGCGGGGTGAAGTGCCCCATGCCCCACTGGCCCTCGCCGCGGTGGCGGGTCACCTTGCGCGCCGCGGCGGGGCGGCTCGCGGCCGGCCGGTCGGCGGCGGGCTCGGCGGTCTCGGGGGTGGTGGCCATGCTGGAGTCCTTCGGGGCAGGTGGCGCTGGCGCCGGGTGGGTCGCTGGGCGTGCTCGGCCGTCGATGCTGCTGTGACCTGCGGGTTTCCCGGGATGCTGCTGAGGCGCAAGGGCGGGAGCGCAGTGCCTGAGGCGGCCGGGCGGGCGCCTGCGCATCCGCTTCGACGGGGATGGCGGTGTGGACGGCGCCGGGTGCGGTGGGGCGGCGGAGTCGAGCTCAGGTCACCGGACAGATGGCGCTGGACACGCGAAGGAGATCGACGTGGAGTCGACCTACTAGGGTGGTTCCGGCGCTAGACATGGCAAGAGATTCGCACGGCGCGGGACTCGCGGTCCACTAACATCCGGATGCTGGACGCTCCGGTTTCACCATCCGGGACGCGGCCGGGTTCCCGCCGCTCCGGGGGCCGCAGGCCGTCCCACCGGCCGCCGCACCGCCGGTTCGCCACCCGGCCACCCGCCGGTACCCCCGGGGAGATCAAGCGGCGGGGACGGGCCCGATACCGTTACCCCTGTGCAAGCAGCAGGCGAAACCCCCAGACCGAACCCCGAACGGCCCTCCCGGCGCCGGGGCAAGGGCTCCCGGCGCGCGGCCAAACCGGTCACCTGGCGCCGCACCGCGTGGGACCTGGTCAGGGACACCACCAACACCTGCGTCGAGTACCGGGTCACCGGACTCGCCGCGGAGGCCGCGTTCTTCACCCTGCTGTCCATCCCGCCGCTGCTCCTCGGCCTGGCCGCCACCCTCGGCTACCTCGACTCGTTCCTCGGCGCCGGCACCATCGACCGCCTCAAGCACGACATCGTCTCGGCCGCAGGGAAGGCCCTGTCGGACTCCTCCGTCAAGGAGGTCGTCGTGCCGCTGCTCAACCAGGTCTTCGACCACACCCGGCCCGACCTGGTCTCGATCGGCTTCCTGCTGTCCCTGTGGTCCGGCTCGCGGGCGCTCTACATCTTCATCGACACCATCACCGTCATGTACGGGCTCGACGGCAAGCGCGGCATCGTCAAGACCCGGCTGATGTCGCTGGGCCTCTACCTCGGCGCCCTGGTGATCGGCTCCCTGGTGCTGCCGCTGCTGATGGCCGGTCCGGGGCTGGTCGAGAACGCCGTACCGGGCATCGCCGGGCTCGTCGGCGCCGCGTACTGGCCGGTGGCCATCCTGCTGCTCGTCGTCTCCCTCACCACGCTCTACCACCTGGCCGTCCCCGTCTCCACGCCCTGGCGCGAGGACATCCCCGGCGCGCTCGTCGCCCTGGTGGTGCTGGTCTTCTGCAGCGTGGGCCTGCGGGTGTACCTGGTCAGCTCCGTCGAGGGCCCCTCGGTGTACGGCTCGCTGGCGGCGCCCGTCGCCGTACTGCTGTGGATCTTCGTGGTCGCGCTCGCGGTGCTCATCGGCGCGGCCATGAACGCCGCCATAGACCGCCGCTGGCCCACCCTGGAGACGGCCGACGCCCGGGCCGAGAACGAGCGGGCGCACGAGGCGGCGGCCGCGGCCGTCGTGCGCGAGGTCGCCGTGCGGCGGGCCGTGGAGCGGGCCCGGCGGGCGCGCGAACTCGGGCTCGCGGAGGGCCACGAGGAGGAGTGGGGCGAGGACGAGGCGGACGACGTCGACGTGCCCTCCGAGTACCCGGAGCGGTGGGCGGACGTGCTCGCCGCCGACAACGTCCGCGGGCGGCTCACCTCGCGGGGCGGGCCGCACCACCGTTCGGCGCCGCCCCCGCCGGACAGCGACCGGCCGGCGGGGCCCCCGCCGGGGGACCAGGCGCCCCCGGGGCCGCCGCCGGGGTACCCGCCGCGGCCGCCGTGGGAGGAGCGGTGAGGTGACCTGGGCCGGCGGGCCGGCGGGCGGGTTTACGGGCTGACCGGCTGACGGGCTGACGGGTTCACGGGCAGGGCCTCCTCCGCGGGTGCGGGGGAGGCCCTGTCGTTCGTCGGGTCGTCGTTTCGTCAGGTGGTCTTGGCGTCAGGTGGTCTTGGCGTCGGGGCGTCGGGGCGTCGGGGCGTCGGCTTTCAGGCCGAGGCCGGGTTCTGGCCGCCGCCGTACCCCTGGGCGGGGTGGTCCGAGGCGGGCGGGTAGCCGTACGAGCGCTGCTGGGGGTCCGTCGGGGTGCGGCCGCCGAACGCGGGCCGCACCTCGGTGGGGGCCGCCGGATCGGTGTTCGGTGACGCGGGCTCCTGCGCGGGGAACGGCTGCGGCTCGGCGGGCCGGCCCTGCTCCGGGCGCGGCGTGGCGGCCGCCTGGGCGGGCAGGGGCTCGGACAGCGGCGGGGCCGGTTCCAGCGCGGCCCGGCCGGAGGAGTCGCTCAGCTTGATCAGCAGCGCCACGATCAGCCAGTTGGCGAGCAGCGAGGAACCGCCCGCCGCCAGGAACGGCAGCGCCTTGCCCGTCAGCGGCACCAGGCCGCTCACACCGCCGACGACCACGAACACCTGCAACGCCAGCGCCGAGGACAGGCCCGCCGCCAGCAGCTTGCCGAACGGGTCCGTCAGGCCGATCGCGGTGCGCAGCCCGCGCTGGACGAGCAGCAGGTACACCATCAGGACGGCCGTCACCCCCGCCAGGCCCAGCTCCTCGCCGATGGTGGTGAACACGAAGTCGCTGCGCCCGGCGAAGCCGATCAGCCACGGACGCCCCGAGCCCAGCCCCGTACCGGTCAGGTGGCCGGTGCCCAGGCTGAACAGGGCCTCGGCGGGCTGGTCGGAGATGATCGCCGGATCGTGGTGCTCCTTGTAGTAGTCCAGCGGGTGCAGCCAGGCCAGCACGCGCCCGTGCACGTGCGGCTCCGCCGTACCGACCACGGCCGCGCCGCCGACCGCCATCAGCAGGCCGAGCACCACCCAGCTGGTGCGCTCGGTCGCCACGTAGAGCATGACGATGAAGACGCCGAAGAAGATCAGCGAGGTGCCGAGGTCGCGCTCGAAGATCAGCACCAGCAGGCTGACCACCCAGATCGCCAGCACCGGCCCGGCGTGCCGCCCGCGCGGCAGGGTCAGGCCCCAGACCTTGCGCCCGGCCAGGGCCAGGGCGTCGCGCGAGGCCATCAGGTAGCCGGCGAAGAAGATCGTGATCGCGACCTTCACGAACTCGTCCGGCTCGAAGGAGAGGCCGAAGAGGCGGATCCAGCGCTTGGCGCCGAAGTCCTCCGGGCGGCCGGGGAAGAACGCGGGCGCCGCCAGCAGGATCAGCGCGCCCGCCATCAGGAGGTAGACGTACCGCTGGAAGAAGCGGTGGTGCTTGACCAGCACGATCAGCGCCAGCGCCACCGCGACCGAGACGAAGACCCACATCATCTGGGAGGGCGCGGCCGGGATCTTCTGGTAGTCGCCCTTCCTGGCGTGCACCGCCGCGTAGGAGATGTCCAGCCGGTCCAGCAGCATCAGGCCGAAGCCGGTCAGGAAGACGCCCAGCGGCAGGATCAGCGGATCCGCGTACGGGGCGAACCGGCGCACCACCAGGTGCGCCACCCCGGCCAGGCCGCCCAGGAGGAGGCCGTGCACCAGCAGTCCGGGCGGCATCTTGCCGGTCAGGGCCAGATCGGCGTCGATGTGGCCGGCCAGACAGACGGCCACCGCGAGCGCCAACAGGCCCAGCTCGATGTTGCGGTGGCGCCCGGCCAGCCGACGGCCCTCGCCGCGTGCAGTGCTTCGCACCTGTTGTCGTCCCCTTGGTCGTTCACCCACGTGGCCGGTATCGCCGACGGTGCATCCTGCCAGACGAACGTGGCCTCCCGCCGGTTGCGCCCTTGGGCTGCGGAAGGCCGGAACTTTGCCTCGGCAAAGCTTCCTTCAGGGTTTGGTAAAGCCTCTTCCGGGGTCGGGTATAGAGGAGGGCCCCGCGCGAGGACGGGCCCGTCACGGCCGGGAGGATGACAGGGCGCCGAGGCCCCCGCCCGGCGTCGGCCGCGGGAGCGGCCGGGCGGTGAGCGCGGACGAGGTGGGCGGACGGATGTACGGCGCTTTTTCGGGCGGTGCTTTCGCGGGCGGTGCTCCTTCGGGTGGCGCTTTCTCGGGCGGCGCGTTCGCGGGTGGCGTTCTCGCCGCCTCCGGGAGCCCCGGGGCTCCCTCGGCCTCCCCTGTCGACCTGGCGTACAGCGGGCCGCCCGCGTGGCAGTGGTCGGACCTGGCGACCTCCTGGACCTTCGAGCCGCTGGTGGTCACCCTCTCGGTGCTGGCCGGCGCCTGGTACCTCGCCGCGGTGCGCACCGTCCGCCGTGGGGGTGGCGGGAACGGGGGAGGGGAGCCTGGTCTCGAGGAACGTGGTGTCGGGCAGCGCGGTGTCGGGCAGAGCGGCGCCGGAGGGCGCTGGCAGCCGACGCGCACGGCGGCCTTCCTCGGCGGGCTGCTGCTGTGGATCTGGTGCACCTGTTCCGGGCTCGGGGTGTACGACCGGGTGCTGTTCACCGACCGGGCCGTGCAGGTCGTGCTGCTGCTCATGGTCGTCCCGCTGCTGCTGGCCCTCGGCGCGCCCGTCTCCCTGCTGGTCGCCGCCTCGCCCGAGCGCCGGCGCGAGCGCATCCTGCGGGCGCTGCGCAGCCGGCCGTCCAAGGTGCTGATGTTCCCGGCCGTGTCGACGGCGCTGCTGATGGCGCCGCCGTGGCTGCTGTACTTCACGCCCTGGTACGAGTGGTCGGTCTCCAGCGGGCTGGGCAACGTGGTGCTGCACCTGTCGCTGGTGCTGCTCGGGCTCGCCTACTTCTGGCCGCGGCTGCAGATCGACCCCGTCGGGCACGAGTACCCGCACCTGGTCGGACTGTTCATCACCTTCGCCGAGGTGATCTTCGACGCCGGGCTCGGGCTGGTGCTGATCTACGGCGGGCACCTCGTCGCCGAGCACCACTACGTCGCGCTCGGGCGGCCCTGGGGGCCGAGCCTGGCGCAGGACCAGACCTGGGGCGGCAACGCCTTCTGGGTCCTGGGGGACCTGGTCGGGCTGCCGTTCCTGGCGGCGCTGGTGCGGCGGATGGTGGTGCAGGGGCGGGAGGAGATCGAGGCGGTGGACGCCGAACTGGACGCCCGCTTCGAGGCCGCCGCGGCCCAGGCGCGGGAGGAGGGGCGGCCGGAAGAGGAGGAGGCCGGGATGCGGCCCTGGTGGCTGGACGACCCCAACCTCAAGCACCGGTACGGCGGGTAGAACCTCCGTCAGGCCCTGTTCGGGCGGCATTTCCGCAGGTCAAAAACCCGTTGGCACGAGCCTTCGCTTCCGCTAGCGTTTGTCCCGTCCGGTTCGGGGCCCACGTGGGTCGCCCCGAGGAGTAGAGAGCAGGAGGTGAGTCCATTGGTCGCTGTCGCCCCGATAGCTGCCCTGGGCAGCACTCGCGTTCACCTCCTTGTCCCGGCCGCCGGCTGACCGCTTCTTCCTTCACGCGTCAGCCGTAGCCCGCCGGGTCGTTCTCCTCCCGAAGGGCCCACTGCGTTGTTCAACGCTGCCTCCATCTCTTCTTCCCTCTCCTCCTCTTCCTCCTCGTCCTCTGCTCTCGACGGGTCGCCCCTGGCCGGCTACGGCTGGACGTCCGAACTGGCCGAGGAATTCGCCCCGCTCGCCGAGGCCGGGCTCGTCCCGGCCCGGATCGTCCGGGTCGACCGCGGCCAGTGCGACGCCGTCATCGCCGACCCGGAAACGGGCGAGGTGCGCACCGTCCGCCTCGACACCCGGCCGGTGGGCGACGCCGACATGATCAACTGCCCCTGCACGGGCGACTGGGCCGGGGCCGACCTGTACGCCCAGCCGATGGCGGCGGTCTCCGCACTGCTGCCGCGCTCCACCGCGATCATCCGCAAGGTCGCCGGCAAGCGCTCGGACGGCCAGGTGCTGGCGGCCAACGTCGACACCGTCCTGATCGCCTCCTCGCTCGCCGCCGACCCCGACCTCGGCCGGATCGAACGCTTCCTGGCCCTGGCCTGGGAGTCCGGCGCCGAACCGGTGGTCGTCCTCACCAAGGCCGACCTCGTCGACGACGCCGACTTCATCCGCGCCGACGTCGAGGCGGTGGCCCCCGGGGTCACGGTGCTCGTGGTCAGCGCCGAGACGGGCGAGGGCATCGACGTCCTGCGCGCCTGCACCCCGGGCACCACGGCCGTCATCGGCCAGTCCGGCGTCGGCAAGTCCACGCTCACCAACGCCCTCGCCGGCACCGTGGCGATGGCCGTCCAGGAGGCCCGCGAGGTCGACCAGAAGGGCCGCCACACCACGACCACCCGGGAGCTGATCCCGCTGCCCGGCGGCGGCGTGCTCATCGACACCCCCGGGCTGCGCGAGGTCGGCCTCTACGGTGGCGAAGGCGTCGACCTCGCCTTCGCTGACATAGCCGAGCTGGCCGAGGAGTGCCGCTTCCACGACTGCGGGCACCGCACCGAGCCCGGCTGCGCCGTCCAGGCGGCGCTGGCGGACGGCACGCTGCCGCAGCGCCGGATGGACAGCTACCTCAAGCTCCAGCGCGAGAACGAGTGGATCGCCTCGCGCTCGGACGCCCGGCTGGCCTCCGAGCGGCTGAAGAAGTGGAAGACGATCACCAAGTCGATGCGTGCCACGGGAGGTTCGGTGAAGCGTTGACGTGGGCCGGCTGCTGGTCGGCCGCCCTCCGGCGAGCCGCGCGCGGGCTCAGCGGAGGTCGGCCACCAGCCGGAACCGTTCCAGCACGGCGAGGGTCGAGTCGTCCACGGTGAATCCCGGGTCATCGAGGGCGGCGAGCATCTCCGGGCTGCTCCAGAACCGCTCGTGTGCCGCGCGCCAGCCGGCGAGGGTTTCGTAGTCCTCGCCCTCGTCGATGGCGTGCTGGAGGTCCACCTCCCCGAGCGGGACGACACGGACCTCGACGGTCTCGATCACGGCGACCGTACGGCCGTCCGAATCGGGCACCGAGGCCCTCCGACCGGCCTGCGGCAGAGGCTCGCCCTCGTGCTCGTAGGCGGCGACCAGGCCCGTGGTGCTGGTCTTGGCCCCGCTGAGCACGGCCGCGACCAACTGGTCGCGCAGCGGGCCGGGGAACGCGAACTCACAAGGAGTCAGGGCGACGACGCGCGGGTCGTCCGGGCCGGTGTAAGGCTGCTCGCTCATGCCGGGGAGCGTAGCCGCAGGGTGGACGAACGGCCCCCGAATTTCGGGTGGGGCGTCGGGCGTCAGGCGTCAGGTATTGGGCGCCAGGTATCGGGCCGGGGCCGTGGGCATGGCCGTGGCCGTGGGTATGGCTCCGAGACACAGGAGCCGGGGAACCCGGGGAACGGGCCGGGCGAGGCGAGGCGAACGGGTAGTGGGCGGGCGGCGCCGGGTGGGTGGTGGGGGTGGTGTGGTTTTGGGGCCGTAGGTTGGGGGGGGGGTGGGGGGGGTTTGGCCTTTGGCCGTGGGGATGGCTCCGAGAC
>NZ_JOCF01000109.1 GCF_000720635.1 Streptomyces sp. NRRL WC-3742 | reverse complement strand
GTCCTCGCACCACCGCTCACCAACCGGCCCGCTGTCCTCGGACACCAGCCCAGGCTAGGGCTCCAGGCTACCCAAACCGGGGGTTCAGACACAGGTACTCAGTGCTGACCTGGGCGGTACCGCCGAGGCGGGGAACAGCCCGGCAGGCCGGGAGCACGGCCGGTCGGCCGGTGGTCAGCTGACGAGGGCGAGGACCAGGACGGCAAGCAGGACGGGTACGGCGAGGGCGACCGATCGCGGGATGTCGATGCACCGCTTGAGGCGGTCGATCTCGTCGCTGATGTCCTCGCATTCGACGAGGAGCCGGCCGTGGGAGCGGGAGCCGGCGGGGACGTTGGCCAGGGTCTGGCTGCGCTCGAAGTGGGTCTGGCGCAGGACGGCGATCTGGGCGTCACGCTCTATGGCGAACAAGGGGCGGCACTTCCTTTCGGGGACGGGTCGGCGGTGCGGGACGATGGGGGCGGGCCGGGGACGAGACCGGCCAGTCGGCACTCTCGGGTGCCTTGGCCTCCGGGGTGCTTTCTTCATCCCGGAGGCCGCTCACGTTGGGCACTCCGTTACGCAGAGCGAACGGCGGGCTTGAGTGCCGGCTCGGCGCCCTCCACATCGGTGCGCACGCGCTGGCAGGTCGAGCGCGTCGTCTTCTCGTCGCCGTTGAGCAGACCCTTGGCGGTGAGCGCGGCGTGGATCTCGGAGACGAGCGGGCGACGGTCGAGAGCGGTGTAGAGCTGACGGACGGTCGCCCGCCGGGCGTAGGTGAGCGCGGCCCCGGTCAGGGCAACCGGCGGGTGAGCGTTCGCGGTCTGCAGGTGAGCGCCCGGCAGCGCGCGGTGAGCGCCATTCGTCCCCCCACCTGCGGTGATCTCGCGCTCATGTGAGCGCTCGATGTAGACGCTCTGCGCGGGGAGCAGGACGCCGTGGGCGGCGGGCAGCGGCTGTCCGCCGTACGGCGGGCGCGGGGTGGGGTCCTCGTGAGCGCCGCCGCCGGTGCCGGTGGGCGCGTCGGCGGACGGAGCGCCCACGCCGTGCTCGCCGTGAGCGCCCTTGGCGTGGTCGATGATCTCGTGCACGCGCCAGATGGCGATCGGGACGACCGTGGCGAGCGGGATCGCCAGCTGCCACTGGATCCTCCACGCTCCGTGAGCGTCCTGGGCGACGCCGAGCAGGTGCAGGTCGGTCAGGATCGCGGCGATCTGGCACAGCATCATCACCGCGAGCGCGATCCGCGTCTCCGTCTTGAGCTTGCTGCGGGTCGCGGCGACGACCCACCCGTCCACACACACCGCCAGCAGCCACGCCAGCGCGGAGTTCATCCCGGCGGTGACCGCCAGCTGGTGCTCCTTGTAGGAGGTGTACGCCAGGCCGGCCCCGAGCACCGTGCGGGTCAGCAGGAACGGCACCAGGTGAACCCGGTTCGCCACCGCCCGGCGCAGCGTCCGGCGCCACCGCCGCTGCTCCTTCTGGGCCCGCCGCGCCTCCAGCTCGGCCTGCTCGGCGCGCAGCGCGGCCAGCTGCTCCTGCGTCTCGGCAAGCTCGGCGAGGGCGTCCGCGGTGACCTGATCGGCGTCCCGCCGGGCGGCGGCGCGCAGGCGCTGGCCGTCGGCCTCCGCCTTGCCACGGGCCGAGCTGGCCTGGCGCAGCTGCTCGGCGACCGACTGCCGGGCCTGCTCGATCTGCTGCCGCGCCTCGGCCTGGAGCTCCTGGGCGTCGGCCTGCCCGCGCCGGCGCAGCTCGGCGGCCTGCCGCCCGGCCTCCTCCCGGAGCTCGGCGGCCTGGCGCCCGGCCTCCTCCCGGAGCTCCGCCGCCTCGGCCTCGGCCTCGGTATGCAGCTGGTCGACGGCGGTGGCGGCCTCCTCCCGGGCGGTGTCCGCGTCGGCGAGGGCGGCCTCGGTGAGGCGGGCGGCCCGCTCCTCGGCGTCGGCGCGCAGTTCCTCGGCCTGCGTCTCGGCGGTGGTGAGGATGTCGCGGGCGGTGGCGGCGGCCCGGGTGCGGATCGTCTCGGCAGCAGCGGCGGCCTCGGTCAGGGTCCGGTCGGCGGCCGCGGCGGCGTCGCACTGGACGGTGGCGGCGAGCTCCCGCGCGCCGGTCAGGTCCTGCTCGGCCCGGGCGCGGTCCTCGGCGATCCGGGCCCGGGTACGCTCCAGCGCCAGCGTGGCGCCAGCGACCTGGTCGTGGACATCGGCGAGGGCGGCGTCGGCCCGGCGCCGCACCGTGGTGATTTCCCCCTCGGCCTCGGCGAGGAGCTCGGCGGCCCGCTCCTCGGCGGTGGCGGTGATGCCGGCCGCCACCGCCTGCGCCCGCTCCTCGGCCGCGGAGACGATCCGAGCCGCCTCTTCCTCGGCCTGGGCGCGGACGGCCGCGGCGCGCTGCTCGGCATCGGCCAGCAGCGACGCAGCCCGCTCGGTGGCCTCCTCCAGCAGCCGGTCGGCCGCCGCGCGGGCGTCGGCGCCGGCTTCCTCCCGCTGCTCCCGGGCGTACTGGAGGATCAGGTCGGCCTGGTCGTTGGCCAGGTCGAGGATCTGCCGGACCGCCCGGTCGGCACGCTGCGTGACGGTCTCGGCCTCGGCGGCGGCGTCGGCGCGCAGCTGCTCGGCCTCGGCCGCCCACTGCGCGGCGGTCTCCCGGTCGCGGCCGGACTGCTCGGCGGCCCGCTCCAGGACGGCGAGCGCCTGGTCCTCCGCGAGGGCCAGGACGTCGGCCGCGCGGTCGGCGGCCGACCGGACGGTGAAGGTCGCGGGGAGCTCGGCAAGGGGGTCTGGCTGGACGGCGATCGGGGCGGCCGGGCGGGCCGCGGGGGGCTTGACGGGCGTCTTCTTGGCGGGGGTTCGGGTGCGACGGCTCGTGGTGCGGGCCGGGGTCATGGTGGGAGACTCCTGTCTCGCGTGGTGACGTTGCGTGGTAATGCGGCGATCGGGACGGGCTGCTGGCGCCCGGGAGCGGCGAGGGCGCGGAAACGGCCCCGATCCGGGGTGTCGGGGCCGTTTCCCAGGGTGCGGGGGATCTGATCGGCTGGATCGGTTTCCCCAGGTCAGAATCGGTTTTGTGATCGGCGGACGATCAGCGGACGATCGGCGGGGCAGCCGATGCCCCGCCGATCCGCCGCTGATCGGGATCCGATGACGGACCGATCCCGCAGTGATCAGCTACGGCTACTCTGTGTCTTCACTGGCGGCTTTGACTGCGGCGAGCAGCGAGGCGAGGCGGATGCCTCGGGGACTGCCGTCGAGCTCGTCCAGGCGCTCGGTGGAGAGCTTGATGCCGACCTTGCGGAACTCGAGGGCGAGGTGTCGGCCGATCTCCATCAGGAGCCCGTGCTCGTCCTTGTGGTGCCAGCGGTCCCACCGCTCGGAGTCGTACTCGATCAGGTGCCGGTGGAGCTGGGTGAGGGTGAGGGCGTCGGCCTCCTCCTTGTCGAACGCCTCCATGAGGACCGCGCTGATCTCGGGGACCGGTGCCTCTTCTTCCTCGGCTCCGTCGTCGGGGCCGTACTCGTCGTCGTCCTCGGCGCACATCTCCAGCAGCTCCGGCCACGGAACGTAGTGGAGGTACTCGTCCTCGTCGGCGAACTTGAGGCCGGGCGGGTTGGGCGCGTGGAGGGCCGCGTGGATCGACGCCTGGTCGACGTCGACCAGGCCAGCGGCGAGGCGCTCGGCGGCGCGGCGGCCGCCCTCGTCGTCGGGGATGTAGTGCCACTTGTGGAGCATCGGGTCCTCGGAGACCCCGGGAGCGCCGACGATGTACGTCTTGGCGAGGTCGTTGAGGCTGTCGCCGGACTTGGGCTGGAGCCGGTGCGGCAGGAAGCCCCAGTCGATCGCGCCGCCGCCCAGGGCGCCGGTGGTGTCGACATCCCGGCAGGCGCCGAGGATCTTGAGCGCCGGGTGCTGGGCGATGTTGGAGCCCAGTAGCTCCTTCGTGGCGCCCTGCGCGGCGAAGATCAGCCACACGCCTTCCTTGCGGCCCACCAGCATCAGCTCGGCGATGATCTGCTTGCTGCGCTTGGTGAGCTTGGGGAACTCGTCGACGAAGACGATGATCGCCGGGTGCTCGCGGGTGCACCGCCAGGTGTCGCCCATGCCGAGCTTGCGGCGGATGCGGGCGCGGCCGGCGGCGAGCCGGTAGAGGGAGAGCAGCGCGAACTCGATCTCAATCGGGTTCGTGCTGGTGAGCTTGACCGCCTCGGAGAACTTCCCCGGCCCGTCGCCGGACGGGTCAAGGAACACCGTGACGGCGTTGTCGGCGGCGGTGGTCCAGTCGAGCAGCGCCCGGATGAGCGTGCTCTTGCCGCCGCCGGAGCGGGCGATCACCTCGCCCATCAGCTCGGCGAGGGAGAACGAGAGGTCGGTTCCGTCCGCGCTCATCCCGAACACCCCGGCGTCGGTGATGTCGACGGAGTGCGGCGCCCGGTAGGGCGGGGGCTGCATCGCGCCGAAGAGGTCGCCGGTGACGATGCGCAGCACGGCCTCGGCGGTGCGCTTGCGGTTGGGCTGGAGGATCACGTCGCCGTCGCCGACGTCGAACTTGGTCTCCAGGCCGCCCAGCTTGTCGCCGATGTCGCCGGACGTACCGTCGAACACCCGCACCACCACCTCCCAGCCCCACGGGTGCCGGACCGGCTCACCGACGTGGGCGAGCGGCACCCGTTCGGCGAGCAGGGCCCGCCGCACGCACTCGGCAGCTGCGACCGGGTCGGTGACACCGTGGATCGGGAACGGCCGGCCGTCGCCGGTCGGCCAGGCCCCCGCCGCCGACGCTGCGGGGGCGGGGGCGGCGGCCCCGCCCGGGGCCGCCGCCTGGTTGTCGGCGCATTGCGGTCCGGCCGGGGCGGTCACCTGGCCGCCGTCGGGCAGCTTGTAGGCGAGGTCGGGGTCGGCGCGGCGGCCGGAGCGCCACCGGGGCAGGACGCTTTTGCCCCAGGCGGCCAGGGCCACTGCCGCGCCGGTGGCCGCGCACTCCACGGCGAGGGTGTGCGGGCCGCCGGACAGGGCGGGGATGCCGTAGGTGCCCAGCACGGTGAGCGCCAGGCGGATCCGGCGCCGGTGGGACATGCGCCGCCGGTGGTGGGTGATCTCCCCGGGGAGCACCGGCGCGTGCCCGGTGTAGGTGAGGGCCAGCACGGCGGCGGCCTTCTGCTCCCACTGGGCGGCGGCGGTACGGGCGGCGAGTTCGGCGCGGCGGGCCGCGGTGTGGCCGGCCGGGGTGATGCCCTGGGCCTGGGCCGCGGCGCCCGATGCCTTGGCGGCGGCCATCTCCTGGGCGGCGCGCCCGGCCAGGGCGGTGTGCTCCGCGTTGCGGCCCTGCTCCCACACCTGGTGGCGGTCGTTGAGGATGTGCAGGGCCACCGCCCGGTCGCTCAGGTGGTCCTCGGTGACGAACAGCCAGGCCGAGCGCTCGGCGGCCAGCACGCGCAGGCCGGCCGGGATGTGCCCGAGCTGGCGGCGCCACCACGGGCGCGGACCGGCCGGGTCCGGCTCGGCCGGACGCGGGCCCGGGTCGTCGTCGTCCAGCAGCTCGCCTTCGAGGATCTCCTCCTCGGCCGGCTCCAGGCGCAGGTCGATGCTCACGGTCAGGTGCCCCTCTTCTCGGGTCCGGTGGGCGGTCTCAGCGGGAGGAGGCGACGTGGTTCAGGGCGTCAAGGACGACCTGGCCGCCGTTGGAGAGCGCCTCGTTGGCGTAGTAGGTGACCAGCGGGATCGCGGCCAGGGCGGCGCCGTTGACGAAGCCGGCCCGCACCTTCCACTTGTCCAGGCCCGAGCCCCCAGCCCCGGCCGCGCCCTTGGCCGACTTGCGGGCCCCGGCCAGCACGACGGCGACGACGAACAGCAGCAGCGCGCCGCCGCCGCCGACCGGCACCGGGTCGGCGCCGTGGAACTGGGCGGTGGACGCGGCGCCGGTGCTGGACCACAGGGACAGCTGCCCACCCCACGCGGATGCCTTGTAGCCGAGCCAGCCCAGGGCGCCGAGGATGCCGCCGGCGCACAGCCCGCACAGCGCGCCGAAGCCGGTGCCGATGGCGTAGGGGATCAGGCTGGCGTGGTCGGCGGCGCCGCTGCGCCCGTAGGCCCCGCCGCCCTTGCCGCCGATCTTCGGGATCGGGATGCCGTAGGTGCGGGCGAGCTGCCAGCCCGTCAGGCCGAAGACAGCGGCGTAGGTGCCGAGGGTGACGTCCATGATCAGTGTCCTCCGGTGAATGCGGTGGTGAGCCAGGTGATGGCGTCGGTGAGCGCCGGCAGTGACAGGCAGCCGGCCAGGATGGGGATCCACACCGCCGTACGGCGCAGCAGCGAGACCTCCGCCCGCTTGGCGCCGGCGAGCGGCAGGACGATGGCGACCAGCTCGACGGCGGCGGTGGTCGCGGTGCCGGCGTGAGAGGCGGCGCAGCCGTAGTAGGCGGCGCCGCCCAGGGCCAGGGAACGCAGGGCGGGCCTGCCGCCCCACAGGATCGCGACGGCGGCGGCGGCATCGGTGCCGTAGGAGCCGGTGATGACCGGCAGGTGGCTGTGGAGCAGCCAGGCCGGGACGGCGGCCAGGGCCGCGGCAGTGGCGTTGGCGCCCAGCTGCAGCCAGGAGAAGTCCCAGAACGGCTCGGGCGGCGCGGGCGGGGCGACCACCACCACCGGGACGGGCTGGGGGGCCACGACCTCCACCGGCACCACCGCCCCGGGGTCGGGGTAGGTGTACTGCGGCGGGACCGGCACGTGCGGCGGCGGGGCCTGGTAGTGGGCCGCCACGGCGGCCGCGGCGGCGGCCGCGTACTGCGCCCAGTCCGGTTCGGCGGCCGGCGGGGCGGGTGAGGCGGGCGGCGGGGGCGGCGGCGGGGTGTGGATCCGCTGTCCCCCGTACGGCGGCTGTCCGGCCCCGCCGGCGGGCGGGGCGTCGTCCTCGACGATCTCGGCGTCGATGATCTCCATGCCGCCCGAACCGCCCGTCCCGGCGGTGGCGGCGAACAGGTCGAACGTGTTCGTTCCGGTGGTGGTGTCAGACATCGCTGCTGGCCGCCTTCCGGATCCGCTCGGCCATGAACGCGGCCGGGTCGGTGTTCCGGGCGCTCCAGCGGCCGAGCGCGGCGCCGGTCTCCTCGGCCTCGGACGAGGCCCGGGCGTCGGCCTTCCTGCGGTGCTGCTTGAGGGACCAGAGCAGCAGCACCAGGGCCGGGACGGCCGTGGCGGCGGCGAAGAAGTAGAGGATCAAGTGCTGGTGGTGCATGGTGCTCCCCCCTTTGGGAGTCGACGGGTGTGCCAGGCGCGGGGCGGGGCCGTGCCGCCGCCGGCTGGGGAAGGCCGGCTGCGGCACGCGGTGGTGTCGGGTGGTTCACCGGTGCGGGCGCCACTGCGGGCGGCCGCACGGTCGGGGCTGGCGGGGCGGGCCCGGGTGGGCGACGGGGTGGTGCTGGCAGCGGGGCCGGTGCCGACGGGCTAGTCCGCGAGGCTGCCGTCGGGGTAGCGGCGGAGACCGTCCCTGCAGCGGACGACGTGGCACCCGCGCGGGTCCCGGCCGGAGCGGTCGGCGCGGAACGGCGACCACGCCTCGACCACGTCCCGGACGTCCTTGCCCCAGGCGTCCAGCGGGTCGTCGCCGAACGCGGCGAGCTCCCGTTCGGTGTAGTGCTTGAGGGCGTGCTCGCGGGCCAGCTCGCGTCGGGCGGCCTTCGCGGTGACCCGGGTCCGGGCGGCGGTCGCGGCCTCGAGGGCGGCGTCGGCGGCGGCCTCGTTGGCGATCTCCGCCTCCAGCTCCGCCCAGTCGTCGCCCGCCTCGGCGGGGAGGATCAGCTCGATCGAGCTGTCAGTGCGCACGATGGCGTCGGCGCTCTGGGCGAGCAGGCGGCGGCGGGTCTCGTTGCCGGCGTACTCGCCCTCCAACCACATCCCGGCGTCGGTGCCGGTCAGTGCGGCCAGCTCGGCGGCGAACCGCTGCTCGGCGCTGCTCTCGGTCCAGGACCGCGGGGCAGCCGCGGTGGTGACGCGGGCGATGTGCCGGGCGAGCGCGGCGGCGCCGACGGTCGGTGTGGAGGCCGGGCGGCGGGTGAGGGTGCTGGTCACGGTGTCCTCCTGGACGTGGTGGAACGTGGTTGGTGGCGGGGCCCTGGCGGGCCCGCCGCACCACTCCCGGCGCCGTCCAGGCATGTGCATGCCAGGACGGTGCCGGTGGCAGGCGGCGGGAAGCCGTACTGCGGAACAGGGAGGAGAAGGGAGGGGAGGGGCTACTTGCCGGAGCTGGAACCGCCGCCGGCCTTCGCGGGCTTCGACGGCGCCGGGGTCGGCGTGCCGCCACCGGCGTAGCTGCGGCAGATGTGGGTGACCGTCACCGCGCACCCCCGTCCTGGCGGTACGGGCGGCCGAAGTTGCGGACGACGTGCGTCTGGTCGGGCTGGACGTACGGGTCCGGCGAGGCCACCCGGCGGCCGAACCGGTCGGTCGCCGCTGGCGCCGGGTGGACCTCGCGCCCGCCGGGCAGCGGCGCCGACGAGTGCCAGCCCTTCGACGAGCTTCCGCCGGTCCGGGTATTCGTACCGCTGGAGGAGCTGCTGGAGCCGAAGCCGAGGAACGCGGCGACTCGTCCCATCAGCGACCACCCCCCAGCCGGACCATGGTCTGCCCGTGGCGCTGCAGCTGCTCCTCGGCCTGGCGACGGATGGCCTCGGCCGCCTGAGCGGCGGCAGCGGCAGCAGCGGCGGCGGCCTGAGCGGCGGCCAGCTGGCTCGCGTTGTCGGCGCTCACGATCGACCGCCCTTCCGGCCGAGCAGGCCGGCGAGCAGGCGACCGGCGGCCTTGGCCGCGTCGGCGATCTGCTTGGAGTCAATGGGCGGAACCGGCGCCGGCGCGGCAGCAGTCGTGATGTCAACCACGGTCAGCACCCCGCCGTCTGTGCGGCGAACTGGGCGATGGCGCTCTGGACGAACCACGACAGGTGCGCCCAGCCGGTGCGGCCGCTCTTGAGGTGCTCCTCGGCCTGCTTCCAGACCTCGGCGACGACCGTGCTCACGGCGCCCTCGCCAGCCTTCGGGTCGACGGGCTCGAGGTCGCGCACCACCAGGGCGAGCACCTCGCCGTCGTACTGGCCCTGCAGCTCGGCGATGCAGCTGGCGGCCGGCTTCTTGGCGACGGGAACACTGCGTCCCGCCCCCACCGAATCGGTCATGATGTACATGCGGATCACTCCCACGAGAGTTCGATTCGAAGTGGTCCCAGGACGGTGTAGCGAGCACCGGCCTGGGGCCCTTTTGCGTTCTCGGCCCCTTCGGGCCTTGTCGGCTTAGCCAACTTAGCTGGTACAGTTTTGCTGTGTCAACTAGGTTGATGAAGCTATTCATGTCAGGAAGGCGGGCCTACGATGTGGCTCATGACAGATCAGTTCGCCCAGCCCTATCAGCGGATCGTCCAGGACGTGCTGGACCAGATCCGTCTAGGGCGGCTCAAGGCGGGGGACAAGCTGCCCAGCACCCGCGAGCTTGCTGCTCACTACGATGTAGCGCCCGGGACTGTGCAGCGCGCCCTCTCCGAACTGCGGGGCAGCAAGGCGATCTACTCGCAGCAGGGGCTCGGGTCGTTCGTTCGCCAGCCGGAAGCCGACGCTGCTCCGGCGCCCGCGAGCTTCGAGGCGCTGGCCAAGCAGCTCGCCGAGCTGACGAGCCGCGTCGAGATGCTTGAGCGGCGAGAGTCGCAGCGCAACTGATCCGGGTGCCGTCCGATTCACCACTGCTCCCACCTCCTGTGTCGAGTCCGTCCCGACATGACTAATCACAGCTGGTGGAGCGTCAGATCAACATCGCATCCGCATCATGAGATCCGTGAACGTGCAGCTCAACGCATTCTCAACATCCGCATCAACATGAGATTCGGCGCGCTGCTCATAGGCTCCGAGCATGGCAAATACACAGGCGGGGGACATGGCGAAGAACCGGCTCGGGTGGCGCCCCGAGATGCTGAGGGAACAGCGTGAGGCCCACGGCCTGACGCTGGAGCAGGCTGGCGAACGGCTGCGCAACATCGCAGAGAAGGCCGGCCTGAAGGGGATCCCAGCTGCGCACCCGCAGACGCTCAGCCAGCACGAGCAGGGTGACGTGTACCCGGGCCCGCATTACCGACGGGCGTACTGCCTGCTGTACCGGGCCACCGAACCCCAGCTGGGTTTCCGCAGCGCCCTGCCAGGCGAGGACAGCCGGTTTGAGCTGACGCCGTTGGACGACAAGCTCACCGGGAACCACGTCCTTGCCGTCGAACGGGCGCTGCTCCAGATCTCGGCGGGATCCTCCGAAGCGGACAGTTACGGGCTTCAGCGGCGGATCATGGACGCTTGGAAGCGTCGGCACACGGGAGGAGACCCGCACCGCCCGGTCGTCATCCTGGTCGGCGGATTCGCCGGCAGTGGTAAGACGGAGTTCGCCCGCTTCCTCACCCAACTGACCGGCTGGCCGTTGCTGGACAAGGATCCGCTCACCCGACCGCTCGTCGAACAGCTCCTGGTCGCCCTCGGTGGGGATCGGAACGATCGCCACACCTCGCTGTACCGCGAGCAGGTGCGCGCTGTCGAGTACGACTGCCTGATGCAGGCGGCCTACGCCAACATCAACTGCGGGATCTCCACCGTGCTGTCCGCCCCGTTCATCACGGAGATGGCCTCCGAGGAGTGGATGGCCCGGCTCAGCAACCGGTGCCGAGCCCAGGGGGTGGATGTCTTCCCAATCTGGGTCCAGTGCGATCCGGAGTCGATGCGCGAGTACATCAGCTTCCGATCCGCGGCGCGCGACGCCTGGAAGCTCTCCCGGTGGGACGAGTACATGGCAACGGTCGACATCGACGTGCGCCCGGTGGTGTCGCACCTGCTGGTCGACAACCGAATGGGCTCGGCAATCTCGCTGGCCGACCAGGCGCGGCACGCTCTCGCGGCGGTGCGCGCATGAACCGCCCGCACGGAGTGCTCATCTACGGGCCTCCGGCCTCTGGCAAGGACACCGTGACGCGAGCACTCTCTGCACTGGACCCCACCTTCGGCTTGTTCTCTCGGGTGAAGGTCGGACCCGGCCGGTCAGCCGGCTACCGGATGGGAACACCGGAGCTCCTCGCCGAGCTGCGCGCCACGGCGGGGGAGGTGGTCTACGAGAACAGCAGGTACGACAGCACCTACGTGACGGACCGACCTGGGCTGGTCGCGGCGTTCGAGGCCGGGGTACCGGTGATGCACCTGGGGCAGGTCGACGGGGTACGGGCAGTGCTGGACGGCTACCCGGCCGACTGGCTGACGGTGCTGCTCTGGTGCCCGAGGGAGTTGACGGCGGAGCGGTCGGTGGGCCGGGGGGACACGGACACCGCTGCGCGTCTGGCCGCCTGGGATGCCACGCAGGCGGATCTGGAGGCCAATGCCGGTTTCCGGTTCGACCTGGTTGTCCGCACCGACACGGCATCACCCGAGCAGGCCGCCGAGCGGATCCGCCAGGCGCTCAGCGCCCGCGAGCGACGGTTGCTGATGCTGGACTTCGACGACACATTGATCGACCGCCGCGCCGCGGTGACCGCATGGATCTTCGGGTACGGCGCCACCTACGGGCTGAGCCCGGATGTCGCGCGCCGGATCCTGGACGCCATACGGATCCGCGCGGACCTCCAGACCTTCGAGGGCCTGTGCGCCGAGCTGGCGCTGCCGGAGTCCGCTGACCGGATGTGGGCCCGCTACAACGCGGAGTTCCCTGCAACGGTCCGGGTTTTCCCCGGCGTGCCGGACGCTCTGGAGGCGATCAGGGCAGACGGGTGGCAGGTTGTCGTCGTCACCAACGGCGGCAGCGAGATCCAGCGCGCCAAGCTGAAGGCCAGTGGCATCGACGGTCTGGTCGACGGGGTGTGCATCTCCGAGGAGGCCGGCGCCCGCAAGCCTGATCTGTCCATCTTCGAAACGGCTGCCGCACGCGTGGGGCGCAGCCTCGCGCGGGGCGGTTGGATGGTGGGGGACAACGCTGCCCTGGATGTAGTCGGCGGCCGCGCGGCCGGGCTGCGCACCGTCTGGGTCTCCCACGGTCGGACGTGGCCCGGAGGCGCGGAGCCGGACTACATCGCGCTGGACGTCCTGGACGCCCTGGGCCACGTCCGTGGAGGTGCCCGATGACGGATCGACAGGTCACGCTCGGTGTCCTGCATCCCGGCAGTATGGGCGCGGCCGTCGCGGGGTGCGCCCTCGCGAACAGCGGTCAGGTCCTGTGGTGCCCGCAGGGGCGCAGCACCGCGACTGCGGCCAGGGCGGATCGGTTCGGGCTGACGGCGGTACCCACTCTGGACGAGCTGGTGGCTCGGGCGGACGTGGTGCTCAGCCTGTGCCCGCCGGCTACGGCGGAGGACGTCGCGCGCGACGTGGCCGGGCTCGGTTTCACCGGCCTGTATGTGGAAGCGAACGCGATCAGTCCGCAGCGGGCTGCGCGGATCGCGCAGTTGCTCGGTGGGACGGCCCGCGCGGTGGTCGACGGCGCGGTGATCGGCTCACCTCCGGTCGGTACGAAGCAGTCCCGGCTGTACCTCTCCGGGTCGGTGAACGAGGTCGGGGTGGTCGAGCAACTCTTCTCCGGCAGCGCGGTGTCGACCCACGTGCTGGGCGAGGAGATCGGGCAGGCCAGCGCGCTGAAGGTGGCCTACAGCGTCTACCAGAAGACCTCCAGGGTGTTGGCCGCGCTGTCCTACGGTCTCGCCCGGGAGCACGGTGTCGACCAGGCGCTGCTCGACGTCGCCGGTCAACGGGCTGGCTCGTACCTCACGGAGACCGGCTACATCGGCAAAACCGCTGCCCGGAGTTGGCGCTGGGGCCCCGAACTGGAGGAAGCGGCGGACACGATGGCCGCCGCCGGTCTTCCGGACGACCTGCTCCGCTCGGCGGCGTCCACGCTCAGCCGATGGAACAACGCCAAGGGCACCACGCTATCGGCTGGCCAAGCGCTGGACGAGCTGCTTCGCGCGGAGGCCAACCTGTCCAGCCGACACACCGGCCCTGAACAGTCCGAGGACTCAGGGAGACGAATAGGCTGATCCGGGCGCCCGTACGGGCGCCACCTAGTCCAGAAAACGCGAAAGCGGCCCCCAGTCGCCAAACTTGGGCCGCTTGCGCTTCTCGATATAACCGGCCCTCGCCAGGGACACCCAGGTGAGCGCCCAAGACAATGCCGTTGTTGGTTCGACGGTACCAGGCTTCCCCAGTTAGGTGCGAGAGACACCGGCTAGGTTTGGTTACCGGTACCCACGAACTGACAACGGCGGAGAGGCAAGTCCCCCTTTGTCCCGCCCCACAATCCGCGCGGCGCTCGCATCGAACGCGGCTTCCTCAGCATTGACCACCGCTCCTGCCGCAGCAACCACTGGTCTTGATCCCCAGGTCGGCAGTGCGACCAGCGGACGCGTTCGCTCACCGAACCGTGACGCACGTCACCTCGCCCCGGGTCACACCGTGCCCGGATACCCGGCCTCTATGGGCATGCAGAACCACACCCCTGCCCAGATCCACCCCGCCCACCGCCCGGTCGTCCAGGCCAGTCCGGTCCTGGTGTCCTTCACCGGATCGGAGATGAAGAAGTGAGCGAGCGTTTCACCACTGATGACTCCGCCGCGTTCTGTGGAGACATCAAGGCCACGAGCTTCCGCGTCTACCGCGTCCTCCGGTCGCTGGCCGCAACTACCTCGCCCCGGCCTGCTGCTGCCGACCTTCCCCTGGAGATGCGCCTGTACAGCGTCCCGTCTGCGGCTGAGGTGACCCGATGAGGATGTACCGCGCCGAGGAGTCGGCGACCTGGACCACCCTCGACAACCTAACGGTGGACGACGACCTGTCGTGCCGAGCGCTGGGCCTGCTCACCAGGTGGCTTCGCCGGCCGCCCGGTGTCGAGATCGACAGCATCCCGGACATGGTCAAGCGCGCCAAGCGGAGCGGTGCGAAGAACCTCGAAGGCCGCGATGCCCTGTACGCGGCCTCGTACGAGCTGGAGCGCGCCGGTTACGTCGTTCGACGGCTGATGCACCACAAGAACGGCACCCACGAGTGGATCTGCGAGGTCTACAGCCGCCCGGTGCCTCCCGAGCAGCGCACCAACCCCGACGACCGTAAGCGAGCCACGAAGGACACTCCGAAGGCGGCACCCGCGCGACGCACCCACGGCCAGAAGACCGCAGGTGAGAAGCCCCCGAAGGCTCCGGTTCCTGAGAATCCGGATTCGGGCCCGGTTCCGGGTTTCCAGGATTCGGCTCACCCGGATTCGGCTCACCCGGATTCGGAGAGTCAGGGATCATCTTCCAAGTACTCCGCTAATGACTCTTCTTCCTCTACCGCCCCTCAGACTCCGGCCACCTCGCGTGCGACGTCCGAGGAGCAGAAGAAGATCGACAATCAGGAAGAGCCCCCTCAGGGGCAGGCTGTACCTTCGCCTGCGGCCGTGCCGACGCAGCGGGAGGAGTCCGAGCCCGCCCCGGGTGACGGGCTGTCGTCGGGGGTCCGCCAGATCGTGCTGGCGTGGTCGGAGGCCCGCGTCGCCGCCGGGGTCGGTCCGCACCGCCGGCCGGGTGCGTTGGAGGAGTTCCAGGCATCGGCGACCGCGCTGGTGAAGGCGGGCAAGCCGGTGGAGTGGCTGATCGCGGTGGCTCGGTGGATGGCGGCCGAGAAGCCAGCGTGGGCTGGTCTGGGCGAGGCCGCGAAGGCACAGTACGCGGGTGCCCCGGCCGAACCGATGGTGCAGGCCGCACCGCGTCGGCTGGTCGACCCATGCCCGTCCCACCCCAGCCTTGAGGCGGCTGGCTGCCGGCACTGCACGGCGGACGCGGTCGTGGACCGGCAACGCCGTGAGCTGGACGAGAAGCTCGGCATCGACGACGAGTCCAGCCGCCAGTTCATGGCCGCGTTCCTCGCCCAGGCCCGCCAGCCCCGGACGTCGGCCGACCGTCGGCGCGACGCGGCGACGCGGCAGGCCGGAGAGGTCCGCAGCCAGTCAGCCAAGCGAGCCAGGTTCCTGGCCGGCTGAGCGGCTTCCCCTACCTGAGCAACGCGACGGCCGCCGGTGTACCTAGCCGGGCCCCGGCGGCCGTCCGATCCCGTTGGAGAGATCACCATGAGCGTACCCAGCCAGAACAACACCGGCCCCGACACCCCCGCCACGATCCAGGCCGGACCGGACGACTACGCCTGGAGCGACCAGGAGCCCGAGGACACGGACTCCGAGCCCGCGCCGCGCTCCGCCTTCGGCCGCTCCCGGCACAACAGGACCGAAGCCGAAGCCACCGACGGGTTCGAGCGGGTGCCGCCGCAGGACCTGGCCGCCGAACAGTCCGTGCTGGGCGGCATGATGCTGTCGAAGGACGCCATCGGCGACGTGATCGAGGTGCTCAAGCCCGCCGACTACTACCGGCCCGCGCACGAGATGATCCACGGCGCAATCCTCGAGCTGTACGGCCGCGGCGAGCCGGCCGACCCGATCACCGTCGCGGGCGAGCTCACCAAGCGCGGTGAACTCACCCGCGTGGGCGGCGCCTCCTACCTGCACACCCTGGTCGACTCCGTGCCGACCGCGGCGAACGCCGAGTACTACGCCGGGATCGTCCACGAGCGCGCCGTGCTGCGCCGCATGGTCGAGGCCGGCACCCGGATCGCAGGCATGGGCTACGCGGCCGAAGGCGACGTCGACGAACTGGTCAACGCCGCCCAGGCCCAGGTCATGGCGCTCGCCGACCAGCGCGGCGAGGACAACTGCGCACCGCTGATCGACGGCATGGACATCACCCTGGGCGACGTGGAGGACCGCAAGCACAACAAAGGCAAGATCACCGGCGTGCCGACCGGCTTCGCCGACCTCGACCAGCTGACCCAGGGCCTCCAGGGCGGCCAGATGATCGTCATCGCCGCCCGCCCGGCCATCGGGAAGAGCACCCTGGCCCTGGACATCGCCCGCTCCGCCAGCATCACCCACGGCCTGACCACCGCGTTCTTCTCCCTGGAGATGGGACGCCAGGAGATCCAGCTGCGCGCCGTCTCCGCCGAGGGCCGCGTCGCCCTGCACCACCTGCGCTCCGGCGAGATGACCGATGACGACTGGCTGCGCACCAGCCGGGCGGTGGCCAGGATGCCCGAGGCGCCGTTGCTGATCGACGACAACCCTGTGCAGTCCGCGCTGTCCATCGCCGCCCGGTGCCGCAAGCTCAAGCAGCGCCGGAGCCTGGACCTCGTCGTCGTCGACTACCTCCAGCTCCTTCAGGGTTCCGGACGCCGTGTTGAGAACCGCCAGCAGGAGGTCAGCGACATGTCCCGCAACCTCAAGCTGCTCGCCAAGCAGCTCGGCGTGCCGGTCATCGCCCTGTCCCAGCTCAACCGCGGGCCCGAGCAGCGCGCCGACAAGCGTCCGATGATCTCCGACCTGCGCGAGTCCGGCTCGATCGAGCAGGACGCCGACGTCGTGATTTTGCTGCACCGCGAGGACGCCTACGAGAAGGACTCCAAGCGCTCGGGGGAGGCCGACCTGATCGTCGCCAAGCACCGCAACGGCCCCACCGCCACGGTCACCGTCGCCTTCCAGGGCCACTACAGCCGGTTCGTCGACATGGCCCGCGACGAAGAAGTCGGCCGGCGCGTCGAGGACGACGCGTACGAGCCCGCCTTCACCGCGATCGGCGCCACCGTTCCGCAGCCCGCCGACGGTACCGGCGGGGGGCCCGCCTCGAACCTGGCGTCGGACCTCGGCCTCTGACAGGGCGAGAACGGCCCTGAAGGTCCCTCAGGGTGCCTGGCGGGCCGACCGTGTCCACAGGAGTCAGACAGGACCAAGATCGCCCCGCAGAGGACGATCCAGAGCTTTCCCCGGCACAACTGATCGAACACCCGGCGCCGGGCTCCCTCCGACCGATCGGACACACCGTGCACGAGTCCGCCCACCCCGCCAGGCACTACCACCTCGTCACCCCAGACGGGGAGGTGACGTCCGGCGTAGCCCCGCTGCGAGAGATCCGCCAGCGTCTGGAGGAGGGTGCCGGGATCGGGGAGGCCGGGTTCGAGCACCTCTCCGGCGCAGGCCACCCCATCGCGGTCTACTACTTCGTGCCCTACGACCAGGACACGCGGCGGGTGAACACCACCGCAGGCGGCATGTACTGGGAGCTCACCGAACCGGCCGGCCCGCAGGACGCGACCGCACTCGACCCGGACCTGCGCAAGATCCGCCTCCGCGGCCCGGTCGCGTTCGTCGCCAGGGATACCGACACGGTGGGCATCGATGACCAGCAGCGTCGGCTCCGGCTGGCACACCGCCAGGCGGTCACCAGGCTGCGCGCCAAGGGCTGGCTGCCCGCACCCCGGCCCCGGGCTGCCCAGCCTGCGCCCCCCGGCCCCCTCTATCCGATACCTGCGGACCAGTCTGCCTTCGCCAGGCTCATGGGTCATGGAGTTTGGGGCTGTCACCCGCGTCGGGCGGAAGCCCGCCGGGAGCCTCCAGGGGCGGTTCGTCGCCGGTCCCGCCTCGGGGCCGGCTGCGCCCTGGCCGTCGTCCTCGCCGGTTGCTGCGCCGTGTCGGGGGCCCGGACGGCGGCCTGCTCGTCGACGAGCGGCTGCCGGGGCCGGGTGCAGGTGTGGCGCTGCCACCCCTGCTTCGTCGGCGGGTTCATGGGGGGCTTGGGGGGTGGGGG
>NZ_JOCF01000108.1 GCF_000720635.1 Streptomyces sp. NRRL WC-3742 | reverse complement strand
GTTTCGGGGGAGGGCGGGCCGTGGGGGCTGCGGCACTGTCGGGGTGGATTTTCTCCCCCGATGCGAGAGGTGGCCGGTCCATGGCTCACAGCACGAACACGAGACCGGCGGCCGCGGGCCATTCCGGGCTGAAGCGGGAGGTCGGCGTCGCCGGGCTGCTCTGGGCCTCGGTGGGGGCGATCATCGGGTCGGGGTGGCTGTTCGGGGCGCAGAAGGCGGCGGTGGCGGCGGGGCCGGCGGCGTTGCTGTCCTGGGGGATCGGTGCGGTGGCGATCATCCTGCTGGCGCTGATCCACGCCGAGTTGGGCGGGCTGTTCCCGGTGGCGGGCGGGACGGCCCGGTACCCGCACTACGCGTTCGGCGGGTTCGCCGGGATGTCGTTCGGCTGGTTCACCTGGCTGCAGGCGGCGACGATCGCGCCGATCGAGGTGCAGGCGATGATCAACTACGCCCGGCACTGGTCCTGGGCGGACGGGTTCCTCAACAAGGACCTGACGCTGACCGGGACGGGCTTCGTGGTCGCGGCCGTGCTGCTCGGGGTGTTCGTCGCGATCAACTTCCTGGGGGTCAGGCTCCTCGCCCACACCAACAGCGTGGCCACCGTCTGGAAGGTCCTCATCCCGATCCTGGCGATCTTCGCGCTCGGGATCACCGAGTTCCACGGCTCGAACTTCAGCGCCCACGGCTTCGCGCCGGACGGCGCCAAGGGCGTCCTCGCCGCGATCAGCACCAGCGGCGTGATCTTCGCGCTGCTCGGCTTCGAGCAGGCCATCCAGTGGGCGGGCGAGAGCCGCAACCCCAAGCGGGACATCCCCCGGGCCGTGCTCGGCTCGGTGGTGATCGGCACGATCATCTACGTCATGCTGCAGGTGGTGTTCATCGGCGCCCTCCCGCCGGACACCTTCGCGGGCGGCTGGGACAAGCTCGACTACCCCGGCATCAGCGGCCCCTTCGCGGGCCTCGCGACGCTGATCGGCCTCGGCTGGCTGGCGACCGTCCTGTTCATCGACGCGGTGATCTCCCCGGCCGGCACCGGGCTGGTCTACATCACCTCGAGCTCGCGCGTCACGTACGGCCTCAGCCGCAACGGCTACGCGCCGCAGGCCCTGCAGTACACCGACAAGCGCTCGGTGCCGTGGCTGGGCCTGCTCATCGCCTGGGCCGCCGGGGTGATCTGCTTCCTGCCGTTCCCGAGCTGGCAGCGCCTGGTCGGCTTCATCACCTCGGCGGTCGTCCTGATGTACGCGGGCGCGCCGCTGGCCTTCGGGGTGCTGCGCAAGCGGCTGCCGGCGATGGAGCGCTCGTACCACCTGCGCGGCGGCTCGGTGATCTCCCCGCTGGCCTTCGCGGTGGCGAGCCTGGTCATCTACTGGGCGGGCTGGGACACCCTGTGGCGCCTCGGCCTGGCGATCGTCATCGGGTACGTGCTGCTCGGCGGGTACTCCCTGTACGCGGCCTCGAAGGGCGTGCCGAACGCGCCGCGGATGGACTTCAAGGCCGGGCAGTGGCTGCCGGTCTACCTCGTCGGCATGGGCCTGATCTCCTGGCAGGGCACCTTCGGCGTGGGCGCCCAGGGGAACCTGGGGCTCTGGTACGACATCGGTGTCGTGGTGGTGTTCTCGCTGGTCGTCTACTACTGGGCGCTGGCGGTGGCGCTGCCGGCGGAGGAGATCGAGCGCAACATCCGCGGCGTCGAGGTGCTCGACGCGGGCGGGCACTGACCGGGTCCGAAAGGAGCTTCGCCCCGCCGGGCGTCAACTGCTCGGCGGGGCTAGGGCCTGTGCGGCAAGATCCGCCGGACAGGCCCTAGGTGGTTCACGGCTTGCGGGCGGGCGGGGTGGTGGGCGGGGCGGTTGTGCCGGTGCCGGTGGCGTTCGGGTCCTGCTTGGGGGCCGGGTCGGGGATGTCGGCCATCGGCAGGGTCTGCTTGGGGGCGTCCTTGAGGGCCCGGTTCATGGCGTCGCGCCAGATCGGGCCGGGGCCGTCGGCGCCGAAGACCTCGTCGTAGTGGTGCCCGTTGATGGTGATGTCGCGCATCTCGACACCGCCGTCGGGCCCCCCGAGCCAGACGGAGGTGGCGAGCTGCGGGGTGTAGCCGCTGAACCAGGCGGCCTTCTTGTGGTCGGAGGTGCCGGTCTTTCCGGCGATCTGCCGGTTGCCGTCCAGCTTGAGCGCCGAGCCGGTGCCGTCCACGGTCACGCCGTTCAGGATGGTGTTGACGGCCTGCGAGGTCTCGTCGGAGATCACCTTCTCGCAGTGGCCGGCCGGGACGGGCACGTCCCTGCCGTCCATGGTGGTGATCTTGTCGATGGCGAGGGGCGTGCAGTGGTTGCCCCCGGCGGCGAAGGTCGCGTAGACGTTCGCCATGGTCAGCGGGCTCATCTCCTCGACGCCCAGGCCCATGGCGGGCACCTCCTTGAGGGGCTTGCCGCTGGCCATGGTGGTGATGCCGAACTTGTTGGCCATCTGCTTCACCGCGCAGAGCCCGATCTCCTGCTCCATCTGCACGAAGTAGGTGTTGATCGAGCGGGCCATGGCCTCCTTGAGCTGGTACGGGCCCTTCTCGTTCGGGGACTCGTTGGGCACCGTCGTCCTGGGCCGGGTGTCGTTGCGCCAAGTGCCGTCGCAGGTCTTCATGTTCGGGTAGTCGATCCTGTTCGGCGACGGGTACTCCTGCGTCGTCGGCAGGCCCGCCTCCAGGGCCGCGGCCGCGACGATCGGCTTGAAGGTGGAGCCGGGCTGGAAGCCGGTGCCGCCGCCCATCGCCGCGTCCACGTTGAAGTTGACGGTGGTCTGGTTCTTGGCCTTGTCCAGGCCGTACGGGCGGGTCTGGGCCATCGCGAGGATCTTGCCGGTGCCGGGCTCGATCATGGTCGCGGCGGCCGAGACGCTGTCGGTGACCCGCACGCTGTCGCTCACGGCGCTCTGCGCGGCGGCCTGCTTGTCCGGGTCCAGCGTGGTGTAGATCTTCAGGCCGCCGGTGTTCCAGAGCTTCGCGCGCTCCTCGGTGCTCTTGCCGAAGGCCGGGTCCTGCTTGACCACGTGCTTCACGTAGTCGCAGAAGAAGCCCATGCCGGGCTGGGCGGTGATGCAACCGTTGCGCGGGGCGTGGTAGTTGAGGCCCAGCGGGGCGGCCTTGGCCTCCTTCGCCTGGGCGTCGGTGATGTGCTTGTTCTCGAGCATCTTGTCGATCACGACGTTGCGGCGCTTGGTCGTGGCCTCGGGGTAGCGCACCGGGTCGTACTGGGACGGGTTCTGCACGATCCCGGCCAGGGTGGCGGCCTCGGCGACGGTCAGGTCCTTGTTGGACTTGCCGAAGTAGCGCTGGGAGGCGGCCTCCACGCCGTAGGCGCCGCTCCCGTAGTAGGTGATGTTGAGGTAGTTGGTGAGGATCTGGTCCTTGGGCATCTCCTTGTCCAGCTTGATCGCGATCTTGAGTTCCTGGATCTTGCGGCCCAGGGTCTTGCGCTGGGCCTCCGCGACGGCGTCCTTGTCGTCCCCCGCGATCTCCACGTTGACGTTCTTCACGTACTGCTGGGTCAGCGTCGAGGCGCCCTGCGAGTTGGTGCCGCTCTCGGCGTTCTTGCCGAGCGCGCGGGCGATGCCCTTGAGGTCGACGGCGCCGTGCTCGTAGAAGCGGGCGTCCTCGATGTCGACCTGGGCGTGCCGCATCAGCGGCGACATCTGCTCGGCCGTGAGGATGGTGCGGTCCCGGGCGAAGACCTTGGCGATCTGCCCGCCCTTGGCGTCGAAGATCAGCGTCGCCTGGGTCAGCGGCGGCGTCTTGAAGTCGACCGGGATGTCGTCGAAGCTCTCCGCCGTGCGCTGGGCCGTCAGCCCCGCGCCGCCGACGAGTGGCAGGGTGAGGCCGGCCAGCAGCACCCCGGACACGACGCTCGCGCTCAGGAAGATCATGCCGAAGCGGGCCAGGCGCAGCGGCCCGCTGGCGGGCCGGCGGGGGGCCTCGCCGTCGGCGGGGTTCGATATGGGCGGGTTATGTGATTCCACATCATGTCGACGCCACAAGTGTGGAGAAGGGTTGCGTGCGGACGGCCCGGTGGGCGGTATGGGGCGGGATGTCCGGCCCTGGGGCGTGCCTTTTGGATCAGGAGCTTGCGGTGGCCCGCCAGGCGGCGTCGGCCGCGGCCAGGGCGGGCGCGGCGTCGGCGTCCGTCGCCGCGGCGAGGGCGGTGAGGCAGGCGCGGACGGTGGCGAGGGTGGCGGCCGGGCCGTAGTGGTTGACGCGGAGCATCGTGGTGGCGAGGGCGCCGCCGCCGGGCTGGACGGGGAGGGCGGGGTCGAGGCGGGCGGCGAGGGCGGTGGCGTCGACGCCGTCCGGGGTGCGCAGCGTGGTGGCGACGGGCGCGGCGTGGGCGTCCTCGTGGACGTACGGGCTGAGCGTGCCGAGGGCGCGCACGCCCGCGCGGGTGGCGGCGGAGGCGGCGCGGTGGCGGGCGATCACGGTCGGCAGGCCGTCCGCGGCGATGCGGTCCAGGCAGGCGCCGAGGGCGAGCATCTCCAACTGGGCCGGGGCGTGCGGGAGTACGGCGCGGCCGGCGTCCGTCCAGCGCTCCTTCCAGTCGAGGAGGGAGAGGTAGGAGCGGCGCGGGGCGGCCGGGTTGGCGGCGATCCGCTCCCAGGCGCGCTGCGAGACGGAGACGGCGGAGACACCGGCCGGTCCGCCCATCGCCTTCTGACCGCCGATGACGCACAGGTCGACGCCCCAGGCGTCGGTGAGCAGCGGTTCGGCGGCGACGGAGGCGACGGCGTCGAGCATCAGCAGCGCGCCGTGCTCGCGGACGACGGCGCCGATCTCCGCGACGGGGTTGGTGTTGCCGGTGGCGGCCTCGGCGTGGACGAGGGAGACGAAGTCGATGCCCGGGTTCGCGTCGAGGGCCTCGGCGACCTGCCCGGCGGTGACCGCGCCGTCGAAGGGCACCGCGAGGTCGACCACGTTCGCGCCGCAGGTGCGCAGCCAGTTGCCGAAGGTCTGCCCGTACGGGCCGGTGACGATGTTGAGCGCGGTGGAGCCCGGGTGCGCGGCGCCCCGGATCGCGGCCTCCAGCGGCAGCAGTGCCTCGCCCTGGGTGACGATGACGTCGGCCTCGGTGTGCAGCAGCGCGGCCACCTTGTCCTCGATCGCCGCGAACCCGGCGGCGCTGAGCGGGGGGAGGTCGAGGAAGGGGCTCACGGGGGGTCGGCCTTTCGTCGGGCTGCTTCGTCGGGCTGCTTCGTCGGGCTGTTCGTCGGATTGGGGGGCTGCCGGCAACGAGTCTGCCGCATGTTCGCTGCTTACCGGGAACGGGCGGCAAGCCCTAGAGTGCGGCCATGAGCGATGCGGTGCTGCACGTGCGGGGTCGGGTGCTGGTCGGCCCGGAGGACGTCCGGGACGAACTGTGGGTCGTGGACGGCCGAGTGAGCTTCACCCGCCCGCCCACCGCCGCGGACGTCCGTACGGTGGGCGGCTGGGTGCTGCCGGGCCTGGTGGACGCGCACTGCCACGTGGGCCTGGACGCGCACGGCGCCGTCGACGCCGCCACCAGCGAGAAGCAGGCGCTCACCGACCGCGACGCCGGCACCCTGCTGATCCGCGACGCCGGCTCCGCCGCCGACACCCGCTGGATCGACGGGCGCGAGGACCTGCCCCGGATCATCCGCGCCGGCCGGCACATCGCCCGCACCCGCCGCTACATCCGCAACTACGCGCACGAGATCGAGCCCGGCGACCTCGCCGCGTACGTCCGGGCCGAGGCCCGGCGCGGGGACGGCTGGGTCAAGCTCGTCGGCGACTGGATCGACCGCGAGCGCGGCGACCTCGCCGCCTGCTGGCCCGGCGACGCGCTGGCCGAGGCGATCGCGGCGGCGCACGAGGAGGGCGCGCGGGTCACCGCGCACTGCTTCGCGGCCGAGTCGCTGCCGGACCTGCTGGCCGCCGGGATCGACTGCGTGGAGCACGCCACCGGGCTGACCGAGGAGCTGATCCCCGTCTTCGCCGAGCGTGGGGTCGCCATCGTGCCGACGCTCGTCAACATCGCCACCTTCCCCTCGCTCGCGGCGGGCGGCGAGGCCAGGTTCCCGGCCTGGTCGGCGCACATGCGGCGCCTGCACGAGCGCCGGTACGACACGGTGGGCGCCGCGCACGACGCCGGGGTGCCGATCTTTGTCGGGACGGACGCGGGCGGCTCGCTCGCGCACGGGCTGGTCGCGGACGAGGTGGCGGAGCTGGTGAAGGCGGGGCTGAGCCCGGCGGAGGCGCTGTCGGCGGCGAGCTGGGGCGCGCGGGCGTGGCTGGGGCGGCCGGGACTGGAGGAGGGTTCTCCGGCGGACTTCGTGGTGTACGGGCAGGACCCGCGGGCGGACGTGCGGGTGCTGGCCGATCCGGAGCTGGTGGTGCTGCGGGGGCGCGTGGTGGGGTGAGCCGGGGCTCGGTCGGGGTTCGGCTGGGGGCTCAGCTGGTGGCCCACCTGGCGCTCAGTTGGGGCTCGGCTGAGGTGAGCGGCCCTTCGCGCGCGTGATCATCTGTTGAACGCCCTGTCGGCGTAGGCCGATAGGGTGAGAACCATGGCACCGCGTCCACTGAATGAGATCGTCGAGCCCGGTTGGGCCACCGCCCTGGAGCCCGTCGCCGGGCGGATCGCCGCGATGGGCGACTTCCTGCGCGCCGAACTCGCCGCCGGCCGCACCTATCTGCCGTCCGGCCCGAACGTCCTGCGGGCGTTTCAGCAGCCCCTCGCCGACGTGCGGGTGCTGATCGTCGGGCAGGACCCGTACCCGACGCCCGGCCACGCCGTGGGGCTCAGCTTCTCGGTGGCGCCCGAGGTGCGGCCGATCCCGGCGAGCCTGATCAACATCTACCAGGAGTACGGCACCGACCTGGGTCTGCCGCAGCCGTCCAACGGGGACCTCACCCCGTGGACGCGGCAGGGCGTGCTGCTGCTCAACCGGGCCCTGACCACCGAGCCGCGCAAGACCGGCGGGCACAAGGGCAAGGGCTGGGAGGAGGTCACCGAGCAGGCGATCCGGGCGCTGGTGGCGCGCGGCGGGCCGCTGGTGGCGATCCTGTGGGGGCGCGACGCCCGCAACCTGCGGCCGTTGCTGGGGCAGGTGCCGACGATCGAGTCCTCGCACCCGAGCCCGTACTCGGCGAGCAGCGGGTTCTTCGGCTCGCGGCCGTTCAGCCGGGCGAACGAGCTGTTGGTGGGGCAGGGGGCGCAGCCGGTGGACTGGCGGCTGCCGTAGCAGATCCACGTCACCGGGGACCGTCAATCTCACTCCAACGGGTGAAATGACGTTCTGTGTTACTCATGTGACGGATCGTTTGAGAAGACTGGCGGCTCATCCTTTCAGCTGTCGTGTGTGGGGGTACCGCCATGTCTTCTCGCCGAATCGTTTCCGCATCCGCCGCCGTGGTGGTGAGTACGCTGCTCACCGCCGCGCCCGTCCAGGCTGAGCCCGCACCGTCCACGGGCAAGGCGCGGGCCGTCACCGCCGAGCTCGCCCTGGACGTCAAACTGTTGAACAACGCCGTGGACGTCCCGGTGAACCTCGCGCTCAACAAGGTGGAGACGCCCGAGCAGCGCGACGGTGCCGTGCTGACCGCCGCGGTGGACGGTGTCGACCAGCGGCGGCCGGTCACCCTCGTCAAGGCCGAGGTCGGTAGGTCCGTCACCCGGGTCGACGCCAAGGGCGCCGTCGCCTCCGTCAAGCTCGTCAACGCCGACGTCAACGCGCCCGGCCTCGCCACCGCCCTGCTCGGTGTGGAGGCGATGAGCGCCGAGGCCACGTGTCCGGTGGACGGGCAGCCCACCGCGAACGTCGTCGCGCCCGCCAAACTGACCGTGCTCGGCAAGTCCGTCACCCTGGGCCTGTACGGGCCGACCAAGGTGGACGTGCCGGCGGTCGGCAGCGTGTCGGTGGAGTTCTCGAAGAAGACCACCACGACGACCACGGCCGCCGCCACCGCCCTGGAGGTGCGGGTGGAGGTGAACCCGCTGAACCTGAACGTCGCCAAGGTCAGTGGGACGGTCACCGTCGCCTCGGTGAGCTGCGAGAAGCCCGCCGGGTCGAGTGTTACGCCCAGCACCGCCCCGACCACCGCCCCGAGCGCGAAGCCGGCTGCCGACGTCACCACGGCGGCGCGCGCCACGGCGTCGAGGGCTCCCGAGCACCTCGCCACCACCGGCGGCAGCAGCGCCACCGGCCCCCTGGCCGCCGGGGCCGCCGCCCTGGTCGCGGGCGGCGCGGCCGCCCTGTGGGCCACCCGGCGGCGTCGCGCCCGCCGTCACTAGGCACTGCGCGGCGGGGGAGTGCCAGGCGCGGCACTCCCTCACCGTGACGGTGACAACGCGGACGGTTGGTTCACATGCGTGTTACATGAGAGGAACAACCGGGAAACGGCGACTTGCGACGCTACGCGGGCACCCACCACCCAGCAATGCGAGGGACACGTCGTGGCAATCAAGGCCGAGTACATCTGGATCGACGGCACCAAGCCGACCGCGAAGCTCCGTTCCAAGACTCGCGTTCTGCCCAACGCCGACAAGATCCCGACCTGGGGCTTCGACGGTTCTTCGACCAACCAGGCCGAGGGCCACGCCTCGGACCGCGTGCTGGAGCCGGTGAAGGTCGTCAAGGACCCGATCCGCGGTGGCGACAACATCCTCGTCCTCTGCGAGGTCCTCGAGACGAACGGCACCCCGCACGAGTCCAACACCCGTGCCCTGCTGCGCGAGATCGAGGCCAAGTACACCGCTCAGGAGTCGATCTTCGGCATCGAGCAGGAGTACACCTTCTTCAAGGGCTCCCGCCCGCTCGGCTTCCCCGAGGGCGGCTTCCCGGCCCCGCAGGGCGGCTACTACTGCGGCGTCGGCGCCGAGGAGGTCTTCGGCCGCGAGATCGTCGAGCTGCACCTCGACCGCTGCCTCGACGCCGGCCTGGCGATCTGCGGCATCAACGCCGAGGTCATGCCCGGCCAGTGGGAGTTCCAGATCGGCCCGGTCGACGCCCTGACGGTCTCCGACGACCTGTGGATCGCCCGCTACCTGCTCTACCGCACCGCCGAGGAGTTCGGCATCGACGCCACCCTCGACGCCAAGCCGGCCCGCGGCGACTGGAACGGCGCCGGTGCGCACACCAACTTCTCCACCAAGGCGATGCGCGAGGGCTACGAGGCCATCATCACCGCCTGCGAGTCGCTCGGCGCCTCCCAGGAGATCGTCCTGGAGCACGTCAACAACTACGGTGACGACATCCAGTCCCGCCTCACCGGCAAGCACGAGACCGCCCCGTGGAACGTCTACAGCTACGGCGTCTCCAACCGCGGCGCCTCCGTGCGCATCCCGTGGCAGGTCGAGGTGGAGCAGAAGGGCTACATCGAGGACCGTCGCCCCAACGCCAACATCGACCCGTACGTCGTCACCCGCCTGCTGATCAACACCTGCTGCGAGGCCCTGGAGAAGGCCGGCCAGGTCTGATCCACCCCCGCCCTCCGGCAACCGCCTTCCCGGCAACTGCCCTCAGGCACTCACCCGCAGGCCCCTCCCGTCCAGGGAAGGGGCCTGCGGGCGTTTCGGCCCTTTGTTACGGGCGTTTGTCAGCTGGGGCGTTTCCCTTGAGGACCGGTGGAGGGCGAACGGATAATCGGGTACCCGACCGCAGGCACCACCGGCCGCAGGAGTGTGCCCATGTCCCTGGTGTTCCACTGGTTCCTTCCGACCAACGGCGACAGCCGTTCGATCGTCGGGGGCGGGCACGGGTCCACGCCGGGGACGGCGGGGGCGGACCGGCCGCCGGAGCTGGCCTACCTGGGCCAGGTCGCGCGCAGCGCCGAGCAGTTGGGGTTCGAAGGGGTGCTCACGCCGACGGGGGCGTGGTGCGAGGACGCCTGGCTGACCACGGCGATGCTGACGCAGGTGACGGAGCGGCTGAAGTACCTGGTGGCGTTCCGGCCCGGGCAGATCTCGCCCACGCTCGCGGCGCAGATGGCGGCGAGCTACCAACGGCAGTCCGGCGGGCGGCTGTTGCTCAACGTGGTGACGGGCGGGGAGTCCGCCGAGCAGCGGGCGTACGGGGACTTCCTCGACAAGGACGCCCGGTACGCGCGGACCGGCGAGTTCCTGGACGTCGTCGGGCGGTTGTGGGCGGGGGAGACGGTCGACCACGACGGGCCCCATCTGCGGGTCGAGGGCGCGAAGTTGAACCGGCTGCCCGATCCGGTGCCGACCGTGTACTTCGGCGGCTCCTCCCCGGCGGCCGGGGAGGTGGCCGCCCGGTACGCCGACGTCTACCTGACCTGGGGCGAACCGCCGGACCAGGTACGGGAGAAGGTGCGCTGGATCCGCGAACTCGCCGCCGCCCACGGGCGCAGGCCCCGGTTCGGCATCCGGCTGCACGTGATCACCCGGGACACCGCCGCACAGGCGTGGGCCGAGACGGAACGGCTGCTCGCCGGGATGGATCCGGCGCGGGTGGCGCAGACCCAACGGGCGCTCGGCGAGAGCGAGTCGGAGGGCCAGCGCCGGATGCTCGCGCTGCACGGCGGCTCCGCGCAACGGCTGGAGGTGCACCCCGGACTCTGGGCCGGCGTCGGGCTGCTGCGCGGCGGCGCGGGGACGGCGCTGGTGGGCAGCCACCGGGAGGTCGCCGACCTGATCCGCGAGTACCACGAGGTGGGGATCGACGAGTTCGTGCTCAGCGGGATGCCGCACCTGGAGGAGGCGTACCGGTTCGGCGAGGGAGTGCTCCCACTGCTCGCCGCCCGGGGCATGTGGAACCGGCCGTGAACGGGTAAAACGCTGGCGAATTCTCCATCTCCACCGGACAATTCACGGCATGAGCCAGCCGAGTCAGCCGCTTCTCCTCATCGACGTGGACGGACCTCTCAACCCCTACGCCGCGCCGAAACAGCGCCGCCCCGAGGGGTACGAGACCCATCGGCTGCTCCCCGAGGGCTGGGTGACGCGCAACGCGCCGACGCCGCGCAACCGGGTCAAGCCGCTGCGGGTGTGGCTGAACCCCGCTCACGGGCCGGAGTTGCTCGCCCTGCCGTACGAACTGGCCTGGGCGACCACCTGGATGGAGGACGCGAACGAGCACATAGCCCCGCGCATCGGGCTGCCCGAACTCCCGTACATCACCTTCACCAACCTCTTCGGCGACGACCCGGACGGGCTGCACTGGAAGACCCGGGAGCTGGTCGCCTGGGCCGACGGGCGCCGCTTCGTCTGGCTCGACGACGAACTCGGCCCGCCGGACATCGAGTGGATCGAGGCCAACCACCCCGGCCCGGCGCTGGCGCTGTGGATCGACCCCCGCACGGGCCTGCGCGACCTGCACTTCGAGGCGCTGCGCGAGTGGGCGGAGGGGGAGTGACGGCTCACGGCACGGCTCATGGCACGGCTCATGGCACGGATCACGGAACGGCTCACGACACGGCTCTCGGCGCGGCTGTCGGCACGGTTCTCGGTACGGTCGAGCGGCTCCGGCGCCACCCCGTGAAGTCACTGCTGGGGGAGGACGTACGGGAGTCGGCCGTCGACGGGCGGGGCCTGGCCGGCGACCGCGCGCGGGCCCTGCTCGACGTCACCACCGGCCGGATCGCCAGCGCCAAGCACCCCCGGCTGTGGGCGGCCCTGCTCGGCTACACGGCCGCCACGGTGGACGGCGGCGTCACGATCACCGGCCCCGACGGGCGCGCCGTCGACGAGGCCGAGCTGTCCGAGGCCCTCGGCCGCAAGGTCGCACTGATCGCCGAACGCCCGCCCGGCGCCTCCCTCGAACGGTCTGTCCCGGAGGAGGTGCTGGCCCACGGCATCGACGAAGAAGTCGACTTCACCGTCACCGAGTTGGGCCGCGCCGCCCCCGACGGCGGCTTCTTCGACTTCGCCCCGCTCCACCTGATCACCACCTCCACCCTCCACGCCACCGCCGCGGAGGCCGAGCGCTACCGCCCCAACCTGGTGATCCACACCGACGGCGAAGGCTACGTCGAGAACGCCTGGGTGGGCCACGACCTCGCGATCGGCCCCACCCTCCGCCTGCGCATCGTCGCCCCCAGCCCCCGCTGCGCCGTCCCCACCCTCCGCCACGGCCCCCTCCCGCGCCACCCCGACGCCCTACGCACCCCCGCCGCCCGGAACCGCCGGATCCCCCTCCCCGGCATGCCCGCCCTCCCCTGCGCGGGCGTCTACGCCACGGTCCTCACTCCCGGCCGCATCACCCTGGGCGACGAGGTCACGCTCCTCAACTGAGCACGGTGGTGAGGGCGTCGAGGAAGAGGTCGGTGGTGGGCTCGTCGCGGACGGCGATGCGGAGCCAGTCCTCGCCCAGGCCGGGGAAGGTGTCGCCCCGGCGGACGGCGAAGCCGTGCTCGCGCAGGCGGTTCCGGACGGCGGCTGCGCCGGGGAGGTGGATCAGGACGAAGGAGGCGGCGGGTTCGCCGTGGACCCGGACGCTCGGGAAGGCGGAGAGGCCCTTGAGCAGGTAGTCGCGCCGGAGGGCGAGTTCGGCCGCCGCCTCCTCGGCCTCGGCGAGGGCCTGCGGTGTGCTGCACGCCTCGGCGGCGGCGAGGGCGGGGGTGGAGACGGGCCACAGGGGCTGGGCGGCGCCGAGTTCGGCGATCAGTGCTGCGGGGCCGAGTACGTAGCCGATTCGCAGACCGGCCAGGCCCCAGGTCTTGGTGAGGCTGCGCAGGACGACGACCCGTCCGGGCAGGTCGCGTGCGGAGGCGAGGGACTCGCGCTCGCCGGGCACGGTGTCCATGAACGCCTCGTCGACCACCAGGGTGCGGCCCGGGCGGGCGAGGGCGGCGACGGTTGCGGCGGGGTGGAGGACGGAGGTGGGGTTGGTCGGGTTGCCGAGCACCACCAGGTCGGCCTCCTCGGGGACGGTGCCGAGCCGGAACCCGTCGGAGGGGGAGAGCAACACCCGGTGCACCTCGTGCCCGGCGTCGCGCAGGGCCGCCTCCGGTTCGGTGAACTGCGGGTGCACGACGACGATGTGACGTGGTGTCAGTACGCGTGCGAGCAGCACGAAGGCTTCCGCTGCCCCCGAGGTGAGCAGCACCTCCTCCACGGGCCTGCCGTGCCGGGCGGCCACCGCGGCGCGGGCGTCCCGCTGGTCGGGGTAGGCGGCGAGGTCGCCGAGGGTGGCGGCGAGCCGCTCGCGCAGCCACTGCGGCGGGGTGCCGGTGCGCACGTTGACGGCGAGGTCGACCAGGCCGAGCCCGTCGGCGCGGACCTCGGCGTCGCCGTGGTGGCGCAGATCGGGTTCGGGGGCGGTCATGTGGTGCTCCTGGTCAGAGGACGGGCAGGCCCGGTACGTGGTGGAGATCGTACGGCCCGGGCGGTACGGCCAGGCCGGAGCCGTCGCCGAGGGCGACCAGCGCGACGGCGTGCCCGTGGGTGGCGAGGGTGGCGGCCGCCCCGGCGGGGTCGAGGACGGCCCCGGCGCGGTCGGTGGCCACGCCCGGCCGGTCCAGGACCTCCCCGCGGGGGGTGCGGATCGGCCCGGGGTCCGGCAGGCAGACCTGCCTGGTGCCCGGCCGCAGCAGGGAGGCCACCGCCTCGACGGCCTCCGGCCGCCCCACCACGGCCGAGGCGCGCCGCAGTTCGGCCAGCGCGCGCGGCACCAGCAGGTCGTGCTCGCCCGGCCCGAGGCCGATCGTCGCCAGCCGTCCGCGCACCGCCGCCCGGGCGATGGCGATGGTCGTCCCCGCCGACTTCCGCTTGGGGACCAGGAGTCGGCCGCCGCCCGAGCTCGCCAGCGCCGCCGCCTCGGCCACGCTCGGGGTGCCCACGGCTTCCGCGGCCGCCTCGGACGGGTTCGGGACCGTCAACCGCGCCAGTTCCTGCGCCGGGTGCTCCTCCACGGGGACGTTCAGGCAGCGGGACACCCAACTCACCACCGGGTGGTCGCCCTTGCCCTCGACCGTGGCGATCCGGCCGATCGCGTCGCGCAGGTAGCCGGTCGCCTTGAGCGTGGCCATCAGCAGCGGCATCGCCTCGGTCGGGTCGGCGCTGCTGCTCGCGCCGATGCCGAGGATCAGGGTGCGGGGGACGATCAGCAGGTCCCCGTCGCCCGGGTCGTCGAAGTCGGTGACGCGCAGCACGGGGGCGTCCCCGGGCGCGTCCGGCGAGACGTTCGGCGGCAGGGCGGGCAGCGGGTACGCGACGTCGGTGACGAGCCGTACGGGTTCGCCGTCCGCGACCGCCCGTACGGTCGCGCCGTAGTTGGCGCGGTAGTGGCGGACGGCGTGCGGGGTGAGGACGTCCAGCGGGTCCAGGGGGTGCGGAACGCGCTCGTCGAGCACGGGCGTGACGCCGAGCACGGCCTGCACCTCGCGCGCCAGCTCCGCCGCCTTCGCCCCGCCGGCGAGCTGGATCACCCAGCGCCGGTTCGGGTCGACGCACAGGAGGTCCTTGCCGTCCGGGATCCGGACGTGGCCGCTGTTCAGCAGGGAGAGGACATGGGTGGGGGAGGCGACGACCACGGCCTGGTCGTGGTCCAGGGCGAAGGCCAGCGCCTCCGGCGGCTGGAAGCAGTTGGTGTACCTGGCGTGCCGCGCGATGCTGCTCTCCGGCCAGGCGGCGTGCAGTTCCTCGGCGAGCGCGAACGCCGCCGGCTGGGGGAAGGAGATCACCGCGATCATCGTCGTGCCCACTTCCTTACTCGCTTGCATCCCGTGCCCAGGCCCGTCAGGCCGCTGCCCGGGCCCGCGCTCAGGCCGCTGCCCGGGCCCGCGCTCAGGCCCGTGCTCAGGCCCGTGCGATCCCACCACGCGCGAACGGAAGGGGTCAATCGCCATCCCTGTGACGAACGCGTCGACGAGCGGGAGCTGTTCGTCTGTTCTTCACCCGCGTTGTGCGGTACACGTCACTGAGCGTCTCCTACTCTTCTGGGCGCCCAGCACGGCCCAGTCCCGGAAACCCCCCGACACCGGAGGACCTCATGGCGTACGCACGACTCCGCACCCCCGGAACCCCCCGCAGGCTCCGCCCGCTCACCGCCCTGGCCGCGGGCCTCGGCCTGGTGGCCGGCTCCCTCGGCCTGTGGGCCACGGGCGGCAGCGCCGCCGCCGACACCGCCGCCGCGCTCCCGGCCCCGGACCACATCGTGGTCGTCGTGATGGAGAACCACGCCTACAAGCAGGTCATCGGCAGCTCCAGCGCCCCGTACATCAACGGCACGCTGGTGGCCGGCGGCGGCACCCTGAGCCAGTCCTACGCGCTCACCCACCCGAGCCAGCCGAACTACTACATGCTGTTCTCCGGCAGCTCCCAGGGCGTCGTCGACGACAGCTGCGTGGACGTCGGCGCGCTCCAGGGCCCCAACCTGGCCTCCGAGTTGGCCGACTCCGGCCAGAGCTGGGCCAGCTACAACGAGGGCCTGCCCGCCGTCGGCGCCACCGACTGCCGCTCGGGCGACTACGCGCAGAAGCACAACCCGTGGTTCGGCTTCGGCAACGTCCCCACCTCCACCGCGTACGGGATGGACGCCTTCCCGACCGACTACAGCACCCTGCCGAAGGTCTCCTTCGTCGTTCCGGACCTGTGCAACGACATGCACGACTGTTCCGTCGGCACCGGCGACTCGTGGGTGCAGGCCAACCTCGACGGCTACGCGCAGTGGGCCAAGGCCCACAACAGCCTCCTCGTCCTGACCTTCGACGAGGACAACCGCCTGGCCGGCAACCGCATCCCGACCCTCGTCTTCGGCGCCCACGTCGCCCCCGGCAGCAGCACCTCCACCCACTACAACCACTACGACGTGCTGCACACCCTGGAGGACCTGGCCGGCGTCAACGCCCACGCCGGCAACTCCGCCACCGCCACCGACATCACCGGCATCTGGAACTGACGCCCGTGTACGTCGCGGACTCCCGCAGCACCAAGGCCCCCGTCGCGCCCGGCCCGTCCAACGGGCCGGGGCGGCGGGGCGCCGCCCTTCGCGCCGTGCCGGGTGCGGTGATCGCCCTCGGCGCCGTCAGCCTGGTGACCGACGTCTCCTCCGAGATGGTCACCGCCGTGCTCCCCCTCTACCTCCTCACGGGCCTCGGCCTGTCCCCGCTCGGCTTCGGCCTACTGGACGGCCTCCAGAACGGATTCAGCGCCCTCGTCCGGCTAGTCGGCGGCCACCTCGCCGACCGCCGGGGCCGCGACGGGGCCGCCCGCCACAAGGCCGTCGCCGCGGTCGGGTACGGGCTGTCCGCGCTCTGCAAGCCCCTGCTGCTGTTCGCCCACACCGTGCCGCTGATCGGCGCCGTCATCGCCGTCGACCGCACCGGCAAGGGCCTGCGCACCGCGCCCCGGGACGCGATGATCTCCCTCGCCGCCGAACCCGCCCACCGGGGACGGGCGTTCGGCGTCCACCGAGCCATGGACACCGTCGGCGCGCTGCTCGGCCCGCTCAGCGCCTTCCTCGTCCTGCGCCTGGCCGGCGGCCCGCTGCTCGCCGACGGCGGCGAACGGCACGGCTACGACGCGGTGTTCACCGTCAGCGCGTGCGTCGCCGCGCTCGGCGTGCTGATCCTGCTGCTGTTCGTGCCAAACCGCCAGGCAGGTGACGATCCGTCAACTCCGGCCCCCTCGCTGCGGGACAGCCTCACCCTGCTGCGCCTGCCGGGCCTGCGGCGGCTCACCGTCTGCGCCGTGCTGCTCGGTCTCACCACCGTCAGCGACTCCTTCCTCTACCTGCTGATCCAGCGCCGCCTCGGCCTCTCCGTCAACCTGTTCCCGCTGCTGCCGCTCGGCACCGCCGCCGCCTTCCTGCTGCTCGCCGTCCCCTTCGGCCTGCTCGCCGACCGGATCGGGCGCCGCCTGCTCTTCCTCGCCGGGCACGGGCTGCTGCTCCTCGCGTACGGGCTGCTGCTCTCGCCGCTGCAGGGGCTGCCGGTGGTGCTGTGCGTGCTGGTGCTGCACGGCTCCTTCTACGCGGCCACCGACGGCGTGCTCGCCGCCGCGGCCGCCGACACCGTGCCCGCCGAACAGCGCGGCGCCGGGCTCGCCCTCGTCGGCACCGGGCAGGCGCTCGCCCGGTTCGCCTGCTCGCTGCTGTTCGGCGCGCTGTGGGGCGCGGCCGGCGGCACGGGCGCGCTCGCCTGGTCGGCGGGTGCGCTGGCGCTGTGCGTGGCCGGGGCGGCCCTGGTGATGCGACCGACTGCCGACGGGGAGACCGAATGAACCTCAAGACCCGCACCAGGGTGCTGGTGCTGCTGGTCGCGGTGCTGCTGCTCGGCGGCGTCGGCACCGGCGCCGTCCTGTACGCCGCCGACCGCAGCGCCGAACGCGACCAGGCCCAGCCCGGCGGACCGGCCGTCCACCCCGGCGAGGTGGGCCTCGGCAAGGGCGGGCAACTGCTCTTCCGCAACATGGCCTGGGGCCCGCACCGCGACGAGATCACCACCGTCCCCGCCGACAGGCCCGACGGCCCGCGCACCGCCTCCGGCGTCCAGTGCCTGCGCTTCCACGCCGCCTCCGGCACCGGCATCTGCCTCCAGGCCGTCCACGGCGCCCTCGAGGACACCTACCGCACCGTCATCCTCGACGACCACCTGCACGAGCTGCGCACCTTCCCCGCCGCCGGCATCCCGACCCGCTCCCGGGTCTCCCCGTCCGGGCACCTCGCCGCCTGGACGGTCTTCGTCAGCGGCGACTCGTACGCGGGCACCAACTTCTCCACCCGCACGTCCATCGTCGACGTCCGGGACTGGAACCTGCGCGAGAACCTCGAGGACTTCACCGTCATCAAGGACGGCGCCCCGTACCAGGCGCACGACATCAACATCTGGGGCGTCACCTTCGCCGACGACAACACCTTCTACGCCACCGTCGCCAGCGCCGGGCAGACCCACCTCGTGCGCGGCGACCTGAACGCCCGCACCCTCACCGCCCTCCACGACAACGTCGAGTGCCCCTCGCTCTCGCCGGACGGCACCCGCATCGCGTACAAGAAGCGCATCCCCGGAGCCTCCGCCGACTCGCCCTGGCGGCTGTACGTCCTCGACCTCGAGACGGGCGTCGAGACCGCCACGGCCGAACAGCGCAACATCGACGACCAGGCCCTGTGGACCGACGCCCACACCCTCCTCTACGCCCTGCCCGGCGACTACGGCGCCGACCTGTGGACCGTCCCCGCGGACGGCACCGGAAGCGCGCGGCGCGTCACCACGGCGGCCGTCGCCCCGGCACTCCTGGGGTGAGGCCGGGGTGAGGAACTCTGTCCCGCTCCCCCACGTAGAGCAGGTGTGACGTCCTGATCGAACGTCCTGATCGAACGGGGGAGCGAGCAGCCATGGACGGCATCCCGGAAGCCCTACCGCCCGAGCGCACGGTGACCGACTCCTGGCCCGCCCTCCACGGACGGCCCGTCCTGCGGCGCACCGTCGCGGTCGGGCTCGTCCTGTTCGTCACCGTCGCCGCCGCCCTGGTCGTCCGCGGCGTCAACGTCCTCACCCTCGACGGCCCCGGCCCCCAGGCCGACCGCGAACGCGCCGAACGCCTCGCCGGCCTCCACCCCTCCCAGCACCCCGGCGCCGGCCACTACTACGTCCCCCTCGGCGCCGTCTACACCCGCACCCCCGACGGCGCCCCCATCGCCTACCTCCACTACCGCGTCCCCGGCATCGGCGAGTTCCTCCACACCTACGACC
>NZ_JOCF01000107.1 GCF_000720635.1 Streptomyces sp. NRRL WC-3742 | reverse complement strand
TCCCCCTCCCCCCGCCACCCAACGCCCCCACACGCAGGAAGTCGCCCCACCCGACTCCCTGCGCAACAACCCACGTGCCAACCACCACCCCGAAGCCCCACCAATCGCGCCCCCAGCACCCGCGCACACGAAAGCCCGGCCCGCCCACCACTGAACCTCGCGCAGCCACCGCACAGGAAGTCGACCCCACCGACCTTCCACGCAACAACACCCCTGTTACCAGCCTGGCCACTTCGCCGCACAAGAAGTCGACTCCTACGACTTCCTGTGCGACTGCCCCTGCCGACAACCTGGCCAGCTCACACCGATGTGCCATCGCTCAAGGCCACAACGCGTCCATACGCAGGAAGTCGCCCCACCCGACTCCCTGCGCAGCAACCTGCTTGCCAACAGCCAGGCGTCCCTTGGCCGCCCCACGCCGAAGCACCACCAATCGCGCCCCCAGCACCCGCACACACCGAAGCCCGCCCCGCGCACCATCCCGGGCAACCCGCCGGCCCCCATCGGCCCCCATCGGCCAACAGCCTGGCCAGCCCGCACCAATGCGCCATCCCTCACGACCCCAGCGCATCCATGCACAGGAAGTCGACCCATTCGACTTCCTGTGCAACCACAGATCCCTCACCGAACAACCAGCCTGCTCGGTGACCACTCCGCCGCACGAAAAGTCGATCTCACCGACTTCCCCACGCAACCACCGCACCTCGCACGCTCGCACTGCCCCAACCCACCCCCGGCCACCCCCAGCCACCGCCGCTCTCCCGCGCAGGAAGTCGACTCCGCCGACTTCCTGCGCAACCACAGCACCGGCAGCAGCGGCTCGACCCGACCGCACAGATCATCGGACACCAAACACGGCAGCCCGCCCGTAGGGTCGGGCGCCGTGACCGACTGGACCGGGGTGCGCGAACGGGTTCTGGCTCTGGCATCCGTGCCGGGCAGCGGCAAGGTGTTCGGGGCGAGGGCGCACGGTTTCGCGCTCGATGCCCCTCTGACGGCCACCGAACTGGCTGACCTTCAGACGTGGCTGGATGTTGACCTCCCCGAGGACTACCGCTCGTTCCTGCTGCAGGTCGGAGCCGGCGGGGCCGGTCCGGCCTACGGCGTTCTCCCGGTGCGGCGCGATGGTTCCGCCAGCTGGCACGGGGCGGGTGAACTCCTGGAGCCCGTCGAGCCGGGTGTGTTCGCCGAGCCGTTTCCGGGAGGGGCGGATGCGGCGGCGACGGTGGCGAGTTCGAAGACCTCGCCGATCTCGACGCGGCCCTTGAGGCATGGGAAGAACGTCTGGGCGAGGTTCAGTACGACCCTCGACGCACGGCCGGGGCGATCTTCCTCTGTGACGAGGGCTGCGGACTGGTGGTCTGGCTGGTCGTCACCGGATCGGAGCGCGGCCGGATGTGGCGCGACCCGCGCTGCGACGGCGCGGATCTTCGTCCGACGTCCGCACAAACTCGGTCGGTTCGCCTCCCCCACGGCTGTCGTGCGTCGATTCCTAGGCCAGGCTCAGCAGGTGGTCGGTGGGGGCGTAGTCGATCTTCCGGTCGACGTAGATCCCCGGTTGCCCGTCCTTCTGGCAGCGCAGGCCCACGGTCACCCAGCGGACCGACCCGTCGCCGCCGAGTTCGAACCCGACCGCCACCTCGAATTCCTCTCCCCCGCAGGGGCAGCAGGCCGTGCCCGGGTCGGCCTCCTCCCAGACCTCCTCGCTGTCGGCGATGTACGCCGGGTTGCCGCAGGCGCAGCACACACGCCCGGCCGCGCCCTGCTCGTCGTCGACGACCACGTGGAACCGGCGTCCGCCGCACTCATCGCACACGGACGCGACGACGTTCACGGGGCGGTCCCCGGCAGCGTCCCGGAGGAACTCCGCGAGCTCCACGGAGACGCCCTCACCTATCCGATCGTCAGCATGCACAATCTTCACCCCTCAGCGGGCGCCCCATGGTGGCGCTGGTAGTGGCGGGCGGCGCGGGCCCGGTTGCTGCAGGAAGCCTTGCAGAACTCCTGCCGCCCGTGCTCCTTGAGGAAGTACCGCACGCACCGGGGCGCCGTACAGGCCCGCAGTCGCGCCACGTCCGGGCCGCTCAGGAACGCCATCGCCGCCCGCGCCAGCGCGGCCACGAGGCCGCCACCCCCCGCTCCGACCGGGTGCAGCCGTACGGCCGGAGCACCGCCCTGCGGCCAGTCGAGCCGGGGGGCCACCGGGCACCCGGCCGCAGCCGCGTTCAGGCGGGCCACCGCCTCGTCCACCGGCAGCAGCCGGTCCGCATCGGCCCGGCTCGGCGGCGCCGGGCTCACCGCGCGGGCCAGCAGCGCCCGCAGCGCGGCCCGTACGGCGAGCACCTGCTCCCGGTCCGCGTCAGCGGGCCCCGCCCCGGCGCACCCCTCCGCCGCGAGCAACTCCCGTACGGCGGTGAGCCATTCGGCCAGGCCGCCGACCTCCGCGAGGTCGTCCGCGACGCCGCCGTTGCCGTCGTGCCGGATGGTGCCCGCCAGCTCCAGGGCCAGGTGCCGACTCGTCGCCACGGTCCTTCCGCCTCCCAGCACTCTTGATCGCCACGTCGGTGACAGTCTATCGTCCTAACGGTTTCACCTCCATTTACCGTTAGGCACGACGACAAGGCACCCCATGCCCCTCCTTCTCGCCCAGATCAGCGACCCCCACCTCGACGGCACCGACCGGGCCCGCGAACGCACCGCCCGCGTCATGGACTACCTGCGCACCCTGCCGACCCCCGTCGACGCGCTGCTCGTCACCGGCGACATCGCCGACCACGGATCACCCGCCGAGTACGAGGAGGCGGCCCGGCTCCTGGCCGCGCCCTTCCCCGTCCTCACCTGCCCGGGCAACCACGACGCCCGGGGGCCGATGCGCACCGGCCTCCTCGGGGAGCCCTCCTCGGACGGTCCGATCAACCGCCTCCACCGGGTCGGCGGCGCCGCGATCCTGATGTGCGACTCCAGCATCCCGGGCGAGGACGACGGGCTCCTGGACGACACCACCCTGGCCTGGATCGACTCCACCCTCGACGAACTTCCTTCCGGCACACCGGCGTTGCTCGCCTTCCACCACCCGCCGGTCGCGCTCCACCACCCGCTCCCCGACGGCTACGCGCTCCAGAACGACCAGGCCCTCGCCGACCTCCTGGCCCGCCACCCCGAGGTGGCCGCCCTCATCACCGGCCACGCCCACACCCCGGCCGCCACCACCTTCGCGGGGCTGCCCGTCATCGTCGGCCCGGCAATCACCTGGACCCTGCGCCTCCCCTGGGAGGGCGACCAGCCCGCCGACCGCGACCAGCCCCCGGCCCTCGCCTTCCACATCCTGGACGACCGGCACCGCCTGACCACGCACTTCCGCGTGGTCCTGCCGTGAGGCTTCTGTCCGTCCTCGCGTACCTCGTGGCCATAGCCCCGCTCATCGCCACCCCGGGCACCAGCCTCGCCCTCCTCACCCACCGGGTGAGCACGGACGGAAGCCGCGCGGCCGCGCCCGTCATCCTCGGCACCGTCACGGGCCTGTACATCCACGCGACCCTTGCGGGGCTGGGCCTCTCCACCCTGGTGATGCGTTCGAGCGAGGCGTTCACCGCGATCCGCCTCACCGGCGCGCTCTACCTCCTCGGCCTCGGCATCTGGACCTGGCGCTCAGCCGGCACCAGTCGCCGACCCCGACCCACCGCAGATACCACCCGCGCCGCACGCACCGCACGCACCGACCGCTCCACCTACCGGCAGGCCCTGCTCGGCAACGTCCTCAACCCGAAGGCCGCCTCGATCTTCCTCACCCTGACCCCCCAGTTCCTCACCCCCGGACACCCCGTCCTCCCCCAGATCCTGCTGCTCGCCACCGCCCAGGCCCTCCTCGTCACCACCTGGCTCCTCCTCTGGACCCCTTTCCTCACCCGCACCACCCCCACCCTCCGCCCCTTCCTCACCCGCCTCACCGCCGCCACCCTCATCGCCACCGCCCTCCACACCGCGACCCCCTGACCCCACTGCGCAGGAAGTCGGCCACGCCGACTTCCTGCGCAATCGCAAGCAGAGGAGGCACCGCGCCAGCAGGGCGGCCGGCGCCGGGCGGGGGGCGGCATACGCGCAGGAAGCCCGAAGGCGTGTGCGTGCGGCCGAGCCGTAGCACGCTGATACGAATGAGAAGCCCGTGCGCAGGAAGTCGGCCCCGCCGACTTCTCACGCGCAGCAGCCGGAAACCCAGCGGGTGATGGCGCCGTGCCGATGGATGGCCCCGCATGAGCAGAGCGCTCGCGAGGCGAGGCGCCGGGGGTGGGGGTGGGGGTGGGCAGCATGTGTGCAGGAAGCTGGTGAGCGGTGGAGCCGCACCGCACCGGTGCCCGTGGGGCTTGCGCGCAGGAAGTCGGCCCCGCCGACTTTCCGCGCACGCGCCACCATAATCGGCACATGCTGAGACTCGGTTCCATCGTCCTCGGGGTTTCCGATCTGCCGCGTGCGGCCGCGTTCTGGGAGGCGGCGCTGGGCTATGTGCCGCGGGAGGAGCCGCAGGACGGGTGGGTCGTCCTGGTGCCGCCCGAGGGGGTGGGCGGGGTGCAGATCGCTCTGGGGGTCAGCGAGTCTCCCGTGCAGGAGCGCCCCCGGGTGCACCTGGACCTGTACGCCGACGATGCCGCCGAGCAGGCTGCCGAGGTCGAGCGCCTGCTCGCCCTCGGGGCGCAGGACGTCGACTGGGACCTCTATCCGGAGGACCCTGACTTCGTCGTGCTTGCCGACACCGAGGGGAACCGTTTCTGCATCATCGACATCTCCCACTCCTGACCACCCCACTGCACAGGAAGTCGGCCACGCCGACTTCCTGTGCACGCGCCACAAGGGAGCCACCGATGAGCAGCGCCGCCCGTTACCTCTACCTCGCCCGGCACGGGGAGGCGTTGCCCGACGAGAGTGGGCTTTCCGGGCGGGGGGAGCGGCAGGCGGAGCTGCTCGGGCAGCGGCTGGCGGGGCGGCCGATCTCCGCCGTCCACCACGGTCCGCTGCCCCGCGCCGCGCAGACCGCGCGGCTGGTCGCCGGACACCTCCCCGCCGCCGCCCTCGCCGTCTCCGAGCACGCCGGGGACTACGTCCCGTACGTGCCCGAGCGGGCCGAACTGCCGGCCGACAGCGCCGACTTCCTCCTGGAGTTCCTCTCCCGCACCACCCCCGAGGAGCGCGAGCACGGCCCGGCCCTCGCCGCGCAGGCGATGGAGCGCTTCACCGGCCCGGTACCGGGCGACCAGGAGCGCCACGAACTCCTCGTCACCCACAACTTCCTCATCGCCTGGCTGGTCCGCCAAGCCCTGGACGCCCCGAGGTGGCGCTGGCTCGGCCTGAACCACGCCAACGCCGGCCTCACCGTGCTGCGGTGGGCGCCCGGCCGGCCGCCCGCCGTCCTGCTGCACAACGATCAGCGGCACCTGCCCGCCGACCTCCGCTGGACGGGGTTCCCGGCCGACCACCACCTCTGAGCGGGCTCAGCTCGGCCGGTCCGCGAGCTTGAGCCAGACGACCCCCGCGATGATCAGCGCGAGCCACCCGGCCTGCACGGCCGTGAGCCTCTCGTCGAAAAGGACGGGGCCCAGCAGCGCCGCGCCCACCGAGCCGATCCCCGCCCAGACCGCGTAGCCGATCCCGACGTCGACCGTGCGCAGCGCGGCGCTCAGCGCCCACAGCGTCAGCAGGAAGAACACGACGGCGACCAGCGACCACCACAGCCGGGTGAAGCCGTGGCTCCCGCCGACGCAGAGCGCGTAACCGACCTCGAAGGCGCCGGCGAGGAGGAGCATGAGCCAGGAGTCGGCCGAGGAACGGCGGACGGCGCTGGTGCCGTGGGCGGTACCGGTGGCGGTGTCGGACATGAGGACGGTTCCTTTCGTCGATCGTACGAGGAAGTGGGCGTAACTCTCAGGCCGCGCCGCTCAGTTGCAGCCCGACGACGCCCGCGATGATCACGGCGACGCCCAGCGCCTTGCGCCAGTTCAGGCGCTGCCCGAAGAACAGCGCGCCCAGCAGGGTGATGCCGACGCCCGCGACGGACGTCCAGATCGCGTAGCCGACGCCGACGTCGAAGGTGAGCAGCGCCTTGCTGAGGAAGTACGTCCCGATGGCGCCGCTGATCAGCGTCGCGGCCGTCCAGCCGCGGTGTTTGAAGCCCGCCGCCTTGCCCGCCGCGATGGCGACGGCGATCTCGAAGATGTCGGCGATGGCGAGGTAGAGCCACTGCATGGGTGTCCCCCGGAGACGAGAAGCAGGTAGTTGCTTGTACGTGCATACTCTTGGAGGCCGAGCGGAGCCCGAGCTCCGATCGGCCGAACACCAGAAGCTTGCATGAGCAAGCATCAGTCCGTCAAGACGGGCTCAGCCCTGCGCCACCCGCAACGCCTGTACGGTCGCCGCCAGTTCGGGATCGCCCATCGCCGTGTTCAGTGTCGAGGACAGCACCTCCGCGTACGTCGCCCGGGCGACCTGGTAGCGCTCGCGGCCCTCGTCCGTGATGACGGCGTAGACGCCGCGCTTGTCCGTCGGGCACAGGTCCTTGAAGGCGAAACCGGCCGCCTCCAGGCGCCCCACCAGCCGCGTCACCGAGGACTGCCCCAGGCCCACCCGGTCCGCGAGGTCCTGCATGCGCAGCTCGCTCGACTCGGACCGGTGCAGGTGCTCCAGCGAGCGGTACTCCGACAGCCCTATCCCGTGCCGGCGCTGCAGGGCCGTGGCCAGCTCGCGCTCCACGCGCGCGTGCAGCGCGAGGACGCGCCCCCAGGCGGCCTGGTCGGACGTGCGCGCGGGCGCATCGGGTGACGTCGCCATGGCGTCTCCTCCTCACTGTGGGTGATACGGCCAGAATACATGCACATACAAACAACCTCCCGCTTCCGGCCCCCAACCTCCTTTTCAACCCCCTTGCCACCACTGATACTTGAGCCTCCTCGACCGAAAGGCCCCGCCCTTGTTCCGCCGCCCGGGCCCACCGCCCCACCGCGTCCCCACCCACCGCGAGAGCGCCGACGAGTGGGGTGAACGGATCGCCGTCCTGAGCTCCACCCCGACCGGCTGGTTCCCCCTCCTCGGGCGGATGTCCAACGACGACTACCTCTGCCACCTCGACGTGAACTACCACCTGGAGCGCGAGTTCGTCGCGATCGTCCAGACCTCCCGGCCCGTCCCGGAGCACCACCGGGTCAAGTCGTTCACCAGCCCGCAGTCGCAGCTCCTCACCTACCTCGCCAACTCCGACCGCGTCAGCCACTCCGCCATCCGCGACGGATTCGGCGCCCCCCTCGACACCACCACCACCCGGGGTGTCGTCCGCCTCGACGGCACCGACATCCCCGTCGAGGTCCACCACTCGCACGGCGCCAGCAGCGCACTGGTGCCCGAAATCCCGGGCCAGCACGGCTGCTTGATCGTCACCGCCGCCGACGAGCACTGGGCCGTGGCCACCGACCTCATCCTCCGACCGCCGACCGCCTTCTGAGCCCGGTCCGCGAGTTTTCACCCCAAGGTGGGGTTTGGCTCAACACCCCACCCACCACCTGCCGAGAAGCCAACGGGGTGGCGGCGCTGAGGGCCGCCACCCCATCGACGACCACCCCATCGACGACCACCCCGCGGCGGCAGATGCCGTGTCACAACTCCGCATTAGTCGCGGCTCGCGGCCGTCGCGGAGATCCTGGCGCTACGTGCCCGTGTCAGAGGCGCGCGATAGAACAACAGGGGGATCCACGGGGAGGGGAAGCCAGGTGGAAGACATACGGGCCGTGATGGCCGCGATGCCGCGCGAGGTCAAGGACGGGCTGCGCTACGAGACGGTGCCCTGGGAGCGGTTCAACCACTACTTCGGCACCGGAGCGGACGTGCCGGGCCTGCTGGAGACGATCCGCCTCGGCGACGACACGGCCTCCGGCCACGCCGTCGGAACCCTGTGGAACCGGATCTGCCACCAGGGCACCACCTCCGCCGTGGGTGCCCTGACCGTGCCGTTCCTCATCCGCATCGCCCTCGCGTTTCCCCGCGACCGCGCCGCCCTCCTCCGGCTGGTCGGCTCGGTGTCACGCGAGTCCAACTTCGGCGACACCTCGCGCGACCACCTGCTCTGCACCAACGACCCCGACCGATCCGGATGGTACGAGCCCGGCGGCGGCCTGGTCGCGTGGACAGTCCAGGCCGCCCGGACCGCAGCAGCAGCCGACGCCGACATCCTGCTGCACCTGCTCGACGACTCCGAGCCCGGCGTCCGCTGGAACGTCGCCTTCACGCTGGCAGTGGTTCCCCGCTCCGTCGGCGAGGTTCCTGACCGGCTACGCGCCCGGCTGGCCGTCGAGGACGACCCGGCCGTACGGGCCTCCCTCATCCTCGCCATCGGCCAACTCGCCTGGGAGCAGCGCGATCCGGCAACCGCCGAGCAGATGCGGGTGTGGTGGCGGGACGAGACCCGGCCCGACGACGTACGGGTGAGTGCGGGCCTCGCCTGGCTCTGTCTCGTCGAGGGCGACGTCCCGGACGAACTCCACGAACTCTTCGACACCCTGGTCACCGAGCAGTTGACGGCCCGCCTCTCCCCGGTCCCGTGGCTGAGCAACGTGAATGACGACCACGGGCTCCCCGACTGCATCGAGCAGCTGTGCCACCCCGAGCGCCCCACCCGTCAGGGTCGGGCCCTCACGGCGGTACATGACGCGCTCCTGGAGCAATTCGGATCCGGAACGACGCGACTATGACCTCCCCCACCCCCACCGGGAGTTGATCTCCCTGCCACCTGCATAGTCGGATGAGACGACCATCCCGACGAAGGAAGTCACCACCGTGGACGAGACGACACCCTCCCGGACCGCGCTCTTCGAGGAGCACCGCCCGCACCTGCGCGCCGTCGCGTACCGGATGCTCGGCTCGATCACCGAGGCCGAGGACGCCCTCCAGGAGGCGTGGCTGCGCTACGACCGCACCGACACCTCCGAGGTGACGAACCCGGGCGGCTGGCTGACCACCGTCGTCTCCCGCGTCTGCCTCAACCTGCTGCGCGACCGCGCCCAGCGCCGCGAGGACCCCCTCGAACCGGGCACCGGCATCCCCGACCCGCTCCTGGGACGCGAGGGCGTCGTCGACCCCGAGCAGGAGGTGCTGCTCGCGGACTCGGTGGGCCTGGCCCTGATGGTGGTGCTGGAGTCGCTCTCCCCCGCCGAGCGCGTCGCCTTCGTCCTGCACGACCTGTTCGCGGTGCCCTTCGAGGAGATCGCCCCGCTGATCGAGAAGACCTCCGCCGCCACCCGCCAGCTCGCCAGCCGGGCCCGCCGCAAGGTGCAGGGGCAGGCACCCGCGCCGGACCGCGACCTCGGGCGTCAACGCACCGCCGTGGACGCCTTCTTCGCCGCCGCCCGCACCGGGGACCTGGACGGGCTCCTCGCGGTGCTCGACCCGGACGTGGTGCTGCGCTCGGACGGCGGCTCCGTCCTCGCCCGGCACACCGTGGTGCTCACCGGCGCCGCGACGGTCGCGGGCCAGGCGGCGCTCTGGGGCACGCTGTCGCCGTTCGCCCGCCCGGCGCTGGTCAACGGCACCGCGGGCGCGGTGGTCATCGGCGACAACGGGCGGGCGCTGTCGATCATGGCGTTCACGGTCGTGGACGGCTCGATCAGCTCGATCGAGGTCATCGCCGACCAGGAGCGGCTGGCCGCGATGGACCTGTCCGCATTCCACTGATCCGCATTTCACGGATCCGAGTTCCGCTGATCCGAGTTCCGCTGATCCGAGCCCCGGGCTGATCCGGACTCCGCCGACGAAGGAGCTCGGCGTCCGACGGACCGCCCGTCACCACCCCTGCTGGGAGACCCAGTCGGCGAGGTGCCGGGCGCAGTCGTCGACCGACTCCTTCCAGGTGCGCACGGCGCCCTCGCCCGCCTCGTCGCTGACGTGCTTGACCAGCCGCACCGGCACCCCGGCCCGGTGGGCGACGGTGGCGACGGCGTAGCCCTCCATGTCCACCAGGTCCGCGTGCCGCGCCAGCCGCTCGCGCGCGGCCTCCTCGGAGACGAACAGGTCGCCGGTGGCGAGTACCGGCCCGTCGCCCTTGGAGACGACCAGCGGGGCGCCGTAGTTGCGCCCGGTGAGGGCGTACAGGGCGGGGGTGTCCAGGTCGTGCTGGATCACCTGGGCGACGTGGTGGGTGCCCTCCAGGCCGGGGCGCAGCGCGCCGGCCGTGCCGAGGTTGACCACCTCGGAGGGCTTCTCGCCCTGGGCGAGGACGGTGGCCAGTGCGACGGCGGCGTTGACCTTCCCGATCCCCGTGAGCAGCACGGGCAGGAGGTCGTCCAGGTGCGCCGCCTCCTCGCGGACGGCGACGACGAGCAGCGGGCGGTCGGGGGCGATCGTTCCAAGCAGGCGCATGGGGCCATCGTACGGAGCGGGGCCCGCCGCGCACCGGATCCCGGAGCCGGTTCCCGCAGCCGGGTTGCGCGGCCGGGTCGCGGGCCGGGTTGCGGACCCCGATGTTCCGGTGGGTTCAGGGAACCGCGTAGGGTGCAGCCCGCGTCGGACGGAACGCCACGGCACGCCACGGGAGGACCACCGTGCGGGCACGGCACACGAACCGTGCGCGACATGCTCAAGATCCACGCAAGTCGGGTGTGGCCGGGGGGAGTCACGGCCATACTGCTGGCAATGGCCGGGCGCCGGAGGGCGGGACCGGCAGAGGGGGAGGATGAGGCGGGTGGCGACACCAGCAGGCAACGGCGCACCTGGCGCCGCAGGACCGGCGCGGCCCGGCGGCCCGCCGACCGCACCAGGAGGCACGGGACAGGGCACAGCGCTGGTGGTACCGGGGGGCACCACGGCGACCGCACCCGCCGCCACGGCGACCCCGGCCACCACACCGGCCAGGCCCCCCGCCCCGCGCACCCCCGTCGCCCTGGCCACCGGCTTCGGCGCCCGGCTGTCCCACGCGACCCGCACCGCGCCCGGACGGCTGCGGATCGCCGGCGCGCTGCTCGCGACGCTGACGATCGCCTTCGGCGCCCTCACCGCCTGGCAGTTGGAGACCCGCGCCCAGGCCGCCGACCGCGTGGTGGGCTACAGCCAGCCGCTCAGCCGGGACGCCGCCGAGATCCACCGCAGCCTGGCCGACGCCGCCACCACCTCCGCCTCCGGCTTCCTGCTGGCCGGCGCCGAGCCGAAGGCCGTCCGGGAGCGCTACGAGGCGGACCTGAGGACGGCCTCCCGGCTGCTCTCCGAGTCCGCCGCCCGCACCACCTCCACCTCCCCCGCGCGGGACACCCTCTCCGAGCTGAACCAGCAACTGCCCGTCTACGCGGGCCTGGTGGAGACGGCGCGCGCCGACAACCGGCAGGGCATCCCGCTCGGCGGCGCCTATCTGCGCTACGCCTCCGAGCAGATGCAGACGGTGCTGCTGCCGGCCGCCGCCCGGCTGCGCGACATCGAGGACAAGGAGCTGGCCAAGGACTACGCCGAGGCCGAGTCCTGGCCCTCCGCCGCGTACGGCCTGGCGCTGGTGACCCTGCTGGCGCTGGTGTGGGTGCAGAGGCAGCTGTACCGCCGCACCAACCGGGTGTTCAACATCGGCCTGCTGGGCGCCACCGCCGCGATCCTCGCGGGCGGGCTCTGGCTGACCACCACCGGGCTGACGACCAGTTCGGCGCTCAGGCGCAGCGACCACGACGGCGCGACGCCGCTGCGGGCGCTCAACTCGGCCCGGGTGGACGTGCTGTCGGCCCGGCTGTCGGAGAACCTGCACCTGGTCGCGCGCGGTTCGACCGGCAAGTACCTCACCCAGTGGGACGAGGCCACCAAGCGCCTGGCCGGCACGGACGGCCCGGACGTGCGGCTCGCCCAGCGCAAGGGCTCGATCCCGGAGGCGTACCGGATCGGCCCGGCCGCCTCGGCCAAGCCGCTGGAGGAGGCCATCGCGGCCTACGACCAGTGGCGTCAGAGGCACGACGTGGCCCACGCGCTGGAGGTCGACCGGGCCGACTACGACGACGCGCTGAAGGCCACCGTGTCGGACACCGACACCACCGGCACCGCCGACGCCGCCTTCAAGCAGGCCGACGAGGCGCTGGAGCGCGCCGCCAAGGCCGAGCAGAAGCTGTTCACCGACGCCGCCGAGGGCACCGGCAACGACCTGCGGATCGCCGCCGTCGCCGCCGCCGTGCTCGCCCTGGTCGCCGCGGCCGCCGCGCTGCGGGGCCTGGGCCGCCGACTGGCCGAGTACCGCTAAGAGGGGGACCGACTCAGATGCGCAGGACCACCGCACGCACCCGGCCGGCCGCCGCGCTGGCGCTGCTGACCGCCGGGGCGATCGTGCTCGCCGGCAGCGGCCCCTCCGGAGCCGCGCCCACCACCCCCGTCGCCGAGAGCGCGCCGCAGGCCGTTCAGCAGGAGACGCAGGGGACGGACGACAACTGCGACGTGTACAGGAGCGTGCCGCCGAGCACCGAGGACGGCCCGGCGGTGAAGGTCATCAAGGCCAAGCGCCAGCTGGTGATCGGCGTCGACCAGAACAGCTTCCGCTGGGGCGCCCGCAACCCGAACAACGGCCAGATCGAGGGCTTCGACATCGACCTGGCCCGCGCCATCGGCGCCGCGATCATCGGGGACCCGGACAAGGTGATCCTCAAGCCGGTGGCCACCGCCGACCGCGTCGACGCCGTCCAGAAGGGCCGGGTCGACCTGATCGTGCGCACCATGACGATCAACTGCAAGCGGATGGAGCAGGTCGCCTTCTCCAAGCCGTACTTCAACATCAGCCAGCGCGTCCTGGTGCCGAAGACCTCGACGGCGAAGACCCTCCAGGAGGCGATCAAGGGCCACACGGTCTGCGCCGCCAAGGGCTCCACCGCCGAAGCCTTCCTGACCAAGGACGCGACGGCCGCCAAGCTCGCCCCGGTCGAGAACCAGCTGGACTGCCTGGTGCAGCTGGAGCTCGGCAAGGTCGACGCCATCATGACGGACAACGGCCTGGCGGCCGGTCAGGCCGCCCAGGACCAGGCCGTGAAGATCCTCGACGGCGAGGTCCAGCCGGAGGTCATCGGCGTCGCGATGCTCAAGACCAGCCCCGACCTGACCGCCAGGGTCAACCAGGTGCTCGCCGACTACTACAACAGCGGCGCCTGGCGGCAGTCCTACGACCGCTGGCTCAAGCCGTACATGGTCAACGAGGCCGACCACTACTGGCCCGGCCAGCGCTGAGCGGGACACCGGCCGGAGCTCGGGCCGGCGCGGGCGGGCGGCGCGTTCACGCGCTCTTGACGCCCACCGCCCGTGCCGCCCGGACGGCCACCGGCTAGGGTTCGGGACGATCACCGTGGGCAGGCCCCGTGGTGGACGACGGGGGTTGTCGTGCGAACACGCGTCACCGACGCGCGGGCGCACGACCGCACGTGAGGAAGGAAGGACACCGCCGTGGCGGCATCGGCTGGCCCGGTACTGAGCCGGGAGGAGGTGGACCGCGCGCTCGCCCGCCTCGGCGCGGAGCGCGACGCGGTCGAGTCGGCGCTGCTCGCGCTCCAGGACCACCCGGGCCTGCGGCTGCTCGACGGGGCCGAGCTGACCGGGCGCACCCAGGAGCGCTGGGCCGTCGCCGGCAAGGGCCTGCCGCTGCTGTGGGCGCTGTTCGACCGCTACTCGGAGGCGCTGGCCTCCGCACGCGCCGTCAGGGCCCGCAAGGCCAAGCCCGGGGCGCCGGAACTCGCCGAGCTGAGCGAGCTGTTGACGGGCGACGCGGTGACCGTCCCCGGCGGCGCGGTGCCGGACGGGCCGCAGCTGCTGGGCGCGCCCGCCAAGCTGGTCGAGCGGATCAGCCTGGACGCGCTGATGACGCGGATGAACTCCTGGTACGCCAGCGTGCTGGAGGTGGTCAGCGCCGCCGACGCCGTCTGGTCGGCGCTGCCCGCCCGCATCGACCTGCTGCTGGCCGAGCTCAACCGGGTGCAGACCCTGGCCCTCTCGCTCGGCGTCCGGGCCGGCAGCCACCCTCTCGGGGACGACCTGACCGCGCTGGCCGCCGACCTGACCGCGCTGCGCACCGAGGTCCGCGAGGACCCGCTGGCGCTGTGGCGCCCGGCCCGGGTGCCCGCCCAGCGCGGCACCGTCCCGGAGGGCACGGCCTTCGCCACGCCCACCGGCGTCGTCGACACCGAGCGCTTCGACCACGCCGGCCGGGCCCTGGACGGCGTCCGCATGGAGCTCGAGGACGTCCTACGGCTGCGCGACGACGCCGAGGAACGCCTCCAGGGCGTCGGCGACCTGCTCCAGCGGGCCGACGCCACCCTGGCCGAGGCCCGCCGGGCGCGCGGCGAGGTGCTGGCGAAGATAGCCTCCAGCGACGTCCCCGCCGTCCCCGGCCCGGCCTCGGCGCTGCGCGAACGGATCGTCACCGCACTGGAGTTGCGCCAGAGCGGGCAGTGGGGCCGGCTGGCGCCGATGCTGGACGCGCTGGAGGACGCCGCCGCCAAGGAGCTGGAGCGGGCCCGGCAGTCGCTCACCGAGGTGACCCAGCCGCTGGCCGTCCGCGCCGAGCTGCGCGGCCGGCTGGACGCCTACAAGGCCATGGCGGCCCGGCTGCGGGTCGCCGAGGACCCGGAAGTGATCGAACGGTACGAGAAGGCGCGCTGGCTGCTGTGGAGCGCGCCCTGCGACCTGCGGGCGGCGGCCGCCGCGGTGGCCCGCTTCCAGCAGTCGCTGCGGCCGGCCCAGACCGAGGCCGACGCCCAGGCTGGACAGGCTGGACAGGCTGGACAGGCAGCACAGGCAGTGGAAGCGGCCGGCCAGACGCCGGTCGACGGACAGGTTCAGGGGGGCTGAGGTTGATGGGCGAGACGTGCGTACGTCCGGAGTGCTCCGGCAGCGGCAGTATCGACGCGGACGGCTACTGCGACGAGTGCGGCCTGGCACCCGCGGGCGCGACCGGCACCGGCAGCACGAGCACCGGCGCGAGCCCCGGCACGACGACCACGGGAGCCGGCTCCCCCTGCCCGAGGGACTGCTCCGGCACCATCGACGCGGACGGCTACTGCGACGAGTGCGGCCTCGCCGCCGCCGAGGCGGGAACGACCGGCAGCACCCAGCCCCACATCCCCTCCGCCCGCGTCAGCCCCGACTCCGCCCGCAGCGGCTCCGTCCGCTCGATGTCGGCCCGCACCGGCTCGGCCCGCTCGATGTCCGGCCGCTCCCGCTCCCACCGCTCCACCCGCACCGGCAGCAGCCGCTCCGTCTCGGTGCGCTCCACCCGCGGCACGGGCACCGCCGGCGCCCGCAACCGCCTGGGCGCGGGCCTGGTCACCGTCCCCACCGTGGCGACGGCCGACCCGGCGCAGGCCGTCCTGGCCAACCCCGAGGTGCCCGAGCGCAAGCGGTACTGCTCCAAGTGCGAGTCCCCCGTGGGCCGGGAGAAGAACGGCCGCCCCGGCCGCCCGGACGGCTTCTGCACCAAGTGCGGCACGCCGTACTCCTTCACCCCCAAGCTGCGCCGCGGCGACCTGGTCGGCGGCCAGTACGAGGTGGTCGGCTGCCTGGCGCACGGCGGCCTGGGCTGGATCTACCTCGCGGTGGACCGCCGGGTCAACGACAAGTGGGTGGTCCTCAAGGGCCTGCTGGACACCGGGGACGAGGACGCGCTGGCCGCCGCCGTCGCCGAGCGCCGCTTCCTCGCCGAGGTCGACCACCCCAACATCGTGCGGATCATCAACTTCGCCGAGCACCCTGACATGCGCACCGGCTCCACCGACGGCTACATCGTCATGGAGTACGTCGGCGGCAAGTCCCTCAAGGACATCGCCAACGACCGCCGCACCCCGGACGGCCGCCGCGAGCCGCTGCCCGTCGAGCAGGCGATCGCGTACGCCCTGGAGGCGCTGCCGGCGCTGGGCTACCTGCACAGCCGGGGCCTGATCTACTGCGACTTCAAGATCGACAACGTGATCCAGAGCGGCGACACGCTCAAGATCATCGACATGGGCGCCGTCCGCCGCTTCGACGACGAGGGCGCGATCTACGGCACCATCGGCTACCAGGCCCCCGAGATCGCCACCGACGGCCCCTCCCCCGCCTCCGACCTCTACACCGTCGCCCGCACCCTCGCGGTGCTCACCTTCGACTTCCAGGGCTACAGCACCACCTACCGCGACACCCTGCCCGGCCCGGAGGAGGTCGAGGCGTTCGCCCGGTACGAGTCCTTCTACCGCTTCCTCGTCCGCGCCACCGACCCCGACCCGGCCCGCCGCTTCTCCTCCGCCGAGGAGATGGCCGACCAGCTCACCGGCGTCCTGCGCGAGATCCTCGCCCTCCAGGACGGCCAGCCCCGCCCCTCGCTCTCCACCCTGTTCGGCCCCGAACTGCGCGTCGTGGACACCGAGTTGGTCCTGCCCGCCGAGCAGCCCGGGCAGCTGCGCCTGACCCCGCTGGACCCGGCGGGCGCCGCCCTGGCCCTGCCCGTCCCCCGGGTCGACCCGGACGACCCCAACGCCGGCTTCCTCGCCACCCTCCTGGCCACCGACCCCGAGGAGGCGCTCGCCGCCCTGGCCCCGCTCGGCGACTCCGTCGAGCGGCGGCTGCGCGAGCTGCGCGCCCGGCTCGAACTCGGCCGCCCGGCCGAGGCCCTGGAGACCCTCAAGGGCCTCGAGAGCCAGCACCCCGACGACTGGCGGGTCGTCTGGTACCGGGGCCTGCACGCCCTGGTCACCGCCGCCGGCGCCGCCGAACCCGAGCCCGCGCTGCGCGCCGCCGCCGAGGCGTTCGACGCCGTCTACGACGCCTTCCCGGGCGAGGCCGCCCCCAAGCTGGCCCTCGCCGTCTGCGCCGAACTGCTCGGCGACGGCGGCGACGCGGCCGAGTTCTACCGCCTGGTCTGGACGACCGACCACGCCTACCTCGGCGCCTCCTTCGGCCTGGCCCGGGTCCGGCTGAGCGAGGACGACCGGCCCGCCGCCGTCGCCGTGCTGGAGTCCGTCCCCGCGTCCTCCAGCCAGTACACGGCCGCCCGGATCGCCGCCGTGCGCGCCCGGCTGCGCGAGCGCCCCGCCACCGACGACCTCACCGCCGACCTCACGGCCGGCTCCGCGCAGCTGTCCGCCCTCCGGCTGGACGACCGGCGCCGCGAGGAGCTGTCCGTCGAGGTGCTGGAGGCCGCGCTCGGCTGGATCGGCGCCGGGTCGCCCAGCGCCCGGCAGAACGCCGGGTCGACGACCGTCCTCGGGCGGCCGGCGGTGGACAGGGAACTGCGCTTCGCCCTGGAACAGTCCTACCGGGTACTCGCCCGGCTGGCCGGGCGGGCGGAGAAAAGGATCGAGATGGTGGAACGGGCCAACCGCGCCCGCCCCAGGACGTGGGTGTAGCCGATGCCGCAGCAGACCGAGTGCCCGAGCTGTTTCGAGCCGATGGACCCGGAGGACGCCTTCTGCAACCGGTGCGGCGCCGGCCGGGACGGCCGGACCGCTCCGGGCGCCATGCCCGCGAGCTGGGCCTCCGCCCAGAACGCCCCCCACCCGGAGGCCGTCCCCGCCCAGCGCGGGCCGCTCTGCGTGCACTGCGGGCAGCCGCGGGTCACCCCCGACGGCTACTGCGAGGGCTGCGGCGGCGCCCAGCCGCGCCCGCGCGACCACATGGAGAAGGCCCTCGCGGGCGTCGCCGGGGTCAGCGACCGCGGCGTGCGCCACCACCGCAACGAGGACTCCTTCACCGTCGCCGCCACCTCCCTGCCCGGCGGCGAGCCCGTCGTGGTCGCGGTGGTCTGCGACGGCGTCTCCTCCTCGGACCGCCCCGACGAAGCCTCCGAGACGGCCGTCGACGCCGCCTCCGAGTCGCTGCTCTCCTCCCTGGAGGCCGGCCGCGACCACGAGGAGGCCATGCGCCAGGCCGTCGCCGACGCCGCCAAGGCCGTCGCCGACCTCGCCACCGACGGCTCCGCGCCGCCGCGCCCCGAGGTCAACGCCCCCGCCTGCACCTACGTCAGCGCCATCGCCGCCGGCGGCCGGGTCACCATCGGCTGGGTCGGCGACACCCGGGCGTACTGGATCCCGGACGACCGCGCCGCCGCCGAGCCCTACCGGCTCACCCAGGACGACTCCTGGGCGGCCCGGATGGTCGAGGCCGGTCTGATGGGCGAGGCCGAGGCGTACGCCGACCCCCGCGCCCACGCGATCACCGGCTGGCTCGGCGCCGACGCCGAGGAGGTCGTGCCGCACACCCTCGTGTTCACCCCCCACGTGCCCGGCGTGCTGCTGGTCTGCACCGACGGCCTGTGGAACTACGCCGAGGCGGCCACCGACCTGGCCTACTTCGTCCGCCCGGACGCCCGCACCGAGCCCCTCGCGGCCGCCCAGACCCTGGTGAAGTTCGCCGTCGCCGCCGGCGGCCACGACAACATCACCGTCGCCGTGCTGCCGATCGACCCGCCGCCCGTGGCCGTCGAGGAGGCCGAGCAGACGCCCACCGCGCTGGACCTGCCGATCCTCAGGCGGCCCGCCGCGGCCCCGGCGCCCCTCGACGGCGACGAGGAGGACTACGAGCCGACCCTGCCGGACCTCCCGGTGATCGGCTCCCCCGCCGCCCCGCTGCCCCCGACGCCGCCCGCGCCCCCGGCCGTCCCGGCCACCGGCCCGGTCCCGCCCGCACAGGCCCCGCCCGCCCCCGCCGCGCCCCCCGTC
>NZ_JOCF01000106.1 GCF_000720635.1 Streptomyces sp. NRRL WC-3742 | reverse complement strand
CCACCTGGCCCACCCCCTCGGCCCCGCCCCCGAACTGGCCGCCCTCATCCTCCACCGCCTCGACACGGCGGCCCCTGCGGCCACCTCCCTGGCGGCCTGACAGCGGGGGTCGGTTCGGTCAGATGACGTCGAGGACGCTGTGCTCGGCGAAGTCCGCCGCGTGCCGGGCCACCGTCCGGTAGTCCGCATCGTCGTGCAGCACCGTGAGGCCGTGGTGGGCGGCCGTCGCCGCGATCATCAGGTCGACCGCCGAAGCACTACGGTGCTGTCCGGCGTTGGCCGTCCGCCGCTGCACCGAGTCGATCCAGCGCCCTGCGCCCTTCGGGACCGAGACGTCCGGGTAGAGGTCGGCGAACATCTCGGAGATCTCGTCGTACTCCCGGCCGTCGCGCGCGCTGTAGAGGAACTCGGCGCGCTGCGGGTAGCACGACGCGATCGACCCGGCGTCGATCGCGTCGTACCAGGCCGCCTGGAGCTTCGGCTCGCGCAGCAACCGGAAGAGCGCGGAGGTGTCCAGCAGATAGATCACCGCACGTCCTTCTCCGCCCGGTGCAGGCGCTCGGCCTCCTCGACCGCTCCCCAGCGCTGGGCCCTCTCGAAGTGCCTGGCGATGCGCGTAGCGCGTTCCTGCCGCTCCGCGAGCTCGCGCAGCGCGCGGTTGACGGCTTCCTTCTTCGTCCGCACGTCGGGAAGCGCCATCACACGCGCCAACGCCTCGTCGTCGATGTCGATCTGTGTCACGGACATCCGGCACCTCCGCCGATCGATGTTGGTGATGTACATAGAACTGTACCTCGCCAACATTGCCGGGGGTGCGAAACCCGACGCGTGCGGACAGGGGGTCTGCGGCCCCTCGGCGGTCTGCTAGTCGACGGCGCGGCGCTGGCGGCCGGTGCCGTAGTTGGCGCCGGACTTGGAGCCGCTGCCGGGCTTGGCGCGGCCGGAGGAGCGGCCGATGAAGCCGGCGGCCTGGGGGCGGCCGCCGTTGCCGGCCTGCTGCTTGGGGCGGGGGCGGCGCGGGTTGCCGTTCATGTCGACGTCGGCGGGCAGCGCGGAGCGCTTGCCGGGACGGCGGCGGGCGTTGGCGGGCTTGTCGCCCTTGGCCTCGGCGGCCGGGCTCACCGCGGCGACGGGCACCGCGACGGCGACCGGGACGCCGCTGGGGGTGCGGGCGCCGGTGATCTTGGCGAGGTCGGCGTCGCCGGGGCGGACCTTGGTGACGGTCGGCCGGATGCCGGCGACCGTCATCAGCCGGTTGACCTCGCGGCGCTGCTCGGGCAGCACGAGGGTGACGACCGTGCCGGACTCGCCCGCGCGGGCGGTGCGGCCGCCGCGGTGCAGGTAGTCCTTGTGGTCGACGGGCGGGTCGACGTTGACGACGAGGTCGAGCCCGTCGATGTGGATGCCGCGGGCCGCGACGTTGGTGGCGATCAGCGCGGTGACGAGGCCGTCGCGGAACTGGTCGAGCACCCGGTTGCGCTGCGGCTGGGACTTGCCGCCGTGCAGGGCCGCGGCCTTGACGCCGTTGGCGAGCAGCTGCTTGGCGAGGCGGTCGGCGCCGTGCTTGGTGTGCACGAACATGATCAGCCGGCCGTCGCGGGAGGCGATGTGCGCGGTGGTGGACGCCTTGTCCGCCGGGTCGAGCTGGAGGACGTGGTGGTCCATGGTGGTGACGGCGCCGGCCGACGGGTCCACCGAGTGGGTGACCGGGTCGGTGAGGAAGCGCTTGACCAGGCGGTCGACGTTGCGGTCGAGGGTGGCGGAGAACAGCATCCGCTGCCCGCCCTCGGCGACCTGCTCCAGCAGCTTGCTGACCTGCGGCAGGAAGCCCATGTCGGCCATCTGGTCGGCCTCGTCCAGGACGGTGATCGCCACGTCGGAGAGGTTGACGTCCCCGCGCCCGATCAGGTCGTCGAGGCGGCCGGGGGTGGCGACGAGCACCTCGGCGCCGCGGCGCACCGCGTTGGCCTGCTTGTTGATCGACATGCCGCCGACGACGGTGGTGATCCGCAGGTTGACGGCGGTGGCGTACGGGGTGAGCGCGTCGGTGACCTGCTGGGCGAGCTCGCGGGTGGGCACCAGCACGAGCGCGAGCGGGTGCCGGGCGACGGCGCGGGCGCCGGCGGTGCGGGCGAGCAGCGGCAGGCCGAAGGCGAGGGTCTTGCCGGAGCCGGTGCGGCCGCGGCCGAGGACGTCGCGCCCGGCGATGGAGTCGGGCAGCGTGGCGGCCTGGATCGGGAACGGCTCGGTGACGCCTTCGCGGGTGAGCGCGCTGAGGATCCCCTTGGGCAGGTCCAGTTCGGCGAAGCCCTTCGCCGGCGGGCGCGCGGGGGTGCCCTCGACGACGGTGAACTCGGCGGCCTCGGGCACGGCGGCGCGGGTGCCCTTGGGGGCGCCGGAGCGGCCGCGGGGCTTGCGCGCGCGGTCGGTGCGGGCGTCGCCGGAGGTACGGGCGTCGCCGGAAGTGCGGGGGGCGCCGGAGTTGCGGCGGGGGCCGGCGGCGCGGTCGCGCGGCGGGCGGGCAGGGGTGGTCACAGGATCTCCGTCCATCGGTACTCAGCCCGTCGATGGGGCTGGTCGGCCGCGGTCCTGGAGTGCGCCGCCCCGGCCGTACGGCGGCATGAGCGGGGGCCCGCACCTGCTGGTGCGGGCCCCCACGTCACAAGATTCGCGAGCTCTGCGGTTCGCGAGTCAGCGTGACGGCTGAGGTCAGCCGATCACGCGGATGTTCTCGGCCTGCGGGCCCTTCTGGCCCTGGGTCACGTCGAACTCGACCTGCTGGCCCTCGAGCAGCTCACGGAAGCCCTGAGCGGTGATGTTCGAGTAGTGCGCGAACACGTCCGGGCCGCCCTCGGCCTGCTCGATGAAGCCGAAGCCCTTTTCGCTGTTGAACCACTTCACGGTGCCGGTAGCCATAACCGTCTCCTCTAACTGGGGCGTCAGGAATTCACACCTCGTGAATCCCCACGTAGCCGCGATCCCCATCCGGAGGCTGAAACACCGGACAAAACAAATGCGCCTGTTGGTTGGTACCAGCAGGCGCACACATACGTTCATGGGAACCAAAACTGCAACTGCTTCGACTGTAGCACGGCGACACCCCGATTGACCGGGGATTTCAGACCGGAGAGATCACGTTTGCGGGCTCCCGCAACGGGGCAGGCGGCGCCCCGCCGAAGCGGGGCGCCGCCTGTGGGGACCCGTCCGGGCCCCGCTGGTGCCGCTACCGGCGCCAGGCCGGTGTCAGTGCCGGCCGGCCGGCTCCGGCACGCCGTGGGTGCCGGCGTGCGGGGACTGGCCGGCGCCGGGCCGGGCGTCGCCGCCGTGGCCGGGCCACCACGCCTTGTTGCCGATCAGCGCGGTGATCGCCGGGGTGAAGAACATCGCCATCACGAAGGACGCGAGGACGATGCCGAAGGCCATGGCGAAGCCGAACTCCAGCATGAACGTGTTGCCCGCGGCCATGAAGGTCGCGAACGAGGCCGCCAGGATGAAGCCGGCCGCGGCGACGGTCGGACCGCCGTGGCGCACCGCCTCGCGGGCCGCCTCGCGCGGGCTCCTGCCCTCGCGGGCCTCCTCGCGCAGGCGGGCGATGATCAGGATGTTGTAGTCGGTCCCGATCGCCACCACGAAGAGGTAGATCAGGATCGGCATCATGAACATCAGGCCGGGCTCGCCCTTGAGGTTCTGGAAGAGCAGCACGGTGGAGCCGAGGGTGGCGCCGAACCCGAGGCCGACGGAGGCCATCAGGTACCAGGGCGCGACCACGCTGCGCAGCTGGAGCGCCAGGATGAGCAGGATGAGCAGGCCGGCGAGCGGGAACACGAGCGTGTAGTCGTGGACCATCGCCAGGTTGATGTCCTTGTACACCGAGGAGACACCGGCGACCTTGGCCTCGGTGCCCGCCGGGGCGTTCTTGTGGGCGACCTCGCGCAGCTCGGTGACGGCGTCGACCGCCTCGTTGCTGGTCGGGCTGTCCTTGAGCATCACCGTGAACTGGGCCGTGACCCCGTCCTCGCTGATGCTGTGGCTCTCCTTGTCGGCGACGGGCAGGTGGACCTCGGCGACGCCGGGGACCCCCTTGAGCTTGTCCCCGTACGCCTTGAAGGCGGACTGGTCGAGCTTCTTGCCGTCCTTGCTGCTCAGGTAGACCTGACTCGGGTCGGCCGCGCCCTTGGAGAAGGCGTTGGACATCTTGTCCTGGACGACCATCGACTCCTTGTCCTTCGGCATGGAGCTGCCGGCCATGTCGAACAGGCCGTTGTAGTTCAGGGCGCCGAAGGTGAGGGCGACCAGCGCGCCGCCGGAGGCGAGGGCGATGATGCCCGGGCGCTTCTCGACGCTGCGGCCGAGGGCGGCGAAGCGCGCGTTCTTCGGCTCCTGCATCCACTTCTTGCCGGGCCAGAACACGGCGCGGGCCGGGATGACGGCGAGCAGCGCCGGGGCCAGGGTGACGGAGGCCAGCGCGGTGACGATCACGCCGATGGCCAGCGCCGGGCCGAGGGCCTCGAACATGCCGAGGCTGGAGAGGATCAGCACGGCGAAGGCGACGGCGACGGCGCCGGCCGCGGAGGCGATCGCCTCACCGACCCTGCCGACCGCGTTGGCGACGGCCGTCTTGCGGTCGTCCCCGGCTCGCAGCCTCTCGCGGTAGCGGAAGGCGAGGAAGAGGAAGTAGTCGGTGCCGACGCCGAGCACCACGACGATGAGGATGACCGTCATGATGGGTGTGGTCTTGAGGTCGAACGCCTTGGTGGCGTCGTTGATCAGACCCATCGAGGCGGGCAGGGCGATGATCAGCGAGACCAGGATCGGCAGGAAGCCGGCCAGGACGCTGCGGAAGATGCCGCCGACGATCACGATGACCAGCACCAGCGTGAGCATGGTGATGAGGCCCTGGGTGTCGCCCGAGGACTCCTTCTGGTCGAGGGCCTGTCCGGCGGGGCCGCCCAGCTGGAACTTGACGCTGGTGCCGGAGGCAAGCTGCTTGCCGTCGTCACGCAGGGCCTTGGCGGTCTCGATCCCCTTGTCCGGGTCGCCTTCGTGGTCCTTGTCGAAGGCGACCATGGCCATGCCGTACTTGCTGTCCTGCGAGTAGCCCTGCTGGTCGTTCGGCGCGACGACCTTGTCGATGCCGGCGATCTTCTTGGCCGTCAGATCGTCGACAAGCTTGCCGATCGCCTTCTTGTCGGCGTCGGTCAGCGCGCCGCCGTCGTTGCGCTCGAACAGCACGAGGGCGGCGGGGGTGAACGCGGCCGGGAACGCCTTGGCCTGGACCTGCGCGGCCTGGATGGACTCGTAGTGCTTGGGCAGGAACGATGACTCGTCCGTCTCGGCGGTGATCTTCGGTGCGGTCGCGAAGATGGCGACCATGGCGACGATCCACGCCACGATCACCCACCATGCGCGGCGGACGACGAAGTGTCCTAGTCGGTGGAACATGCTCGTGATGCCTCCTGGGCATGACTCACCGCAGCCCTTGGGGGACGGGACGCCGGGCGACGGCAGGACCGGCGGAGCGCACGCAGGCAACTCGCTTACCGGTCGGCAGGTAAGTAGGTCTGGGCATCATCCTACGAGCACTGGCTTGCCGCCCGGCAAGGAGCCCCCGTATTCCAACCCCCGTTTCGGGGCCGCCCCGAAATCGGCCCCGACCCAGTTTGCCCTGGGCGCAACCCCGTTGACCTCGTGCTCCGGGTGGAGACGGCTCCCCCTCAGGGTGGAGTTCGTCCCCTACCCAGGGGAGGAGACCTCAGGGTCGAGGGGTGGGGATAACCCCACCACCACCCCGATGCTTGCACCAGGGAGCGCTCACCCGCCAGCCGGATTACCGCTCAACCCCCGCTTCCCTAGGGTCGTTTACGACGCCGGACGCACCCGGCGCACACGCGGCGACCTGGGCGAACGGGCCGCCGACGAACCGTCAGGCGACGACCGCCGCTCTCCCAGGGGGACCTTCCGTGAAGACCAGACTCGGCATGGCTGCGGCCATGGGCGCGTGGAGCGCCCGCAACCGCAAGACGGCCGTCTTCGGCTGGCTGCTCTTCGTCATCCTCGCCGCCGTCCTCGGCGGCATGCACGGCAGCACCGAGGTGACCCAGTCCGAGGCGATGCCCGGCCAGGTCTCCCGCGCCGCCAGGATCCTGGACGACGCCGGGATCAAGGGCTCCGCGAGCGAGACCGTCCTGGTCCAGAGCTCCTCCCGCAGCGCCGACGACCCGCAGTTCAGGGCCGTCGTCAAGCAGGTCGTCACCGCCGTCGACGGCACCGGCCACGTCTCCGAGGTCCGCTCCCCGTACGACACCAAGGCCGTCTCCGCGGACGGGCACTCCGCGCTCGTCGTGCTCACCCTCAAGGGCGACCACGACGAGGCGCAGAAGAACGTCCGGTCCGTGATGGACTCCGTGGCCGGCGTGCAGAAGCAGCACCCCGACCTCACCGTCGTCGAACTCGGCGACGCCAGCTCCGGCAAGTGGATACAGGACCAGTTCAAGGACGACTTCGCCCGCGCCGAGTGGACGGCCGTGCCGCTGGCCCTGGGCATCCTGCTGATCGCCTTCGGCGCGCTGGTCGCCGCCGTGCTGCCCGTCGTCCTCGCGCTCACCGCCTTCATCGCCGCCGGCGGGCTCGTCGCCCTCTCCAGCGGGCTGCTGCACACCAGCAACGACGCCAGCTCCGTGATGCTGCTGGTCGGCCTCGCCGTCGGCGTCGACTACTGCCTCTTCTACCTGCGCCGCGAACGCGAGGAACGGGCCGCCGGGCGCGACGCCGCCACCGCGCTGAGCATCGCCGCCGCCACCAGCGGCCGGGCCGTCCTCGTCTCCGGCGTCACCGTCGTGGTCGCCATGGCGGGCATGTTCCTCACCGGGATCGCCGACTTCCAGGCCATGGCCTACGCCACCATCGTCGTCGTGATCACCGCCGTGCTCGGCTCGCTCACCGTGCTGCCCGCGCTGCTGTCCATGCTCGGCGACCGGGTCGACAAGGGCCGGGTGCCGCTGCTCTCCAAGCTGCGCCGCCCCGACACCGGGCAGACCGGCGGCCGCTTCTGGAACGCCGTGCTGACACCGGTGCTGCGCCGCCCGCTGGCCGCCACCGTGCTCGCCGGGGCCGTCCTGCTGGGCCTGGCCGCGCCGCTGCTCACCATGCACACCGCCAACCTGACGTTCCAGCAGCAACTGCCCGCCGGCAACGAGTTGGTGGCCGCCTCGCAGAAGATCGAGGCCGCCTTCCCCGGCAGCCCCGCCCCCGCCACCGTGGTCATCAGGACCACCGACGTCTCCTCCCCCGCGATGACCGCCGCCATCGCCGACCTCAAGGCCAAGGCCCTGGCCAGCGGCCGGATGCACGGCCCGATCGACGTCGTCGTCCACGCCGACAAGAACATCGCCCTGGTCGAGATCCCGCTCAACGGCACCGGCAACGACTCCGTCAGCAACGACGCGCTGCGCACCCTGCGCGAGGACCTGGTGCCCGCCACCGTCCTCAAGGTGCCCGGCACCGAGGCGCCCGTCACCGGACGCACCGCCGGCTCCCACGACTTCAACGAGCAGATGACCGGCTCGATGCCGCTGGTCTTCGGCTTCGTGGTCGCCTTCGCCTTCGTCCTGATGCTCACCTCCTTCCGCTCCCTGGCCGTCGCCGTCACCGCCGTCGCGCTCAACCTGCTCTCGGTGGGCGCCGCGTACGGGGTGCTGACCCTGGTCTTCCAGCACGGGGTGGGCGCCTCGCTGCTGGGCACCGCGGGGGTCGGCGCGATCGAGTCCTGGGTGCCGCTGTTCCTCTTCGTGATCCTCTTCGGCCTCTCGATGGACTACCACGTCTTCGTGGTCTCCCGGATCAAGGAGGGCCGCGACCGCGGGATGGCCACCGGCGCCGCCATCGCCCACGGCATCCGCTCCACGGCCGGCGTGGTCACCAGCGCCGCGGTGATCATGGTCGCGGTGTTCGCGGTCTTCGGCACCCTGTCCATGCAGGCGATGAAGCAGATGGGCGTCGGCCTGGCCGTCGCGGTGCTGATCGACGCGACCGTGATCCGCGCGGTGCTGCTGCCCTCGGTGATGAGCCTGCTGGGCGAGCGCAACTGGTACCTGCCGCGCTGGCTCGGCTGGCTGCCGAACCTCGAGCACGCCGAGCCCGCCCCGGCCGCCGCCGCCCCCCTCGGGACGGTCGAGGCCCCCGAGGCCGGACGGCACCGCAAGGTCGGTGTCTGACACCCTGCGCGGCTTCGGACGCCGGGTCCCGCAGCGCGCGGGGCCCGGCGTCCGTGCGTCATGATGATCACCGTCCGGGAGCCTCCGGAGGAACGCCAGCGGAACGGAGCCCAGCCATGATCCCCTTCGACGAAGGACGCGCCCGGCTGCTGCTCGCCCACGCCTGCGAGAGCGCGGGCCTGCCCGGCCCCGGAGAGGCCCGGCTGCTCGCGCTCGGCGAGAACGCCGTCTTCGACCTCGGCGACCCGGCCGTGGTCGCCAAGGTCGGCCGCGGCCCCGAACTGTACGACCGGGCGCACCGCGAACTGGCCGTCGCCCACTGGCTGGCCGCCCAGGACGTCCCCGTCGTGCGCCCCTACGGCGCCGTGGCGCCCGAGCCGCAGCTCGCCCACGGGCACCCCGTCACCTTCTGGCACCGCCTCGCCCCCGCCGTCCGCCCGGCGCGGCCGGTGGACCTCGCGCCGCTGCTGCGCGCCCTGCACCGGCTGCCGCTGCCGCCCGTCCCGCTCGGCCGGCGCGACCTGCTGGCCCCGGTCGAGCGCTGGCTGGCCTCCGCCGAGGGCCACGTCGACCCGGCGGACGTCGCCTTCCTGCGCCACCGCCGCGCCGCCTTCGAGGCCGCGCTGGAGGACCTCGTCCCCCGGCTGCACCCCGGCGTCATCCACGGGGACGCCCTGCCGCGCAACGTCCACGTCGGCCCGGAGGGGCCCGTCCTGCTCGACCTGGAGTTCGTCGCGGACGACCTGCGCGAGCACGACCTCGTCGTCCTCGCGCTCGCCCACGACCGGTACGGGGTGCCCGCGGACGAGTACGCGGCGTTCACCGGGGCGTACGGCTGGGACGTACGGGAGTGGCCCGGCTTCACCGTGCTGCGCGGGGCCCGCGAGACGGCCAGCGCCTCCTGGGTCGCGCAGCAGGCGGCGAGCAACCCGGCCGCCCTCGCGGAGTTCCGGCGCCGGGTCGACTCGCTGCGGGACGGGGCCACCGGGGTGCGCTGGTACCCGTTCTGACGGGGAGGCGCGAGTCGGGCGGGTGTGAGAAGGCTCCTACGACGCTTCGGTCCGGGGGGCAACCGGGGAACGTACGATCGGCGTCCTGTCACACAACCATCCTGACCAAGGGATCGGCACCCGCCCTCGCACCTCAGGAGCCGCCGCCATGTACAGGACCTCCCCTTCTCCGTCTTCCGGACGCGGCCGCGCCCGCCGCCGACTGGTCGCCGGGTGCGTCGCGGTGGCGGCGGCCCTGGGCCTGGCCGCCTGCGGCACGGCCAGCGGGGCCCTCCAGCCGGCGGGCACCACCGGCAGCACGGGCAGCACCGGCAGCACGGGCAGCACCGGCGCCGTACGGTCCCCGGGCGGCAGCCCGGCCGCGACCATCGCGCCCTCCCCGGGCGCGGACGGCGCGCCGCCGGCGGCCCCCTCCGCCGCCGCGACCACCCCGGCCCCGCACACCACCGCGACCCGCGCCCCGAGCACCTCGCCGACCCCGGCGCCGACCCCGGCGCAGACCGGCGCCGCGACCGGCTCCCCGGCCGGGGAGCACGCGCCGCCGCCCGGGCACGGCGGGGCCGCCACCGTGATCGGCTCCACCGCCTCCGGGGGCCGCACCGTCGCCCTCACCTTCGACGACGGCCCCGGTCCGGCCACCGGCCAGGTCCTCGACCTGCTCGCCCAGTACGGCGCCAAGGCCACCTTCTGCCAGATCGGGCAGAACGCCGCCGCCAACCCCGCCCTGGTCAAGCGCGTCCTGGCCGAGGGGCACCGGCTCTGCGACCACAGCGTCCACCACCCGCAGCCCTTCGCGAAGCTCCCCCACGACAGGGCCGCCTACGAGATCACCGCCGCCCGCGACATGATCGTCCAGGCCGGCGGGCCCGGCACCCGGGTCGGCTGGTTCCGCGCCCCCGGCGGCGGCTTCAACGCCGACAACGAGCAGATCACCGCGAGCCTCGGCATGTCCTCCCTCGGCTGGTCCGTCGACCCGCGCGACTGGTCCCGCCCCGGGGTCGCCTCGATCGTCTCCACCGTGCAGCACCAGCTCAAGCCCGGCGGTGTGGTCCTCCTGCACGACGGCGGCGGCGACCGGAGCCAGACCGTGGCCGCGCTCAAGCAGCTGCTGCCCTGGCTCGTCGCCCAGGGGTACACCTTCGACTTCCCGGCGTCCTAGGGAAGTTGTGGGTTCACCCGCCGTTCCCGCGATGGACGGCCGCAGGACGCTGCGGCTTCCCCGGCTCCCGTGGAGGTCACGGTTAGCATCCGAGGTATGACCGCAATGAGCCTGCCCGAGGACCAAGTCCCCTACGGCGGACCGCGATTGAGTGCTGGTCGTATGGTCGGCCTGGCGGGGTGCGCGGCCATGTGCCTGGGCGGCGGGCTGCTGCTCAGGCCCATGACCAGCAGCTTCCTCGGCCCCGCCGCCTGCGGGCCCGCCACCGGCTGCCAGGACTGGTTCGGCACCCTGGGCTACGGCGCGGGCTCCCTCCTCCTCTGGGTGCTCGGCCTGACCACGGCGGCGAACCTCGCGGCCGGCCTCGGCCGGAACACCCCGAACCGGCTGCCGACCGCCGCGATCATCCTCGGCGCCGTCCTGCTCGGCCTCCTCGGCGCCGCCCTCGGCGGCGGCATGCCCTCCCAGGCGCTCCCCGGCCTCGGCATCCTCCTCGCGATCACCCTGGCCACCGCCACCCTCGGCGAACGCCGGCTGCGGCGCGAACGGCGCGAGTTCGTCGCCGCCCGCGCCCTCGGCCTGACGATCGCCGCCCGCGGGGCCAGCAGCACCGGCGTCGTCACCGTGGCCGAGCCCACCGGGCGCACCCACCGAGGGGACCCGGAACTGCTGATCACCGTCCGCTACCCCGCCCACGACGGCTCCGAACACCTCTGCACCCGGATCCGGTTCCACCCCGCCCTCGCACAGCCCCGCGTCGGCGACCGGATGGCCGTCCGCTACGACCCCGCCGAACCGGGCGCCGCCCAGATCGGCGAACCGCTGCCCCCGGCGCCGGTCCCGGTCCTGGACGCCGGCCCCTCGCTGGCGGTGCGGCTGGAACGGCTCACCCAGCAGTACCGGGACGGGGAACTGGACGCCGCGGAGTTCGAGCAGGCCCGGCGGCTGCTGCTGTCCGGGGCCCAGGACCGGGCGGCACTACGCGAGTAGTGGCACTACATCCGTAGTGCGGCGGCGCGGCAGGGACCCTCCGGCGGCGGTCACCGCGACGGCCAGCGCGCGTCGACCTCCGCCTGAGGGTCCTTGCCGCGGCGCAGCCACGCCTGAAGGCTCTCCGCCCACTCCCGGTACCAGCCGATCTGGCGCCGGTGCAGCTGCTCCAGGCCGAGCCCGCCCACCTCGGCCGGGTAGCGCTCGGCGAGCGCCACGGCGACGCGGACGGCGGCCAGCGCGTCGCTGCCCGCCTCGTGGGCGTCCGTCAGCTCGACGCCGTACACCTCGCAGACGCGCTGCAGGGTGCGGGAGCCCTTGCGGTACTTGTCCACGGCCCGGTCGATGACCAGCGCGTCGAGCACCGGCCCGACCGGCCCGCCGAGGCGCTGCGCGAGCGTGGGCAGCCCGTGGCGGCCCAGCTCGGCGTCGAGCAGCGACAGGTCGAACGGCGCGTTGAACGCGACCACCGGCCGCCCGGCCGCCAGCCGCTCGCACAGCGCGGCGGCTATCTCCTCCACCGCCTCCTTGGCCGGCCGGCCCTTGCGGCGCGCGAGGTCGTCCCCGATCCCGTGGATCGCCTCGGCCTCGGCGGGGATCGGCACGCCCGGGTCGAGCAGCCAGGTGGCGCCGCCCACCCGGACGGCCCCGACCGTGTCCACGAGCGCGGCCGTGACGATGCGGTCCACGGCCGGTTCGGTGCCCGTGGTCTCAAGGTCGAAGCCGACCAGTGGCTGCTGCCACCAGCTCATAAGGGTGTGTCCTTCCGTCCGGCTCCACGAAACAGCCCCTATCATCGCCCGCCCCACCGACAACCCGACCCCCGGGGCAGTCGGGTGGCCCCGGGCCCGGCGGGGGAACGGGCCGTGAACACCGGTGTTCGGGCGGCTCGCTGGACCTCGGCGCCCGCTCGTACGCCGAGCGGGCGCCGGGAGGAGGAGGGGGTCTTCCCGCGCCGGGCGGGCGTCGTGCGGGTCAGCGGGCGGGGGTGGGGCGGGTGAGCGGCACGGCTGCGGCGGTGGTGGGGGCGGGCCGGGGCTGGTCGAGGCTTTCCAGGAGGACGGCGAAGTTGACGTAGTGGAGCGGCTTGCCCGCCTGGTGGCAGTCGTTGCCGGTGACCAGGCGGCTGACGCGCCCGCCCTCGCGGGTGAGCGGGCCCAGCGTGGTGCGCAGGTCCGGCTGCCAGGTGCGCCCGTGGGGGAGGTGTTCGAGGGCGAGGGTCCAGTCCTCCTCGTCGACGACGAGGCCGGCGCCGGGTGTGCCGGCCAGGACGCGGGTGCCGTAGCGGCCGCGGACGACGGCGCGCTGTTCGAAGTCGGCGCTGCGGAGGGTGACGGTGATCCGCCACGCGCCGTGGAACCTGTGCATGGGCGCCTCCCGGGCGGCCGGCGGGCGCGGCCGGCCCCGGACGGCGGCCGCGCTCCGTCCCCGTCAACGGACCGCGGGCCCCCGGCGGCTCAGCACGGTGTCCGGGCGGCGCGGACGGCCGGGGCGGCGCGGGCGGTGCGGGCGGTGTGGGCGAGGGCGGGGTAGCCGTGGGCGGTGAGGACGAGGTCGGCGAAGCGGCTGTCGCCCAGGGGGACGCCGTTGCGGCGCAGCAGGTCGAACAGGCGGGCCAGGTGGGGTGGTTCGGTGCCCCGGGGCAGGCCGGCGGGGGTGGTGGCGAGGACGCCGAGGACGGGTCCGGTGCGGCGCAGGCGCAGGCGGTGGGGGTGCGGGCGGTGGGGGTGCAGGCGCAGGTGCAGGACCAGGCGGGCGGCGCCGGTGTCGGGGTCGGGGCTGGTCTCCATGGCCAGGGAGTGGATGGCCTCCCAGGCGTAGCGGCGGGGCAGGTAGGCGCGTACCAGGGTCAGGCCGGCGGGCCGGGCGCGCAGCCAGAAGCCGAAGGGGACGGGGGCGGCGGCGGCCAGGACGGCGGCGGTGGAGAGCAGGAGGGCGGGGACGGCGCCCAGGCGGGCGGCGGCGCCGGTGCGGGTGAGGAGCAGGCCCAGGGCCAGGGCGGCGAGGCAGCCCAGGGGGGCGCCGGCGGCGCGCCACAGGAAGGCCAGGCGCACGGTGCGGTGCGCGCGTGCCGGGCGGGCCACGGACGCCGGCGCGCAGTGCGCGGAGTGCGGGGCGGCGTACGGGGAGTTCGGGGCGGTGTGCGCGGTGTCGGGGGCGGTGTGCGCGGAGTGCTCGGTGTTCGGGGCGGTGTGCGCGGTGTCGGGGGCGGTGTGCGCGGTGTTCGGGGTGTGCGGCGTGGTGTCCACCACGGCCCCTCCTGGGTGCTGCGGGCCTTGGGAGGGGCGGCCGGTCGGGCCGCCTTCCCCCCTTGCGGGTGCGGGGCGCGGGCCCGGTGGTGCCGCTGGTGTCCCCGCGCGGGGTGGCCGCTGTCCCCTGGCCGGGGGCGGCCGGGGTCGTCCGGGCGCTTTCCGGGTGGTCGGTTGTGCCGAATGGCGTTCGCGTGAACGGAAGTTGACGGGGCGTCGGCCCGCTCGGTGCCGGTCCGCGGGCCCCCCGGGGGGCCAGAATGTCAGCCCTCCCCGACGGGGGTCAACCGGCATGGATCATGGGTATCGTCACACCCGTGCCGGCCGGCGCGACCCGCCGGTGGTACGCGGCGGCGGGCCGGGGCGGGGACGAGGGGGTCGGGGGGTCGGGGGGGTCGGGGGGATGGCGCGGTCGGCGGACGGCCCGTCGGCCCGGGACGCCGCGCCCGGGACCGTACCGGGCACGACGGCGGCAGCCAAGGGCGCGGCGCAGGGCGTGGCGGGGCGGATCAGGGCGCTGTTCGCCGCGGTGCGCCGCCCCGACCGTGAGCGGTACACCGACGAGGAGGTGGCGCGGGCCTGCCGGGAGGCGAGCGGGGAGTCGATCTCCACCACCTGCCTGTGGCAGCTGCGCACCGGGCGGCGGGACAACCCGACCAAGCGGCACCTGGAGGCGCCGGCGCGGTCCTTCGAGGTGTCGCCGGCGTACTTCTTCGACGGGCGCCAGGGTGTGCGGATCGCGGGCGAGTCGGCGCTGCTGGGGGCGCTGCGCGATGCGGGGGTGCGCGCTCTGGCGCTGCGGGCGGTGGCACTGTCGCCGGAGGGGCTGGACACGGTCGGCGAGCTGGTGGAGGTGATCGCCCGCCGGGACGCGGCGCACCGGCGCCCGCCCGCCTGAACCCGCGGCCCCCTCCCCCGGCGGCTCCGCGGGCCCGGGGCGGGCCCGGGGCGGGCGGGCGTGGACGGCGGCGGGTTCGGCATGCCGGCCCGCGTCACCGGCCGCCCCGGCCCGCCCGGCCTTGCCCGGGGCCGGGGCCGGGGCCGGGGCCGCGCTGTCGCCTGCGAAGGCCCTGCCGTACCGCCGCCCGGCCCGCGCCCCGCCCGCGCCGCCTCCGGCACGGGACACCGCCCGCCTGCGGCGGGCGCGAACACGTCTGGGCCCGCGCCCCGGCCAGGATGCCGGGGCGCGGGCCCAGAGGGGGTTCAGAGGGGGTTCAGCACTGTGGACGGCGGCCGTGGTTGGCCCCGCGCCGGGCCCTGGCCTTCTTCTTGCGGCGACGCTTGGACGACATGAGGGCCACGCCCCTTTCCTCAGCCGGCACCTTCCCCGGCACCCGGCCACCCCGGGCCCCTCCACCGTTCCACACCCCCGCCCGGGCCGCGACCCGCCGCCCGGGCCGGGGCCCGCCACCGCCGGAACGCCAAGGACCGCACGGGGCCGGAGCCCGTCCCGCGCCCCGCCGCGAGGGGGCGGCGCCCCCGTGGGGGCAGTACGGGCGGGACGGGCACGGCCCCCGCCGTCCCCCTCCCCCGGAAGGAGGGACGGGCCGGGGCCGCTGCGGCCGGGCGTCCCGCACCGCCGCCCCGCGCCCGCGCCGCCGCCCCGTGGCGGCAGGCCCGCGGGCGGGGCCGGGGCTGGGTGTCAACGGGGCTGGGCGGGCGGGTCACCCGTTCGGGGGCCGGTGGGCCGGGCGGGCCCGGCGGGGCGTTAGCGTCGGGGCGCTGGCGGGTCGAGGCGGGAAGACGAAGGGGTGCCGGGGTGCGCGGGTGGCGGGGCGGGCGGGCGGTGGGGGCCGTGGTGGCGGCGGTGGCGGTGCTGGGGGCCTTCGGGTGCGAGGCGGCGCCCCCGGGCGGACGGGCGTCGGCGCCGGCGGCGCCGCTCTCCGGTGACAGCGCCCCGGGCCCGGGCACCGCGACGGACGCGGCGGGCCCGGCGGACGCGGCGGGGCGGCCGGTGGCGCTGGTGTACCGGGGGCCGGCGGCCTGCGAGGGGTGCGCGGAGGCGGCCGCCGAGATGCTGGGGCGCGGCGGGTTCGCGGTGCGTTTCGTCGGCCCCGGGGAGCGGGTGCGCTTCGGGCGCGCGGCGCTGGCGGGGGTGGCGCTGTACGTGCAGCCGGGCGGCACCAACGGGCAGGAGGTGGGCGCCGCGTGGCGCCTGCTGCGGCGCGAGGAGGGCTTCTCCCCCGACCTGGTGCGCGACTTCGTACGCGGCGGGGGCCGCTACCTGGGGCTGTGCATGGGCGGCTACCTGGCGGGCGATCCGGGCTACGACCTGCTGCCGGGCGACTCGGGCCAGTACATCCGCTCGCAGGGGGCGAGCGTGAGCGGCGAGGGGGACCAGCTGGTGGAGGTGGCCTGGCGCGGGCGGCCGCAGCGCATGTACTTCCAGGACGGCCCGTACTTCGACGTGGACGGCCCCGGCACGCAGGTGCTGGCCCGCTACACCAACCAGCGCCCGGCCGCGGTGGTGGCCGCGTACGGGGCGGGCCGGGTCGCGGTGAGCGGGCCGCACCCGGAGGCACCGGCCCAGTGGTACGAGGACTACCACCTGCCCGACCAGTCGCCCAGCTCCGCGGCACTGGGCGAGGACCTGCTCCACACCCTCATGGCCCCCGCCGCCGCACCCGCCCCACCGGCTCCCGGCCCCGCACCCGCGTCCGGCCCCGCACCGGCGTCGCCGCCGGTGCCCGCGCCGGTCTCGCCGCCGGCGCCGCCGTCCGCGCACTAGTGCACCCGTGCAGGCGGCGCGGGCCCGCGCCGCCTGCGCCGATGGCGCCCGCCGCCCGCACGGGTGCACTGCCCCACCCCCTAGTGCACTAGTGCATCAATCTCAAATAACCGCAGAACAGGGCTTGTTGAGCGTCACGCGTACGGCGTACGGTCACGGGTATGGAGACCTCACGGACCACCCCGCACCCCACCGACGTCCTCATCAGCGGCGCCGGCATCGCCGGCCCCGCCCTGGCCCTGTGGCTGCGCCGGGCCGGCTTCACGCCCCTGGTCGTCGAACGCGCCCGCGCCCCGCGCCCGGGCGGGCAGAGCGTGGACCTGCGCGGCGCGGCGCGCACCGTCGTCGAGCGCATGGGCCTGATGCCCCGCTGCCGCGCCCTGGCCGTCGAGCAGCGCGGCATCGCCCTGGTCGACACCCTCGGCCGCCACAGCGCCCGCATGCCGGTGGAGCTGTTCGGCGGCGAGGGCATCGTCTCCGAGATCGAGATCCTGCGCGGCGACCTGGCCGCCGTCCTGTACGAGGCGAGCGTGGCCGAAGGCGTGGAGTACCTCTTCGACGACACCGTCACCGCCCTCGAGGAGGACCAGGGCGGCGTCGCCGTCCGCTTCGAGAACGCCCCCGCGCGCCGCTTCGCCCTCGTCGTCGGCGCCGACGGCCCCCACTCCACCGTGCGGCGCCTGGCCTTCGGCCCCGACACCGACCACTACCGGCCCATCGGCGGCTGCCACGCCTGGTTCACCGTCCACGACCCGGACCTCGCCCGCGAACTCGACCACTGGTTCCTGATGTACAACGCCCCCGGCGGCCTGGTCGCAGGCGCCCGCCCCGGCCGCCTGCCCGGCGAGGTCAAAGCCGGCCTCGCCCTGCGCGAGAGCCCCGCGCACCTGCCGACCGGCCGCGCCGGCAAAGCCGCCCAGCAGCGCCTGCTCGCCGAACGCTTCACCGGCGCCGGCTGGCACACCGGGCGCCTGGTCGAAGGCATGCTCCGCTCCCAGGACTTCGCCTTCGACACCTTCGGCCAGGTCCGCCTGCCCCACTACACCCGCGGCCGCATCGCCCTGCTCGGCGACGCCGGCTACAGCCCCAGCCCCCTCACCGGACTGGGCACCAGCCTCGCCCTCGTCGGCGCCTACCTCCTCGCCGGCGAACTCGCCACCACCCGAGGCGACTTCACCCTCGCCTACCGCCGCTACGAGGAACAGATGCGCCCCTACGCCACCCAGGCCCAGCAACTACCCCCCGGCGGCATCAACGGCTACGCCCCCCGCAGCGCCCTCGCCATCCGCCTGCGCGCCACCTCCATGCGCTGGATGGACCGCTGGCCCCTACGCCCCCTGCTCGCCGCCCAGTTCACCAAAGCCGACGCCATCACCCTGCCCCACTACCCCCTGCCCACCCACACCTGACACCCCGCCCCACCGCCGCGCCGCCGCACCCGTACGGGCCCGACGGCGCCCACCACGCCGCCCGCAACCGGCCGCGCCAGCACACCGGGCCCGTGCCCGCAACGGGTTCCGCCGGCCCCGCCCCTGCCCGGATCCTCGCCCGCCCGGCGCCGCTGCCGCGCCGAACCGGCGAGGATCCGCAAGGGAGCCGCAGAGTTGCGGGCTGCGGCGGGCCCCGCCCGCCGGCCGGGCGGGCGGGGTCTCACCGTGGGCGGCGCGTCGCGACGGCCGGCCCCGCCCCGGGGGCCGTGCCTTGGCCTGCGGCATGTGATGCGCGGCCGGCGGAGCCGGCCGCGGGCCCGCCCGGACTGCGCTTGCCGACGGCTTCCAGCCGCTGCGATGATCACGGCATGGACAGCATGGGCGGTAGGGACGTCGACCGGGCCGTGGACGAGATGGTCCAGGTCCTGGGCCCGCACGGCGGCGCGCACTGGCAGGCCCGTGCGGGGTCGCTGGAATGGAGCTGCCGGCAGACCGCCACGCACGTCGCACACGACCTGCTGGCCTACGCCGGACAGTTGGCGGCCCGCCCCGCGCACGCCTACCTGCCCTTCGACCTCGCCGTCGACGACGGCGCCCCGGTACGCGAGGTACTCGAGGTGGTGAACGCGTGCGGAAGACTGCTCGCCGCCGCACTCGCCGCCGCCGCACCCGGTGACCGCGCCTGGCACTTCGGACCGTGCGACCCGACAGGGTTCGCCGCCATGGGGGTCGCCGAGACACTCCTCCACACACACGACATCACACAGGGGCTGGGAATCGCCTGGCACCCCCCGCAAGACCTGTGCACGGCAGTACTCGAGCGGCTGCTACCCGACGCCCCCGCCGGCGATCCCGCCCAGGTCCTGCTGTGGTCCACCGGCCGGGGCGACCTCCCCGGCCGACCACACATCACCTCATGGGTCTGGAACGCCGCACCCCCGTAAGGCAAGGCGAGGAGCGAAGCGGAGCGGAGAGGGGCGGAGAGGGGCGGAGGGGAGGGGAGCGGAGCGGGCTCCACGCCCGTCACCACGGGTACCCGCACGACACCCGCCCGCAAGGGGGCGGCCCCCACCGGACCGACCGGACGGCCGAGGCCGACCGCACCGAGGCCGACCTAGTGCCGCATCAGGCAACCTTCGCCCTCCCCCAGCCTCCGGCCGGCAGGTGCCCCCAGGCAGCGGCGTCCGGTGCGTCCTCTCGCCGTGCCGGCCAGAAGCCCTCGTACTGGACGCACTCGGGCTTTCGGCCGGTGCGGCGAGAGCGCGTGCCGGGCGTCGCGACGGAGCGAAGGTTCCCTGAGTACCTGTTTCCGATGGCATGCGAATCGTCTTCCTGGCCCTGGAATCGAACAGAGCCCGTGTGAAGGTGTGCTCTGAGCTGGGGAGAAGGCTGTT
>NZ_JOCF01000105.1 GCF_000720635.1 Streptomyces sp. NRRL WC-3742 | reverse complement strand
TGGTGCCGTTGACGGAGACCGTCAGCTTGTCGTACGCGGTGGTGCCCGTCTCGGCGGTGTCGATGTGCAGCCAGAAGCTCAGCGTCGCCTTGCAGCCGGCCGGGATGGTCACCGTCTGCGACAGGGTGTCGGTGTGGGTGCTGCCGTAGCCGTTCATCCACGACTTCCAGGAGCCGCTGTGCGCCGCCTGGGAGGAGCTGTTGTCCACGACGCCGGAGCTGGCCGTCCACGGGGCGGCCGTGCCCGTCTCGAAGCCCTGGTTGCCGAGCAGCTGCGCCGGGGTGCAGGTACCGCCGGAGCCGAGGACCGTCCAGGAGAAGGCCGCGGAACCGGACTTGCCGGCCGCGTCGGTGACGGTGACGGTCACGTTGGAGCTGCCGATGGTCGAAGCCGTCCCGGATATCAGGCCGGTCGAGGCGTTGATCGACAGGCCCGCGGGCAGGCCCGTCGCCGAGTAGGACAGCGGGGCGGTGCCGCCGGAGGCGTTGATCTGCAGGTTCACCGCGCCGCCGACCGTGGTGGACTGGCCGCCCGGGTTGCTCACCGAGACGGCGCCGGTGCCGGCCGGCTTGGTCAGCAGGCAGCCGGCGACGTTGAGGTCGATGGTGCGGTTGGTGCCCAGGCAGGTGGTGAACCAGTAGGTCTCCTCACCGTAGCTCTGGCCCTTGGAGACGGTGGTGGTGCCGTCGGCGGCCACCTCGCACGGGTTGTTGAGGGTGCACATGGCGCCGTCGTCGTTGCCGGTGTTGTTGATGCCGACGATCCGGCCGCTGGCGGAGTCGACGATCGGCGAACCCGAGGTGCCGTGCGTGGTGTTGCAGCCGGAGCTGTAGCGCAGCGAGTCGTGCCAGGTCCACTGGTCCTCGCGCAGGGTCGGCACGAAGCCGTTGACGGAGCAGTTCCAGGTCTGCTTCCAGTACGAGGACGGGATGTACATCGCCGCGCCGTCGACCGGGTGGGAGTCGTTGATCGTCAGCGCGGTGGCACCGTACTTGGAGCCGATCGACCCGTAGGTGTCGGTGAGCTGGTACAGCGCGACGTCCGTGCCGGTCATCGTCGCGTACAGCACCCGGTCGGCCTGCACGGTGCCGAGGCTGTTGCCCGCACCGTCGAGCAGGGTGCCGCTGCGGCTGGCGCTCTGGTTCTGGATGACCTGCCCGGCCGGGGGCATCGTCGGCAGACAGTGCCCGTTGGTGAGCATCAGCGCCCGGTCGCCGTCCACCGAGGTGGGGTAACGGACCAGCGAGGCCGAGCAGTTGCTCAGCGCGATGGTGGAGGTCAGGTCTGCGGCCTGGACGGCGTGTGCGGGGGCGGCGACGAAGGTCAGACCGCCCGCGACGACGACGCTCGCGGCGGCCGTCGCGGCAACTCTCTTGAACATGGCTCTCCTTGTGGGGGATCGCGGGCCCCTGCTGGTTGCCGAGGCCCGCGACGCACGAAAGTGCCATGCGCACTACAAGGAATCAACGGTTAGGACGGAAATCGGCTCAATCCACAACCCTGCCCCGCCCGTTGCCGCTACGGCTGCGGGGCGGAGGCCACGTTCAGGGTGTCGGACTTGCTGCCCTCGCCGTCCGTGGTCTTGGTGGTGACGGTCCAGACCGTCCCGGAGCCCTTCGAGTCGTAGTCCTGCTTGTCCTGGAAGCGGCTGAACTTGCAGCCCTGGGTGAACAGTTTGGCGTCCGGGTCCCAGTCCGTCCCGGTCGAGACGTACGCGTCGTACGTGCCGTCCTTGATGCCGTCGACACTGGCCTCCTGGCCCTTGGCCGCGTACACCGAGACCACCGAGGCGCCGTCCACGGCGAGCGAGACGACCGCGTCGGTCTCACCGGTGTTCTTGACCTTCAACGTGCCCTTGCCGCCCTTGCCGCCGTCGCGGACCAGCGTCCCGTTCTCCAGCGTCCTCGGCTGGGCGGGCTTCTGGGCCAGCTTCGGGACGGTGAACGTGCTCCTGACGCCCGCCGTGTCCAGCTTGGCGAGCGCGGCGGTCAGGCCGGGCAGTCCCTTGCCGCCGGTCAGCTTCATCTGGCCGGCGGCCACGCCGCAGAGGTTCTTGCTGCCCACGGCCGTGATCGCCGAGGTCTCCTCGTTGAGCGCGTCCAGGGCGGCCAGCAGGTCGGTGCGCCCGGGCTCCGCCTCGGCCGGGGCGGTCGTGGCCTTGAGGGTGCGCGCGGCGCGGGCCGCGTTGGAGCCGACGTTCCCGAGGGCCGCGTTCAGTTCCACCGTGTCCTTCGCCGCCGACACCTTGCCCAGCCCGGTGCCCAGCGGCTCCAGCGCCTGGTTCAGCGACGTCCCGAACGCCGCCGGAGTGGAGGTCGACGCCGAAGCGGTCGGCGCGGCCGTCCCGCCGCCCCCGCTCGAGCACGCCGCCAGCGCCAGCACCCCGCCGAGCGCGAGCCCGGCCCTCCCCATGACCTTCATGATCCCGCCCCGAAAACTCGACAGTCCGTGCAGTCCGTACTCACGGCGGCACATCGTCCCGATCTTGTGAGGGCATGGTCAACCTGTTACCTGCCGGGGCCCGTCCAGGGAACTCCCAGGAGGTCAACTACCATCGGGCGGGTGCTCAGTCTCACCGGACTCCCCCTCCAGATCGTCGCCTCCGTGGTCGCGATCCTCGTCTTCGCCGCCACCATGTGGCTCTGGCCGCGGTTCGGCGGGAAGGGGTGGAAGTCCTGGGCGGGCCGGCTCGGCGCGTTCCTGGCCGCGCAGCTGTCGGTGCTGGCCGCGATGGGCCTGATCGCCAACAGCTACTTCGGCTTCTACAGCTCCTGGACCGACCTGCTCGGCACCAGCGGGGGCCTGGGCACCGTCGTCGACCACCAGCCGAACGCCTCCGGCGTGGCCGTCACCGGAGAGCAGAAGTTCTACTCGGCGCAGGGCTCGGAGCCCGACCGCTCCGGGCTGATCCAGAAGGTCGCCGTCAAGGGGGCCGGCAGCGGTCTGACCACCGAGGCGTACGTCTACCTGCCCCCGCAGTACTTCCAGCCGGACTTCGCCAAGCAGCGCTTCCCGATGGCCCTGGTGCTCACCGGCTACCCGGGCACCCCCGAGAAGCTGATCTCGCTGATGCAGTACCCGGCGTCCACCCTCGACGCGATCGAGAAGAAGAAGCTGCCGCCGACCATCCTGGTGATGACCCGCCCCACCCTCGTCGACCGGGACACCGAGTGCGTCGACGTGCCGAACGGCCCCCAGGTGGAGTCCTTCTTCACCACCGACCTGCCCAAGGCCCTCGCCGCCACCTACCGGATCGGCACCGACCCGGCCAACCGCGCCGTCATCGGCAACTCCACCGGCGGCTACTGCGCGCTGAAGTTCGCGCTGCGCAAGCCCGACTCCTACAAGGCCGCCGTGGCACTCTCCGGCTACTACAGCGCCGCCCACGACCCGACCACCGGCGACCTGTTCGGCGGCGACGACAAGCTCAAGCAGGAGAACGACCTGCTGTGGCGGCTCAAGAACCAGCCGCCGGTGCCCGTCTCCCTGCTGCTGACCACGGCGAACGACGAGAACAACTACGAGGAGACCCAGGCCATGGTCGGCGCCTTCAAGGCCCCGACCGCGATGTCCACGATCACCCTGGACACCGCCGGCCACAACTTCCACACCTGGACCCGGGAGATCCCCCCGGCCCTGGAGTGGCTGGGCAAGCACCTCACGATGCCCGCCGCCGCCTGAGCCGGAGAACCCGCAGGGCCAGGAGACCCCGCGAAACGGGTGAACCCCTAGATCAAACCCGTCTCACAGCCCCGTCTCACGGTTCTCTCAGCCACGCCACCCAGCGTATGGCGCATGACCACGAGCAGCTATTCCCCTCCGGCCGGCGAACCGTGGCCCGAGGCCGCGGACTACCCGCCGCCGCAGGTGCCGCAGCCGGGGGTTGACCGGCCGGCCCCGCTCTTCCCGGAGCAGCCCCTGCCGCCCGTCGGGCCGAAGGGGTTCGCCTCCTGGTCGGAGCGGCTGCGCACCCTGCCCGCCCGGGCCTGGCGCGGCCGCGAGGACGACCCGCGCTGGGTGCGCCCGGCCCTGCTGGGGCTGATGGCCGCCACCGCGCTCCTCTACCTGTGGGGCCTGGGCGCCTCCGGCTGGGCGAACGCCTTCTACTCGGCGGCCGTCCAGGCGGGCAGCCAGAGCTGGAAGGCGTTCTTCTTCGGCTCCTCGGACGCCGCGAACTTCATCACCGTCGACAAGCCCCCCATGTCGCTGTGGCCGATGGCCCTGTCGGTGCGGCTGTTCGGCCTCAACTCCTGGTCGATCCTGGCCCCGCAGGCCCTGATGGGCGCCGCCACCGCGGGCGTGCTGTACGCGACGGTGCGCCGCCGCTTCTCCCCGCTCGGCGGGCTGATCGCCGGGGCCGCGTTCGCGCTCACCCCCGTCGCGGCGCTGATGTTCCGCTTCAACAACCCCGACGCGCTGCTGGTGCTGCTGCTCACCCTCTCCGCGTACGGGATGGTGCGGGCCATCGAGACGGCGAGCACCCGGTGGCTGCTGTTCACCGGGGCGATGTTCGGCTTCGCCTTCCTCACCAAGACGCTGGCGGCCTTCCTGATCCTGCCCGCCTTCGCGGTGGTCTACCTGGTCGTCGCGCCCACGGGCCTGTGGCGGCGGGTGCGCCAGACGCTGCTCGCGGGCGCGGCCCTGCTCGTCGCGGGCGGCTGGTGGGTGGCCGTGGTCGAACTGCTGCCCGCCTCGGCCCGCCCGTACGTCGGCGGCTCCCAGGACAACAGCTTCCTGTCGCTGACCTTCGGCTACAACGGCCTCGGCCGGGTGGACGGCAACGAGCGCGGCAGCGTCGGCGGCGGCGCGCGCCTGCCCGCCGGGCTGGACCTGCCGGGCGGCGCGGCCCGCGGCGGCCGCGGCTGGGGCCAGACCGGCGTCACCCGGCTGTTCGGCAGCGACATCGGCGGGCAGATCGCCTGGCTGATGCCGGCCGCGCTGATCCTGCTGGTCGTCGGCCTCTGGGCGACCCGCCGCTACGCCCGCACCGACACCGCCCGCGCGGCGTTCCTGGTCTGGGGCGGCTGGCTGATCTCCACGGCGCTGGTGTTCAGCTTCATGTCCGGGATCTTCCACCAGTACTACACGGTGGCGCTGGCCCCGGCCGTCGCGGCCCTGGTCGGCATGGGCGTGGACGGGCTGTGGCGGGCGCGGCACCGGCTGCCGTGGGCGCTGGTGCTCTCCGGCACCCTCGCGGTGACGGCGGTCTGGGCGTTCGTCCTGCTCGGGCGCAGCTCGGACTTCCTGCCGTGGCTGCGCTGGGCGGTGCTGCTCGGCGGGCTGGCGGCGGCGGGCGCGCTGGTCTGGGGCCAGGCGGCCGGGCGGTCCTCGGGCCGGTTCGGGGCGCGGATCGCCTCGGTGGCGGGCCTGGTGGGCCTGGCGGCGGCGTTCGGCGGCCCGGCGGCGTACGCGGTGGACACCGTGGCGACGGCGCACAACGGCTCGATCGTGACGGCCGGACCGTCCGTCAAGGGCTCGTTCGGGCCGGGCGGCGGCGGGCGCAAGGGCGGCGCGGGCTTCCCGGGCGGTCAGGCCCCGCGCGGCAGGAACGGCGGGGGCTTCCCCGGCGGGGGCGCCTTCCCGGGCTTCCCGGGCGGGCCGGGCGGGCCGGGCGCGGGCGCCAATCCCGGCTCCGGCTCCGACAACGGTTTCGGCGACGGCTCCAACAACGGCTCGGGCAACGGCTCGGGCAACGGCTCGGGCAAGGCGAACGGCCGCCACGAGCGCGGCACGACGGGCAACGGCAACGGCGCCGCCACCGTGCCGGGCCTGCCCGGCGGCCCCGAGGGCTTCCCCGGCGGCATGGGCGGCGCGGGCGGCATGGGCGGCCTGCTCGGCGGCACCAAGGTGAGCGACGAGGCCGCGGCCCTGCTGAAGCAGGACGCCGACCGCTTCACCTGGGCCGCGGCGGCGGTCGGCTCGCAGAACTCCGCGAGCTACCAACTCGCCACCGGCAAGCCGGTGATGGCCCTCGGCGGCTTCAACGGCACCGACCCGTCGCTGAGCCTGGCCGACTTCCAGAAGGACGTCCAGCAGGGCAAGGTCCACTGGTTCATCGACGGCGGCTCCCGCCGCGGCTTCGGTGGCGCCGGCGGCGAGGGCGACGACGAGGGCGGCCGGCAGACCGAGAGCGCCCAGATCCAGGCGTGGGTGACGGCCCACTTCACCAAGCGCACCGTCGGCACGGCCACGTTCTACGACCTGACGGCCCCGACCGACCTGACGGCCCCGACCTCCTGAGCCGCCGACCGGAAGAGGCCCGCAGGGGGCGCACCGCGAGCAGCGCGGTGCGCCCCCTGCGCCGTCGCGTCAGGTCAGGCCATGTCAGTCCGAGGCGCAGCGCGTCCCCGGGGCCGGCATCCGCCCGTCCACCAGGTAGTCCGCGACCGCCGAGCGCACGCACCCGCTCTTGTCCCACGCGGTGTGCCCGTCCCCGTCCCGGGTGAGCAGCACTCCGTGCTCGAACCCGGCGGCCATCCGCTGCGCCCACGGGTACGGCGTGACCGGGTCGCCCGTGGAGCCGACGACGAGGATCGGCGCGCTGCCCGGCGCCTTCACCGTGTGCGGCTTCTCCGGCGAGCGGTACGGCCAGGGGCGGCAGTCCGGGTCGAGCAGGGCGAGGCGGGTGTCGTGGTGGCTGGTGAGCGGGGCCTGGGCGGCGAGGGCGGCGAGGGCGGTGCGCAGGTCGGCGGGGCTGGGGGCGAGGGCCGCGTCGGCGCAGTGGATGGCCGCGTAGGCGTCGGCGGCGGTGTCGTAACGGCCGTCCTGGTCGCGGCCGTTGGCGTTGTCGGCCAGGCGCATCAGCTCGTCGGCGTCGCCGCGGGTGACCGCCGGAGCGAGGGCCTCGCGCAGCCGCTCGAAGGAGCGGCTGCCGTCGTTGAGGACGCCGATGACGCCGCCCCAGGCGAGGGCGGCGGTGAGGCTGCGCCCGTCCCCGGTGCTCAGGGGGCGGGCCCGCAGGCCGTCGAGGAACTCGGCGAGGCGGCGCGGGGCGGCGGCCGGGTCGGTGCCGAAGGGGCAGGACTCGTCGTTGGTGGCGCAGTCGGTGGCGAAGGAGGTGAACTCGGCCTCGGTGGCGACGGCCTGTTCGCCGTTGAGGTGCATCAGGTCGGTGCTGCGCTCCACGGCGCCGTCGAGGACGAGGCGGCCGGTGCGCTCGGGGAACTCCTCGGCGTAGAGGGCGCCGAGGTAGGTGCCGTAGGACAGGCCGAGGAAGTCGAGCTTGCGCTGGCCGAGGGCGCTGCGCAGCACGTCCATGTCGCGGGCGGTGTCGCGGGTGCCGAGGTGCGGCAGGAGGGCGGCGTGCTTGGCCTGGCAGGCGTCGGCGATGACGCGGCCGTGGTCGTAGCCGGGGTCGTCGGTGGAGGTCCACTCGTCGCGGGTGCGGTCGTCGAGGCAGTGCACCGGGGTGGTGCGGCCGGCGCCGCGCGGGTCGAAGCCGACGAGGTCGTAGCGGTCGTGCAGCGGGCCCTGGTAGCTCTTCCAGCCCCACTGGATCATGCTCGTACCGGAGTTGCCGGGCCCGCCCGGGTTGAGGACCAGGGCGCCGAGGCGGTGCTTCTGGTCGGCGGCGGGAACCCGGGTGAGGGCGACGTCGATGGTCTCGCCGCCGGGCTTCTCGTAGTCCAGCGGCGCCTTGAGGGTGGCGCACTCGACGGTGGGCTCCCCGCCCTCGGCGGGCTCCCCGCAGGACTGCCAGTCGATCCGCTGGTCGTAGAGCGCGCGCAGTTCGGGCGCGGCGGCGGACGGGGCTCTGTCGGCCAGGGGCGGGCGGGCGGTCGGGGCGCTCGCGGTGGGCGTGCCGGTGCAGCCGGCGGCCGTCAGGGCGGCGGCGAGCGCGGCGGCGAGGGCGGGCAGGGCCCTGCGGGGTGACCGTTGGATCTTCGAGTCCACTGCTCACGCATACCATCCATCCCCGGTCCGGGTCACATCCGGGCCCCGGACCTGGGGCCCGACGGGAGGGTTTCCGCCGGTCGCGGAACGGTCTTGGCGCGGTCGTTCGGGGCCTCGGTCAGCCGCCGCACTGCTGGAGCATGGTCTTCTTGTCCGCCTCGCTGACGGGCAGCCCGTACTTCAGCGACACCTGGGCGAAGCGCACCGCGTAGGAGCAGCGCACCTCGGTGTTGGCGGGCAGCCAGGAGGCCGGGCCGGAGTCGCCCTTGGAGGCGTTCTGGGAGCCGTCGGCGGGGATCAGGTTGAGCGGGTCGTTGGCGATCTGGACGCGCTTGAGCTTGTCCCAGGCGGCCGCGCCCATCTGCCAGTCGTAGGACAGGGGCATCACGTGGTCGATCTGGATCTTCGTGGGCTGCTGCTTCGTCCACCGGACGGTCCTGCCGGTGTACGGGTCGTGGATGGTCATCGCGGTGACCACGCAGTCCGAGCCGTCCTTGCGCTCGACGCCGGTGCCGTCACGGGCGAGCAGGTCGTTGCGGGTGTCGCACTTGTTGCCGCCGAGGGGGACGCCCTCGACGTTGTCCGTCCAGGCGGGGCCGAACTCGTTACGGTCGTAGCCGTCCTTGGGGCCGGGGGCGGCGGTGGTGACCCTGGTGATGAGCTCGCGGCCGGCCCTGCGCTCCTCGGGGGTGCCCAGCGGGGCGAGGCCGGGCTTGGTGCCGTCCGGGTTCTGCAGCGGGCTGGTGCCCAGCGCCCCGGCCGGAGCGGTGCCGCCGGGAGCGGGCTTGTCGTGGTCGCGGCCGCCGACCAGCCAACCGACCAGCGCGAGCGCGCATATGAGGAACACGGTGGCGGCGGAGAGCCGGGTACGGCGGGCGGGCACGGATAACTCCCGAGGTCAGGGGCGGTTTGACGGACCAGCGGAGTGGATCAGCCGCCCCAAGGCGGGTCAAGGCGACGCCACGCGGACCCCGAGGAGCATGTCGAAGCTCACACCCGGTCCGGCCGGTGGCGTTGTGCCTTCGTCCGATGCGCCGCGCCCTCCCCACCGGGCAGGCTGGACCCATGCAGAACTCGCTGGGGCCCGTCGCCGCGCTCGTCCTGGCCGCCGGAGGCGGTCGGCGCCTGGGCGGACGGCCCAAGGCGCTGATCCGCTACGGCGGCCGCCCGCTGGTGGAGCACACGGTGGCCGTGGCCCGGGCGGGCGGCTGCCCCGAGGTGGTGGTCGTCCTGGGCGCCGCCGCCGCGCAGGTGCGGACCACCGCGCACCTGCCGGGCTGCCGGCTGGTCGCCAACCCGGACTGGGCGAGCGGGATGGGCTCCTCGCTGCGCGCGGGCCTGGCCGCCCTGCCGCCGGGCGTCTCGGCGGCGCTGGTGCTGCTGGTGGACACCCCGGGCGTCACCCCGGCCGCCGTCGCCCGGCTGCTGGCCGCGCACCGGGCCGGCGCCGAACTCGCCGCCGCCGCCTACGGGGGCCGGCGCGGGCACCCCGTGCTGATCGGCGCCCGCCACTTCGCCGAGGCGGCCGCCGGCGCGCACGGCGACTCCGGCGCCAGGGCGCTGCTGGCGGCGCACGCGGCGGAGACCGCCCTCGTCGAATGCGCCGACGTGGCCGTCCCCGACGACCTGGACACCCCCGCCGACCTGGCCAGGTGGGGCGCCGCCTAACCATCGAGGCGGAGCGCCGGTCGCCCACGCTCCACCTGCCGGACGACCGTCCCTGATCCATCCCTGAGGATTGCCCCATTCCGTGCCAACCGCCCGCCGCATCAGGGAGCATGGGAATCGAACCCCACCCGACCCCGAGGGACGGAGCCCGCGATGGCCGGACTGCCCGACGACTTCACCGGACACGACCCCGCGCGGCAAGGTCCCGGGGCGGGCGGCGGCGCCCGGGCGATCCGCTGCCCCGCCTGCCGCCGCGAGCACCTGTACGAGCCCCCGTCGCTGCCCTGCCCGTGCGGCGCCTCGCTGAAGGTGCCGCTGCTGCGCGGCGGGGTCCCCGTGCAGGTGCGGTTCCGCTCCTGGGAGGACTCCTGGCTGAGCATGCGCTGCCCCCACTGCGGCCGCTCCGACCAGTGGCCCCAGCCGGAGTTCACCTGCAACTGCGGCGCCACCGTCCGGCTCCCGGTGGACCGCACGACCCGCCTGGGCACCGGCACCGCCGCCCCGCTCGCCGCCCCCGGCCCGCAGACCTCCCGCCCGTACCCGGCCCACCCGTTGGGCGCCCCCGTGCCCGCCCCGCCCGCGGCCCCCGGCACCTCGGCCGGACGGGCCCGCCCCTTCCGCCACCGCGCCCCGTTCCGCCCCCACCCGGTGCGCACCTCCCAGGACGCGGTGTTCACCGCCGCCCGCTACCTGGAGTGGCTCGGCTTCGACGACCTCGAACTGACGGAGGCGCAGGAGCGCGACGGCGTCACCCTGCTCGGCACCCGGATGGTCGCCCAGGTCGACACCTGGACGGAGCCCGCCGACGTGAAGTCCGTCGAGTGCCTGTGGATGCAGACCCTGCATGCCGAGGAGATGGCCGCCGCCATGTTCACCCTGGCCGGCTACTCCCACCAGGCCACCGTCCGCGGCGAACAACTGCTGGTCGCCCTGTTCAGCCTGGACCTCGCCGGCGTCCCCCAGCCCGCCAACGGCGCCGCCGAGGCCCTCATGGAGACCGGCTGGACCTCCTAGGGCCCGCCTCGGGGCTCACTAGATCATCCGACCCGCAAAAGCAACAACCTCCGCTCGTGATCTGGTGCACAAGCTCACCCCCGTGTTGAATTGCCGCCACAGCGCGGGCCTTCGCGTCCGTGCCCTGCTGGATGGCGCACACAAGGAGGTGGCGTTGTCGGAGCACGGATGGAGCCCGAGTGGCCCGGACGGGCGGGGGCGGGCAGCGGAGGAACCGGGCGACACCGTGTGGCGGCTGCGGTCACGCGGGTGCTGGCAGGAGGCCGCCGAACTGCTGCGCGCGCCCGCCGAACAGGACCCCGCGGCCGCCCTCGGCCGCGCCGAACTCCTCATCGAACAGTGCCTGTTCACCGCCGCGAACTGGACACAGGCCGAACAGGCGCTACGGCTGGCGGAGGCACTCGCGGCCGGCACCGAGCAGCGCGCGGCCGCGGCCTGCGCCCGCGGGTTCCTGGCCTACCTGGCCAGCGTGCTCGGCCCGCGCGACCGGCTCGACGAGGCGCAGGCGGCGCTCGGCCGCACCTCCGCGCTGCTGCCGCCGGACGCCCCCGGCCGTCCGCTGCTGGACTTCCGGCGGGGGCTGGTCGCCGAGAACCTGCTGCGCGACCGCAGCGCCGCCTGGATCGCCTACCGCCGGGCGCACGACGCCGCCGGGGAGCGCGGGGACGAGCTCCTGCGCTCCTACACCTGGCGCCACCTGGCCGCGCTGGCGCTCTCCCGGGGGGACCGCTCCCGCGCCCGGGAGGGCTTCGACGCCTCGCTGCGGCTGCGCGAGGAACTCGGCTTCACGGTGGGGGTGGCGCCGGCGCTCGCGGCGCTCGCCGAGGTCTCCGAGCCGGCGGAGGCCGCCCGGCTGCGCGCCGAGGCGACGCGCCTGGTGCACGCCCTGGGCGGCGTGCCGGTCTGGCTCGCGCGCCAGCTGAGCGCCCTGCGCGCGCCGGGGCCTCCCCCGGACGGACGCATCGGGAGCGAGACTCCGGACACCATCAGCTAAGGTGAGGCTAACCTGGCTGGAGCGAGCAGCGCTCCGGCCAGGTTGGACCGACCGGCGAATGGGCGTCGCGACACCGCCCCCCATTCGCCGGTCGGTCTCAGCCTTGCCGTTCCCCGGGCACCGCCATGCCCCGGTCCGGCCGGGCCCGGCGGGCCCGGTTCGGCGCGGCGGGCACCACCGGGCCCCATGCGCGGCCCCGGTCGACCCGATGGGGCACGACCATGACCGCGAGCAGCACCCGGCCCGGCCCCGTGCCGTGCGCCCCCCGCACCACCCCGGCGCACACTCCCGCCCTCGCGCCCGATCTCCACGCCCCAGGCGCGGCCGCGTACCACCGGCTGGCCGCGCTCTCCCCCGTGCTGAGGGTGCGCCCGGGCGCGCCCCGCTCGGGCGGCGGCTGGTTCACCGTCGCCGACCTCACCGAACGGCCCGAGGCGCTGCGCGAACTGATCGGCCACGACGCCCGCCAGGGCCTCGCCCGCTACGGGCGGCCGCTGCGACCGGACGTGGCGGCCGGGTTCGGGCTGCACCGGGCCGTCTGGCCGCTGTCGCTGGTGTTCACCCTGCCGTGGTTCCTGGAGCGCCGGGTGCCGCTGGCCGGGCCCGGGGACGTCGCGCTGCGGCGCGGCGCGGGCTCGGCGGAGCTGACGGTCCGCCCGGGGGCCTTCGTCTGCCTGCCGGACGATCCGGCCGCCGCCTCCGCCGCCCGGACCGCCCCCGACGCGCGGGCGCTGGCGGCCGAACTGCGGTGCGCGCTGGACAGGTTCCTCACCCCACTGCTGGCCGCCTTCCGGCCCGAGGTGCGGCGCGGGCCCCGGGTGCTGTGGGCGATGGCCACCGACGCGGTGGTGGAGGGGCTCTGGTACGCGGGCGGGCTGCTCGGCGAGGCGGAGCGGGCGCGCGACGAGCTCTCCGCGCTGCTGGCGCCCGCACCCGCCCGTGGCGCGCCCGGCGCGTCGGGCGGCCCCGCTCCGGCGCCCTCCCCCTTCACCCCGGGCGCCGGTTTCGCGGCCCCGGCGCCCGGCTGCGGCGGCGCTCCCTCCGACTGCGCCCGCTCCCGGGCCAGCTGTTGCCTCGTCTACACCGTGGCTCCCCGGGACATGTGCGGCGGCTGCCCCCGCGTCATGCGCGGTTGACGAAAATCCGTCCGAGCCGAAACCGAAAAAGCCCGGAATTCCGGGAATTCCCGCTGCCGAATTCATATGACAATCCGCTCGACTCGAGGTCAGGAATCCCTCTACTCAGCGCATTGACGGTGAATCGGTCATTCGCCCCCCGAGCATCGGCCATGATGGTCCCCGCCATCACGGCGCACATCACGATGCAGGAAGCGCGACGCAGAAAGCGAGGCTGGTTCCGGCGATGAAACTGTCCGACATACCGCTCGGCTGGGCCGTCACCGCAGTGGCGGGGCTGCTGGTCAGCGCCCTCCTGGTGGCCCTGGCCCGGAGCCGGGGCTCCTCCCCCGCCGGCGGGACGGATTCCTGGGAGCGTGCCGAGGAACGGCGCCGGCGCAAGGAATCCCTGTACGGCGGAGGAGGCCAGCCACGGCGACGCCGCCCTCGGATCCCGCCTGCTGGTCTGGGTGTTCGCCATCGCCTCGGCCTGGTTCAACTGGGTCCACGCCCCGCGCGGCTTCGGCCACGCCGGCGCCCCGCAGTTCTTCTCCGGCATGTCGATGTCCGCGGCGATCCTCTTCGACCGGGCGCTCAAGCAGACCCGCCGGGCGGCGCTGCGCGAACAGGGGCTCGTCCCCCGGCCGCTGCCGCAGATCCGCATCGTGCGCTGGCTGCGCGCCCCCCGCGAGACGTACGCGGCCTGGTCGCTGATGCTGCTCGAGGGCGTGCGCAGCCTGGACGAGGCGGTGGACGAGGTCCGCGACGACAAGCGGGAGCGGGCGCTGGAGAAGGAGCGGCGCAAGCTGGCGGGCCGCCGCGAGCGGGCCGAGATCCGGGCGATCAACCGCGGCAACGGCGCCTGGCGGGGGCGCGGGACGGCCTCCGCCGCCCGGCAGCTGGAGTCCGGCTCGGAACCCGCCATAGCCGGCGGGCCGGCCGCGCCCCGGGCCGTCGAGGCGGGCCAGTCCGACCCCGTCGGCGAGGCGCCGGACGGGGCCGCCGAGGGCGCGGTCGTCCAGCCGGGCCTCCCGGCCCGTCCGGAGCGGCGCACCATCGACCTCACCGTCGACGAGGACACCGTCACGCTGCCCCGGCTGAACGAACTGGAGCGCAAGCTCAAGGACCTCGAGCAGCAGTTCGGCTAGCCGCGGGTCGGAGGCGTCTCCGGTGAGCGGACGGGCGGGCCGACTACTTCCGTAGTGCCACTACGGAAGTAGTCCGAAGCGGTCCGGAGCAGTGCGGCACGGTCCGGGGCGGCTCGACTACGGATGTAGTGCCACTACGGAAGTAGTTCCGCCGCGGCCCCGGGACACTCCCCTACGCGGCCGTGGTGCCGCTGAGCTCGAACCACATCCGCTTGCCGGAGCCCCGCGGCTCCACGCCCCAGGCGTCCGCGAGCGCCTCGACCAGCATCAGCCCGCGCCCGGAGGACGCCTGCTCGCCGGGGGTGCGGCGGGTCGGCCACAGGTCCGACTCGTCCTCCACCTCGACCCGCAGCCGTGCCCGGCCGCCGTCCGAGACCGGCTCGCGGTAGAGCCGGGCGGTGAACATGGCGTCCCGGTCGGTGTGCCGGATGGCGTTGGTGACCAGTTCGGAGGAGAGCAGTTCGGCGGTGTCGATGAACTCGGCGACGCCCCAGCGGCTCAGCGCGTCGCGCAGTTCGGCCCGGACCTCGGAGATCCGCGCCAGGTCCGCCTGGCCGATGCGCCGGCGCAGCTGCTGGGCGGCGAGCCCGCCCGAGGGGCCGTCCCAGCGCAGGAGCAGCAGCGCTATGTCGTCCTCGCGCTCGCTGGAGTCGGCGGCCTGGGAGGCGATCCGGTCGGCCAGCTCCTCCAGCGGGTCGCGGTGGGCCGTCCGCGGGTCCGGCAGGGGGCGGGCGAGGGCCCGGACCAGGCGGCCGATGCCCTCGTCCAGGTCCATGCCGCGCGCCTCGACCAGGCCGTCGGTACAGAGCAGGACGGTCTCGCCCGGGTCGAGGCTGAACCGGGTGACGCGGTACTCCTGGTCGGGGTCGATGCCCAGCGGCAGCCCGCCGGCGACGGGCACCACGGCGACGCTGCCGTCCGCGCGGCGCACCACCGGGTCGAGGTGGCCGGCGCGCACGGCGTAGACCACGCCGTAGTCGACGTTGACCTCGGCATAGGTGCAGGTGGCGAAGTGGTCGGTGTCCAGGTCGGCGAGGAAGCGGGAGGCGCGGGCCATCACCGCCTCGGGCGGGTGGCCCTCGGCGGCGTAGGCGCGCAGCGCGATCCGCAGCTGGCCCATGATCCCGGCGGCGTGGACGTCGTGGCCCTGGACGTCGCCGATCACCAGGCCCACGTGCCCGCCGGGCAGCGGGACGACGTCGTACCAGTCGCCGCCGATCTGCAGGCCGGAGCCGGCCGCCAGGTAGCGCACGGCGGTGGTCACGCCGGGGACGGACGGGACGGTGCGCGGCAGCATCACCCGTTGGAGGCCGGCCGCGAGCTCGTGCTCGGCGTCGTGCAGCCGGGCGCGGGCCAGGGACTGGGCGACCAGCCCGCCGAGGGTGGTCAGCAGGGTGCGCTCGTCGGCGTCCAGCTCGCGCTCGTCGTCGAAGCTGACCACGCAGATGCCGATGGGCCGGCCACTGGCCACCAGCGGCAGGTACGCCCAAGAGCCCTTGCCGTTGCGCTTGGTCGGCTCCCACACGTCGGGGTAGCCCTCGCTGAACTCCTCGCGGGTGGAGATGAACACCGGCGCACGGTGGCGCAGCGCCTCGGAGGCGGGGTGGCCGTGCGGCAGCAGGGTGCGGTCCCAGATGGCGAGGCCCTCGGGGCGGTAGCCGGAGGCGCCGAGGATCCGCGCCCGTCCGGCCTCGAAGGAGGCGAGCACCAGCCCGTCCGGCGGCAGTCCGGGCAGGGGCAGCTCGGTGAACACCCGGGCGACGTCGCGCACGGTGACGGCCTCGGAGAGGGCGCGGGCCGCCTCCTTGATGAAGCGGGAGCGCTCCTCGCGCAGCATGGCCATGCGGTCGGCGTGGTCGCGCTTGTGCAGCTCGACGGTGGCGTCCCAGACGAAGCCGACCATCCGGGAGGCGCGCCCGAAGGCGTCGGCGAGCACCCGGCCGCGGAAGCGGACGGCGCGCAGGCCCCCGCCCGGGCCGATGGTGCGGTAGTACGCGCCGCACTGGCCCAGCTCCGCCACCGCGCGCTCGACGCGGCGGCGCACCACGGGCGCGTCCTCGGGGTGCAGCAGGGCGAGGAAGGAGGCGGAGGTGCGGTCGAAGTGGCTCTTCTCGGTGTCCAGCCCGATGATCGCGCAGGCCCGCTGGTCGCCCTCCAGGACGTCGCGGCGGATGTCCCAGTCGAAGGAGCCGATGCCGTTGGCGGCCATCGCGGGCTCCAGCCAGTCCGGCATGGTGTCGGCGGAGGCGGACGGCAGTCCGCCGGAGAGCACCGGGGCCAGACGGGCGGAGGCGAGGTTGGGGGGCATCCGCTGGGAGCCGCGGCGGGCGGACTGCGCGGGCGGGCGGGCCCGGTCGGCGGACTGCGGCGTCGCGGTGCGGCCGACGGGCTGCGGCTCGGCGGACACGCCGGGCGGCAGCGCCGGCCCCGGCGACTCGGGCTCAGTGGGCATGCTGCTCCTGCCGCTGCCGTGACGGACCGCGCCGGCCGTCCGGAACGGGCCGCGAGGCGATGTGGTGGGTCGTGCTGGATCGGGTGGGTACGACGGGCGGTGGTCAGTCGAGGCTCGGTCTCCCCGCTGCTTCCCGACCGTGGACACACATTCCCACCATCCTGTCCAATGTTCGGCCGAGCGGCAATGGCAACGGGGCGGAAATCTTCCGTTCAGCCTTCTGTTCACGGGTTGCTTCGACGGCGAAGCAATGCGTGATCCGGGCCACTGCGACGGTCCGGGCGGGTTCTCAGGACCTCAGGCTCTCAGGACGCCGCACTCTCAGGACACCGCACTCTCAGGGCACCGGGCTCTCAGGGCACCGCGCTCTCAGGGCATCGCGAGCTCGAACCAGGTGACCTTGCCCTCCCCGCGCAGCTGCACCCCCCAGGAGTCGGCGAGCGCCTCCACCAGCAGCAGGCCCCGCCCGGAGGTCGCGTACTCGGAGCCCGGATCGCGGCGGCGGCCGGGCAGCCTGCTCGCGCCGTCCTGCACCTCGATCCGCAGCCGGTTCTCCGTACCGAGCACCGCGTCGAAGACGGCGCCCTTGCCCGTGTGCAGCAGCGCGTTGGTCACCAGCTCGGAGGAGAGCAGCTCGGCGGTGTCGGACAGCTCCGGCACCCCCCAGTGGCTCAGCGCCGAGCGCAGCCGGTGGCGCACCGAGCCGACCGCGACCAGATCCGCCGGCTCCAGCGTCAGGTGCAGGCGGCGGTGCAGGGCGCACCCGGGGGCGGAGACCCCCGGCAGGGCCGTCCCCGTACCGCCGGCCGTGCCCTGGACAGGGCCGGACCGATAGGCGTCGCCCGAGCCCGTCCGCTGCCGCGGGAATCGCGACTGACCGTCCATCACCACATGCCCCCGCCCTGGGAATCCGGCCCCCCGCCTCCGGAATCCCCCGCCGGCCGGGTGGCCTGCTCGTTCTGGCCACCCATCCTCATGCCCAGTTGACGGCGTTTGCAACAGTGTGCGTCCGATCACCTGGGGTGAAAGGGGCACGGGGAGGCCCGCGTGATCCAACTGCCCGCGCCGGACAGGTTTGCGAAGCACGGGGGCTGCATTCGAGCCCCCCTCCGCTCGATCCCGCGCACACCCGGCGCCCGTCCCGGCCGTGCGCCCGCTCCCGCGCCCCTTTCCTCACCCCCGCCCGCTCCCCGACAAGCCGAACGCCCGAGGAGCGGCAACGCTGGACAGGGCGCCCCCGGCCGGGTTCAATGACCCGAGATGTTTGAACGCCGTTCTAACATCGTCCCGGAAGCGTCCCGAGGCTCCCCCCAAGGCCCCCGAGGCCCCCGAGGCCCCGAGCCGACCCCCTCCCCGGCGACCGCGAGCGAGGAACCGTGCGACTGACCCCCACCGAGCGGGACCGGCTGCTGATCTTCACGGCAGCCGAACTGGCCCGCGCCCGCCGCGCCCGGGGCGTACGCCTCAACATCCCCGAGGCCACCGCCCTGATCGCCGACGCCGTCTGCGAGGCCGCCCGCGACGGCCGCCGCCTCGCCGAGGCCATCGAGGCCGGACGCTCCGTGCTCAGCGCCGAGGACGTGCTGCCCGGCGTACCGGACGTCGTCACCGTCGTCCAGGTCGAGGCCGTCTTCGACGACGGCACCCGCCTCGCCGTCGTCAACGACCCCTTCCGCGGCGCCGGCTCCCTCGGCGAGGACGCCCCCGGCGGCGCCCTCCTCGGCGACGGCGCCGGCTACGACCCGGTCGAGGAGAGCCTGCTGCTCCCCGTCCACAACACCTCCGAGGTGCCGATCTCCGTCACCTCGCACTTCCACTTCTTCGAGGCCAACCCCCGCCTGGCCTTCGACCGCGCCGCCGCCTACGGCACCCACCTGGCCGTCCCCGCCGGCTCCTCCGTGCGCTTCGACCCGGGCGCCACCGTCGAGGTCGGCCTGGTGCCGATCGGCGGCGCCCGGGTCGCGATCGGCTTCGCGGGGCTCGTGGACGGGCCCCTGGACGCGCCCGGCGCCAAGGAGGCCGCCCTCGCCAAGGCCCGCGCGACCGGCTACCTGACCGGCTTCGACGACGCGGAGATGCCCTCATGAGCGCACTCACCCCGCACGACTACATCTCGGTGCACGGCCCGCGCACCGGCGACCGCATCCGCCTGGGCGACTCCGGCCTGATCGTCCGCGTGGAGTCCGACTCCCAGGCGCCCGGCGAGGAGTTCCTCGCGGGCTTCGGCAAGACCGCCCGCGACGGCCTGCACCTCAAGGCCGCCGCCGTCCGCGACACCTGCGACGTGGTGATCAGCAACGTGCTGGTCATCGACGCGGTCCAGGGCGTGCGCAAGACCTCCATCGGCCTGATCGGCGGCCGGATCGCCTCCATCGGCCGGGCCGGCAACCCGGACACCCTCGACGGCGTGGACGTGGTCGTCGGCACCGGCACCACCATCGTCTCCGGCGAGGGCCTGATCGCCACCGCCGGCGCCGTCGACACCCACGTCCACCTGCTGTCGCCCCGCATCATGGAGGCGTCGCTCGCCTCCGGCGTCACCACGATCATCGGCCAGGAGTTCGGCCCCGTCTGGGGCGTCGGCGTCAACTCCCCCTGGGCGCTGCGCCACGCCTTCAACGCCTTCGACGCCTGGCCCGTCAACATCGGCTTCCTGGGCCGGGGCTCCTCCTCCGACGAGGCCCCGCTGATCGAGGCCCTCGCCGAGGGCGGCGCCTGCGGATTCAAGGTGCACGAGGACATGGGCGCGCACACCCGCGCCCTGGACACCGCGCTGCGCGTCGCCGAGGAGTACGACGTCCAGGTCGCCCTGCACACCGACGGGCTGAACGAGTGCCTGTCGGTCGAGGACACGCTCCGCGTCCTCGACGGGCGGACCATCCACGCCTTCCACATCGAGGGCTGCGGCGGCGGGCACGTCCCCAACGTGCTGAAGATGGCCGGGGTCTCGAACGTCATCGGCTCCTCCACCAATCCCACCCTGCCCTTCGGCCGGGACGCGCTGGGCGAACACTTCGACATGATCGTCTCCGCCCACGACCTCAAGACCGACCTGCCCGGCGACGCCGCCATGGCCCGCGACCGCATCCGCGCCGGCACGATGGGCGCCGAGGACGTCCTCCACGACCTCGGAGTCATCGGCATCACCTCCTCCGACGCCCAGGGCATGGGCCGCGCCGGGGAGACCGTGCGCCGCACCTTCGCCACGGCCGGCAAGATGAAGGCCGAACGAGGCCCGCTCGACGAAGGGTTCGGCACCGTCGCCGGCGGCGACGACAACGCGCGGGTGCTGCGCTACATCGCCAAGCTCACCATCAACCCCGCCATCGCCCACGGACTTTCGCACGAGATCGGCTCGATCGAGGTCGGCAAGCTCGCCGACATCGTGCTGTGGCGCCCCGACCACTTCGGCGCCAAGCCGCAGCTCGTCCTCAAGTCCGGCTTCCCCGCGTACGGCGTCACCGGCGACCCCAACGCCTCCACCGACCGCTGCGAACCCCTCGTCCTGGGCCCGCAGTTCGGCGCCCACGGCGCGACCGCGGCCGACATCTCCGTCGCCTTCGTCGCCCGGGCCGCCGCGGACGCCGCCTCCCCCGACCGCCCCGCCGACGGCCTGCCCACCCGGCGCCGACGCGTCGGCGTCCGCGGCACCCGGGGCATCGGGCCCAAGGACATGGTGCGCAACGCCCGCACCGGGCGCGTCGACGTCACCGAGACGGGCCTCGTCTCCCTCGACGGCTCGCCGCTGCGCTCCGAACCCGCCGACAGCGTCTCCCTCAGCCGCCTCTACTTCCTCTGATCCCCTCGTTCGATCCCCTCGTTTCCTTAGGACCTGACGATGACCACCCCCACGCCCGCCTCCCTCGGCTACCGGATGCCCGCCGAATGGCACCCGCACGAGCGCACCTGGATGGCCTTCCCCACCCCCAACCCCACCTTCGAGACCCCCGAGCAGCTCCACGCCGCCCGCCAGGCGTGGGCCGCCGTCGCCGACACCGTCGTCCGGTACGAGCCGGTGACACTGATCGTCAACACCGGGGAGACGGCGGAGGCCCGCAAGTACGTCTCCGAGCAGGTCGAGATCGTCGAACGGCCCCTCAACGACGCCTGGATGCGCGACATCGGCCCCTCCTTCCTCATCGACGGCCAGGGCTCGGTGGCCGCCGCCGACTGGATCTTCAACGGCTGGGGCGCCCAGTCCTGGGCCCGCTGGGACAAGGACGAGCACATCGCCGAACACATCGGCGAGCTGACCGGCGTCCGGCGCTTCGCCTCCCGGCTCATCAACGAGGGCGGCGGCATCCACGTCGACGGCGAGGGCACGGTGCTCGTCACCGAGACCGTCCAGCTCGGCGAGGGCCGCAACGCCGACTGGACCAAGGAGGAGGTCGAGGCCGAACTCCACGCCCACCTCGGCACCACCAAGGCCATCTGGCTGCCGCGCGGACTCACCCGCGACTACGACGAGTTCGGCACCCGCGGGCACATCGACATCGTCGCCTCCTTCGTGCGCCCCGGCGTCGTCCTCGCCCACGTCCAGCCCGACCCGGCCCACCCCGACCACGCCGTCTGCCAGGAGCTCGTCGCCGTCCTGCGCGCCTCCACCGACGCCCGGGGCCGGCAGCTGGAGGTCATCGAACTGCCCGCCCCCACCGTCCTGCTGGACGAGGACGGCGAGCCCGTCGACTACTCCTACATCAACCACTACGTCGCCAACGGCGCCGTCGTCCTCTGCGCCTTCGACGACCCGCGCGACCAGCAGGCCGCCGCCGTCCTCGCCGAGGCGTACCCGGGGCGCACCGTCGAACTCGTCGACGCCCGCGAGATCTTCGCCAACGGCGGCGGCATCCACTGCATCACCCAGCAGCAGCCCCGGGCCTGACCCCCGGACACCCCGGGCGGGAGCACGCGCTCCCGCCCGGGTAGCCTTCCGCGCTCCGCACCACCGAGGAGAGTGCCCCATGGCGGACGCCCGCCCGCGCCGCCCCGCGCGCCCCCGCGAAGAGGTCTACGCCACCGCCCGGGCCGCCATCGCCGAACACGGCCTCGCCAAACTCACCATGGCCGGACTCGGCAAACAGCTCCGGATGAGCGCCGGCCACCTCCTCTACTACTTCGGCAGCAAGGACCAGCTCCTCCTCGAAACCCTGCGCTGGAGCGAGGACCAACTCGGCGCCCGCCGCCGCGAAGCCCTCGCCGACCGCACCCGCGACCCCTGGGCCCGCCTCGACTCCTACCTGCGCCTCTACCTGCCCGAAGGCCCCGGCGACCCCCGGTGGATCCTCTGGGTCGAAGTCTGGGGCCGCTCCCCCGCCAGCGCCGAGATCCGCCAGGGCCAGCAGGAGATCGAAGCCCCCTGGCAGGCCGACCTCGTCGCCCTCATCGACGACGGCACCGCCACCGGCCACTTCACCCCCGGCCCCTCCCCCGACCGCGCCCTCCAACTCCGCGCCCTCCTCGACGGCCTCTCCGTCCCCCTCGCCATCGGCCTCCCCGACACCCGCCACCCCACCACCCTCACCCACGCCACCACGGCCGCCGCAGCCCTCCTGCGCAGCTGACCGTCAGCCCCCTCGAACCGCAGCTGCGGCGGCGACGCCATGCCCCCGAGGGACTCGGCGAACTCCACCGCCGATCCCACCCGTTCCCCACGCACCCGGGCCGCCACGGCCGCACAACCCCAGCCCCGCACACGTGCCGGCGAGCCAGGGGCACGTGTCGCCGGCACCACGTGATCACCCCCGCCCCGGATGCTGCCCCCCAACCCAGCGCAGGAAGTCGGCTCGGCCGACTTCCTGCGCACCGGCTGCCGCTACGCCCACACCCCACGATGGACCGTCAGCATCCGCCCCGACCTGGCGCCCAAGCACGAGAAGTCGGCCGAGCCGACTTCTCGTGCACACCAACTGCCGACACGCGGCTCTCGCATCCACTCGCGCAGGAAGTCGGCTCGGCCGACTTCCTGCGCGCGATCCGCCGCCCGGCCACTCCTCCCGGACGGCCGTCCGCGCCTTGCCCGCCCAGCACGAGAGTCGAGCTGGCCGACTTCTCACGCATTCCGCTGACGACTTGGCACGGGCGGCATCCGCCCGGTGCCCCGCGTGGGAAGTCGACGGGGTCGACTTCCCGCGCGGGTGGTTCGCCGGGGGTGCCGGGTGGCGCGTCGCACAGGAAGTCGGGCTGGCCGACTTCCTGTGTGGAGGGAAGCGCGTGGCTATTCCGTCCAGATGGCGGCGGCGGTGCGGTCGTCGGCGTAGCCCTTGGCGCGGACTTGGACTTGGCGGAGGAAGTCGACGGTGCCCGGGGGGTGGGGGTGGGCCCAGTGGGAGGAGAGGAAGTGGGCGACGGCGGGTTCGTCGGCGAGGGGGCGGGCGAGGCCCGGGGTGCAGAGGAGGAGGATGTCGCCCGGGGTGGCGGGGACGAGGCGGAAGCGGAAGGGGCGCGGGTCCGGGGTGGGGGCCTCGGGTGCGGGGGGCTGGCCGTCCGGGTGGTGCAGGAGGCGGGCCGCGTAGGCGTCGATCCAGTGGCCGGAGCGCAGCAGGTACAGCCCGCCCGGGCCGATGCCGAAGGCCGCCCGGTAGCCGGCCTGCGGGTCCAGGGACACCATCAGGCAGTGCAGCGAGGCCGGGTTCTCCCCTTCCGCTTCGGGGGCCAGTGCGCGCAGCGGGGCGGCGGAGCTGGTGGCGAGGCGCTGGAGGCCGTAGCGGAGGCGGTCGCGGGCGCCGGCGCGGAGGTCCTCGGCCAGGCCGTCGCGGCTGCGCCCGACGGCGGCGGCGAGTTGGCGGGCGGCTTCGCCGGTGGCGGTGGCGACGTCCTGCGCCGCCCGCTCGTCGGCGGAGCCCGTCCGGCCGAAGCTGCCGAGGACGGCGAGGAGGAGGCCGTCGGGGCCGTCGCCGAACCTGGTGACGAGGAGGGTGTCGCGGCGCGGCTCGCCCCGGTAGCGCGCGGAGTCGCCGCGGACGGAGACGGCGCGCAGCACGGTCGGGCCGTACTGGGCGCCCTCGAGCGCGGTGTCCGGGGCAAGCCGGCCGAGTGCGTACGGGTCGGCTTCGGGGACGGCGGTCGGCTCGGGCCCGTAGGTCGGGGGGCGCTCGCCGACGTGCGGGACGGCGGGCGGCTCCTCGGCGAGCGGGGAGCGGGTGGCGGCGGGGCGGGCGTCCGGGATCGTGGCGGTGGGGGGAAGCGGTTCGGGTGAGGGTGCGGGAGCAGGGCCGGGCTCGGGAGCGGGCTCGGGTGCGGCGGGCGGCTCCTCGGCGAGCGGGGGGCGGGCGAGGGAGACGCGCGGGTCCGCAATGGTGGCGGTGGGAGGGACGGGCTCGGGCTCCGGTTCCACCAGCGGCTCGGGTTCCGGTTCCGGCTCCACCACGAGTTCAGGCTCGACGGCGGCCACGGCCTCGGGCTCCGGCTCGGGCTCCGGTTCCAGCTCGGGCTTCGGTGGCTCCGGGGGTGGGGCCTTCTCCAGGGAGATGGAGACGGGTTCCGGTTTCGGGGGGTCGGTGGCGAAGGAGGGGGCGGGGAACTTGTGGGTGGCCTCGGGCGCGTACTCGGGGCCGATCACGTCGATCGCGCTCTCGAACCAGTCGTCGATGCTGTCCCGGACCTTCGCGACGGGCACGGTCGCCGCTTCCGGCTCCCCGGTGCGCTGGCGGCCGATGAGGCCGACAGCCGTGTCGAACCATTCGTCGACGGTGCCCGTGCCCGGGTCCGCGTCGGGGGTGTCGGGGAGGGTGCCCGCGGGGCCTTGGTAGACCGTTTCCCACCAGGCGTCGTCCGGCCGGTGGGACTGGGCGGGTGCACCCTGGTTGCTCATCTGGCGGCTCCTGGTCGTCCTTGGTCCCGCGCCGCCCCCGGCGGGCCGGGCTCGACGTCATTGTCTCCAAGTGCAACGACGGTGTCCGGGTTTCGGCGACAACCGGTCACCGACCGGAGCATCCCGGCCACGGCCGCGACCAGCCCTTTCATCTCGGGCTTCTCCGCCCGTTCACCGGGGGCTCCGGAGCCCCCTCCGGCCCGTTCCGTCCGTGTTTGCCGGATGTACCCGGAGCGGGCCGTTTCCTGGCTGTTCCGGCTCGGGGACGGCGGAAAATGGCAGCCTGGGAGGGGCATCGCTTCACTCGTTCGGCTGATTAAATGTCCGCATGACCGCGTCGGCCCCCAGCTCACCCCGACCGGGGAGGGCCGCGACGGCGGGCCGCCCGGCCGCTCTGTGGGTGTTGCTGCTGGTCGCGCTGCTGACGATGCTGCCCTGCGCGGGCCAGGCGAAGGCGCTGGACGCCACCGCCCACCCGGCCCCGGCCCACTCCCCCGCCGTCACCCTGGTGACGGCCGCGAAGGGCGACCCGCAGCAGAGCGCCCCGCAGCGGAGCGGCACCCCGACAGGCGCCGCGCACGCGGCGGACCAGCGGCGCTACGCCGAGGACCAGGGCCAGGGCCACTGGATCCTGTGCACCGCCGACGGCGAGCAGCGCCCAGGCAACGGTTGCTCCAGCCACCCGTTCTGCCCGCAGGACGCCCAGCTGCCGAACCCGCCGCCCCAGCCGCAGCCCGCCGTGACGCTCCTCCCGGCGGTGCCCGAGGCGCCGTCACGCGTGCTGCGGGCCGGCCTGCTGGACGGTCCGCGCCCGGCGCCCGATCTGCACGCGCTCCAGGTCCAACGGTCCTGAGCGGAACCCCGACCCGCCGGCGCCGCCGGCGGACTCGACCGCACCTCCTCCCACCTCAGACGACCGCCGCGCCCGCCCCCGGTTCGCGGCGATAGAGAAGGACGACCACCATGGGTTCCGCCTCGAAGCAGTCCAACAAGTCCGGCGGCAAGCAGGCCGGTCTCGACCGCCGCGCCCGCATAGCCGAGCTGCGCGCCGTCGAGCAGCGCCGCGACCGCCGCAACAAGATCATCGCCTCGGTGGCGGCCGGTGTGCTGGTGATCGGCGCGATCGCGACCGGCACCTGGATCGTGATGGACCAGAACCAGAAGAAGCAGGACCGCCAGGCCGCCGCGAACGCGGACATCCCCGGTGTGAAGACCTTCGGCGACCTGCCCCGCAACCACGTCAAGGAGAAGGTCACCTACACGATGACCCCTCCGGTCGGCGGTGACCACAACGCGATCTGGCTGGACTGCATGGGCCACGTCTACGACAAGCCGGTGGAGAACGAGCGCGCCGTCCACTCGCTGGAGCACGGCGCCGTCTGGGTGACGTACAACGGCAAGGCCACCCCGGACGACATCAAGCTCCTGTCCGACAAGGTGACGAAGACCCCGTACTCGCTGATGAGCCCGTACCCGGACGAGCAGGGCACCATCACCCTGAACGCCTGGAGCACCCAGCTGGTCGTCGACAAGGCGGACGACCCGCGCGTGGAGCAGTTCTTCACCAAGTACGTCCAGGGCAAGCAGACCCAGGAGCCCGGCGCCTCCTGCACCATGGGGCAGATGTGACCGCCCGCGAGGAGGACGCCGCCCCCGAGGACGCCGCGGTCCAGGAGGAGAACGCCCCGAAGCGCCGCCTGTGGTGGCCGGCCGCCCTGGCCGCCGCGGTGGCGCTGGCGGTCGGCGTGCCGGCGCTGGTCGCGAGCGGGACCTCGGCCTCCGGATCGTCCTCGCTGTCCGTCCCGGCGGACGACTCGGCCGAGGCCGGGTTCGCCCGCGACATGGCGACCCACCACCAGCAGGCGGTGGACCTGTCGTTCATCGTCCGGGACCGCACCTCCGACGAGCCGACCCGCACCCTCGCCTTCGACATCATCAACACCCAGGCCAACCAGCGCGGGATGATGATGGGCTGGCTCGACCAGTGGGGCCTGTCCCAGCACGCGACCGCCGCGCCGATGGCGTGGATGAAAATGGGCCACGAGTACCAGGCCCACGACGGTTCGCTGATGCCCGGCATGGCCACCAACACCCAACTGGCGAAGCTGCGTTCGCTGAGCGGGCGCGACGCGGAGGTGTTCTACCTCCAGCTGATGATCGAGCACCACAAGGGCGGCGTCGAGATGGCCCAGGGCTACGTCGACGCGGCGAGGAACGACATCGAGAAGCGGCTCGCCCAGTCGATGGTGGTCGCCCAGAAGTCGGAGGTCGAGCTGATGACCGACATGCTCAAGGAGCGCGGCGCAGCCCCCGGCGTGCCCGCGTCCTGAGCCCGGCCACGCACGATCGCATGATCCCCGGCGGCCGGGGCGCGCGGCTTCCCTGCCCGTCCGCCTCTGCTCGTCCACCTCTGCCTGTCCACCTCCGGAGCACCGCGCATGACCTCCGACGCCCCCTGGCTGATCACCGGCCTCGGCAACCCCGGCCCCTGGTTCCGGCACACCCGGCACAACGCGGGCTTCCTGGCCGTGGACCGGCTGGCCGAGCGGCACGGCGCCCGGTTCCGCCGCAGCGGGATCGCCACGGTGGTCGCCGAGATCGGGGTGGACGGCCGCCGGGTGCTGCTGGCGAAGCCGTTGTGGGTCATCAACTGGGCCGGACGCCCGACCGCCGCCCTGATGCGCCGCCGCGGCGTGCCGGTGGAGCGGCTGGTGGTCGTCCAGGACGACCTGGACTTCGCGTTCGGCACCGGCAAGCTCAAGCGCGGCGGCGGCCCGGGCGGCCACAACGGCGTCCGGTCGGTGGGCGAGGTGCTCGGCACCCGGGACTTCGTCCGGCTGCGCTTCGGCATCGGTCGCCCGCCGAAGGGCGAGAGCGTCGGGGACTACGTGCTGGGAAGGTTCTCGGAGGAGGAACTGGCAGCGATGCCAGGGGTGTTGGACCGATGCGCGGACGCCCTGGAGACGCTGGTGCGGCTCGGCCTGAACCGGGCCCAGGACGCGCTGAACATCGCGCCCGTCACGCCCGCGGGCGGCGAGCCGACCTAACGGCGAGCGGGCCCAACCGTGAGCGGGCCTACCGGCGAGCCTGCCCGGCCGCGACCGGCCCCGTCAGCAGGACCGCCGAGGCCGCGACGGCCGCGAGGGCGAGCAGGACCGTCCGCCCACCGGACTGCGCGCCCGCCAGGTGGACACCGAGGACGGGCAGCGCGGTGCCGAGCGCGGTGCCGAGGCTGCGCGCCATGTTGACCATGCCGCCGCCGACCGCCGAGCACTGCGCCGGGATCGCCCGCATCACCAGCGCGTTGTTGGCGGGCAGCAGCAGGCCCAGCCCGTACCCGGCGAGCAGCAGCGGGCCCGCCGTGGCCGGGCCCGCGCCGTGGACGGGGAGCAGGGCGAAGAGCAGCAGTCCGAGCCCGGCGAGCCCGGCTCCGGCGCGGCAGCGCATCACGTCCGACCAGCCGCGCGGCAACAGCGCGCCGCCGACGGTCGCGGCGACGGCGAAGGCGGCGGGCAGGACGGTGATCACCAGTCCGGCGCGGGCCACGGGCACGCCCGCGCCGGTGAGCAGCACCGGCCCGAGCACCAGCGGACAGAACAGCAGCAGGTAGCCGATCAGCGCGACCACCAGCCCGGACCGCACCCCCGGGGTGTTGACCAGGCCCGGCGCGAGGATCGGCCGGGCGGCGCGCCGTTCCTGGCGCACCAGGGCGAGGGTGAACCCGGCGGAGGCGAGCAGCAGCGCGGCGGCGGCCCAGCCGGGCAGCGGCAGGCCGGAGGCGGTGGACAGGGCGAGCAGCAGTGCGGTGGTGGCGCCGGTGAGCAGCAGCAGGCCCGGCAGGTCGAACCGGCCTTCGTCGCGCGGGCGTCGGGCTTCCGCCGCACCTTCGGGGCGGGTGCACGGGAGCAGGAACCAGCCCGCCAGGATGCCGAGCACGCCGATCGGCACGTTGATCCAGAACACCCAGCGCCAGGACGCGTGCTCGACCAGCAGCCCGCCGAGGCTGGGCCCGAGGGCGAGGCCGAGCCCCTGGGCGGCCGCCTGGATGCCGAGGGCGCGCCGCATCGCGTGCTCGGGGACGCCGCGCGCGACGAGGGCGACGCTGTTGGCCTGCATCATCGCGCCGCCGACCGCCTGGACGGCCCGGAAGGCGACCAGCAGGCCGAGACTGCCGGACAGGCCCGCGCCGAGGGAGGCCAGGGCGAAGACGGCGAAGCCGCCCAGGTACATCGTCTTGCGGCCGACGATGTCGGAGAGCCAGCCGACCGGGGCGAGCAGGGCGACCAGCACCAGCAGGTAGGAGAGGGCGACCCACTCGACGGCGGCGAAGCCCGCGTCGAAGTGGCGCCCGAGCGCCGGGAAGACGAGCGCGGTGACGCTGGCGGTGAGCTGGCCGAGGAAGGCGCCGAGGCAGACGGTGCCGACGGCCAGCCAGTGGGCGTGGCGCCAGCCGGCGATGCCGCGGGGTCGGGGCCGCTCGGTGAGCAGTCGCGCGGCGAGAGCGGTGGCGTCCATGCCACGAATATATCGGATGCAGATATGTTCTTTCTGCGAGTAGATCGAGGCGCGACAGAGCCGTGTGCGCATGACGACGGACAGTGACCGAACGGCCCGGGCACGAAGGGCCCTTCCGAGGTGTGGGCGCGGCCTCAGAGGTGTCCGCGCCAGGAGATACGCTGTCCGCCATGCCGTCGTCACCACAGGTTCCCGAACCCGTCGCCGAAGATCCCGAAGACCCAGAGGAACCCACCGGCACCGCCGACACCCCCAGTACTCCCGGCACCCCCGACATCCCCGGCATCTCTGGCATCTCTGGCCACGACCCGGCCTTCGAACAGGCCCGGCGCCTCACCGACACGGTCACCCGGCTGCGCCGCGCCCTGCGCAGCAGCATCCGCACCGACTACCCGTGGGAGTCCCTGCCGATGGCGCAGGTCGAACTCCTCCAGACCCTCGCCGCCGCGCCACTGCGCGTCGGCGAACTGGCCGCCCGGCAGCGGCTCGCCCCCAACACCGTCAGCGGGCTGATCGGCAAACTCCTCGACGCCGGGTTCGTCGACCGGCAGGCCGACCCCGGGGACCGCCGCACCGCCCGCATCGCCCTCACTCCGGCCGGGCGGCGCCAGCTCGACGACTGGCAGCACGCCCACGAACGCCGCATCGCCACCGCCCTCGACTCCCTCGAACCGGGCGAGCGCGCGGCCGTCGTCCAGGCGCTTCCCGCACTGGAACAGCTCGCCAAGGCCCTCGCCCAGCCGGGCGGCGGGGCCGCCGACCAGAGCTGAGGCGGCTCGGGGCTGGGCGGCTCGGGCGGCTGAGGCGGTGGCCACCGGAAAACCCGTGGTCACCGGGCCTTCGGCGGCACTACCGTCCAGCGGCATGACCCTCGCGAACATCACGATCGAACCCTGGACGGACTCCGACCTCCCCCTGCTGCGCCGCATCAACACCCCCGGGGTGAAGGTGCACGTCGGCGGGCCCGAGACCGAGGAGCAGCTGCTCGTCCGGCACGCCCGGTACCTGGACTTCGTGCCCTCCGGCATCGGCTGCATGTACCGGATCGTGCTGCTGCCCGGCGGAGAGCCGGTCGGATCGGTCGGCTACGGCACCCGGACGTGGCAGGGCGGGACGGTGCACGAGATGGGCTGGAACGTCCTGCCCGAGTACCAGGGGCTCGGCATCGCCGTGGCCGCCACCCGCCTCGCCGTCGACGCCGCCCGCCGGGAGGCCCGCCACCGGTACCTGCACGCCTTCCCCTCGGTGGACAACCCCGCCTCCAACGCGGTCTGCGCGAAGGCCGGGTTCACCCTCCTCGGCGAGACGGAGTTCGAGTTCCCGCCCGGTCGCTTCATGCGCAGCCACGACTGGCGAGTGGACCTGAGAGCCGGCTAGGCGCTGTCCGGGCTTAGAAGAGGGTGCCGCTCTCCAGTTCCAGCAGCCAGCGCTTGCGGTCGACCCCGGCCGCGAAGCCGGTCAGGGCGCCGTTGGCGCCGAGCACCCGGTGGCAGGGGCGCACGATCAGCAGCGGGTTGGCGCCCACCGCTCCGCCGACCGCCCGCACCATGCGCGGCTCCTGGCCGGCCAGTTCGGCGAGTTGGCCGTAGGTGACGGTGGTGCCGTACGGGATCTCGTCCAGCGCGGCCCAGATGCGGCGGCGGAACTCGGTGCCGACCGGTGCGAGCGGCAGGTCGAAGGTGGTGCGCTCGCCCGCGAAGTAGGCGGTCAGCTGGGCGACCGGCTCGGCGAGGGCCTCCGGGTCCGGCACCCACCCGTCGGCGGGCTCGGGCAGGGCGTACTTCTGGCCGGGCGCGGTGACCGTGGCCAGCGCGGCCGGTCCGCCGTCCTCGGGCAGCACACCGCTCAGCAGCAGCCGGCCGAAGGGGCTCTCCATGGTGGTGTAGACGGTGGTGCTCATGCTGCGTCGGTCTCCGTTCCGGTGCTGGTGGTGCTGGTGCCGCTGCTGGTGGTGTTGCTGGCGCTGTTCGCGGGGCCGGCCCAGAGGCGGTGCACGGCGTAGGAGCGCCACGGGGCCCAGGACTCGGCCGCTCGGGCGGCGGACTTCGGGTCGCCCGGGGCGCCGAGCCGGACGAGGCCGTGCTTGACGCCCACGTCGCTCGGCAGGAAGACGTCCGGGTCGCCGAGGGCCCGCATCCTGAGGTAGCCGACCGTCCACGGGCCGATGCCGGGCAGGGCCAGCAGCCGCTCGGCCGCCTCCTCGCGGTCGACGCCGCTGTCCAGGCGGACGGCGCCCTCGGCGAGGGCCGCGCACAGGCCCGTCAGGGCTCGGCGGCGGGCGGCGGGCATCGCGAAGTCCTCCGGCTCGGCGGCGGCCAGGGCCGCCGCGGTCGGGAAGAGCAGTCGCAGGCCCCCGCTGGGCTCGGGCAGCGCCGTGCCGTACTTCTCGGCGAGCCGGCCCGCGAGGGTGCGGGCGGCGCCCACGGTGATCTGCTGGCCGAGGACGGCGCGGACGGCGAGCTCGTGGGGGTCCACGTGCCCGGGTGAGCGCAGGCCGGGGCGTTCGCGCACCAGCGGGCCGAGGACGGGGTCGGCGCCGAGCTGCTCGTCGACGGTGTCCGGGTCGGCGTCCAGGTCGAAGAGGACGCGCAGCCGCTGGACGGCCGTCGGCAGGTCGCGCAGGTCCGCGAGCAGCAGGCGGCAGTCGAGCCAACCGCGGGTGCGCGGCTCGCCCGGCGCCAGGCCGTCGACCTCGGCGATGCCGTGGCCGTACGGGAGCGCGAGGGTGCGCCGGTAGGTGCGCACGCCCGGCCGCGCGCCGGGGACGACCTCCTCCACGCCGGGCACGGCGCGCAGGGCGAGGAAGTCGATCAGGTGGTCGGCGTCCAGGGCGCCCCGGTAGGCGAGGCGCAGCTGCAGTCCGCCGGCCGGGGTGGAGGTGCGGCGACCGGCGGCGACCTCGGCGCGCAGGCCGCTGGGTGTGCGGTCGTAGACCTCGCGGACGGTGTCGTTGAACTGCCGGACGGAGGCGAAGCCGGCGGCGAACGCGACGTCGGTGACGGGCAGTTCGGTGGTCTGCAGGAGCAGCCGGGCGGTCTGGGCGCGGCGGGCGCGGGCCAGGGCGATCGGGCCGGCGCCGAGCTCGGCGGTGAGCTGGCGCTGCAGCTGGCGGGCGCTGTAGCCGAGGCGGCCGGCCAGGCCCGCGACGCCCTCGCGGTCCACCAGGCCGTCGCCGATCAGCCGCATCGCGCGGCCGACCAGGTCGGCGCGGTGGTTCCACTCCGGCGAGCCGGGCACCGAGTCGGGGCGGCAGCGGCGGCAGGCGCGGAAGCCCGCGCCCTGGGCGGCGGCGGCGCTCGGGTAGAAGCGGCAGTTGACGCGCTTGGGCGTCACGGCGGGGCAGCTCGGGCGGCAGTAGATGCCGGTGGTGGTCACGGCCGTGAAGAAGACCCCGTCGAAGCGGGAGTCCCTGCTGTCCACGGCCCGGTACCGGATGTCGTCGTCGATCACGCTGTCCAGTCTGCGGGATCGGAGCGAGGGTGACTGGCGGAAATCGGACACGAGCGTCGGAGGGGTCACACCTGGATGAGGACGCAGTCGCCGCACATCCCGGCGCCCGGGACACGGTAGTACAGGCAGCAGTTGCGGCGGCGGTAGGTGATCGGGTCGGGGGTGAACTCGCCGGCTGTCGCGAGCGGGCCCGCGGTGAGCAGCGCGGTGGCCGCGGGCAGGGTCGGGTACGGGGCGTCGGCCGCGCGGGTGCGCAGCATGCGGACGGCGCCGACCAGGGCGGAGGCGGCGTTGCCGCGCACGGTGTGGGCGGAGAGCCCGTACCGGGTGCGCATCGCGGCGCCCAGCGGGTCGAGGGCCGACCGCAGGACCGTTGCGGCGAGGGTTGCGGCAGGATCCTCGCCGGGAGGCCCGGGCACGGCGGTCGGCGCGGGCAGCCACGGCGGGAGCGGGCCGCTCTCCACCCGGCGCCAGTGCAGCCGCTCCGGCGCGAGGTCGGGCACCCGGCCGGTGAACGCCAGGACGCCCAGGGCGACGGACCACAGGCGCGCGGCCACGCCCAGGTGCAGCGTCGAGGCGGCGACGCGGCGCTGGCCGGTGCCCAGGCGCTGCCCGACCTCGTCCACGTACGCGTCCAGCACCTCGGGCACCTGGTGGAGGTCGGCCAGCGGGCGGTAGGCGGTCGCGTCCGGGCGGGGCCCGGACGCGACCGCGAAGTACGGGCTGACGGCCTCGATGCGGGCGAGGGTTTCGGCGGTCAGCAGGGGCGGTCCGGTCACCATGGCCTCAACCTACGCCCGGGCTTCCTTTCCCCCCTCCCCCCTCCCC
>NZ_JOCF01000104.1 GCF_000720635.1 Streptomyces sp. NRRL WC-3742 | reverse complement strand
GGCTACGGCTACCCCCCGGCACCCGCGCCGACGAACTACGGCCACCCCAACAGCGGCGGCTACGGCTACCCGGGCCCCCACCACCCGTACCCGCCCCAGCCGCCCGCCACGACCTACGGGCAGCCGAACACCGGCGGCTACGGCTACCCGCCGCACGGCACCGGCCACCAGCCGCCCGCCCAGCCCCCGGTCCAGCCGCCCGCGCCCCCGGCCACCCAGCCCGCCGAGGAGTTCGCCCTGCCCCCGCAGGGCCCGCAGTTCCAGCCCCGCTAGCCCAGATAGCCCAGATACCCCGGGTAGCCCAGCCAGCGCCGCCGAGCAGCCGGGCGGGGCCGCGTCACTCCGCCCCGCCCCGCTCCTTGTACCCGCGCTGCCACTGCATCCCGAACCCGTACAGCCGGTCTATGTCCGCCTGGAACCCGTTGACGTACCGCACCTCGCGCCGCACGGTCAGCTGGTTGTCCCCCGCGTTCTCGATCAGCACCACCGCGCAGGAGCGCGCCGCCCGCGCCCGCTCGTCGAGCTTGATCTCGATCCGCGGCCCGGTCTGCGGCACGATCGTCACCACGGCGTGCGTCTGGTCGAAGGCCGGCGTCCCGTCGTAGATGTAGACGAAGATCAGCAGCCGTTTGAAGTTCTCCTTCTTCTCCAGGTTGACGTACATCGTCTCCCCGGAGGGCGCCCCGTACTGGTCGTCGCCGCTGAGCTTGATGTACGGCGGCTCGCGCAGGTCCCCGAAGAAGTCGCCGAGCGGCTGCACCACGCCCCGGCTGCCGTCGGAGAGTTCGTACATGCACGCCAGGTCGAGGTCGACGTTGAGCTGGACGCCCTGGGCCCCGTCGGGCTCCCGCGGGCTGAAGATGCGCGGGCTGAAGAACCGTTTGAGGCTGTCCCGGGCGCTCGGCCGCACCGCCCCCGACCGGGTCGTCCAGTGCAGGTTGACGTAGAGGTAGCCGGTGGTGGCCGCCGAGCCGGTGATCGCGTGCTGCGGGGACGACCGGGTCAGCGTGACCTTGTGCTGGCCGCCCGGATTGTCGAAGGTGTAGCTCTTGTCCCCGCGCAGGTACTCCCAGATCGAGACCATCCCGTCCCCTCCCCCTGCCCGTCAGGCGATCTGACGGTACGCCGAACCATGATCGGGCATCGGCCCGGCCCTCGGATACCCAAAGTTTCCCCTCCCCTACCCCGCGCAGCCGCCCCGCGCTCACCGCCGGGCCGCCCGACCGGCTCCCGCACGGCCCCGCACGGCTCCCGGCGGGTCGATTGGCCGGAGGAACGCGCCCTCCCGTAACATGCCGCCCCCTCGGACGCGATATCGTCTAGCCGCACAGGTGTCCCGTTCGCCCCTGCGCGGACGCGCGGGCATGCCGTGCGGTGACGAACGATCCGTCAGGCGCTGCTCGCCCGGCGCGAGCTGACCGCCTGTGCGTCGCACCGCGTTCCTGTCCCCTGCCGAAACCCGAGGCCCGACCCGCAATGAACCTGACCTCCATACAGCTGGTCTGGACCGTCGTCGGCGGCGCAGCCCTGCTGTTCGTCGCCATCCTCATGGCGACGCTGCGCTTCAAGAACACGAACAAGGAAGAGAGCGGCGACTCCTGGGAGCGCAGCGAGGAGCGCAGGCGGCGCAAGGAGATGATCTACGGCATCTCCTCGTACACCCTGCTGTTCTGCTGCGCCGGTGTCGCGGCCGCCCTCTCGAGGCCAGCCACGGCGACGCCGCCCTCGGATCCCGCCTGCTGGTCTGGGTGTTCGCCATCGCCTCGGCCTGGTTCAACTGGGTCCACGCCCCGCGCGGCCTGGGCCACGCCGGCGCCCCGCAGTTCTTCTCCGGCATGTCGATCTCGGCGGCCATACTGTTCGACCGCGCCCTGAAGCAGACCCGCAAGGCCGCCCTGCGCGAGCAGGGCCTGGTGCCGCGCCCGCTGCCGCAGATCCGCATCGTGCGCTGGCTGCGCGCCCCCCGCGAGACGTACGCGGCCTGGTCGCTGATGCTGCTGGAGAACGTGCGCAGCCTGGACGAGGCGGTCGAGGAGGTGCGCGAGGAGCGTCAGGCGAAGATGGACGCCAAGGTCCGCGCCCGTACGGCCGACCGCCGCGAGCGGGCCGAGCTGAAGGCGATCTCCCGTCAGGGCGGCGTGCTGGCCCGGGCCCGCGGTGGGCGGCAGCTGCCCGCGCTGACGGCGGCCGGGGACGGCCAGACCGCTACGGAGCCTGCTCTAGCCGCGGAGTCCGACGCCACCACCGAGCCCGCCGCCCTGGACGCCGGCCGCCGCCCGCGCGCCGCGGTCGAGTCCTCGTACTCCTCCGGCTACTCGTCCTCGACGTACTCCTCGTCCGCCTCGTCCGCCTCGGCCCAGCGCAGCTCGACGGTGGACCTGACCTCCGACGACGACACCCTGTCGATGCCGAAGCTGGACTCCCTGGAGCGCAAGCTCCGCGCGATCGAGCAGCAGCTCGGCTGAGGCCCGTCCCCCGCTCCACACGCGAACGGCCGCCCCCGGAGAAATCCGAGGGCGGCCGTTCGCGTGTGTGGCAGAAGTAGCCGACGGGAGGAACTACTGCCCGCTGCCGACCAGTTCGCCGGCGTCCTCGTCGTCCGCCGGCGCGCGCCGGTTGCGCAGGACGGAGGAGCCGAGCGCCAGCCCGATGAAGGCGACGCCGATCAGGCCGGTGACGATCTCCGGGATGTGGAACTTGATCCCGACCAGCAGGATGACGGCCAGCGCCCCGATCGCGTAGTGCGCGCCGTGCTCGAGGTAGACGTAGTCGTCCAGGGTGCCCTTGCGGACGAGGAAGACGGTCAGCGAGCGGATGTACATCGCGCCGATGCCGAGGCCCAGGGTGATCTGGAAGATGTCGCTGGAGACCGCGAAGGCGCCGACGACGCCGTCGAAGGAGAAGGAGGCGTCCAGGACCTCGAGGTACAGGAAGAGGAAGAACGCGGCCTTGCCGGCGACCTGGACGACCGACTTGCCGGACTTCTCGGCCTCCTCCTCGCGCTCGGCCTCCTCCTCCAGGCCCGATTCGAAGATGGAGGAGAGCCCGCCGACGGCGAGGTAGGTGATCAGGCCGAGCACACCGGCCAGGAGGACCGTTTCAGCGTGCTCCCCGGCGAAGAAGCGGGAGGCGAGCACCAGGGCGACCAGGGCCACGACGCTGGAGAGGGCGTCGAGCTTGCCGACCTTCTCCAGGGGGCGCTCCAGCCAGCCGAGCCAGTTGTGCTCCTTCTCGTCGAAGATGAAGTCGAGGAAGATCATCAGCAGGAAGACGCCGCCGAAGGCCGCGATGGCGGGGTTGGCCGCCTCGAGGTACTGGCCGTAGGTGAGGCCGTCGTGGGTCTTGTCGGAGTGCATCGCGAGGTCGATGACCGTGGCCGGGTTGAGCTTCGCGGTGAGGCCGACGACCAGCAGCGGGAAGACCAGGCGCATGCCGAAGACGGCGATGAGCACGCCCACGGTCAGGAAGATCTTCTGCCAGTACGGGTTCATCCGCTTCAACACCGTGGCGTTGACCACCGCGTTGTCGAAGGAGAGCGAGATCTCCAGGATGGAGAGGATCAGCACGATGCCGAAGCCTTGGGCTCCCCAGAGCAGCCCGGCCGCGATCAGTCCGATGGCGGTGATCGCGAACGACCAGCCGAATGTGCGGAGGAACACGGGACTTGGTTACCTTTCGGGTTCTGGCCGTGCCGGGGTGAACCCTCGTCCCCGAGACGGCCTGACCGGGCCGGGCCCGGTCAGGTCACCCCCGCACCGCCCTCTGTTCTCATGATCGATTGAGTGCGACTGGTCTATTTTCGCCCTTTTCGGCCCTACTGCACGTTCACGCCGAAGTCCAGGGCGATCCCCCGCAGGCCCGAGGCGTACCCCTGGCCCACCGCGCGGAACTTCCACTCGCCCGCGTAGCGGTAGAGCTCGCCGAAGATCATCGCGGTCTCGGAGGAGGCGTCCTCGGACAGGTCGTAGCGCGCGATCTCCAGGCCGTCGACGGAGTTGACGACCCGGATGTACGCGTTGCGGACGCGGCCGAAGCTCTGCTCCCGCGCCTCGGCCTCGTAGATCGACACCGGGAAGATGATCTTGTCCGCTTGCGGCGGCACCAGCTCCAGGTTGACCAGCATCAGCTCGTCGTCGCCGGTGTCGTCGCCGCCGGTGAGGTTGTCCCCGGTGTGCTCGACCGAGCCCTCGGGGCTCTTCAGGTTGTTGTAGAAGACGAAGTACTCGTCACCGAGCACCCGCCCTCCGCCGCAGATCAGTGCGCTGGCGTCGAGGTCGAACGGGGCGCCCGTGGTCTTGCGGGCGGACCAGCCGAGGCCGATCTGGACCTGCGTCAGGTTCGGCGCGACCTTGCTGAGCGAGACGTTGCCGCCCTTGGCGAGCTTGACCACCATGACCGTCCATCCTCCCTTTCCTTCTCCCGGGGCGCCCTAAAGGTGTAAACCCCCGCAGCCCCGGCCGGCCCGTGCGGGCCGACTGAACTTCCTGAACTCACATCCTCCCAGCGCACCGGGGCGCTCCGGAGGCGGAACGGCCCCGGACCGCGATGGTCCGGGGCCGTCCCGGGATGTCGTGCGTCGAACCCTTGCCCGACAAGGGTCCTGACGCCCGAGAATCCGTGCTGGTTCGTCAGACGTTCACGCCGAAGTCCTGGGCGATGCCGCGCAGGCCGGAGGCGTAGCCCTGGCCGATGGCGCGGAACTTCCACTCGCCGCCGCTGCGGTACAGCTCACCGAAGACCATCGCGGTCTCGGTCGAGGCGTCCTCCGAGAGGTCGTAGCGCGCCAGCTCGGCGTTGTTCGCCTGGTTCACCACGCGGATGTAGGCGTTGCGGACCTGGCCGAAGCTCTGGCCGCGGCTCTCGGCGTCGTAGATCGACACCGGGAAGACGATCTTCTGGACGTCCGCGGGGACGCCGACCAGGTTGACCTTGATCGACTCGTCGTCGCCCTCGCCCTCGCCGGTGAGGTTGTCCCCGGTGTGCTCGACCGAGCCCTCGGGGCTCTTCAGGTTGTTGAAGAAGACGAAGTTGCCGTCCGAGGCGACCTTGCCCTGCTCGTTGCAGAGCAGTGCGCTCGCGTCCAGGTCGAAGTCCGTCCCCGTGGTGGTCCGGGCGTCCCAGCCCAGGCCGACGACGACGGCCTGGAGACCCGGGGCCTCCTTCGTGAGCGAGACGTTGCCGCCCTTGCTGAGGCTGACTCCCACTTGCCCTCCAAGATTCGGGAGGCACGCTCGGTGCCCCCGGGTGGTGCGGTACCGGGCGGCGGCGTCCGGAATCGGACGTACGCCCCACTCCGCCAACGGCCCGAGCGTAGTACCCGGTTCCCGCCCGCACCTGAGAACCGGCCGCGCGGGTCTCAGAGGGACGCGAGGGCCTTCAGGTACTCCCGCACGTCCCGGGCGTCCGGGAGGCCGTTCACGACGCTCCAGCGCACCGTCCCGGCGCGGTCGATCACGAAGCTGCCGCGCAGCGGGCAGCCGCGCTCCTCGTCCAGCACGCCGTAGGCGCGGGCGACGGCGCCGTGCGGCCAGAAGTCGGCGAGCAGCGGGAAGCCCAGCCCCTCCCGGTCGGCGAAGACCCGCTGGCCGAACTGGGAGTCGCAGGAGAGCCCGAGCACCTGCACGTCCTCGTTCTGCAGCCCGTCCAGCTCGCGCTGGACCTCCCCCAGCTCGCCGGTGCAGACGCCGGTGAAGGCGAACGGGTAGAACACCAGGAGGACGGCCTTGCGGCCCCGGAAGTCGGCGAGGCGCACGCTCTGCCCGTGCTGGTCGTTCAGCTCGAAGTCCGGAGCCTGGGAGCCGACCTCGATGGCCATGAGCGGGAGCCTTTCTGACGCGAGCGGGCCGCGCGGGGGGCGCGACGCGCCTCATCCTCGCATCCGTTGCCGGGCGTTCGGCCGAACGGATGACCCGCCACCCCCGGACGGCCGAGCCCGTTCGCCCTGGGCGAACCTGCGGCGGACGGGCGGCGGACGGGCGGCGGACGAGCGGCGGCCCCTCGCAAAACCCTCGGCGGCCCCTCGGCGGCCCCTCGGCGGCCCCTCGGCAGATCGGCGGCAGATCGGCGGCGGACCGGCACCGAACCCGCAGCCCGAGGCGCGAAAAGGCACCGGGCCCCGCCGGAGTGGTGAGACTCCGGCGGGGCCCGGTGCGGGGCTCTGCGCTGGGGCGATCGCTGGGGTCAGCGCTTGCCGGTCGGCTTGGTCGACTTGGTCGTGAGCCGGGTGGCCGCCCAGTCCTTGGCGACGGCGATCGAGCTGGTCTGCGACAGGCCGGCGGTCTTGGCCGCGTCGGCGATGTCGGACGCCTCGATGTGCCCGTCCCGGCCGGTCTTCGGCGTGAGCAGCCAGATCAGGCCGCCCTCCGCGAGGTACTCCAGCGCGTCGACGAGGGCGTCGGTGAGGTCCCCGTCGTCGTCGCGATGCCACAGCAGGACGGCGTCGGCGACGTCGTCGTAGTCCTCGTCGACGAGATCCGTCCCGGTGAGCTCCTCGATGCCTTGGCGGAGGTCCTGGTCAGTATCGTCGTCGTACCCCAGCTCCTGAACGATCTGGCCCTCTTCGAAGGCGAGACGGGTTGCCGGGTTGGACTTGTCCGCGGGATCCGCGGTCGCGCTCACGGGAATAACCTCCAGTATTCGGCTCGGCGTCGGCGCCGAGGCTGTGGCCGTAGTCCACACGGGCGCGGCGGTTCGCGCAAGTACCCGACCCCCGATCCCCTCCAAAGGTTGACGTGTCACAGGGGGACACGCCGGTCGACGTGTCGCGAATCACACCGATTTGCCCTTCTCTGCGTGGGACAAGGATGCTTCGGGTGGTCCCGGCCCACAGGCCGTACGCATGCCCGAGATGCGAACGGCATTCTGGTCCGCGCGTGCGCGGGCGTAGAGTCTCCTGTTGGCCCTCACCCCGGCCGCCCGCCATCGGGTGGACGGGACACCAGGTCGGACCACCTCTGTTCGTAACACCCGGGGGTGCGCGGCGCGGCCGACGAAGTCGGCGCCGCACACCGCCAGACCGTCCCGCCCCACCGGGCGGAACGGTTACCGATCGGTAGAGATGACGGATCTCCGAGCGCGGTAGCACGATGGAGGCGGCGCGACACACCTCAGTTTCGACCGACAGTGAAGGAACAGCGTGGCTTCCGGAACCGATCGCAACCCGATCATCATTGGTGGCCTTCCGAGTCAGGTCCCGGACTTCGATCCCGAGGAGACCGCGGAATGGCTGGAGTCGCTCGATGCGGCCATCGACGAGCGGGGGCGTGAGCGTGCCCGTTACCTGATGCTGCGGCTGATCGAGCGCGCCCGCGAGAAGCGTGTCGCCGTGCCCGAGATGCGCAGCACCGACTACGTCAACACCATCGCCACCAAGGACGAGCCGTTCTTCCCCGGCAACGAGGAGATCGAGCGCAAGATCCTGAACGCGACCCGCTGGAACGCGGCCGTGATGGTCTCCCGGGCCCAGCGCCCGGGCATCGGCGTCGGTGGCCACATCGCCACCTTCGCGTCCTCCGCGTCGCTCTACGACGTGGGCTTCAACTACTTCTTCCGCGGCAAGGACGCCGAGGGCGAGTCCGGCGACCAGATCTTCTTCCAGGGCCACGCCTCCCCCGGCATCTACGCCCGCGCCTTCCTGCTGGACCGACTCACCGAGCAGCAGCTCGACGCGTTCCGCCAGGAGAAGTCGAAGGCCCCGTACGGCCTCTCCAGCTACCCGCACCCGCGGCTCATGCCGGACTTCTGGGAGTTCCCGACCGTCTCGATGGGCCTCGGCCCCCTCGGCGCGATCTACCAGGCCCGGATGAACCGCTACCTGGAGCACCGCGGCATCAAGGACACCTCCGACTCGCACGTGTACGCCTTCCTGGGCGACGGCGAGATGGACGAGCCCGAGTCGCTCGGCCAGCTGTCCCTGGCCGCCCGTGAGGGCCTGGACAACCTGACCTTCGTCGTCAACTGCAACCTGCAGCGCCTCGACGGCCCGGTCCGCGGCAACGGCAAGATCATCCAGGAGCTGGAGTCCCAGTTCCGGGGTGCCGGCTGGAACGTGATCAAGCTCATCTGGGACCGCAGCTGGGACCCGCTGCTCGCGCAGGACCGCGACGGCGTCCTGGTGAACAAGATGAACACCACGCCGGACGGCCAGTTCCAGACGTACGCCACCGAGACCGGTGACTACATCCGCGAGCACTTCTTCGGCAGCGACCTGCGCCTGCGCGCCATGGTCGAGAACATGACCGACCAGCAGATCCAGCACCTGGGCCGCGGCGGCCACGACCACAAGAAGGTCTACGCCGCGTTCAAGGCCGCCCGCGAGCACAAGGGCCAGCCGACGGTCATCCTCGCCCAGACGGTCAAGGGCTGGACGCTTGGCCCCAACTTCGAGGGCCGCAACGCCACCCACCAGATGAAGAAGCTGACGGTCGAGGACCTGAAGCGCTTCCGCGACCGGCTGCACCTGCCGATCACCGACAAGCAGCTGGACGAGGGCTACCCGCCCTACTACCACCCGGGTCGCGACTCGGAGGAGATCCAGTACATGCACGACCGCCGGCAGGAGCTCGGCGGCTACGTGCCCACCCGCAAGGTGCGCCCGCGCAAGCTGGAACTGCCGGGCGAGGACGCCTACAAGGCCGTCAAGAAGGGCTCCGGCAACCAGACCATCGCCACCACCATGGCGTTCGTCCGGCTGCTCAAGGACCTCATGCGGGACAAGGGCATCGGCAACCGCTTCGTGCCGATCGCGCCCGACGAGTACCGCACCTTCGGCATGGACTCGCTGTTCCCCTCGGCGAAGATCTACAACCCGCTGGGCCAGACCTACGAGTCGGTCGACCGCGACCTGCTCCTGGCCTACAAGGAGTCGCCGAAGGGCCAGATGCTGCACGACGGCATCTCCGAGGCGGGCTGCACCGCCTCGCTGATCGCCGCCGGCTCCTCCTACGCCACCCACGGCGAGCCGCTGATCCCGGTGTACGTCTTCTACTCGATGTTCGGGTTCCAGCGCACCGGCGACCAGTTCTGGCAGATGGCCGACCAGCTGGCCCGCGGCTTCGTCCTCGGCGCCACCGCCGGCCGCACCACCCTGACCGGTGAGGGCCTGCAGCACGCCGACGGCCACTCGCACCTGCTGGCCTCGACCAACCCGGGCGTCGTCGCGTACGACCCGGCGTACGGCTTCGAGATCGCGCACATCGTCCAGGACGGTCTGCGCCGGATGTACGGCACCAGTGCCGAGCACCCGAACGGCGAGGACGTCTTCTACTACCTCACCGTGTACAACGAGCCGATCAGGATGCCGGCCGAGCCCGAGAACGTGGACGTCGAGGGCATCCTCAAGGGTCTGCACAAGTACGCCCCGGGCGCCGCCGGCCAGATCCCGGCCCAGATCCTCGCCTCCGGCGTGGCCGTGCCGTGGGCCCTGGAGGCCCAGCGCATCCTCGCCGAGGAGTGGAACGTCAAGGCCGACGTCTGGTCCGCGACCTCCTGGAACGAGCTGCGCCGCGACGCGGTGGAGGCCGAGGAGTTCAACCTGCTGCACCCCGAGGAGCCGCAGCGCGTGCCGTACGTCACGCAGAAGCTCCAGGGCGCCGAGGGCCCGGTCGTCGCGGTGTCCGACTGGATGCGCGCGGTGCCGGACCAGATCGCCCGCTGGGTGCCGGGCCAGTACCAGTCGCTGGGCGCCGACGGCTTCGGCTTCGCCGACACCCGTGGCGCGGCCCGTCGCTTCTTCCACATCGACGCGCAGTCGGTCGTGCTGGCGGTGCTCACCGAGCTCGCCAAGCAGGGCAAGGTCGACCGCTCGGCGCTGAAGGACGCGATCGACCGCTACCAGCTGCTCGACGTGGCCGCGGCCGACCCGGGCGCCGCCGGCGGCGACGCCTGATCACCGGCTAGCACCCGAGGAGGGCCGGACTCCCGTACGGGGGTCCGGCCCTCCTCCGTGCCGTGACGCTAAGGTTGTGACCCCCGTCTCACCCGCGCCGCCCCGGAAGGTCCCCATGGCCGCTCGCACCACCGCCCCGGAGCGGCCGACCGGGCTGCGGGAACGCAGGAAGCAGCAGACCAGGGCCGCCCTCGTCCAGGCCGCCCACGTGCTCTTCCTCCGCCAGGGCTTCGCCCGCACGACCGTCGACGAGATCGCCTCCGCCGTCGACGTCTCCCAGCGCACCTTCTTCCGCTACTTCGCCAACAAGGACGAGGTCGCGCTCGCCGTCATGGCCGACGCCGAGGACTACTTCATGGAGTGCCTGCGCCACCGGCCCGCCGAGGAGACGCCGCTGGAGGCCCTGCGCGCCTCGATCGTCAAAGCCTGGCGCGACCTCGGCGACGCCGAACCCACCGGCCCCGGCTCCATCGGCAGCGCCCTGGAGCTCCTGCGGATCATCGAGGACACCCCCGCGCTGCTCGCCGCCCACCTGCGCCGGGTCACCGAGCAGGAGCGAGCGGTCGTCCGGGTGCTCGCCGAGCGCGAGGGCGTCGACCCGGCCCGGGACCTGCGCCCGGTCGTCCTGGCCGCCGTCTTCGGGGGCCTGGTCCGCGCCGCCCACCTGTCCTGGACGGCCGAGCAGCAGCCGCCCGGCCCCGAGGGCATGGTCCGGGTGATCGAGCGCCACCTCGACCAGCTCGGCCCGGCGCTGGCCGGCCACTGGCACCCGTAGGGGATGTCGTACCCGGGTATCACCCCGTACCCGGGTAGCCCCCGAAAGTTCGCGCTCCGGTCCGACGCCCCGCGCGAGCTGCCCTCCTAGGCTGGCCGGCGATGAAGACACCCACCGCCCCCGACACCCGCGCCTTCGCCACCCGGCAGCTGCGCGCCCTGCACCACCACCTCACCACCCCGCACGGCGAACCCACCCCGCTGTTCGGCAGCTCCCGCCGCCGCTGGGTCCGCCTGTTCCCGTACGTCCTCGCGCTGATCCTCCTGTTCGCGCTGATCCCCAGCGGGATCGCGCTCCTGAACGCCTTCTACGGCCTGGCCATGCCCGTCTGCGCCGCCCTGACCCTTGCCCAGAGCACCCCGCTGCTGCTCGCCATCACCCGGCCGCTGGCCGCCTGGTGGATCAGCGCGGCCGCCATGGTCACCACCGCCGCCGTCACCGCCCGCCACACGCAGCTGATGGGCGGCTGGCCGTGGACGGCGCCGATGATCATCTCGTACGTCGTCCTGCTGCTCGCCCTCGGGCTGCGCGAGCGCCGGGCCACCGTGATCTCGGTCTGGGTCGCCACCGTGCTGCTCACCGTCGTCACCACCGCCCTCGGCCTGCCCCGCCTCGCGGACGGCACCACCGTGCTGCTCATCGCCCTCAGCGGCGCCGCCCTGCTGCTCGGCTGGGCCGTGCGCGACCGCGCCGAGGCCCGGCGGCTGCTCAGCGAGCAGGAGCACATCAGCGAGGTCGAGCGCGAACGGCGCACTCTGCTGGAGGAACGCACCCGCATCGCCCGGGAGTTGCACGACGTCGTCGCCCACCACATGTCGGTGATCGCCGTGCAGGCCGCCAGCGCGCCCTACCGGATCGAGGGCGTACCGGCCGCCGCCGCCGAGGAGTTCACCGCGATCGCGGACGGCGCCCGCGCCTCGATGGCCGAGATGCGCCGGCTGCTCGGCGTGCTGCGCAGCGAGGAGTCCTCCACCGGCCGGGCCCCGCAGCCGGGCCTGCCCCAGCTCGGCCAGCTGGTCGAGACGGTGGCCAGGGCCGGGGTGCCCGTCGAACTCGCCGTCGAGGACGGGCTGGTGGAGTGGGTGCCGCAGGCCCTCGCCCTGTCCGCGTACCGGATCGTGCAGGAGGCGCTGGCCAACGTCGTGCGCCACGCGCCCGGGGCGCGCACCTGGGTGTCGCTGGCCTCGGACGGACCGCAGCTGCGGCTGACGGTCGTCAACGCGCCCCCGCCGGAGCGCACCGAGTCCCTGGAGGCGTCCGCCGAGGGCACCGGGCACGGGCTGGTCGGCATGCGTGAACGGGTCCGGCTGGCGGATGGCAGTCTGGACACCGGCCCGCTGCCGGACGGCGGCTTCAAGGTGGCCGCCGTTCTGCCGATCGATCCAGTCCAGGAGACGCCCGCATGACCATCCGCGTGATCATCGTCGACGACCAGGCCATGGTGCGGGCCGGGTTCGCCGCCCTGCTCAACGCCCAGAGCGACATCGACGTGGTGGGGGACGCGGCCGACGGCGCCGAGGCCCTGGAGGTCGTCGGCCGCACCCACCCGGACGTGGTGCTGATGGACGTCCGCATGCCCGTCATGGACGGCCTGGAGGCCGCCCGGCACCTGCTCGACCCGAGTGTCCCGGGAGCCCACCGGCCCAAGGTGCTGATGCTGACCACCTTCGACGTGGACGACTACGTGTACGAGGCGCTGCGCGCCGGGGCCAGCGGCTTCCTCCTCAAGGACGCCCCGCCCGCCGACCTGATCGCCGCCGTCCGCATCGTCGCGGCCGGCGAGGCGCTGCTCGCGCCGAGCGTCACCCGCCGCCTCATCGAGGACTTCGCCCGTACCCGGCCCGCCCGGCGCCGTGACCCCAAGCTGCGGCTCAACGGCCTGACCCCGCGCGAGACCGAGGTGCTGGGGCTGATAGCCCGGGGCCTGTCCAACCAGGAGATCGCGGCGAATCTGGTGCTCGCCGAACAGACCGTCAAGACCCACATCGGGCGCATCCTCGCCAAGCTCGACCTGCGCGACCGGGCCCAGGCCGTCGTCCTGGCCTACGAGTCGGGCCTCGTGACGCCCGGCCAGTAGGTCCGGCAGTAGCCCCGTTGATCCCCGGGTATCACCCCGGAGTTGGCCCCGCGGTGTGACGTCCGCGGGGCCGTCGCGTTCCTACCTTCCTCCTCGTCGCCGACCGAATCGACGAGGGGAACAGGGACATGGGAACGAATCGGGTCCGACGGGCCGTCGCCGCCGGGGCACTGGCGGTGGCCGTGATGCTCGGCGCGGGCGGGTGGGCCGCGGCCGACACCCAGACCGCCGTCACCGGCCCGCCCCCGGGCAGCGCCGCCTGGACGGCCGACACCTCGCTGGGCCTGCGCCTGCCCGACCCCGCCACCGCCTCCGCGGCCGAAGTCGCCGCGTTCTTCGCCGAGTTGAGCCCGGCGCAGCAGAACGAGCTGATCGCCCGCCACCCGCTGGTGGCCGGCAACCTGGACGGCGCCCCGGTCGAACTCCGGTACCGGGCCAACGCCCTGGCCCTCGCCGCCGCCCGCACCGAGGAGCTCTCCCGCGCCGCCGACCCCGCCCTCACCCCGCAGGACCACCAGGCGGCCCGCACCCGCGCCGAGCGCTACCGCACCCTGCTGGACGGGCACCGCCAGGTCCTCGCCTTCGACCCGCGCGGCCGCGGCCTGATCGCCGAGGTGTACGGCGACCTCGCCCACGCCGCGCACACCGCCGTGGTCGTCCCCGGCTCGGACATCGACCTGCTCAGCTACGACCGCGCGAGCGACCCGTACGGCACCCCGGCCGGCATGGCCCGCGCCCTGTACGAGGCCACCGGGGCGACCGGCTCCCGCACCGCGGTGATCGCCTGGGCCGGGTACACCACCCCCGTCGGCCTCGGCCCGGACGCCGCCACCGAACGCCTCGCCGAGGCCGGCGCGGGCCGCCTGAGGGCCCTCCTCGAGGGCCTCGCCGCGAGCACCCACCCGCAGGCCCCGGCCACCGTCCTCTGCCACAGCTACGGCTCGGTGGTCTGCGGCCTCGCCCGCCCGGGCCCGGCCGAAGCCTCCCGGCTGGTGGTGCTCGGCTCCCCCGGCATGGGCGTCGACTCCGCAGGCGAACTCGACCCGCGCGTCCCGGTGTTCGCCACCGCCCTCAACGACTCCGACTGGATCGGCGACGTCCCGCACGTCCGGCTGCTCGGCCTCGGCCACGGCGCCGACCCCACCGACCCCGCCTTCGGCGCCCACCCCCTGCCCGCCACCGGCTCCCACGGCCACACCGGCTACTTCGCCCCCGGCACCGCCTCCCTCGCCGCCTACGCCGCCCTCGCGCTCGGCCGCTGATCCCGCCACGCAGACAGGAGCACCCGCCATGGCACTCGCCACCCCGCATCCGGCCACCCAGCGCCGCGCCGCCCTGCACCGCGCCGCCCTCAAGGTCGACGCCCGCACGCCCGCCACCCGCGACCGCGCCCTGGACGGGCTGCGCGCGATCGCCCTGCTCGCCGTCCCGATCGGCCACTGGATGCTCGGCGGCCTCACCCTCTCCCCCGACGGCGCCCTCCACAACGCCAGCCCGCTCTCCTCCCTCGGCTTCTTCGCCCCGATCAGCTGGGGCCTCCAACTCCTCGGCGTCTTCTTCCTCGTCGGCGGCCACTCCTCCGTCCGCTCCCTGGAGCGCGCCCGTGAGAAGGGGATCTCCTACGGCGGGTGGCTGCGCGCCCGCGCCCTGCGGCTGCTGCGCCCGGTGCTCGGGGTGGCGGCCGTGTGGGCGGCGCTCGTCCCGCTGCTGCCCGCGCTCGGCGTGCCGGGCGACACCGTGCACACCGGGGCGACGCTGGTGGTGCAGCCGCTCTGGTACATCGGCGTCTACCTGGCGCTGACCGCGATCACCCCGCTCTGCACGGCCCTCGGACGGCGCCTGGGCGGCTGGTCGGCGGCCCTGCTGATGGCCGTCGTCGCCGTCGTCGACCTGCTGCGGTACGGGCCGTGGGCCGAGGCGGTGCCCGCCTGGGTGGGGCTGCTGAACCTGCTGCCGGGCTGGCTGTTCGGCTACCAGCTGGGCGTGCTGTGGGCGCAGGGGAGGCTCGGCCGCCGGGGCGCCCGGCTGCTGCTGCTCGGCGGCGGTGTCCTGTTCGCGGTGCTGCTGACGGTGTTCCACTACCCGGCGAGCATGGTGGGCGTGCCCGGGGCGGAGCGGACCAACTCGCACCCGCCGTCCCTGCTGGTGCTGGCCCTGGCCTCGGTGCAGTGCGGCGCGGCGGTGCTGCTGCGCGAGCGGCTGAGCCGGCTGCTGGCGGCCCGTCCGCTGCTGTGGCTGCCGGTGGTGGCGGTCAACCTGTCGGCGATGACGATCTTCTGCTGGCACCAGAGCGCGATGCTCGCCGTGGCGGTTCCCGGCGCCGCGGGCCTGGGCGCCGTCCCGGGGCTGACCACCGCGCCGGACTCGCTGGGCTGGGTGGCCGGACGGCTGGCGCTGCTGCCGCTGCTCGCGGCCGCGCTGGTGGCGATCGGCTGGTTCACCCGGCGCTTCGACGGGCCGTGGACGGCCTTGTCCCGGGGCGGGAAGGCCCTGGCCGGCGCGGCGGCGGCGCTGTTCGCCGCGTACGCGCTCGGGGTGGTCTGACCGGCACCGGATCTCGAGGCACCGAGGGGGCGCGGCCGTCATGGCCGCGCCCCCTCGGAGATTGGGGCGCCCGAATGACGCGGCCCACGCCGATGGAGTCGGCCCGCATGCGAACCACCACGGGGCGTGATGGCCTGTGACGGTCGGCGACCCCCGCTGGACCGCGCCCGCCCACGGCCCGTCCGTCCGCATTCGCCGCCCCGAACCCATCCCTCCTCCGAGGAGACCCATGTCCCCGTCCCCACCCCGCCGGTGGCCGGCCACCGCCGTGGTCTGCGCCGTCACCACCGGCGTCCTGCTCGCCGCCGTCGCCCCGGCCGCCGCCCACGAGGGGCCCGCCGACCCCGCCCAGGGCGGCCTCACCCCGCACGTCGACTCCCAGCGGATCGCGGCCGAGATGCGCCAGGACGAGGTGGCCGCCCTCGGTCAGGAGCACGCGGAGGAGCACGCCCGGATGCGCGCGGCCGTCCGCGGCATCGGCGACTACCCGCAGACCACCCGCACCAACCGGCTCAAGGCGCTCACCGACTCCCAGGCGAGCCTCAACAAGGGCTTCGCGCCGGGGACGTTCGGCGCGTTCAAGGAGTACTTCCCCTCCCCGGACTTCGGCGACCACATCGCCCTGCTGCCCACCGGCAAGGTGCTGCTGTTCTCCTTCGAACGGATCGAGACCAACCCGGAGAAGGAGCCCGCCCCCACCCAGACCATCGGCAGGGAGAACGCCGGCCGGGCCTTCCTCTGGGACCCGTCCAAGGGCAACGGCCCGGACGCCTTCAAGCAGGTCACCCCGCCGGTCTCGGACATGCCGGACGGCCTGGGCGAGCAGCGCCCGGTGCCGTTCTTCTGCTCGGGCCACTCCTTCCTGCCCAACGGCATGCTCGGCGTCTTCGGCGGCAACCTGGGCGGCAACGGCGGCACCGGCGCGAAGCTCTCGCTGGTCTTCGACCCCTGGACGGAGACGTGGACCCGCAACCCCGACATGGCCGTCGGCCGCTGGTACCCCTCGGTGGTGACGGGCGCGGACGGGCGGCAGCTGATCATGTCCGGCCAGTCCGAACTGGGTTACGGCACCCCGACCCCGGTGGTCGAGCGCTTCCCCGCCAAGTCCTTCCCCGTGCCGCTCACCAAGAAGGACGTCCCGAAGAACACCCCGGTGGACCGCTTCGCGGTGGACGCCCCCTTCTCCTTCGACTACCCGCACCTGTTCTCGCTCAACGACGGCAACGTCTACGGCTTCGGCCGCGCCGCGGGCGAGCAGTGGAGGTTCGACCCGGCCGCCGAGACCCGCACCGACCTCACCGCCCGCCCGGACGGCCGCAAGCGCAACTACGGCTCCGCCGTGATGCTGCCCGGCGGCGCCAACGGCCCGGACTCCGCCCTGATCCTCGGCGGCGACCGCGACAACCCGAGCACCCTGCGCTTCTCCAACGGCAGTTGGACGGCCGAGAAGTCCCGCGCCTTCGGCCGCACCCAGGACGACACCCTGCTGCTGCCCAACGGCCGGCTGATGACCGTCAACGGCGCCTACGACATCCGCGACTACGGCAACGGCCCGTACAACCCCAACGCGGACCTCAAGTACCGGCAGATCGAACTGCGCGACGACCAGGGCAACTGGCAGCTCGGCCCCGTCCAGCGGCTGCCGCGCGGCTACCACTCCAACGCCGTGGTGCTGCCGGACGGCCGGATCATGGTCACCGGCGACGAGCTCCAGCAGCTCGCCAACAACCCGGACGTCAACGGCACGGTCGGCGGCATCCCCGGCACCACGGGCCCGACCACCATGAACGGCACCATCGAGATCTACGAGCCCGCCTACCTGCACCAGGGCGACCGGCCCGCGCTCGCCAACGCCCCCACCGCGCCGGTCGGTTACGACAAGAAGTTCACCGTCACCAGCACCACCCCCGGCCTCGCCGCCCGGGCCGTCCTGCTGGCGCCGACCACCTCCACCCACTCGGTCAACACCAGCCAGCGCCACCTGGAGCTGCGGCTGACCGGCCGGGCCGGCAACCGGCTGGAGTTCCAGGCCCCGCCGGACGCCAAGGCCGCCCCTCCCGGCTGGTACATGCTCTTCCTCCTCAGCAGCGACGGCGTGCCGAGCGTCGCCCAGTGGATCCAGCTCAACCCCACGGCCTGACACCCCCGTACGAAAGGAACCACCATGACCACGGAGTTGAGCCTTCGCGAGAGCGAGGAGATCCAGGGCGACATCCTGGCCGGCTTCAAGAAGGACAACGTCAGCGTCCTGTTCCTCAAGTTCGAGGACGCCGCCCGCGCCCGCGACTGGCTGCGCCGGATCACCCCGCAGATCTCCACCACCCGGCAGGTCGCCGAGTTCAACGCGGCGTTCAGCGAGGCCAAGCACGCGGCGGGAGGCGACGACCCCAAGTCCCTGACGGCCACCTGGCTGGGCGTCAGCTTCACCTACGAGGGCCTGCGCATGCTCGCCGGCACCGACCCGTTCCCCACGCCCCCGCCGGTCGGCGGCGGCCTGGAGGCGTTCAAGGACGGCTCCGCCCAGCGGGCCGGCGCCCTCGGCGACACCGGCGACAACTCCCCGGAGAACTGGCTGTTCGGCAACGGGAGGAACCAGCCGGTGCACGCCGTGCTGAAGATCTCGGCGGACACCGAGCGCGACCTCTCCTCGGCCGTGGAGGCGCAGCGCATCGCCGCCGCCGAGTGCCGCGTCCTGATCGTCTACCAGCAGAACGCCCAGACGCTGCTGGGCAGTCGGCGCGGCAAGGAGCACTTCGGCTTCAAGGACGGCATCAGCGAGCCCGGCATCCGGGGCTTCGACCGGCCGAACCCGAGCAACCCCGAGGAGCAGGACGGCCACCCGGGCACCCGGCTGATCCCGGCCGGGGAGTTCGTCTGCGGCCTGGAGAACGACCAGTTCAGCGGGCCGCTGTCCCAGTACCCGGAGTGGGCGCGCAACGGCTCCTTCCAGGTGGTCCGCCGTCTGGCCCAGGACGTGCCCGGCTGGTGGTCGCAGGTCGCCGTCAAGCTCAGGGAGCTGAAGCTCGCCAAGGCCGTCCCGGACACCGCCACCACCGAGTGGCTGGCCGCCCGGATGGTCGGCCGCTGGCGCTCCGGAGCCCCCGTCTGCAAGCACCAGGACCGGGACGTCCCCAACAGCCCGGACGCCGCCAAGGACAACGACTTCGACTTCCGCGACGACCTGGAGGGCCTGGTCACCCCGCTCTGGTCGCACCTGCGCAAGACCAGCCCCCGGGACGGGCTCCAGGAGGCCCCGGACAAGCCCCCGATCCCCGCCAAGACCCTCGACGGCCGGCGGATCATGCGCCGGGGCACCCCGTACGGCGCCCCGTTCGACCCGGCCTCCGAGGGCCCCGGCGGGCCGGACGACCCGCGCGGCCTGCTGTTCATCTGCTACCAGGCCGACCTCCAGCGGCAGTTCGAGTTCATCCAGGCCGACTGGATGGACCAGCCGAACTTCCCGCCGAACCGCGACAGCGGCACCGACACCCCCGCCGGGCACGCGAGCCCGAGGCCCCTGCCCGGGAAGGACCCGGTCACCCAGGAGGCGCCGGACGTCGACTTCGAGCACCTCGGGCCGGACGGGCTGATCAACCACACCCCGGTGAGCTTCCAGCAGTTCGTGCAGACCACCGGCTCGGTGTACGCCTTCATGCCGTCCCTGAGCATCCTGCGCGGGCTCTGCGAGGGCCGGCTCACCCCGGTCGGCGGCCAGACCGGCGGACAGACGGGCGGGCAGACCGGCAGCCAGACAGGTGGCCAGACCGGCAGCGGCACCACCACCCCGCCCAAGCCGCAGCCCGTCAAGGCGTACCCCTGCGACGAGTTCGTCTCCGTCCCCGACCAGTACCGCAAGGGCGGCCAGTCCCGGTACTGGGCCTTCCACGGCGACCTCTGCCGGGTGATCTCCGTCGCGGACGGCACCGCCCACACCGACCGCAAGGTCGAGGACGACACCTGGCTGACCACCTGGACCTGCCTCCAGGGCGTCGGCCGGGTGGACTGCGTCCTGCCCGTCCCCGACCAGCAGGACCCTGCGGGCAAGAGCTGGTACTGGGTGTTCCACAGCACCGTCGGCCGCCAGCAGTACCGGCTGGTCTCGATCACCTGCAACGGCGGCCGCTACACCACGGCGCTGGAGCGCTCCGACCGCGACCTCACGTACTGGGGTTCGCTCAGCGGCGTCGGCCAGGTCGACTGCTGGCTGCCGGTGGCGGACCAGCAGGACCCGACCGGCAGGAACAAGAGCTGGTACTGGGTGTTCCACACCACCGGCGGCCGCCAGCAGTACCGGCTGGTCTCGATCGCCGGCGGCCCCGGGCACGCCGACGTGCGCGAGCGCACCGACCGTGAGCTCTCCCAGTGGAGCTCGCTGAGCGGCCTCAGCCGGGTGGACTGCTTCCTGCCCGTCCCGGACCGCCAGCCGCCCGGCGGGACCTGCGAGTACTGGGTGTTCTGCGGCCAGAGCTACCGCCGGATCTCGATCGCCGCCGGCAGCGGCCACCCCGACCGGCTGGTCGACGGGGACCGCACCTGCGACAACTGGGCCTCGCTCGGCTGAGCGAAGGTCCGTCAGCCCACGCCCCCGGTGCGCACGGCGCGCCCGGGGGCGTGCGACGGGTCGCGCGCAACGAACGTCCCGCAGCCGGAGCACCGGTCTCCACGTTCGCGCCGGTCACCTCGGCAGGCGGACCCGGACGCCGGCAGGACACCCCCGGTTCATGTGAGCCTTCCCACAGTTTGAGCCTGTCCGTCACCCTCTCGTGACCTCTACGCTTGCCCAGGAAGCGTGCAGGCACTCTGCACGGCAGTCTGCAAGTCGGAAACACGCACCCTCCGGGCACCGCCCGTGAAACGGTGACGGGCCCCAAGGGAGTTGGTGCGGTGCGCAACCGTCGACGCTGGAAGCGGGTACTGGTAGGGGCCTTCGCCGGGGCCGCCGTCCTCGCCGACGCCGGCGCCGCCGCCGCCCAGGCCGCGGCCTCCACCGAGCAGCTGGCGATCAGCACCCCTCCGGCCGGCAGCGCCGCCTGGGTCCAGGACCACAGCTTCGGCCGCGAGCTGCCCGACCCCGCGACCACCACCCCGGCCGCCGCCGCCGCGTTCTTCGCCTCGCTCGCTCCCACCGAGCTCGACCGCCTGGTCAAGGACTACCCGCTGGTCGTCGGCAACTTCGACGGCGCCCCGCTGGGCCTGCGCTACCAGGCCAACCGGATCGCCCTGGCCGCCGAACGCGACCACGCCCGCGCCCGCGCCGCCGACCCGAAGCTGGACGCCGACACCCGCGCCCTGCTCGTCTCCCGCGCCAACGACGTCGAGCACCTGCTCGCCCCCGACCGCCAGGTCCTCGCCTTCGACCCGCGCGGCCGCGGCCTGGTCACCGAGGTGTGGGGCGACCTCTCCGACGCCGAGCGGATCTCCGTACTCGTCCCCGGCTCCGACGCCGACCTCGGCCACTTCGACCAGGCCGCCGACCCGCTGCGCTCCCCCGCCGGCATGGCCCGCGCCCTGTACGCCGAGGAGCGCCGCCAGGCCCCGGCCACCCGGACCGCCGTGATCGCCTGGACCGGCTACGTCACCCCCTCGGGCCTGGGCCCCGACGCCGCCACCTCCCGGCTGGCCGACGTCGCCGCGCCCCGGCTGCAGCGCCTGCTCGCGGGCCTGAAGGAGACCACCCGCCCGGACGCGCCCCCGGCGCTGCTGTGCCACTCGTACGGCTCGGTGGTCTGCGGCAACGCCGCCCCCAGGATCCCCCGCGCCGCCGCCTCGCCGTCCGACACCTCCGGCATCACCGACCTGATGGTCTTCGGCAGCCCCGGCATGGGCGTGCAGAGCACCGCCGAACTCGGCGCCGGTGTGCACGTCTGGGCCACCCGCAACCCCAGCGACTGGATCGGCAACGTCCCGTTCCTGGAGGTCGGCGGGCTCGGCCACGGCGCCGACCCGACCTCCGCGGGCTTCGGCGCCGAGCAGGTCTCCTCCGCCCACGCGGCCGGCCACAACGGCTACTTCGCCGAGGGCACCGAGAGCCTGCACAACTTCGCGTCCATCTCCCTCGGCGACTACACCGACGTCATCCGCCCGGCCACCGGCTGATCCCGGCTGGTCGCGGCTAGGTCGTGTCTTTCGGATCACGTCGGATCAGTGGGCGGCTCCCCCAGCCTTCGGCCGGGAGGTGCCCCCATGGGTGCGTGCATCGGCGGTGCCGAGG